>CAWIPW010000013.1:0-127057 GCA_963838005.1 uncultured Actinomycetota bacterium
CGCCGCCCCGACCCCGATCCTCGGGCTGCTCGGGGTGACCGGCACCATGCTCACCCAGGAGCGGGCCGCCGGAATCGAAGCCGTCACCATCGGGGCCCTGTGGAACGGCGCCGAGCCGACCCAGGGGTGCTTCTCCACCGTCTACCTGCAGCAGCTCAAATCCCAGATCGCGGCCGCCCGGTCCGCCGGCCTCGAGGTCGTGCTCGACCCGGGCCTCCAGTACCCGCCGTCCTGGGTGTTCTCCCTCCCCGGTGGCACGCGGTTCGTCAACCAGTACGGCGACGTCGTTCACCGGCAGCGAGGAGTCCGGCAACAACGTCGCCAACGCGGTGACCGACAGTGCCGTGCGGGCCGCTGAGGGTACGCTATCTCGCCTGGCTGGGCGCGCAGATCACACCGGGGCAGATCATCGCCATCCGCCAGGGCGGTGGTCCGTTGGGCGAGCTGCGCTACCCGGACCCCGACTACAACGGCCACACCAACAGCTTCTGGGCCTACGACACCAGCACCCAGTCGTCAATGGCCACCTCCATCCAGGGCTGGAAGCCGGGCACGGGCACCACTGCGCAGGCCGGTACGTTCCTCACGACCTACAACCAGAACCTCGACGGCTACGGCGTCTGGCTCAACGGCCAGCTACAGACGGACTTCGGTACGAAGGTCCTGGTCCTGCTGCCCGGATGGGGGCAGCGGCCGGGCGGCTGGAGCACCGAGGTCTCCCACCTCCTCCAGCCCACGCCGACCATGGACGAGTTCAACGAGGGCCTCGACTGGGTGGACCTGCTGGACGCCCTCCCCGACGCCGCCGACTCGGTGGCCTACACCACCTACCTCGACGCACCGACCGTGCTGCCGACCCCCAATTCGAGGACCCCGCCGACTACCTGGCATCCCTGGTCGCCGACACGCCCGTCGAGCTGGGAGGGGAGAACGGTGGCAACGACACCCTGGCCACCATGCAGCTGTGCATCCGGCGGGCGGTGTCGCTCCACTTCTTCATCATGCAGTGGATGGGGGAGTCCCAGCTGGTGGCGGCCGCCGCCGGCAAGGACCCGGGCGGGCCGACCCTGGCCCAGTTGGGTGCGGCCTGGGTGGCGGCGACCGGCCCGGAGACGCCGTCACTCACGGTGACCACCGCCTCATTGGATCCGGCCGTCCAGCGCCAACCGTATGCGGCGTCGCTCGCCGCCTCGGGCGGGGGCGCACCGTTCACGTGGTCGGTCACTTCCGGCGCGCTCCCGGCCGGTCTCAGCCTCGACCCGACGACGGGGGCCGTCACCGGCACCCCCTCGGCCGCGGCCACGTCCTCCTTCACCGTCCGGGTGACCGACCACAAGGGTGACGCCGCCCAGGCCGACCTGACCCTGGTCGTGCTGGCCAGCGGCCAGCCCGCCGCCCTCTCGGAGCCGGTCGTCGGCATCGCCACCACGCCGGACGGCCGGGGCTCGTGGATCGCCAACGCCGGCGGGGGAGTGGAGACGTTCGGCGACGCCGCCTTCTACGGCTCCATGGCCGGCCAGGTGCTCAGTCAGCCCATCAATCACATCGTGGCCACGCCCGACGGCAAGGGCTACTGGCTGGTGGCCGGCGACGGCGGCATCTTCAGCTTCGGCGATGCCGGCTTCTACGGCTCGACCGGCAACCTCCGACTGAACGCCCCGGTGGTCGACCTGGCGCCTACCTCCGACGGCAAGGGCTACTGGCTGGTGGCGACGGACGGCGGCATCTTCAGCTTCGGCGACGCCGCCTTCCACGGGTCGATGGGGGGAGCAGCCCCTGAACAGCGCCGTCGTGGGCATCGCCGCCGATCCCTCGACCGGCGGTTACTGGGAGGTGGCCGCCGACGGCGGCATCTTCGCCTTCGGCGCACCCTACCTGGGCAGTACCGGAGCGCTCACTCTCAACGCGCCCATGAACGGCATGGCGCCCACGGCCGACGGCCGCGGCTACTGGCTGGTCTCCTCCGACGGCGGCATCTTCGCCTTCGGCGACGCCGGCTTCGACGGATCGACAGCCGGCATACCACTCGCCGCACCCATCACGGGCATGGCCGCCGACCGGGCCGACGGCGGGTACTCCCTGGTGGCCGCCGACGGCGGCATCTACGCCTTCGGGCCAGCCTGAGCGGGGCGCCGCCGACCACGTCCCGTGAAGGATTCGCGTCGTTCGGCGTCGACGCCCTTCCACAGGCCGTGGACTGCGGCGCGCGCCGACCGGATGACCGTTGGCGCGGTCCGGGGCGCAACCGGCCGGCGCCGGCCGCCGGTCCCGCGTGACGTTTGTGTGACACCGCCAGTCGCCCGCGACCCGCACCAAGACCAGGGTTGAACCGTCCAATTCACGGGGCCGGTGGCGCCCAATTCTCGGGGTTGATCCTGCTCAGGGATTCACTAGCCTCGTCCCTGGAAGGGGCACGATCCCGTTCGAGTCGACCGTGGATTGGCAGCCGTGGAGCACGAGATTGTCACTGGGACCGGTGGAGGCGGCCGGTGACCCTTCTAAAGAGCAATTGGCTGGAGCATGGGAAGCGGCCTGTGCCGTCCGGGTTGGGCCCGCGCCGGCACGTGAAGACGTTGTCACTCAACGTGGAGCATGTTTGTCATCGGCTCCCGGAGGGTGGAATGCCGGTCCACGGGGGGCTGGAGTCCGAGGAGCGGGTTCGGAGCTCACCTCCAGTCGGTGCGCGGCAGAAGGCCATCCCGAACAGTTTGCTGGCAGGGGGACTGACGGAACGAGTCGAATGCCGATGCAACAGCTAGAGGAGCGGCGCAGGTTCGGGCGGCCACGGCCCAGGGACGTCGAGCTGGACCTCATCATCCCCGTCCTCAACGAGGAGCATCGCATCGGCGCCACGCTGGACGCCATCAGCCAGAAGGTCGACGACTCGGACCTGGACGTCCGCGTGCTGGTGGTGGACAACGGCTGCATCGACGCCACCGCCGAGGTCGTCGCCGGTGACTGGGGCGAGCACCTTCCGGTCGAGATGATCAGCTGCCGCACCCGCGGCAAGGGAGCCGCCGTGCGGGCCGGCGTCCAGCAGTCGAGGGCACCCTTCGTGGGGTACTGCGACGCCGATCTGTCGACACCCCCGTCGACGGTCGCCTCGGGCATCGACCTCCTCCGGTCCGGATGGGAGGTGGTCATCGGGTCGCGCCGCTGCACCGGCGCCGGCTACTCGGTCCCCCAGGGCCACCTCCGCCGCCTGGGCAGCTTCGCCTTCCGACGGATGGCGGCCGACCTGTGCGGACCGATCACCGACACCCAGTGCGGGTTCAAGCTGTTCCACTCCAAGGTGGCGAAGGACCTGTTCACCTCGAGCACGTTGACGGGGTTCGCCTTCGACGTCGAGGTCCTGGCCCAGGCACGGCGCCACCACCACCGCATGATCGAGCTCCCCATCGAGTGGAGCGACATGCCCCAGTCGTCCTTCCGGCCCCTGCTCGACGGCCTGCGGTCCTTCCGCGAACTGCAGGAGGTCCGTCGCTCGATGGCCCGCGAGCGCCATCCGGCCGGGTGGCGCTGATGGCCGGACGCCGCCGCCAACGACGGCTGCTGGTCATCGCCAACTGGCGCGACCAGACCCATCCCGACGCCGGGGGCGCCGAGGTGGTGTGCGAACGGCTGGCCAAAGGCTTCGCCGAGCGGGGCCACGATGTCGTCCTGTTGACGGCGGCCGTCAAGGGGGAGAGCCGCCGCGAGCACGTCGACGGCTACCGGGTCGTCCGTCAGGGTGGCCGCTTCACTGTGTACCCGTGGACGCTGCTGTGGCTCCTGTTCCACCGGCACCGGATCAGCGGTGTCGTCGACTCCCAGAACGGGATCCCGTTCTTCACCCCGCTGGCGGTCAGGCGGGACACGCCGGTGCTGATGCTGCTCCACCACGTGCACCAGGACCAGTTCTCGCTGTACTTCTCGCCGATGGTGGCGGGGGTAGGGAGATGGCTCGAGCGGAGCGGGACCCGCCTCGTCTACGGCGATCGGACCGTCATGGCGGTCTCGCCGTCCACCCGGGAGGGTGCCCGCCGCCACCTGGGCCTGAAGGGTGACATCGTGGTCGTCACCCCCGGCGCCGAGTCGGTACATCTCCCGCTGCCCGGACGCCGGTCCCGGTCCGAGCACCCGCGCATCGTGTGCGTGGGGCGCCTCGTCCCCCACAAGTGCACCTCGTCGATCGTCGAGGCGGTCCCCGCCCTCCTGGAGGAGTTTCCCCGAGCTCGAGCTCCACCTGGTCGGGGACGGCCTCGAACGAGGCGCCCTGGTGGAGCTGGTCCGGCGGCTCGGCCTCGCCGATCACGTGCATGTCCACGGGCCCGTCGCCTCCGCCGAGCGGGACCGGCTCATGCGCTCCGCCTGGATGTCGGTGAACGCCTCGAAGGGGGAGGGGTGGGGCCTCTCCGTCGTGGAGGCCAACGCCCTCGGGGTCCCGGTGCTGGCCTACCGGCGGCCCGGCCTGCCGCGATTCCATCCGCGACGGCGAGACGGGCTGGCTCATCGCCGAGGAGGACGAGCTCGGTACGGCCGTCGCCGACGCCCTGCGGGTGCTGGCCGACGAGACGGCCGCCGAGGCGATGGGTGCCCGGGCCCGCCAGTGGGCCGCCCGCTTCACCTGGGACCGGATGGCCGACCAGGTGCTGGCCGTGCTGCTGGCCGAAGAGGGACGCCTGGGCAAGCTGCCCAGCAACCGGCGGACGTCGACGGACCTGGCCACCGTCGTGCGGGTGCCGGCCGACCTGCTGCCGTTCGGCCGGCCCCTCGAGTTCCGCGACACCGACGAGTGCATGATGGGCGACGCCGACCTGGTGGTCCTGCTGCGGAACACCGACACCGACACGGCCAAGGTGGCCCTCCACCGGGTCGGGCTCACGGCCGCCGTCGTCATCGACGAGCGGGTCAGGGTGTCGGTGGCCCGACCGATCGACCTCGTGTCGCCGGCTGTCTCGGCCTCCCCGGCCGCCGTCGCGGCGACCCCGGTACTGGCCAGGCCCGAAGAGCTCCACCCTGACTCGCAGGCCGGTTGATGGCCACCAGCCTCGACTCGGTCGAGACCCTCCCGCGCCCGAGCCGGTCGCCGTGCCCGAGCTCTATCCACCCATCCCGGCGTTCGTGGTGCCCGAGCCGGCGAAGCTGCCGTCCTTCCCGCCACCCATCCAGGCACTGGACCTGCCGCCGGCGCTGGCGCCGGCGGTGCTGCTGAAGCCCATGTCGGTCCCCACGCTGCCGCAACCCATTCCGGCGTTGGCCTTCCGGGGACCGGCAACCGTGCCCGACCTGCTGCCGGACCTGTTGCCCGTACCGGCACCCGGCGCCCTGGTGCCGGTGGCGGTCCCCAGCATCGAGCCGCCCGGCCTGCTCCGGCGTTGCCTGACCAGCCGGACTTCTGGATGGTGGCCATCGGCGTGGTGGCGGTGGTGGCCCGCCTGACGGCGCTGTCCTCGGCGTACGACATCTTCATCGACGAGGTCACCTACACCAACATCGCCATCAACGTCGCCCATGGGCACGGCGTCATGCTCTACGGCCAGCCGTTCGCCCTCCATCCACCGGCGGCTTCGGCCTCTACGCCCTCGTCATCATGGTCTTCGGGCTCCACGGCGGCACCGAGACGGTCCTCTTCGCCCTCCGACACGTCGCCGCGGTGCTCGGCGCCGCCACCTGCGTGCTGACCTTCCTGCTGGTCGAGCGGGCCGGCGGCCGGCGCCTGGCGGCCGTCGCCGGCGCTGCTGCTCGCCATCGACCCCCTGGCCATCAGCTACGACAGCCGGGTCATGCTCGAGGCGCCGGCCCAGCTGGCGGCGGTGACGATGTTCCTCTGCGTGGCGGTCGGCCGACCGACGCCACTCGCTCGGTGTCCAGCCGCCGGCACTGGCTCTGGGCCGCCGGGCTGGCCGGCGCCACCGTGCTCTGCACCAAGGAGACCTTCGGCCTGGTGGTCGTTCTGGCCCTGGCCGGACTGGTGGCCACCGGCTGGGTGCGTCGACCGGCGCGAGGCCCTGCCGTGCTGGGGCTGGCACTCGCTCGGCTACGGCATCTGCCGTCGTCGCCGATGGGATTCGTCAACGGCTTCGGCGTCTGGTGGGAACGCAGGTCGGCGGGGTGTTGCGCCTGGTCGGCGCCCACCAGATCAGCGGGTTCAACGCCCCGAGACCCACGTGTCGCTTCTGTCGCGGGTGTTCGCCGACGGCCCGATGTTCGCCGTGACCTACCTCATCCTGGCCGTTCGGGGTGCTGGCCGCCGTCGGGCTGCTCTGGCGGCTTGAGCCGTGGAACCGGAGCAGTTCCGACCGCGAGCTCCCGGAACCGGGTCACGCGTGCTGATCGTCCCTCTGGACGGTGTCGGCCGCCGCCTACCTGGCCTACGCCACCCTCTTCGGGACGATCGAGGAGCAGATGTACTACATCCTGCTCCTGCCGGCCGCCATCAGCCTCTGCCTGTGGCTGGCCGGACCGGTGGGGCACCGGTCGCCGGCCGTGGCGGGCTCGCCGGCGCGCTGCTGCTCGGCCTCGCCCTCGTCTTCAACACGTCGTGTGGGTCAATGTCCACACCGGCCGCGACGACGAGTACCGCCGCCTGGTGAGCTGGGAGGCCGTGCACGTGGCCCCGACGGCGGTGGTGGCCGCCACCGACGACGTCTCCCAGTTCCTGCTGCCAGGGGCGTCATCGGTCAGTGGAGCACGATCGCCGAGCTGAAGGCCCACCACGTCGACTACGTCGTCGTCGAACCTGGCCTGGTCCAGCAGGGCTACGGCATCGCCAGCCGTCGTTCCTGAGCAGCATCGAGCACCGAGGGCCATCTGGTCTTCGAGGCCAACGGGCCCTCCGACGGAAGCCTGCGCGTCTACGACGTGCGGCCGATCACCGGGCGCCGCGCCGTGACCAGCCTCATCGGCACAGCGCCACTGGCTCCGGCAGCGGCGCGCCCGGGCACGGAGCGGCTCGAACCGGGCACGCCGGCCGGGTCGGGGACGAGGCCGTGGTGGTGTCGGCCACCGGCGTCGTCTCGGTGCTCAACTACGCCTACACCCTCATCCTCCTCTGGCTGCTGCCGACGCGCGAGTTCGCCGAGGTCGGCTCGATCTCGGCGCTCCTGCTCATCTGCGGGACCATCGCCGGGGCGGCCCTGCCGTGGGTGCTGGCCCAGGAGGTGCTCCGGTCCCGGGAGCGACCGCCGCGCCGCCGGGCCGCCGTCACCTTCTGCCTGTTCGCCACCGTGCTCCAGGGCGCGGCGGCCGGCCTGGCCACGTGCCTGATCGTCGTCCACTACGCCAGCAGCAACGCCGTGCTGGCGGCCGCCTTCTGCTCGGTGGTCCTGATCTTCGTGGCCGCCACCGTCGGCCGGGTACTTCCAGGGCCAGCAGCGCTTCCGGCTCATCTGCCATGCTAGGATGGCCGAGGTCGTCGTCAAGATCGGCTGCCGGATCGGCCTGGTGGCCCTGGGCGCGGGCGCCAGCGGGGCCATCGCCGGGTTCGCCCTCGGCGCCGGCTGTGGTCGCCGGGGTCGGCCTGGTGGTGATGGCTCCCGACATCAGCTGGTCGTGGGCGGCCTGGCCGGGCGCAGCCTGTGGGCCAGCACGCCAGGGTCTGATGGCCATCCAGGCCGGGGTGGCCGTGCTGGCCAGCATGGACGTGGTCATCGGCAGCCTCGTCCTCGGTGCCGCACCCGGCCCTGGCCACCTACCAGGCCGCCAACATCCTCGGTCGGGTGCCGGTCTTCATCGGGGCGGCCATCTCCATCGTCGTCTTCCCGAAGATGATCGCCGGGGTCACCCGTCCGCGGTCGTGATCCGGCGAGAGCCTGTCCCTGTACGTGAGGGTCTGCGTGCCCCTGACGCTGATCACGGCCACCCTTCCGTCGCTGGTGGTCGGGATGCTGTTTCCGGCGCGCTACGGCGACGTCGGCGCCATCCTGCCGTGGTCGGCGTTCGCCGGCCTGGCCATGGGCGTCGTCAACCTGACCACCACCTACTTCCAGGCGGCCGGGATCTTCCGGCGCACGACGTCGCTGCTGGCCCTGGGAGTGGTGGGCTGCGCCGGCCCTCGACGTCACCGGTCTGCGCTCTCGGGATCACGGTCTGGCCGTGGCCGTGACCATCGGGGGCGCGCTGGTGGCGTCCGCCCTCCTCAGGGACACGTCGCACGTGGCCGGGCGGCCTGACGGGACTGGTGGGCCCGAGCGCCATGGTGGCGGTCGGCGTGCCTGCCGCTGCTGCTCCTCCGCGGCCACCTGGTGGCGTGGTCGCTGTGGGCGGTCGGGTGCGGGGTGGTCTTCTGCCTGCGGGGTCTGCTCGCCATGCCCGCCGCCGGTGAGGCAGGCCGGCCCGGCGCGGCCCCGGGTCCTCCACCTCGGCTACGAGGACCCCCGGCGACCCGGGGCCGGCGGGGGATCGGTCCGTACCCATGAGATCAACCGCACGGCTGGCGGGCACGTTCGACATCACCGTCGTCTGCGCCCGTTACCGGGGGTGCCGGACCGCGCACCGAGGACGGCGTCCGCTACGTGCACGTCGGCGTACCGGGGTCCCCGGCGGGGACTTCGCCGAGCGGCTGGCCTACTTCGCCTTCCTTCCCTGGGCCCTGCTGCGGTACCAGTCCGATCTGGTCGTCGAGGATTTCGGCGCGCCGTTCTCCTCCGTGGCCGTCCCGTGGATGACCTCCCGGCCCGTCGTCGGCGTCGTGCAGTGGCTGTTCGCCAAGGAGAAGAGCGCGCAGTACCACCTGCCGTTCTCGTGGGTCGAGCGTCTCGGCGTGCGGTCGCACCGCCGGATGATCGCCGTCTCCGACGAGCTCGGCCGCACGCTGTCGCGAGCGCAATCCCCGGGCCGAGGTCACCGTCGATCGCCAACGGGCTCGACGAAGGCGCCTTCGCCGCCTACGACGGCCCCCGATCGGGCATCGCCTACCTCGGTCGGCTGGAGATCGCGCAGAAGGGCCTCGACCTGCTGCTCGAGGCGTTCGCCATGGTCGCCGCCGAGATCGAACAGGATCTCGTCCTCGGCGGCGACGGCCCCGATCGCCAGGCGCTCGAGCGCATGGCCGAGCGGCTGGGCATCGGCGACCGGGTCCGGTTCGTCGGTCGGATCCCGGCCGAGCGACCGCTTCGATTGGCTGGCCGGCGCCGACCTCGTCGTCATGCCGAGCCGCTACGAGACGTTCGGAATGGTGGCGGCCGAGGCGCTGGCGGTGGGGACGCCGGTGGTGGCCTTCGACATTCCGTGCCTTCGGGCACTGGTCGACGAGGGGGTCGGCGCCCGGACGGCCGCGTTCGACGTGGACGCCTTCGCCGTGGCCCTGCGTTCCCTGTGCCGGGACGAGGACATGCGCCGCCGGCTGGGGGCCGCCGGACCTGCCCGCGTCACCGGCCTGAACTGGGACGATCTGGCCGCCGCCCAGGGCCGGGTGTACCAGGCGTTGCTCGACGGCGCCGAGGACATCGCCTCGGCCGGCGGCGGCAAGGTGCTGCCAATTCGTCAGTCCAGCGCGCGCGGCTGAGCGACCCGGTCGATGACGGCACCGCCGACGGGGGAGTGGACGGCGACTGTCCGGTGCCGTCGTCGCGAAGCTGTCACATTCGGACGGGCGCGACCCGTCGGCCCGAGGTGCGACGGCGCGCGCCGCGCCAACGCCGCCGACGAGCGCGGTAATTGCAGACACGGGTAAATCACACTTGCGTGGTACGCGTCGCGCCACGGACCGCAGACGAAATTTCCCGGTTGACACTTCACGATCGCGCTTTGTACCGTCGACACACGCCCACAGGCTCTTCCTCGATTCGGCGGCACGAGGTGCTCTTGGTCTTGTTCAGTGATGCCCTATTTGGAGTGGCGGCCACGGCGCTTTTCTGCATCGCCCTGTCGACGTGGGTGTGGATGCTGCATGCGTGGACCACTCCGGCCGAACATCGCCGGACCGGCGGCAACCGGGCGTGGGAGCCCCACGAACCGTGCTTCACCTTCTCGCTCCTGGTGCCGGCGCGCCACGAGTCGGCGGTGCTCGGACCGACACTCGAGCGGTTGGCCGGGCTCGACCACCCGTGGTTCGAGGTGATCGCCATCGTCGGCGACGACGATCCCGCCACCCGGGAGGTGGCCGAGGAGGTGGCCGCCCGGTGGCCGGGCATCGTCCGGGTCGTTGTCGACGATTCCGTCCCGAAGAGCAAGCCGCGTGCCCTCAACACGGGCCTGGCCGCCAGTCAGGGCGAGATCGTGGGCGTGTTCGACGCCGAGGACGAGGTGAGCCTCGACCTCCTCCGCCAGGCGGACGCCGTCCTCGAACAGACCGGTGCCCAGGTGGTCCAGGGGGGCGTGCAGCTGGTCACCCTGCGGAGCTCGTGGTTCGCCGTCCGCAACTGCCTCGAGTACATGTTCTGGTTCCGGAGCCGGCTGCACGCCCACGCCCGCCAGGGATTCGCACCGCTCGGGGGCAACACCGTCTTCTTCCGGCGCGACTCGCTGCTCGAGTCGGGGGGATGGGACGGGGCGTGCCTGGCCGAGGACTGCGAGATCGGCATCCGCCTCAGCGCCACCGGCGCCAAGGTGGCCGTGTGGTTCGATCCGCAGACCTGTACCCGGGAGGAGACCCCCGAGACCCTCAGGGCGTTCACCCGGCAGCGGACGCGCTGGGACCAGGGGTACATCCAGGTGCTCAGAAAGCGGCAGTGGAGATCGCTGCCGACCCGCCGTCAGCGGCTCCTGGCCCGGTACGTGCTCGCCTTTCCGCTCATCCAGGCGTCCGCCGGCCTGCTGCTGCCGGCGTCGATCGTGCTGCTGGCCGTGGGGACCATGCCCCTGCTGCTGACGCTCGTCGCCTTCGCGCCCGTCGTGATGATGTGCTGCGTGGTCGTCACCGAGCTCGTGGGCCTCTTCGAGCTGTCGCGCACCTTCCACCTCCGCGCCGGCCTGCGCGACTACGTCATGCTGGCGCCTGACCACCATCCCCTACATGGCGGTGCTGGCCTTCGCCGGGCTGAGGGCCGCCTGGCGGGAGTTCAAGGGTCGCGGGGGATGGGAGAAGACGGAGCACAGCGGCCTTCACCGCGAGCCGAAGCTCTCGGTGGTGGGGGAGTCCTAGATGGTCACGACCGCCGAGCCTGCCGCCTCCCTTCCGTTCACCGAGCCCGACCTGGTCGACGTCACCGAGCCGGCGGTCGAGCGCCGCCGCCGGCTCCGGCCGCCGGCGTCCCCCCGGCGGCGACTGGCGGACCTGGCGCTCCCGGGCGCCGCCCTGACCGTGGTGGGGATCGTGCACGGGGTGGGGATGTCGGTGTGGCCCTCGTTCAGCAACGAGGACGAGGGCACCTACATGGCGAGGGCGTGGGCCGTCGCAGACCGGGCTCGGCGCCCACCACGGTCCCGCGCCCTACACCTACTGGTACGACCACCCGCCGTTCGGGTGGATCCAGCTGTCGCTGTGGACCTGGGTCACCCGCGCCTTCCGGCCGGGGGTGGTCGCCGTGGCCTCGGGACGGGCCGACATGCTCCTCTACACCCTGGTGTCCGCGGCCCTGGTCTACGTGATCGCCCGTCGCCTGGGCTGCACTCGCGGCTTCGCCACCGGCGCCGTGCTGCTCTTCGGGCTGAGCCCGCTGTCCGTGCAGAACATGCGCATGGTGATGCTGGACACCATCGGGCTCCCCTGGATTCTGGCCGCCTTCGCCCTGGCGCTCTCCCCCCGGCGCCGGCTGTGGGCGTTCGCGGCGAGCGGCCTGTGCCTGGCGGCCGGGACGCTGTCCAAGGAGACCTACCTGCTGATGGGGCTGCCGCTCCTGTGGCTGGTCTGGCAGCGTGCCGTCGGGCCCACCCGCCGCATGTGCCTGACCGTGTGCGCGGTGGTCTGCCTGGCGACGCTGGCCTTCTATCCCCTCTACGCCGCCCTCAAGGGTGAGCTCTTCGCCGGCGGCGCCCATGTCAGCCTCATCGGCGCCGTGAAGTGGCAGCTCTACGGCCGGGCCGGGAGCGGCAGCGTGTTCAGCGCGGGGACCAGCGCCAACCAGATTGTGGTCGGCTGGCTCCGGCTCGATCCGTGGCTGCTCGGGCTGGGCGCGGTCCTGTTGCCGGCGGCGTTCTTCATCAGGCAGCTGCGACCGATCGGCGCCGCCCTGGCCATCTTCCTGCTGTCGCTGCTGCGGACCGGATATCTCCCGGCGACCTTCATCACGGGGGCACTCCCGTTCGCGGCCATCGTCGTCGCCGGCGTGACCAACTCCCTGTGGCGGTGGAACGCGACGGAACCCCGCCGCGACGAGAACGTCCACCCGGAACGAGGGGCCCGGCACTCCGTCTCCACGTGGACCTCCTCCTCCGTCACGTGGGGGCACCGGATCGCGGTGGCCGGTTTCGTCGTGCTGGTCGGGGTGGTCGCCCTGCCGCAGTGGGCCCGCGCCGACCGGGCGGCGATGACGACCGACTCGACGGCCACCTACCGCCAGGCCGAGGCGTGGGTCACGACCCACGTCCCCCGGTCGGCCACCATGCTCGTCGACGACGACGTGTGGATCGACCTGGTCGACGACGGCTACCGGACCAGCAACGTCGTCTGGATGTGGGAACTGGACCAGGACCCCCAGGTGCAGGCCCGCTTCCCCGGCGGGTGGCGTCAGATGGACTACGTCATCGTCACGCCGGTCGTCCGCACGAACGTGCTGTCGGCGGCGGCAACCCTTCCGTCCACGGTCGACGCGCTGCGGCACGCCCAAGAGGTCGCCCGGTTCGGGAGCGGCAGCTCGTGGGTGTCGGTCTACAAGGTGACCCCCGGGCACCTCGGACCGCCGCCCTGGTGGCTGCCGGGTTATGGAAGTGGCATACCGCCACAGAGTGGAGCAGATGGAGGTGAGCACCTTTGAGCATTGAACCGATCATTGAGGCAACGGTCTCGAGCGAACTGCAGGTGCCGAGTTTGTCGGACCATCTCGCCGCACGCCGCGAGCTCGCGGTGCACGGCAGTCGAGAGCTCCTCGAACCGGCCAGCATGCCGAAGTTCGCGGTGACCTTCCGCGGCTACGCCCGCAGCGAGGTCGACGGGTACGTCGAGAGCCAGCGGCGGCATCTGGCGTCGATGCGGGCCCGGGCCATGGAGGCCGAGCGGAGGCTGGCGGAGCTGCACACGCCGTCGCTGCCACGGGCGGACGCACCGTCCCTCTCCGCCCGGGCCGCCCTGGCCCCGCCGCGTGCGACCGAGCCGCTGCTCCCGCCACCGCCGTTCACCGGCCGCGGATCGTTGCCCGCCCGACCGGTCAGGACGGTGCCGCGGCGAACGGCGCTGGTGCCCTCGCCGTTGCCGCGTCGCCTGGACGAGGCCGAATTCGCGGTCCGCAGACAGCGCCTCGGGCTCGTTCCGTCGGCTCCCGGTGCGCGCGCACCCTTGGCCGTGGTGCACCCGGGAACCGCCCTGGTCGTGACGAGGCCGGAACGGACGCCGGTCGGCGGCAGCCGGCACGCCAGCGACCACATCCACGTCGAGGGGAGGGTGGCCCCCTTCGGCGATGTGCCCGATGTCCCCGAGCCGCTGTTCTACGTGCCGCCGCTCATGCCCGACATCTTGGAGCCGGTCCCGACACCGGACGCGCTGGATTCGGCGCTGGCCGCCATCGCCAGGGCCCTGACGGTGCAGTCGGGGGCGTCCGTCACCCACACCGGTAGCTCCGACGACCGTTCGAGCAACTCGGCGGCACCCTCGCCGGCGGTGGCCGGGGACACCGTGGTCGAGCTCCTCGGGCCGGACGGCGTCATCGCACCGACCTCGACGACGGCGTCGGTGGGCGTGGGCTCGGTGTCCCTGGACGTGGTGGCGTCCGTCTCGTCGCCGACCCCGCCGGCCGAGACGCCGGAGGGGGGGCTCCCGACCACCGAGGCGGACTTCGCGGCCATGGCGGAGTTGCTGACCGCCGTTCTGGCGGTGCAGCCCGCGGCCACCGGGGTCGAACCTCTGGGCTTCGAGTCCGGGGACGTCGAGAACGTCATCGACATCCGGCAGGCGGCAGCCGCCCGCGCCTAGCCACACGGGGCCGCGCCACCCGGCGTCAGCCGGCCAGGGCGTCCTCCTCCGTGCCGGTGCCGGAGGTGCGGCGCCCGGCTACCGGCGCGGAGGCGTCCGCTCGGGCGTTCGCCGCCCGCAGCGCCGAGACGATCTCGTCAGCGACGGCGGCGTGACCTTCGGTGTTCCAGTGGGCGTGATCGGGGTGGTAGTGGTCCCACTGCTGCAGCCGTTGGCTGATTTCGACCGGGATCACCCGCGGATGGGTGGACAGCACGGCGAACCGCCGCTCCCTGAAGGGCAGGTTCATCACGTGCTGTTTCGGGAACATGCGCTGGTCGATGTCGAACATGCCGATGGAGAGCACGGTGGGGGCAATGTCCTCGAGCTCGGTGAGCAGCAGATCGAGGCACTCCTCGTACTCCTCGGGGGTGGACCGGGTGAAGCCGCCGGTCAGCCCGATGAGTACCCGCTTGATGGTGGTCTTCGCCGTGGCGGTCACCCACTGGCGGGCCCGCTGCCGGCGCGTGCCGGTGAAGTACGCCCGGCGTTCGAGACCCTCGACGCCGTGCCACGTCGGCGGGGCGAACCGCTCGAGTGTGCGCTGCACCCACTCCCCGGGGTGGGGGAAGGAGTCGCCCATGCCGGCCTGGACGATGACGAGATCGGGTCGGAGTGCCGCCACCGCGGCCACATCCTCCTCGAGCATGAGCTTCGTGGTGCGGCTGAACCTGGCCAGGTTCTCCACCCGGCCGGCGCCGAGCGCCTCGCCGACGAGGGCGCCGTAGGAACCTCCGTCCGTGCCGAAGCCCGTGGAGGAGCTGTCCCCGAGAACAGCGATGGTGCCGATCTTCGCCATGCGCGCCCGCCACTTTCAGTGGGGGTCCGTCCCTCGTGACGGACCCCGAGCCACTTCGTCATCCCGCGTTGGTTGCTACTGAACTGCAACCACAGCGTAGTCGCGTCGATGTTCCCCCACCACATGGGCCGCCCCCGTTCTCAGGCTGTTCACAAAGGGCGGGGTGGGCCCCGAGCAGGACGTGGCCCGCCGGGCGACACCGTTCTCTTCCGGCGAAACGCGGCCCGACGGGGGGATGGGACGGAGCGTGCCCCGGGCTGCGAGATCGGCATCCGCCCGGGCGCCACCGGCGCCGAGCCGGCGTCGATCGGGCTGCTGGCCGTGGGTTCCCCGTCCCTGTTGCCGACGCCCATCGCCATGGCTCCGGTTTCGACCGGCACGACGGAGGAGGCCAACCCGTCGGGGTCTCCGCCGCCACGTACCCTTCGCCCGCCCGAGCTGCCACTGTACGCACGTGCACGACTACGAAGAAGGAGAATTCGCGACCTGCTTAGGGTCTGTTTACGTGCAGTTGACAAATCCGACATTCGGGTGCAACGTTGCTTGTTTACCGTTTTCACTAGTACCAAAATCCCGAGGGCAACTCAAGCAATTGCTATCTAAAGGTGCAACTTACTTGGATTCGTCCCATCCAAGCGAGTGGTTCGGAATGCGTCCAGGAAGTTGCCCCGGCGCCCGTATCCTGAGCGAGTGACGACTTGGTTGGCCGGTCTGTGGAAGCCGGGATGCGGAGGCGGGTGACCACACCTTCGAAATGAATGTCCGTTTATTCTTCGAATATGTAACAAACGAGGCGGCGCAAAATGCAGGATTTCGTGAAGAGTCTAGCTCGGACTGAGAGAGAGGGAAGGGGCAATGCGGGACAAGCGTCTAGCGCTGCATCAGCCGTGAGCGCCGACGACGAGATTCGGAACTGGGACCTCTCGAGAGGCGTTCCAGCCAGTCCGATCCGGGTGGATGTGATCCATTGAAGCGATTGGTGCCCGCCCGGCGACTGAACCTCGATCGGAATGGCCCAAGCGTAAGCGTCGTCATTCCCACGCTGAACGAGGCGAAGAACCTGGGGTGGCTGGCTCGTCACATGCCGGCGGGGATCGCCGAGATGATCCTGGTCGACGGACGCTCCAAGGATGAGACGGTGCACGGTCGCTCGGACGCTGTGGCCGGACGTTCGGATCATCGAGCAGACCCGCCGGGGAAAGGGCAATGCGCTTGCCTGCGGGTTTGCGGCGGCGTCGAGCAACATCATCGTGATGCTCGACGCGGATGGCTCGATGGATCCGGGCGAGATCCCGTTTTTCGTCGAGTCCCTCGTCAACGGCAGTGACTATGCGAAAGGCACCCGCTTCTGCGCCGGGGGAGGATCGAACGACATCACGTGGCTGAGGACAGCGGGCAATCGGGTGCTCAACGGCCTGACCAACCTCACCTATCGCAGTTCCTATAGCGACCTCTGCTACGGGTATAACGCGTTCTGGCGCGAGGTGTTGCCCGCATTCGAACTCGATCCGGGGCGCCCCGGGGAAGCCGATGTCTACCGTTGGGGCGACGGTTTCGAGATCGAGACCCTTATGAATATCCGAGCGCATATCGCCGGGTTGCGCGTCGAGGAGGTGGCATCGTTCGAGTCCCGTCGCATCAACGGCACGAGCAACCTGAATGCCACCAAGGACGGGTTGCGGGTACTGCGCACCATCGCCGTTGAACGATTGGATCGGCACCGGTCGCCCGTTCAGGGGAGCCTGCGTCACGCACGGGACCTCGTGACGGCAAGGAGTGGGCGGACGGAGCCGGCGGTCAACGGATCCCGTGACCGGGAGTACAGCCGGGAAACCCGCCCATTGCTGGTCGAAGCGGGTGGTGGCGCTGACTAGCGACCACGAGCCCTCCGGCGATGTCGGGCGCGGAGAGGATTCGTGTGCTGCAGGTCGCACCTCGCTACCTTCCGGATCTGGGAGGCATCGAGACACACGTGCACGAGGTGGCCACCCGGCTGAGCGCCATGCCCGACATGCAGGGTGGCCGTCGCCGCCACGGATCGGGCAGGGACCCATCCCGCCATCGACGTGACCGAGGGTTTCCCGTGATCCGTCGGCGGGCGTGGCCGAAGGACGCGCGACTACTACCTGGCGCCCGGTTTGGCTCCGGTGATCACCCGAAGCAACTGGGACGTCGTGCATGTCCAGGGCGTCCATACCCTTGTCCCCGTCGTGGCCATGCTCGCAGCCCGTCGGGCCGGAGTGCCGTACGTCGTGACGTGTCACACGGGCGGAAGCTCCTCGTCCCTCCGCGCCGCGGCCCGGAGCACGCAGTGGCGGGCCTTGGGACCGCTGCTTGCGCGGCGCCGCCCAGCTGATCGCCGTGAGCCCCTTCGAGCAAAGGTTGTTCGCCAAGGCGACCGGGATTCGAGTCGCATCAGATCATGGTCGTCCCCAACGGAGGGACCCTGCCCGGGCTCTCGGACCTTGGAGCCGGTGCAGGGCCGGATCGTCTCGTGCGGGCGTCTTGAGCGCTACAAAGGGCACCACCGGGTCATCGAGGCCTTGCCCTATGTCCGACAGGCCTCTCCGGAGGCACACGTCCAAATCCTGGGGGCGGGTCCGTACGAGGGTCAGCTGCGGGCGCTGGCGTCACGGCTGGGGGTGCGAGCAGTCAGTCTCCATCCGTCTTGTGCCCCCCGGGGACCGGGCAAGCGATGGCGACGGCGCTGTCCGAAGCGGCGGTAGTGGCGGCCTTTTCGGACTACGAGGCGCACCCGGTAGCGGTCATGGAGGCGGTGGCTCTCGGCGTCCCCGTCGTCGGGTACGACACGGCCGGGGTGGGCGACCTCGTCGCCGACGGCTTGGTCAACGGGATCACGCCCGGCTGTCCCCCGCAGCTGGCCGCCAACGCCCTGAGGGCGGCGATGGTGCTGCGTCCGACCCCGCCCGCGCACACTGCCGACCTGGGACGCGGCCGCCGAAGCCCTGGCAATGCTCTACCGATCGGTCGTACAGCGAGCGATCGGTGGGAGGGACGCGCCACCGCGGCCTCTCGTGGCGTCTGCCGCCAGCTGATCGGCATCGATGGGGCGCAGAGCCAAGCACAACCGTCGGCGGGACAGCGAGTCGGACATCCCGAGTCCGACAGGTCCGCTCCGGGTCGTCCACGTCATAACCACCCTCGGACCGGGCGGTGCCGAACGCCATGTCGAGTATCTGTGCCGCCACTCCCGTCACCACGTCAGCGTCGTGTGTCTCTACGAAGGTGGACTGGTGTCGGATGCGATCACGACGGCAGGTGGAGATGTCAAGGTCATCGGCATGCGACGGGCTCGCCAAGCTCACTGCCGTAGTCCGACTCGCCCGTGTGCTGCGTCGAACAGCACCTGACGTCGTCAACGTCCACCTCTTGAGCGGGCAGCTGTTCGGTGTGCTGGCCGCCAGGTTGGCACGCGTGCCGATCGTGGTGTCGACGGAGCACTCGCTGATGGACAACGCCATCGAGGGTCGGCGCACTTCCGGGTGGCTACGCCTCGTGTACCTCGGTCTCGCGAGCCTGACCAGCCACACCGTCGCCGTCTCGGCAACCACCTGGCGGAGACTGCGCCAGTGGGGCGTCCCGGCGGCGGGCATGACCGTCATCGACAACGCCATCGACTTTGAAGCCGTCGCCTTCGATCCTGGCGCCCGGCATGCGGTGCGGTCGGAACAGCACCTCCCGGCGGAGGCGATCGTCATCGGAGCCGTGGGTCGCCTGGAGCCCGTCAAGCGATTCGACGTTCTGCTGGCGGCGGCGGCATCCCTGCTCCGCGAGCGTGATGGCCACCTGGTCATCATCGGCAAGGGACCGGAGCGTGCCCGGCTCGAGGAGCTCGCCGAGGAGCTGGGCATCGCCGACAGGGTGCACCTCCTCGGTCCGCAGCCCGACGTCGGACGCATTCTCGAGCGCGTTCGACGTCTTCGCCAGTCCATCGCGCGACGAGACGTTCGGCATGGCCATCCTCGAAAGCCTCGGTAACGGGATTCCCTCGGTGTTCGTGCAGTGTCCGCCGTTGGAGCACGATGACCGCTGTCCGTCCTGGATGATCAACGCCGAAGGCAGCGAGCCGAGCCTGAGGGAGGCGATCGACCGCCTGTCCCTCCTTCCTCGCCACGTGCCACCGGCCGACCTGATCTCCCACTACGGGATCGGCCGGATGGTCGCGGCCTACGACGACCTCTACGAGTCGTTGTGCTGCCCCCCGACTACGGCGGACGGCGCCGCACACGTTACCGGAATCGGCTCCCGCTCACGTCGGGACGCCGGGCTGAGCGATGTTCAACGAAGGCGCACGCCGTGAACGACAGTTCGAAGTGGATGGGAAACCGCCCGGAGTGGTTGCGGCCCTGGACCCGCTGGCACCGGACGATGCCGCTGCGGCCGACGATCTTCAGGCACCGGGCACGCGGGCGCCGCTCCACCCCGTACCCGCCGGGCCGGACGCGCACGGGCCCGCGAGGTTGCTCCCGGGCCTGACGCGACGCCTGGGTGGCTTCGAGCGCATTGCGGCCATCACCGCCACCCTGACGGGAACACAGGCGGCGACGGCAGCCCTCGGGTTCGTGTACTGGACGTTCGCAGCTCGCCATTACCCGATCGCCGCCGTCGGGTTAGCCGGCGCTGCCATCGCCGCCATGCAACTGCTCGGAAATGTCGGAATGCTCGGACTCGGGACACTCCTCATCGACCGCCTGCCCCACATTCCGCAGCACCATCGCCGGTTGGTCGTGCGGACCTCTCTGGCGATCGTGGCCGTTGCCAGCACCGCACTCGGCGCGGCCTTCGCACTCGGCGTTCGCTTCATTCCCTTGCACAACCTGTCGCCGATCTCGTCCCCGACGATCGACATCGTCATCTTTGCGGCCGGGGTGACGGTGACGGGGGTTGCACTCGTGCTGGATCAGGCGGTGCTGGCGCTGGGTACCGGTACCCTCCAGCTCGAGCGCAACGTCATCGCCAGCGTGCTGAAGATCGCCGCCCTCGTCGTGCTGGCTGCCCTCGCACCACGCAATGGCATGGTGATCTACCTGTCGTGGATGATCGGGGCGATCATCTCGATGTTGTGGGTCGTCGCCCGGACCCGCGGCGGTTGGCGCTATCAGGCCAGCCGCCGGCTGGTCGACCTGCAAAGCGTCCGGGGCCTCGGTCGGGCGGCGGCCAGTCATCACGCCTTGAACCTCGGCCTCCAGACGCCGCTCATGCTCCTGCCCCCGATCGTGGCGCTCGTCGTGTCGACCGTCGCCAACGGCTACTTCTCGACGGCGATACTGGTGGCGAGCTTCGTCTTCGCGGTGCCGTTCGCCATAGCCATCGGGCTCTTCGCCAGCACCACCGGCGACGAACGCCAGCTCCTCTCCCGCATTCGGCTCACCATCCCCTTCGGCATCGCCTGTAGCTTGGCCGCCGTCGCCGTCCTCTACCCGCTGGCCCATTTCGTACTCAGCGCATTCGGAAGTGGGTACGCGACGCACGGGGTCACCATGCTGAGGATCCTGGTGTTGGCCGGTGTCCCCCTGGTGCTCAAGGATCACTACATCGCGATGAGGCGGGTGCAACGTCGGACGGGACGGGCGGCCTGGGTGGTCGCGCTGACCGGTGCGCTCGAACTGGCCGCGAGCCTGCTCGGTGCCTATTGGTACGGCGTGGTGGGGCTGTGCGTCGCCTGGGTCGGGGTCCTGGCGCTCGAATCGGTGGGCTTCGCGGTGGCGCTGGTCCGAGCCCGCCGAGCGCAGTTCGGACCGGGGACGCCCACGTGACGGCCGTCACCGACCTGGAGCCGGACGCCCCCCGGGCCGTCCCGGGCCCGCCCGCTCCCCGAACCGTCCCCGGACTGCGGCCCCGAAATGTCCCGGGCCTGCTGCCCCGGTCCGTCCCGGGCCTGCTGCCCCGCAACGTCCCGGGTCTGCTGCCTCGGGCCGTCCCCGAACTTCGGCCCATCGAGCTGCGGCCCATCGAGCTCAGCGAGCTTCAAGAGGCGGTCGCCACGACCGCCCTCGTCCCCGTCGAACCGGTACCTCGTCGGGCCACCGCGACGAGAACCGGTCTGGTCGGACCCACGGCGTTCGTGATGTCGCTCGGGCTGCTCGGTCAAGGAGTGGCAGCAGCGCAGGCGTGGTCGTGGACGCCGGCCGCCGTCGTGGCCTTCTACTGGGTGGGACTGGTGTTGATCGTGGCGCCGCCCGCCGCCCTGATCCTCAGGCCGGTCACGTCGCGCTCCCAGAGACTGGTGCTGACGGTGGCCACCACGCTGGCGTTGCAGTTCAGTCGCTTCGTGCTGTTTCCGAACCTCTTCGTGTTCCACGACGAGCTGGTCCACCAGGGCACGCTCGGCCTCATCCAGCGCACGGGGCACCTCTTCGCGGTCAACTCCCAGTTGCCGGTCTCGTCCGCGTACCCGGGCCTCGAGCTGGTGACCGACGGCGTGCACCAGCTTCTCGGAGTCAACAACCGGGTGGCGGCGGATATCGTCCTCATACTGGCGCGGCTGGTGCTGACGCTTTCGATCCTCCTCATCATCAGCACCATCACACGATCGCAGCGATTCGCCTGCGTGGTCACGCTCCTGTACTGCTGCAACGAGCAGTACCTCTTCTTCAACTCCCAGTTCTCCTACCAGACACTGGCGCTGCCGTTGGCGCTGCTCACCATCTGGCTCCTGCTCCGTCCACGCGCCGACGACACGCGAGGGCTCGCCCGCCAGCTGGGACCGCCGATGGCAGCACTGGCCGCCACCACCATCACCCACCATCTCGTGGCGATCCTCCTGGCTGCGGCCCTGATCTGTTGGGCAGCCGTGGAGGCCTGGCTGCAACCCGGCAGCCAGCTCGGGCGCCGGTTGCGGTGGACCGCGTTGGCTTCCGTGTGCTTCGTCGGCGCGTGGATCCTCCGACCCGGGAACCCGGCGCTCTCGTACCTGGTCCAGATAGGTGCGACCTCCATCGACGCGGTGCGGAGCTTCCTCGGGGGCACGACCCACAAGCTCTTCACCGACTCGAGTGGCTACCACGCACCGACGTGGGAAGTGGTGGCCGCAGTGGCCTCGGAGATCACCGTCCTGGTCGTCCTGGGTGTATCGGTCGTCTCTATCCTCCGCCACCGCCGGCCCCCCCGGTCCTCCCTCGCGGTCGTGCTCTTCCTCATCGCCTGCCTGTACCCCCTGATCCCCGGCGGCCACTTCACCTCGGTCACCTCGGAGGTGACCGACCGGGCCTCGGGATTCGTGTTCCTCGGCGTCAGCTTCGTCGTCGCCATCTGGCTCTTCGCCAAACGGCGCTGGATCCGAGGGTGGCGGTCGACCCTGGTGGTCGGCCTCACCGTGCTCGTCTTCATCGGCCAGGTCATACTCGGGTCGGGGTCGCAGTGGGAACAGGTGCCGGGGCCGTATCTGGTCTCCGCTGACAGTCGCAGCGTCGACGCCTACAACCTGGCTGCGGCCAACTGGGAGAACGAACACCTTCCCCCGCAGACCCGGGTGCTGGCCGACCGGGTGGGCGGCCTCCTCGCGAGTGCGGTCGGCGGGGTGTACACGGTCACCCACGTGGCCGACGATGTCAACGCGTCGCAAGTGCTCCTGGCACCCACGTTCACGGCCCAGGACCGTGCCCTCATTGCCGAATCAGGGATCGAATTCGTCATCGTCGACCTTCGCGACGCCGACGGGCTCCCGCGGGTGGGGTTGTACTACGAGAGCGGGGAGTACGACCAGGCTCGCACGAGGCCGGTGTCCAGGGCTGCGCTGACGAAACTGAACTCGGTGCCAGGGGTGCAGCGGGTCTACGACAACGGGTCGATCGTCATCTACGACGTCAGGAACCTCGATGGTCACCGCTGACCTCGTCAGGGTGTCCGGCCCCGATCACCGGAAGCGACGTGCGCACAGCCGAGGCATGAGCGACGTCTGGTGGTTGTGCGCCCGGCTGTTCGTGGTGGCGGTGGCGGCGATATCTGTCGCCGCCGGAGCCGGGCCGGAGGTGCGGGCACCCCTGACCATTGCCGCGTGTGTCGCCGTGTTCGAACCGATCGCCCGCCGGTGGGGTGAGAACGGCCCCGTCCGGCTCCTCATCGTGAGCGGGTCGATCCTGGTCTCACTCGCCCTCACCGGACTGGTGCTCGATCTCGCGCCCGGAGGCATCAGCCGACCGGGTTGGGCGGTGGCGCTCGGCGTGCTCGGTGCGATCGCGCTCGTCGGAGCCGGGCCCGCGGTGTGGAGGCCGGGGCAGTTGAGGCTCCGTCCCCGAATGCGCCCGGAGACGCCCTGGTACGCGGCCTCGTTGATCGTCGCGGCCCTGGCCCTTGCCATGTCCGCTGAACGCAGCCCATCAGCACGAACAGGTCCCGCCGCTGCAGTTCTATCGTGCAATCCAGGGCACCGGCGACGGTCACGGTCGAGGCCTCCAGCGGCACCTCCACCGGACCGTTGGAGATCGTCGAAGGGTCCGGGGTCCGACGGGACCGTGCTCGCCGGCCCCGTCAGGGTCTCGGCCAGCCAGCCCCTGCTCCTTCGTGCCTCCGTCCCCGCCGGCCACGACCTCCAACTACAGCTCGTCACGGTTGGCCCGGGGCAACGCGTCACGTCGATACGCGCAGCTGCATGTGGAGGGATCGTGAGCACTGGTCGGACATCACCGGCGGTCGGCTCCGAACGGAACCGGCGGCGACCCTCTCGATGGCGCCGCCCGGCCGGCGGGCCGGCAGCGCCCCCAGGTCCCCCAGGACTGCCTGGGGGACGGCAGCGAATCTGTGTTGTCGGGTCCGGATGGCGGTTCGTCAGCGGCATCAGTGTCTACAGCTGTCGGTTGGCCAACGCCTTCGCCGAGGAACACCAGGTGTCGGCGATACTGATGCGGCGGCTGCTTCCCCGACGCCTCTACCCCGGTGCGGAGCGCGTCGGTGCCGATCTGATGAATCTTCGCTATCGGGACGATGTCGACGTCTTCGACGGGGTGGACTATTTCTGGTTGCCCAGCATGTTTCGAGCCGTGGGGTTCCTCCACCGCCGCCGTCCCGACGTCGTGCTGTTCCAATGGTGGAGTGGGACCGTTCTGCACTCCTACCTGTTGCTCGCACTCGTCAGTCGGCTCCTCGGGGCCCGTGTCATCATCGAGTTCCACGAGGTCCTCGACACCGCCGAGGCGTCGCGCTCGCTGGCTCGCATCTATGTCAAGTTCCTGATGAGGCCGCTCCTGCGACTGAGCACGGCCTATGTGGTGCACTCCGAATTCGACCAGCACGCCGTGCGATCCCATTTCGGGCTGTCGGACGCCGTCGTCGTGCCCCATGGCCCGTATGACCATCTCCGGGGCGGGCGTGAGGCAGTCCCCGCCACGAGGATGCCGACGGGATCTGCACGGTGCTGTACTTCGGGACCATCCGGCCGTACAAGGGTCTCGAGCACCTCGTAGAGGCATTCGGCTTGCTCTCGCCCGAAGATGCCGAACGGTTTCGGCTCGTCATCGTGGGGGAGACGTGGGAAGGATGGGAGTCTGCCCGCAGAGCGCATCGCATCAATCCGCACCGAGATCGGATCACGTTCGTCAACCGCTACGTTCACGACGATGAGGTGGCCGAGTACTTCGCCGCGGCCGACGCCGTCGTGCTGCCCTATCTGCGATCGTCGAGCAGTGGACCTCTCCACCTGGCGATGAGCTTCGGACTGCCGGTGGTGGTGAGCGACGTCGGAGGTCTACGCGAAGCCGCCTCCGAGTACCGGGGCACCCGGTTCGTCCGCCCCGCCGATATCGACGACCTCCGGGCGGCCTTGCTCGACGTAGGCGGACCTGACCGGACAGCGGTACGAGGACCCGCACTGCTGGGAGCACAGCACGCGGAGCCTTCTGGACGTCTTTTCTGGAACCGACGATGCACCGACTGTCGTCACCGACGGAATCGACGGGAACCTATCTCGCGCAGCCACTGGCTGACCGAGCGCCTGAAGACGACGCAGTCGCACAACGCACAGTCACTGCCGCGGCGCAGGTGCCGATGGGCGGTGCGGAGATGACCACACTTCACGCAGCAATCCGACCGGTTGTCACCGACCGGACCCTGGTCGCTGGCGGGGATCTCCGGTCCGTTGGCCCACCCCTCGGCCGCGAATCGGGCCGGATCGCCACCGGTCAGCGACGGCGCCGAGCGCCTCAAGACGGCGACGCTGGCCGGAGATCGGGTCGATGATGCAGACCCATACCGATGCTGCCCTGACGGTCCACCATCCGTGCGGGGGAACCCATCACCGTCGTATGGGCCTCGACATCGCGTATCACCAAGGAGTTGGCCGCCACCGCGACATCGTCACCGACGGTGATCCGTCCACAGATCACTGCGTTGGCGCCGACAAACACCCGACGTCCGAGAACGGGCACCCCCCGACGCTCATTGCGCCCGGAGATGCCGATCGTCACACCCTGCGACAGATTGCAACCGGCGCCGATCTTGGCGTCGGCATGGATGATGGTCGGTCCGAAATGGCCGATGTACATCCCCGGGCCGATATCCGCACGATAGGGAAGGCTCAGACCGGTCGTCATCTCGACGATCTTGTGGAGGAGCGTCATGACGAGCAGCGCCGGCGCCTTGACGAGTGCCGACGACCGACTGCGGTAGATCCCCGATGCCAGCCGGTACTGGGCGAGCGCCCAGAGACCCTGTTCGAGCAGGAGCGGCTTGATGATCCTGCCGTCGTAATGGGCTCGGTACCGGGCGAAATCCTCGCGAAGTTCCGCCCACCAGTTTCCTCGACCATCGAGTCGAACACCGCCCGGGCTGCGGTAGGTCTCGGATCGTTGCCACTCACCCAGATCCGTCGTCGTGGATGACCCATGACGATCTTCGACGCTCTCGCGGAAGCCGACGACGGCGTCTCGGCCGTCCATCTTTTCAGCGTCGAACCGACCGACCGCCTCCGCCTCCACCGGGCTCTGGCCATGGGCTTGCACTTCTGTAACTATACCAACGGGCTTCCGGAGGGTCACAGCAATCTCTACCGATTGCGTGCAATTTCGGCATCCGGGCACGCCTCAGGTGGCCTGGGAGACCTCCGAATTCGGGCCCGATGGTGGAGATCGGGCCTCGGGGGCCGGTCGCTCGCCGATGTGCAGTGCTCGAACGTCGGTGTGCCGGCATTTCGGCTCATTTCGGCAGCTCAAGTCGAACCTGTGAAGACATCGGACCACCCACCGTGGATCCGGCGGCTCCGACATGTTCCTCTACGCTGTCGGGTGAGGAGCGTCCTGCGCCGGTCGGCACCGGGCGAGCCGTGGATGATGACAACGATGAAGTGCCACGACGTGATGTGGCATGGCGAGGCGCATCGCCGTAGGGAACCGGGCGTCGTCATCCGGCGGCGAGATCTCTGACTCGGGTCCCACGTTCGCGCACACCGTGCTGTTACCGTCTGCGTGGGAAGCGCCCGTGCGGTTGAGAAATTCTGCTGTATCGGTACCCGGTTCCTCCCGAGAGGAGGCCGAGGCCGCGGACGCGACATGATCAGCTCACGGGCGCTGATGATCGATCGAAGCTGAAGTTCCTGTCCGACATTGCCGTTTGCCATGGAAGCCCAGGAATCGAGCGCACCCAATGCCAGCTCTCAGAAACATCGGCCTCGGCCTCGTCGTACTCCTCGGCCTCGTGTTCGTCGGCATCCAAATCCCGGCCACGACCGGGGTGGCTGCGCACGCGACCAGTGCGGGGAAGGTAATCGCTACGGGCACGAGTCTTTCGTCGCCTGCTCGATTCTCCGCCGTCAACGAGAATTGGCTCGGCTGGGACGAGAACACCGGCACCTACCCGACCCATGCTGCCATCCTCGACGGCTTGGAGCAGGCAAAGGCGGCCGGGTTCACGGTTGTCCGCTCGCAGACGCTCGGTGTCTCCACGGGACAGCCCGACTCACTGGAACCCTCGTACGGTGTCTGGAATTCGGCGGCGTTCGGCTCCATCGACTACACGCTGGAGGTGGCATCGTCGCTGGGGTTGAAAGTGATCATCCCCCTGACCGACGAGTGGCGATACGCCCAAGGTGGTCACTGGAACTTCGTGCACTGGGCCTACCAAAACGGCGTGCCCGGGGTGACCGACACGCTCTCCAACCTCTCCTCGACGACAGGGAACAACGGCACCGAGAAGACGGCCGAACAGCAGTTTTACTCGAACCCGACGATCGTCGGTTACTTCGAGTCGTACATCACTCATCTTCTGACACACGTCAACCCCTACACCGGTGTCGAGATCGCCGATGACCCGGCCGTGTTGGCGTTCGAATCGGGCAATGAGCTGTTCGACAGTGCGGCTTCGCAGGGATGCTCCGGCTGCGCAGGATGGACCGACACGATTGCCAGGTACGTCAAGGGCCTCGCTCCTCACGCCCTGTTCATCGATGGATCCGTTGCCAGTGGCCTCGGAGTGGCGAATGCCAACGGGCTGACGTCAAAGTACGTCGACTGGATCGACGCCCACTACTACGGCAACTATGAGACGGTCGGACAACTCAGCTCCGACGCCGCCGAAGCCGCAGCCAATGGCAAGTACCTGTACGTCGGCGAGTACGACTGGACGGGTGCCAACGTCGCCCTGTCGACCTGGCTGTCGGCCATCGAGGCCGACGGCAGCGTCGTCGGTGACTCGCCCTGGGATGAGTTGCCGGTGATTGCCGGGACGCCCGAGTGCCACAGCGACGGCTTCTCCTTCTCGAATCCTGCGTCCTCCAACTGCCCTGACACGCCGTCGCAGGCCGTCCAGACCGCAGCGCTGGCCCTCTGGGCATCGCACTCCGCCGTCATGGCCGGTACCAACCTGATCGACTCGAGTGCGGTGCAGGAGGCGAATGTCACCAGCCTGACGGTAAATGACGCCTACGGAACCGTCCCGACCCTGTCGTCCGGCCCGACCGGAGGGACGGAGGCCACCGCTGCCGGTGGGGGCCCATTTTGGATCTACCCGCCGACGGTCAGCACCGGCGCGGCGGTCATCCCCGGCCAGTCATACACCGTTACCGCGACCCTGGCGGCCAATTCGACGAACCAGGTGTTGAACCAGGTGGAGGCCGCCCTGGCGTGGCAGACGTCGAACGGGGTGTGGTTGGGGACCTCTGCCGGTCCGGTCGTCAGCATTCTCCCCACGCAGGGAGCCGCCACTGTCTTGGCCACCGCCACCGCGACGGCGCCCGCCAACGCTGCCTACGCCATACCGTCGCTCCAGACCTCGCAGACAGCGGCCCCCGGCGACACCCTGACCATCACCGGCTTCGACATATCCACGACGGGTGACCTTCCCGCGGGGTCGTCGTAGCACCACGGTCGACGCCTGAAACCAATCCCAATGTTCGGGTGAGGTCAGTGCGCGTTCCGCCTCGAAGTTGCCAACGCGTGGATCGTGCGTCCTGTTGACCAGATCTGCGCGTTTGGGGGAGAGCTGCCTCTGCTCTCTGGCACCACTCCCGGAACTCAGCGCCGTCGACTGCTCGCGAACGTGAGTGGTCGAGCCATCTTGTGCCGGGCAAGATGCCCCTCCGACCCGGCGCTCCGAGGCACCCCCTGAGGTACCCGACGTATCGTTAGGGGATGGTGACGCGGAAGTTCGAGATCGTCTGCGAGGTCGAGCCTGCCACCCGCCCAGACGTGACGCATGTGCGTCATCAGATCGGTGTTCTGAGTGAGGTCGCCAGCGCCTTCTTGATCCCCGACAACCACATCGGCCGCGCGACGGTGTCGAGCATCGCCGTGGCGCATGAGGTACGGCTCATGGGTGGCCGCTCGATCGCCTGCATCAATGCCCGTGACCGGAATGTCCTCGGCTTCCAGAGAGATCTGCTCACCGCAGCCGCCTACGGAGTGAACGAATTCCTGTTCGTCTACGGCGACCGACCAGAGACAGGCGCTCGTTCGGACGACCTCACGGTCAGAACGATGATCACCGAGGCCCGGGCCTTCGCGAAGCGAACAGGGATGACCGATGCACTCCGGATCGGCGCAGCGACCGGCCTGCGACCGATTCCGGCGTGGAAGCAGGGTGCTGACTTTCTCCTCACCCAGGTGACCTACTCAATCGAGGACTTGCTCCGCTGGCGCACCTCGGTCGAGTTCGACGGTCCGATCTACGCGGGAGTGATGGTGCTCCCAAGTTCCTCGATGGCTCGCAAGCTGTCGGCGGAAGTACCCCAGTTGGCGGTCCCCGAGGCGATCATCGGTCAGCTCGACCGAGATCGCGGATCGGGCGTGGACCTTGCCTGCGATCACATCAAGGCGATTTACGAGTCAGAGGCATTCGATGGCGTCCACCTGATCCCCGTGAACCGCTATCGAGAGATGGCAGCCAGGCTGGAATCGCTCCTGTAGCGCCAAACCCATCCGGTTATGGGGCAGGCTGCGGAACGGTCAAGGCGCAGAATGCTCGGGACTCAGATGGCAACAACGTCGATGTGGCGATCGAGACGGCGAAGGTCGTCCGGATCGGACGTGAGGATTCTCGCCCCCCGGTTGCGTGCGGCAACTGCCACGGAAGCGTCAACGATGTCGCTCGTGTGGGACAGCCCGCAGATCTGCCCCGCGGCTCGGGCTTGTCGGTCGTCAAGAGGGAGCACCTCGCACAGCGGAGATCCGAGAAGCCGGGCCAGCCTTGCCTGACGGCTGCCATCTCTCCACGTTTGGGCGACCACTCCTGCCGGAACGAGGAGCGGGTCGTGATGCTCAAGTGCTCGGACGATTATCGCGACAATCTGTCGATCGTTCCGCTCGAATCCGATCAGTGCACCCGTGTCGAGGACGACGGTCACCGCCCGAGGGCCCGGTCCGCAGCCTTCCGTTCCGCGGCCGTGAGCGGACCACCCGACTCGGCCAGCATCTCCTCGAGCAGCGAGGCTAGGTCGTCGAGCTTCGTCTGTTCCTCAAGCGCTCGTGCGACGTACGCGCTCACGCTAGAAGAGCGCCCCTCGGCCACTGCACGTTGCGCTTGTTCTACGAGTCCGGCTGGAAGACTCACGGCGATCTTTGAAGTGGTCATACCAATGATCATACCATCAAGGTGATCGTCGTCGACTCCGTGACACGGACCCCCAGGCGGCGATCGGTGGCAGTGCCGGCAGGCACCTGGAACTGAGCCGCCGTCGTCAATCAGACCGACCTGGCACATTTTGACGACCCCTAGGGTCAGGGAGGTGGAAACCTCGAATCCCAAAGGAGATCATGATGGATGCTCGACTGGACTTCTACAGCAATGCAGTTGCCAGGGAATTTACTAAGCACATCAACTCAGCAGGCGCGGTCATTACCGGCTCGACTTTGCCAGACGCGACCCAAGAGCTGATCAAGATCCGAGCCAGCCAGATCAACGGCTGCGCCGGCTGCCTGGACATGCACACCAAGGATGCCGAGCATCGCGGGGAAAGCTCTGTGCGAATCAACCTGGTGGCGGCATGGCGAGACGCGACCGTCTTTACCGAAGCCGAGCGGGCTGCTCTCGATCTCACCGAGCAGGGAACCCAAGTTGCCGACGGCGGCGGCGTCAACGACGAAGCCTGGGCCAATGCGGCCAAGCACTATGACGACGACCAGCTTGGCGCACTGGTGTGCCTCATCGCTCTCATCAACCTCTACAACCGCCTCAACGTCATCACCCGTCAGCCGGCAGGTGACTACAAGCCCGGCCAGTGGGGATGAGGGCGTAACGCCGCCACCGCCCACGAGCCGACGTTTGGGGACAGGGCTACCAAATCAGCGCTCCAATAGGCACCGGGGGTCTCCTTGGTGGTGCTTGTCGGACCAACCGAAGATCACCCGGTGGCCACCTCAAAGGGGTGGACCCCGGGAACTACGCCACTCGGGGGGGCATCGACGACACCGACGTCGTAACGTGGGTTGTTTCATTGGCAACTTGGAGGGTGGATCCATGGAAGCAAACCTCAGGCGGTGGGTCGGGCTTTGCGGTCTGCTGTTCGTCGTGCTCGTCATCGTGGCAGTCGCGTTGGTCTCTTCGGCACCGGACAGCACGGCGAGTGCCGCCAAAGTGTTTAGCTATTACAACCAGCACAAGGGCGCCAACTATCTGAGCGGTTACGCGCTGGAGCTCGCGGTCATCGTGGGACTGGTGTTCTTTTGGTACCTGCGAAACTGGCTGATCGACGCTGGAGCGGACGCGCGCTTGTCGACCCTCGGCTTTGCCGGAGCCATCGTCTTCGGCGCCGCCGGCGCAGTGGGCGGTGGGATGAAGTTTGTGATGGCAGATGCCGTCAACCACGTCAGCCCAGGGACCTTGCAGGGACTCAACGTCGTGCAACAGGACCTGAACTTTATCCTCACCGGGGTTGGTGAGGGATTGTTCCTTTTCGCTACGAGCATCGCCATTATCAAGAGCGGAGCGATGGCCAAGTGGCTGGGGTGGTTGGGCATCGTGCTCGGCGTCCTGTCACTGCCTGCTTTCACCGGCCCGTTGCCGGCAGGGATCTGGGTTCTCGTGACATGCATCGTGCTACTCGCATCCAAGTCGCTTCCACTCGGCAGGACATCAGCGACGACGTAAGGTCGCTCAAGGCGACCGGTGGCAATCGAAGCCTGGCCGCTCGGATTGGCTCGGCAAGTTCCACTCGCCCCAGATGCGAGGGTCGGTCGAATCCTGGGTATCCCCCGACCGGCGGAATGTGGCACCCCCGACGTGGGTCGAGTCTTTTCGGTAGCGCCACCTCCCAGCCTGTCAGCGTCGACGAGTCGCCGGGTCACTCGTCCTGAGTCAGCATGGTTCCTCCCCACGTCGCTCGCGGCGATCGAGGACCGTTCGCCGTGCGAGAACTAGCCAGCACACGATGGCTACGCCGGACAGGATCGCGGGAACCGGGTGACCGAGCAGTACGGAGGCCCCTACGGCACATCCGAAGGCCGTGAGATTCGCCAGGACGTCGTAGACGGGGGCGACGAATCGCTGATTCATGACATGGGCGACAGCTATGAGGACACCGCATGCGAAGGTCACGGTCAGGAGGAAGTTCACCACAGGTAGCAGTTTGGCCGAAACCCGCAAGATCATCCGCCGCCGACGGGCAGAATCTCAGCTTTCGATTCTGGCCATGTTCGCCTCGTCGTGCCGGTCGCCGGCGGCGGGAGTGAGACTGTTCAACCGGTCAATCTGCTCGGTACTGAGCTCGACACCGTCGGCCGACGTATTCTCCTCGACGCGTGCCACCCGCCGGGTGCCTGGTATGGGGGCAATGTCGTCCCCCTGAGCAAGGAGCCAGGCCAGTGCGATCTGCGCAGGGGTGGCTCCGGCCTCGGCGGCGACCGCCTTGACCTCGTCGACGATCCGGAGATTGCGCTCGAAATTCTCGCCAACGAATCGTGGGTTGGTCTTGCGCCAGTCGTCGTCAGGGATGTCGTCCACAGTGCGAATCTGGCCGGTGAGGAAACCGTGGCCCAGGGGCGAATAGGGCACGAAGCCGATGCCGAGCTGGCGCAGTAGCGGGAGCAGCCGGTCCTCCGGATCCCTGGTCCACAAGGAGTACTCGGTCTGCAGCGCGGTGACCGGGTGCACGGCATGTGCTCGTCGGATCGTGTCCGGGCCAGCCTCGGACAGACCGATGAAGCGGACTTTGCCCTCGGCGACCAGCTCAGCGAGAACGCCGACGGTTTCCTCAATCGGGGTACTCGGGTCCACCCGATGTTGATAGTAGAGATCGATGTGTTCGGTCCCAAGGCGTTGGAGCGAGCCCTCGACGGCGATGCGGACGCTCTTTCGACTGCTGTCAGGGACGCCGGCTTTCCGGCCGGAATGGGAGAGGACGCCGAACTTCGTGGCCACCACGACCTCGTCCCGTCGACCCTTGATGGCCCGACCCACTAGCTCCTCGCTGTGGAAAGGGCCATAGACCTCGGCGGTGTCGATGTGGGTGACGCCGAGTTCGAGTGCTCGGTGGATGGTGCGGATCGACTCGTCATCGTCGAGACCTCCGCCTGAGGTGTAGATACCGGCCATGGTCATGGCGCCGAGGCCGATGCGGGAGACGTCGAGTCTCCCCAGAGAGATGTGCTTCACTGCTGACTCCAAACTCGTCGTCGATGTGGTGCATCCCATCGAACACCCCCGAGATCGCTCGGAGAAGTCCCTGATGAAAGGTGTACTGGCAAGGCACCTCAACAATGCGGGGCACCCGGTACGGTGACGGTCGTGGACACGCCTGAGTTCCGCAACGATGTCAGGGAGTTCCTCACGTCCCGCCGAGCGAAGATCACTCCCCGGCAGGCGGGACTTCCGGCCGGGAGGAACCGACGGGTGCCTGGACTGCGCCGCACCGAGGTGGCCTCGCTTGCCGGGATGAGCGTCGAGTACTACTCCCGGCTGGAACGCGGGAACCTGGCTGGCGTGTCTGAAGAGGTGCTCGAGTCCCTCTGTCGCGCCCTTGAGCTGGACGAAGCGGAAGCGTCTCACCTTCACGACCTCGCCCGGGCTGCTGCCACGAGGCCATTGCCACGGAAACGGGCTCAGGCCGAGTCCGTGCGCCAGAGCCTCCGGGCGACCCTCGATGCCATCACCACCGCTCCTGCAGTCATCAACAACGGACGGGGTGACATGGTGGCAGCGAACACTCTTGCCCGCGCCCTCTTCTCCGAGATGTTCATCTCGTCACCACGGCGACCGGTGAACAACGCCCGGTTCGTATTCCTCGACCCACGTGCCACGGCCTTCTACCGGGACTGGTCGAAGGCCGCCGACGACACCGTTGCCATCCTGCGCACGCAAGCCGGACAAGATCCCCACAACAGGGCGCTGTCCGACCTCGTCGGAGAGCTGTCCACCCAGAGTGAAGAGTTCCGGACCCGTTGGGCCGCTCACAACGTCCGACAGCACTTCACGGGTACCAAACGTGTGCGGCACCCGGCAGTGGGGGACATCGAACTCACCTACGAGGTCTTCGATGTCTCGACCGATGGTGATCTGAGGCTCGTCGTTTACACAACACAACCGGGTTCGACGAGCGAGGATGCTCTGAAGCTGTTGGCGAGCTGGACTGCCACCGAGGCACAAACGGGCGACGACATGTCCGCACGCCCGTAAGTGCCGTACCGGTCAGGCAACCATTGCGAGCAAGGGCGGCCACCAGATCCAAATGAGACCTGGAGAGCCCGCGCTTCCCTGCGTGGCGCTCACCAGTTCAATGCCTAGAGGCTGTCGCCCCTGCGCGAAAGGACGGGGCGGACGTCAGGGCACGAACGATGCGATGGCGGTGGCGTAGTCGCCGACGATCGAACCTTGCCAGTCGGCCGAACCGGCGCGCTGGAGGGATCGATCAGGTAGGCACCGGCGCCGCGCACCGCCGTCTGGTCACCGGCCGCCTGATCGAGGAGGGTGAAGCCGGTGGCTGCATCCTGGCTGGCGGTGAGCGCGTCTCCGGGCTGCACCCAGGCGGCGCTGACGACGAGCTCACCCGGCTCGAGCAGCGAACCCCCGACCGGGGTCGGACCGGCTGCGAACGCCGACCCCGAGCCGGAGCCGCCGGTGGTGGCATCGACCGGGTTGGCGGCCGAGATGCCGGCCCACTCCGAGACATTGGCCAGTTGGATGCCGGTGGGTTGGCTCATGGTGACCGACACGGTGCGGTCGCCAGCACCGCACGGCCCGCAGGTGACTGGGCCGTACCAGATCTCGGCTGCACCCGGGTCCGCGGCAGCCGATCCGATCACCGAGGTGACATCGGTCCACGCCGCCACCCCGCCCCCGGAGACGCTCACCACCCTGGCGCCGTCGACGCCGTCGTCGGCGACCACCAGTACCAGCGTGTCGCCCGATGTGGGCGGGCTCGACAGGGTGGGGCTCACGGTGGCCACGTTGGTGCCTCCGGCCGCGGCGTCCTGGACGTGGGTGATCGCCGGTTGGACGACGAAGGTGTTGCTGGTGGCAACCTGACCCGACGTGCCACCCACGGCCACCAGCACGTGGGACCCGGCGGCGGTGCCGGACGGGATGGTGGCGTCGATGCCGCCCGCCTGCCCGTCGCCGGCGGTCGTCAGGGTCGATGGGGTAGTGCCGAGCAGCGGACCGGTGGCGGTGTCGAGGTGGATGGTGAGGCCCTCGGTACTGCCGAAGTCGGCGACCGACCCTCCGGTGACCTGAGCCGGCAGGGCGCTCGTCGAAACCTGCTGGTTCGCAGCGATGGTGAACGTACTGGCGGCCTCGACCGAGACGGTTTCGCTGGTGGCAGTGACACCGGAGGAGGCGCCCACGGCCACCACCGTGTGCGGCCCGTCTGCGGTGTCCGCAGGGACGGTGACGCTGAAGTCCGAGGCCGAACCGGCGGCATCGGTGGTCACGGTCGGCGGCGATGAGGCCAGCAACGGGCCGCCGGCGCTGTCGAGGTGGAAGGCGAGCTGTTCTGCATCGCCGAAGCCGGCAGCGCTACCACCGACGATGGTCGCCGGCAGCTTCGTGATGCTCTGGTCGGTCGCGAACGAGAGGGTGGCGCCCACGGTGAACGTGGTCGATGCACCGGCCCCGCCGCCGTCCGTGGCCTCGATGACGGCCGGACCGTCAGGAGCCGTCGTCGTGAAAGTGGCCGTCCACGATCCGTCCGCCTGCACCGTCGGGTTGGTTGGGTCCAGGGTGAGAGAGCCTCCCGCCAACGTGGCGCTGACCGGTTCCGCCGCATCGAATCCGGTGCCGCTGAGCGTTCCGGAGGTCCCGTGCGACGGTGACACCGCCAGGCCGGCGCGCAGCGTCCAGGGCACCCCGGAGCTCGCCGAATGGATGCCGTCGGACACCGTCACGGTCTGGGGGCCGCCCGGCGCGGTCGGGACCACGAACCACAGCGTGGTGGCACCGTCGGAGCCGGACGTCCCGCCGGAGGTCACCACGACCGGCGCCCCGCCAACGGTTACCGTGAGCCCGTGACCGGCCAGGAAGCCCTGGGCGAAGAGCTGCGCCGTCGACCCACGACGCCGGCGGTGGGGGAGAGGCCGGCCACGGAGGACCGGTAGACGGTGTTGCTCTGGGCGCTGTCCGCGCCCCGCCAGTTCGTCCCATAGGTCGGTGCGTCGCTGTACGTCCAGGCGCCCGCACCGGGAGTGTCGGTACACGACACCGTGGTGGCCGACACCGAGCACGGGCCGGAGATCCCGCCGGACGGCGCGTTCACGTAGGCGTTGTGGCGGGTGACGGCGTAGGTGGTGATCGGGATCCCCCCGACGTGCTCTGACGGGGAATGGTGATGGTGGCGGTCGTGCCGCTGATGGCGGCACCGGGTGCTGCGCCGGTGGGGAGCGCATCGGCGACCGCCTGAGCCGGGTTGGACGAGGAGGTCAGCCAGTACCCGAAGGCGGCGCCGGCGCCGGCCACGCTGACCCCGATGGCCGCGCCGAGGACGGCCAGCAACACACGGGCGCGCAGGTGGGCACCGCGGTGGGCTTGTCGCCGGTCCGTCGTCTATGGCGGACCGGACCCGTTCGGTCGGTGACGACCCTGGAGGCACCTCTCATGACGTGTGCACCGTGATCGCGATCGGTATGGAGAACGTCGCCCCCTGGCAGTTGCTGGTGGCGGCGGTGTCCATGGTGGCCGCGCCGGCCAGGTGGACGGTCAGTCCGCTGGCGTCACCGGCGATGGGGATCGGCAGGTCGACGGCAGGAACGGCCAGTATCACGACCGGGTTGCCGTCGGTGGTGGTGCAGCCCGAATGGGCGCTGTCGGGTGTGATCGCACCGTTCGGCGTCACGCTCATGAGCGATACCGGGTAGTCGTTCGGATTGGTCACGCTGAAGACCACGTCGCCGGTCCCGCCGGGCAGCGGCGGCGATGCCGGTGTGCCGGCCGTGGCCACCGTCACGGTTCTCGCTGATCCGACACCCACCGTGCTCGTGGCCGAGTCGGTCGAGCTGAAGGCGCCGTAGGCGGCCCCGGCGCCGGTACCGAGCACGAGCCGCGACGACGAGCCCGGCGACCACAGAGGACCGCGGCCGCCGGGTGCACTGGGACCGCACTGTCCGCCTCACGGCATGCCTGCCCCGTGCCATCAAGTCGCCCTCGCCGAGTAGTGCAGGGTCAGGGCGGCTCCCTCACAGATGTCTTGATTGGTGTGCGTCTCGATCATCGTGACGACCGGCCAACGCAGGGGAGCGATGCCCAGGCCGGAGAGCGACCGGGTCACATGGGCCGGCACCGTCACGGCTGTGGCCAGTCCCTGGGTGACGGCGAAGTTGGTGGAAGCTGAACAACCGGCCCTGGTGGTCGTGATGGTGATGGTCACGCCACCGGCGGGGATGGTCAGCGGGGAAGGATTCGGATTGGTGATGCTCAGGTCGACCCGCTGGCTGGTGCCCGGGGTGAAGGGCGGGACGATGTCACCCGACACAGAGAAGTCGGCGGGGCCCGACCTCGATGCGATGGTCCAGCACCACGTCGTCGTCGGCCCCGGGCTGCCGACACGGTTGGTGGCATACACGGAGAAACAGTGTCGCCCGGGTGGTAGGAGGAAGTAGTGCATCTCGCCCTGGACCTTGTCGCCGTCGTGGTCGGTGTCCCCCGTACATGCCGCGGTCGGCCCGACATCGAGCGCACACCAGAACAGGACGCTCGGACCGCTCGCGTCCGTGAACGTGAACTCGGGGCTGGGATCCGGTGACGGATCGGTGGGCCTGGCCACGATGACCGGAGCGGCCGGCACCACGGTGGTGATGGTCCAGGTGCACGGAGTGGGGGAGCTGGTCGACGATCCCCAGACGGCCTCCACCCGGAAAAGGTGGACTCCGATGGACAGTCCGGCGAAGGAGGCGGTGCCCGCGGGACATCCGGCAAACGGCGAGCCGTCGAGCGAGCATTTGAACGTCGAGCCTGACTGGCTGTCGGCATAGGAGAAGGCGGCCGTGTTCGAGGTCGTTGTCGCCGGCGGCTCGACCGTGAATGTCGGCGATGGACTCACCCGACCACCCGGTGCCGCGTAGGCGAGGTAACCCGAGGCGACGCTTCCGCCGATCACGAGGGCGAGCACGACGAGCAGGAGTGTTCGTCCTTTTCTTCTCGCTTCGTGGGATCTCGACACGTCGAATCTTACCAGGACCTAGGCGGCTACGGACGGCGACCCATGCGGAATCCCCGGAGTCAGACTGATTTCGGATCGCCCGCGGACGACCGCACTGACGATGCTCGGAGCCGGACCGGGTCGCAGGTGTCGACCCACGATCCGGTCCGGCTGCCGAGGTGAGGCGATGAACCCCGAACCGAAGCTCGGGCGTCACCACCGGCTACCGTCAGGTCGTTGCCGTGATGGTGAAGTTGGGGAGTATGCCCTGACACCCGTTCTGGTTGTCGGTGGGGTCCGCTGGAATGGAGATGGTGGCGTAGTCGTTGACGGCCTGCCCGGCGGTGAACGTGGCTCCATCGAGGCCGGCACCGTCATTGGCCACGTTGAACCACACGACGGCGCAACCACCGTTCCCAGTTGCCGGCAAACCCGAGGGGTGGTTGATCACGTATCCGCCGCTGGAATCCAGGGTGAGGGTCACGCTGGTCAGGGCCACCGGGATGTTGGCGGTGTTGGTCACCGTAAAAGTTCACCGTTTGACCCGGGCCACCCGGGGTCAGGGGATTGCCGCTGACACTGACGTTGGTGACGGTCCAACCGACGGTGGCAACCGATGCATTCCCCGTCGCAGTTCCGGTGTAGGTGAAATACGCGGCGGCGATGCCGCTGGCCGCCAGGACGACGGCTCCCACGCCGGCCACGACCGCGATTCGCTTCTTCGTGCTGAACAGTTTCCTCATGCTGAGGCTCCTTGTTTGTTGGGGGTGCGTGTCCCGCAAACGGGGTCGGGTTCGCCATTCGCTCCCCACAGGCCAGGCGACCAGGTAAGGCCCGTGGATCTATGCGACGCCATTTACCTACACACATGCTGTTTGTGAACCAGTGACAGGGCACTACGTGCCCTGTCATCCGGTGTGATGCAATCCGGACGATACGCCGGTGCCCCCATGCTCACAAGTGCCAAACAACCCATTGAAGCGCACGTGATCCGAGGTAACATGGTGAGTGCATTGCTGTCGTACGGCCCAGCTCGTCCGCTGAAGATGCGCTGTCGTGCGGGTCAGTCCCGCGTGTCGGCCACGCCGGAACTCGCGATCGATTCGTCCGCTGCAGACCAGTGACGATTCACCGGGTCGTGCCAGCGTCGTGCCGTCCGGAGTCACGCCGATGCCGCCGATCGCCTCGGCAGAAATGGGCTGTGAACAGGCCACTTTCGGCGATCGTCCTGGTGCCTCGGCTCAGGCATGGCTGACCGGCCACAACGGGCCGGGTCGGTGCGTCGCAGGTGGGGATGGGTTGCACGGCGCCGATGGAGCCGTGCGGCTCACGACCCGCGGACGGGTATCTCCGAGGGTGACCCCTGCCACACGATCTGTCGACACCTCGGCCGTGGACCGCGTCGAGCCGACAAAACGGATCGGCCGGATAGTGATGACACTGCACGTGTAGTCGGACTCGAGGGGAACCTATGTCGTCACTGGCACGATCTCACGAACGTTCAAAGATTGAGCGTTCATCGATCGTGCAATATAGACAACAGTAACTCGCCAAGTCTGGCGAAATGAAACACGACCGAAACATCACGGAGGAAAGCCAGACGGCCACGGCACGTCCAAACCGGGTGGACCCGCAGATCGAGACTCCCGACCGGGCCCGCGAGTCACCCCCGCCCCCGCCTACTGCGTCAGGCGTCCCGTCGTCGGCTCGATGTCCATGGTCGGGTTGCGCCAGGCGTCGCCCGAGCGCTCCACCAGCAGGTCGGCCATGTGCGGTCCCCACGTGCCGGCCTGGTATGGATGGAGCCCGGTGCCCGATCCCGACCACGCCTGCAGGTAGGGCTCCACGATCTCCCAGGCCTGGCGGACCTCGTCGGACCGGATGAACAGGGTGGCGTCGCCCGTCAGGGCGTCGTGCAACAGGCGCTCGTAGCCGTCGGCCGGCTCGGCGTCGGCGAAGGTGTCCGCGTAGGAGAAGTCGAGGGCCACTGACCGCACGTGGAAGGCCTCGCCCGGCACCTTGGCCCCGAACTCGATGGTGATGCCCTCGTCGGGCTGGATCCGCAGGATGAGGGCGTTGGGCCGCAGGTCACGGGCGGCCCGGTGGTCGAACAGCAGGAAGGGCACGTGGTGGAACTGCAACGCCACCTCGGTCACCCTCGACGGCAGGCGCTTGCCCGTCCGCACGAAGATGGGAACCCCTGCCCACCGCCAGTTCTCCACCCGCAGCCGCAGGGCCACGTACGTCTCCGTGTGGCTGTCGGGGGCCACACCCTCCTCCTCCCGGTAACCCGGCACCGCCTTCCCGTCGACGGTGCCGGCCACGTACTGGCCCCGCACTGACTTGTCGACGGCCTCGTCCGGGGAGGGGATGTCGATGGCCTGCAGCAGCTTGACCTTCTCGTCCCGAATGCGGTCGCCGTCCATGTTGGTGGGCGCCTCCATCAGCGTGAGCGCCAGCACCTGCATCACGTGGTTCTGCACGATGTCCCTGAGGGCCCCGGCCCCCTCGTAGAACCCGCCCCGGTGCTCCACCCCCAGGCTCTCGGCCACGGTGATCTGCACCTGCTCCACGTAGCGCCGGTTCCAGATGGGCTCGAAGATGGCGTTGGCGAACCGCAGGGCCAGCACGTTCTGCACGGTCTCCTTGCCCATGTAATGGTCGATGCGGAACACCGACCCCTCGTCGAAGGCCGCGTGGATCTGGTCGTCGAGGGCGATGGCGCTGGCCAGGTCGTGGCCGAACGGCTTCTCGATCACGAGACGGGCGAAGGATCCCTTGCCGGCGGGCGTGTTGCAGCCGTGGTCGGCCAGCGCCCCGGCCACCCTGGCGAACACCGACGGCACGGTGGCCAGGTAGTACAGCCGGTTGCCGGCCGTCCCGTAGTCCCGGTCGGCCTCCCGCAGCAGCTCGGCCAGGCGGGCGAAGGTGCCGGGGTCGTCGTACTCCCCGCTGACATAGCGGAAGCGCTCGACGGCCGCCTTCCATCCCGGCCCGGCCGACGGGGTGGCCGCCCTGACGGTGTCCCGGAACTCCTCGTCCGACCAGGCCGTCCGGGCCACGCCGATGACGGTGAAGCCGGCGTCGAGGGTCCCCCGGTCGGTCAGGCGGGAAAGGGCCGGCAGGATCTTGCGGGCGGTGAGGTCGCCCGAGGCCCCGAAGATGACCAGCGCCGCCGGCGGGGTCTTGGTCAGCTCGGTGCCGGTGTCATGCGAGCCGGTCGGCCGCGGGCTCGCCATCCCGCTCAGCGGCCCGCGGAGAGGGCGGTGGCCTTGTCGTTGAGCTGCTGGAGCAGCTCGTCGAAGGACTTGGCGAACGACGCCACGCCTTCGGCCTCCAGGGTCACGGCCACGTCGGCCATGTCCACCCCGGCGTCGTCCAGCGTCTCCACCACGGCGGCCGCACCCTGGTCGTCCTCGTCGATGGTCCGGGCGATCGTCCCGTGGTCGAGGAAGGCGTCGATGGTGGCGTCGGGCATCGTGTTCACGGTGTCCGGGCCGATCAGGGTGTCCACGTAGGCCAGGTCGGGGTAGTCGGGGTTCTTCGTCGACGTCGACGCCCACAGCGGCCGCTGCACGCGGGCGCCCTTGGCCGCCAGCGCCTCCCACCGGGGCCCGTCGAAGCGTTCCTTGAAGAGCTGGTAGGCCAGGCGGGCCTGGGCCACGGCGGCCTGCCCCCGCAGGTCGAGCAGCGAGCCGCCGCTGCCGGTCGTCACCGAGTTGGCCCCCAGCCCGGCCAGCGACTCGATGCGCCGGTCGACCTCGGTGTCCACCCGGCTGACGAAGAACGACGCCACCGTGGCCACGTGGGAGAGGTCCTCGGCCCCGGAGGCCGCGTAGCGCCTCCAGGCCCGACAGGTAGGCCTCGATCACCTCGCCGTAGCGCTCGAGGGAGAAGATCAGGGTCACGTTGATGCTGCGGCCCTCGGCGATCATCTGCCGGATGGCCGGGATCCCCTCGGCCGTGGCCGGGATCTTCACCAGCAGGTTGGGCGGGCCATCCGTGTGTGCAGGTTGCGGGCCGCCGCGATGGTGCCGTCGGTGTCATGGGCCAGGGCCGGTGACACCTCGAGCGACACGAAGCCGTCGGGCCCCCCGAGGCCTCGTGCAGCGGGTCGAGCACGTCCAGGGCGGCGTTGATGTCGTCGATGGCCATGTCCCAGTAGGCGTCCTCCACCGACATCGAGCCGATGAGCGACGGCGAACTGGTCGTCGTAGGTGGCCTGGCCCTCATGGCCTTGTCGAAGATGGTCGGGTTCGAGGTGACGCCCCGGATGCCGCGGGCCACCAGCCGCGGCGAGCGTGCCGTCCTGCAGCCAGTCGCGCCGGAGGTTGTCGAGCCAGGGGCTCTGACCCTGCTGGCTCGTGGAGCTCGTGGAGACGGGTCATGTCGCTCCTCCTCTCGTCGTCGTCGTCGAACGGTTCGCGAGGTCGAGCAGGCACGGGCCCGTTCGGCCACGTGCTCGGGGGTGAAGCCGAAGTCGGCCAGGACCCGCTCACCCGGTGCCGACGCCCCGAAGTGGTCGATGGCCACCGAGTCGTCGGCCCACCGCTCCCACCCGAAGCTGCTGGCGGCCTCGACCGACAGGCGGGGGACCCCGCCCGGCAGCACCGACGAGCGGTAGTCGTCGTCCTGGTCCTCGAACAGTCCCCAGCTGGGCAAGGACACCACCCGGGCGTTGACGCCCGCCCGCCGCCAGCAGGTCGGCCGCGTCCAGGCAGACACGGACCTCGCTGCCCGTCCCGATGAGCACCAGGTCGAGGGGCGTCGCCGGGTCCTCGTCACGCAGCACGTAGGCGCCCCGGGCCACGCCGTCGGCGGCGCGGGCCGCCGTGCCCTCGAGGACCGGCACCTTCTGGCGGGTGAGGACAGGGCCGTCGGCCCGTCCGTCTCGACGGCCAGGCGCCAGCGCCTGGGCCGACTCGTTGGCGTCCGCCGGGCGGATCACCCGCAGGCCGGGCATGGCCCGCACCGCCGCCAGCTGCTCGATCGGCTGGTGGGTGGGTCCGTCCTCGCCCAGGCCGACCGAGTCGTGCGTCCACGAGTAGACGACCTGCACCCCGGACAGGGCGGCCAGCCGCACCGCCCCCCGCATGTAGTCGCTGAAGACGAAGAACGTCCCGCCGATGGGCAGCACGCCGCCGTGAGCGGCCATGCCCGTCATCATCCCGCCCATGCCGTGCTCGCGGATGCCGTAGTGGATGACGCCCGCCCCCCGGCTCGGCGGCCGACAGGGCGGTCGCCCCGGCCAGGGCCATCCCGGTGTTGCCCGTCAGGTCGGCGCTCCCGGGCAGCAGGCCCGGCAGCACCTCGGCGCGTGGCGTTGAGGCAGGCCTTGATGGCCTGGCGGGTGGCGAGCGGCCCGTCGTCGGGGCGAAGGTCGGCAGCTTGGCCTCCCAGCCGGCCAGGCCCCCACCGGCCTGGGCGGCGTCCCACCCGGCGCGGTCGCCCGTCGCCGACCAGGCGGCGAAGCTGCGCTCCCAGGCCGCCCGCAGGACGGCGCCCCGCGGGCCGCAGCCCCGGTAGATACTCGAGCACCTCGTCGGGCACGTAGAAGGTCTCGTCCGGCGGCAGGCCGAGGAGTTCCTTGGTCGCGGCGGATCTCCTCGGGCGCGAACGGGTCGCCGTGCGCCTTGGCCGAGTCGGTCATGGTCGGGCGAGGGCGTAGCCGATGTGGCTGCGCAGCATGATGCAGGCTGGGCCGGTCCTCGACGGCCATGGCCCGCCGCAGGGCCGCCTCGAGGGCGTCGAGGTCGTTGGCCGATCTCGCCCACGTCGTCGACGTGCCAGCCGTAGGCGGCGAACCGGCCGCCGACGTCGTCGGAGTAGGCCAGCTCGGTGGGCCCGTCGATGGTGATGTGGTTGTCGTCGTAGACGCAGACCAGGCGGCCGAGCCCGAGGTGGCCGGCCAGCGAGGCGGCCTCGTGGGAGATGCCTTCTTCGAAGCAGCCGTCACCGGCGATGACGAAGGTGTGGTGGTCGACAGATCTCGGGGCCGAAGCGCGCCCGCAGCCAGCGCTCGGCTACGGCCATGCCGACGGCGTTGGCGAACCCCTGGCCGAGGGGGCCGGTGGTCACCTCCACCCCGGCCGAGTGGCGCCGCTCGGGGTGGCCCGGGGTCCGGCTGCCCCACTGCCGGAAGGCGCTGAGGTCGTCGAGGTCGAGGCCGTAGCCGGTGAGGTAGAGCATCGAGTACAGCAGGATGGAGGCGTGGCCGTTGGAGAGGACGAACCGGTCGCGGTCGGGCCAGTCCGGGTCGGTCGGGATCGTGCCGCATGACCCGGGTCTAGAGGACGTGGGCCAGGGGGGCCAGGGCCATGGCCGTGCCCGGATGGCCCGAGTTGGCCGCCCGGGGGCGTCCATGGCCAGGCCCCGGATGACGCTGATGCCCAGGCGCTCGACGGCGGGTTCGCTCGGCAGGGCGTCGGCCGGTCGGCTCATCGGGTTCACCCTACCGGCACCACCACCAGGACGGCGGGGGTGGCGTGTGAATTGCGCGTGTCGGCGCGTCCTCAGGCGGGCGGGTCGGAGAAGAGGGCCATGGACAGCGAGAACCCGTGGACGAAGTTCTCGCCCGACACCGGCCCAAACTCCCCGGCCACGGCACAGCCGCCGGCCGGCACGGGACCGAGCACCCGCGACAGCAGGCCGGCGTCGTGGTGGGGAACGTCGAAGAGCCGGGTGCCCCGCCCGTTGCAGGGGAACGCCAGCACGCCGTCGGCGGCCGCACCCCTGAGGGCGGCCCGGAGGTCGACCCGGGCGCTGTCGGCGTCGCGCAGGTGGAGCTGCACCGTGCTGCCCAGGGGCACGGCCCCGTCGAAGGCCACGGCGCCGCTGTCGCGGTCGGCGCCGACGACCGAGCGGACGAGCACGTCCTCGCGGTGGGGGGCGGCGCCGCGCTCGCGCACCACCACTCCCAGGTGGAGGCCGCCCTCGTCCAGGGCGGCCACCCGGTCGGGCGGGAGGTGCTCCTTCACCAGGTCGACGATGCAGCGCAGGGCGGGCTTGCCGGCGATGCCGCGGACGAGGTGGCCCTCGGCCGACGTGACCGTGAGTACCGGTCCGTAGGGGGTCGTCCCCTGGGACAGCACGGGCGTCACCGTGACGCCCCCGCCCACGACGGCACCCACGGCCCCCTCGGCGTAGGACGCCGCCCCGAGCACCAGACGGGTGGCCCCCGGTCCCCGGGCGGCCGACGCATTGCCGCCGACGATGGCCGGCGGGCTGCCGGCGGCGGCGGCCGCCTCGAAGAGGGCCCCGGGGGAGAAGGTGAACGGGTCGGCCAGCACGATGAGGGCGGCCGGCGGGAAGGCGGTCGCGGCCGGCCAGCCCTCGATGACGGCACCGGCGGCGGTATCACCGGTCCGCAGCCTGACCGGGGCCACCAGCCCGCAGCGGGCCGCCCACAGGGAGACGGCCGGCCCGTCCTCGATCTCGCGCCCGGTGGTGAGCACGGCGTCGGAGGCACAGCCCAGCAGCACCAGGGGGTGGAGGATCCCGTCCAGGGCGCCGGCGATGTCGGCCAGCACGCCGGCATGGGCCGGGGTCACCGTCACCACGACCAGGTCCGGCCGGGGTCCCAGGGCCTCGAGCACGGCCCCGGCCACCTCCCCGGTGGCGGTGGCCGGCAGCGGGTGCTGGGACAGGGCGGCGGCATACGGCATCCCACCAGTATCCGCCCACCGGGCGGCGGTAGGGTCCCCCGGCATGGGCGACCAGCGGATCCAGGTGCCACCGGCGTGCGAGCTGACCCTCGGGGCCGTCTGCGTGGACAAGGCCGAGGCCGGCCGGACGGTGTGGGAGATGACCGCCGACGAGCGCTTCGCCAACCCGGCCGGCATCGTCCAGGGCGGCTTTCTCGGTGCTCTGGCCGACTCGGCCATGGGTTCGGCCGCCGTCACCCGGGCCCTGGGCGACGGGCGACGGGTCGTGGCCGCCAACGTCGAGATGAAGACGAGCTTCCTGGCGCCGGTGGCGGTGGGGGAGCGGCTCACGTGCACGGCCCGCATCGTCGGCGGGGGACGCCGGGTCGCCTTCGCCGAAGCCGTGGTGGTTGACGGGTCCGGCGCGGTGGTGGCCACGGCCAGCTCGACCTACCTCTACCGCGACCGGTCGTGAACACGGGAAGGGCCGCCCGCCGAGGCCGTATAGTGACCCGGAGCACGCACGCGACCCGAGGAGAGCGGTGCCCCTAGGCTTCGGCGAACAGCGCAGAGGGTTCGACAGGATCCGGTCGACGGGTTCCGAGACCCTGCAGCTGATCATCGACTACGTCAAGCAGGAGACGCTCGACCCCCTCAAGGGTCTGGGGCGGTTCGTGCTCTTCGGCGTGGCCGGCTCGGTGGCGCTGGCCGGCGGCATCGTCATTTTGTCGGTGGCGCTGCTCCGGTTCCTCCAGACGGAGACGGACGGGGCCTTCACCGGCAACCTCTCGTGGTTGCCGTACTTGCTGACGGCGGTGGTGGTGGTCGGGGTGGGCGTCGTCGCCGGCCTGGCCGTCAACCGGGGCCTGGCCCGGCGCTCGGCCGCCGAACAACGGGCGAAGGAGTCGCTGTGACCACGACGGGTGCGACCACGCCGCGGGTGCTGACCCGGGACGACATCGAGGCCAAGTTCCGCGAGCTGAACGGCGAGGTCGGCGACGAGGTCGAATCCTCGAAGTCCCAGGCGATCACGGTGGCGGCCGCCGTGGTGGTGCTGGTGGTGGCCATCGCCTTCCTCGCCGGCCGCCGGCGCGGCCGCCGGCGCAGCGCCGTCATCGAGGTCGTGCGGGTCTAGGGGTGATCGACAGCACCCTGCGCTACCTGTTCCGCCGGGGCCTCTCGCGGGCCGCCGGCGGCCGGCATCCGATCTGGTACGTGATCGCGGCCTCGGCGTGGCTGCTGCAGCAGGCGAGGCGCGACCAGGTCGACCACTACCGGGTGGAGCTCCGCCCGGGCGAGCGCGTCCAGATCCGCTCGCGTCGCCACGACGAACCCTGACGGGTGGACGACCGCGGCCGACGAGGGCGCGTCTGGCCGACGGCGAGCGGGTCCTGCTGCTCGACACCAAGGAGCGCCGGTACCTGGTCACCCTGCGGGCCGGCACCATGTTCCACACCCACGCCGGCATCGTCGCCCACGACGACCTGATCGGCGCGCTCGAGGGATCGACCGTCCTCGGCAGCACCGGCCGCCGGTTCGTGGTGGTCCGGCCCACCCTGGCCGACGTGGTCCTCAAGATGCCGAGGGGGGCACAGGTCATCTACCCGAAGGACCTGGCTGCCATCGTGATGGAGGCCGACATCGGGCCGGGGACGTGCGTCCTCGAGGCGGGCGTCGGGTCGGGCGCCCTGTCGATGGCCCTGCTGCGGGCGGGGGCGGCCGTCACCGGCTACGAGCTCCGCGAGGACTTCGCCGACCGGGCCCGGGCCAACGTCGAGGCGTTCTGCGGGCCCGGGGTCGACTACCGGGTCGAGCTGCGCGACGTCTACGACGGCATCGACGAGCGCGACCTCGACCGCATCGTGCTCGACCTGCCCGAGCCGTGGCGCGTCCTCGACCACGCGGCGGTGGCGCTGCGGCCCGGCGGCATCGTCTGCGCCTACCTGCCGACCGTCAACCAGACGGCCCAGCTGCGCGAGGCCCTCGACCGCGCCCGTTCGGTCTGGCCCGCACCCTGGAGGTGCTCCAGCGCACCTGGCACATCGAGGACCGGTCGGTCCGTCCCGACCACCGCATGGTCGGCCATACCGGGTTCCTCACCACCGCCCGCCTGCTGGTCCCCGAGGGCGCCGGGGACGGGGGAACGTGACGCCGGGCCGGGGCCCTAGCCCCGCTCGATGAAGATGCACTCGCCCGGACACTCCTCCGACGCCTCCACCACGGCGTCCTCGAGGTCGCCGGGCACGGCCGCCATGCCCGAGGAGCCGCCGGGTTCGTTCTTGACGTCGTCGCCCTCCTTGACGTAGGCGAGGCCGTCGTCGAGGAGGGTGAAGACGGCGGGCGCGATCTCCTCGCACAGCCCGTCACCCGTGCAGAGATCCTGGTCGATCCAGACCTTCATCAGCGCTGAGTCTCCTACGTCGTTCCCCGGGCGTGCGAGCCACCCGCTCTGGCGTCCAGCAGTGCCCACCGTTGCATGTGCCGACAGGGAGCGGACCGGACGCAGCCTCGGGCCACCTCTGCCGGGATGCCCATCCACTAGATGTTATACGGCCCCCGGCACCTCCAGGTTCCGTGGCACTGACCGGCGGGGGCCCCGGTGTAGGGTCGCAGGAAGACGAGTGGATCGGGGTGATTCCGACGGCTGACCGCGACGATCACGGGGACGGCGACACCGAGGACCTCGAGGCCCTGCGCCTCCGGTCCGCGGAGCTCGAGGAGGAGGTGCTCGTCCTGCGGCGGCGCCTGCAAGAGGGGCCGCGCCGCGTCCAGACCCTGGAGGAGAAGCTCCTCGAGGCGAAGGGGCAGCTGGCCCAGGCCGTCTCCCAGAACGAAAAGCTGACCTTCACCCTGCAGACGGCCAAGGAGCACATCGCCAACCTCCGGGAGGAGGTGGAGAAGCTCACCCAGCCGCCGGCCGCCTACGGCATCTACCTCGGCACCAACGACGACGGCACCGTGGACGTCTATCTCGGGCGGCCGCAAGATGCGCGTCTCCCTGCACCCCGACATCGAGCCCGACGAGCTGCGCCGCGGCAACGAGGTGGTGCTCAACGAGTCGCTCAACGTGGTGCTGGCCCGCGAGGGCGAGGGCGCCGGTGAGGTCGTGGTCGTCAAGGAGGTCCTCGAGGACGGCCGTCGCGCCCTCGTCTACGGGCGGGCCGACGAGGAGCGGGTGGTCGAGCTGGCCGACGAGCTCGAGGGCATCCGGCTGCGGTCCGGCGACACCGTGCTGATGGAGCCCCGCACCGGGCTGCTCATCGAGAAGCTGCCCCGTCCCGAGGTCGAGGAGCTGGTCCTCGAGGAGGTGCCCGACATCACCTACGCCGACGTGGGCGGCCTCGACGACCAGATCGAGGCGATCACCGACGCCGTCGAGCTCCCGTACCTCTACCGGGAGCTCTTCGTCGAGCACCAGCTGCCGGCGCCCAAGGGCATCCTCCTCTACGGCCCGCCGGGGTGCGGCAAGACGCTCATCGCCAAGGCGGTGGCCAACTCCCTGGCCAAGAAGGTGGCCCAGGTGACGGGCAACACCAACGCCCGCAGCTACTTCCTCAACATCAAGGGCCCCGAGCTGCTGAACAAGTACGTGGGGGAGACCGAGCGCCAGATCCGCCTGGTCTTCCAGCGGGCCCGGGAGAAGTCCGAGGAGGGGGTCCCCGTCATCGTCTTCTTCGACGAGATGGACTCGCTCTTCCGGACGCGGGGCACCGGCATCAGCTCGGACATGGAGTCGACGATCGTGCCCCAGCTGCTGGCCGAGATCGACGGGGTGGAGACGCTGCGCGACGTCATCGTCATCGGCGCGTCCAACCGGGAGGACCTCATCGACCCGGCCATCCTGCGGCCCGGGCGCCTCGACGTGAAGATCAAGATCGAGCGGCCCGACGAGGAGGCCGCCGCCCAGATCTTCGCCCGCTACCTGACGCCCGACCTCCCCCTCGACGCAGGCGGAGGTGGACGCCCTCGGCGGCGGCGACCCGGCCAAGGCCGTCCAGGCGATGATCGAGAAGACCGTCACCGAGATGTACCGGGACGACGACGAGAACCGCTTCCTCGAGGTCACCTACCAGAACGGCGACAAGGAGGTCCTGTACTTCCGGGACTTCGCCTCGGGGGCGATGATCGAGAACATCGTGCGCCGGGCGAAGAAGCTGGCCATCAAGCGGGCCATCGCCGAGGAGGGCCGGGGCATCCGCACCGAGGACCTGCTCGAGTCGATCCGCCAGGAGTACAAGGAGAACGAGGACCTGCCGAACACCACGAACCCCGACGACTGGGCGAAGATCTCGGGCAAGAAGGGCGAGCGCATCGTCTACATCCGGACCCTGATCAGCGACGGACGACGAGACCACGGGCGGCCGGTCCATCGAGCGGGTCGGGACCGGCCAGTACCTCTGAGGCGGCCGCGACCGTGGATAGGGTCGGCCGTGGCAATACCCAAGGTCTGCGGGATCGAGACCGAGTACGGCATCCACGTCTCCGACGGGGACCCGAACCCCATCGCGGCCTCGTCGCTGCTGATCAACGCCTACGTCACCGAGGTCGCCCGCCAGCGGATCAGGCTGGGACTTCGAGGACGAGAGCCCGGGCAACGACGCCCGCGGCTTCGCCCGCGAGGGCTCCATGCCGCCCCAGATCGAGACCCACCTGGTCAACACCGTGCTGACCAACGGGGCCCGGTACTACGTCGACCACGCCCACCCCGAGTACTCCACCCCCGAGTGCCTGACCGCGCTGGAGTGCGTGCCTCTACGACCGCAGCGGCGAGGAGATGCTCCGCCGGTCGATGGAGGCGGCCGCCCGCATCCGCCGGCCGGCGAGCTCGTGGTCTACAAGAACAACTCCGACGGCAAGGGCAACTCCTACGGCACCCACGAGAACTACCTGATGGACCGGGCGGTGCCCTTCGCCCGCATCGTCAGCGGCGTCACGCCGCACTTCGTCACCCGCCAGATCTTCTGCGGCGCCGGCAAGGTGGGCAGCGAGGTCGCGCGAGCGCGACGGCGACCGGCTCGCCTTCCAGCTGACCCAGCGGGCCGAGTTCTTCGAGGAGGAGGTCGGGCTCGAGACCACCCTCAAGCGGCCGATCGTGAACACCCGGGACGAGCCCCACGCCGACCCGCACCGATACCGCCGGCTGCACGTGATCGTGGGGGACGCCAACCTGGCCGAGGTGGCGACCTTTCTGAAGGTGGGGACGACCGCGCTGGTGCTGGCGATGATCGAGGACGACGTCGACGGCGACCGGGACCTGGCCCTGGCCGAGCCGGTCCGGGCCATCAGGGCGGTGGCCCGCGACGCCACCCTGCGGGCCACGGTCGAGCTGGCCGACGGGTCGACGTGCCACCGCCCTCGAGCTGCAGTGGGAGCTGCTGTCGCCTGGCCCGCAAGTTCGCCGAGGACCGGGGCCTCGAGTGCATGGGGGACGAGGCCGTCGGCGAGGAGGTGCTGCGCCGCTGGGAGCAGGTCCTCAACGGGCTCGAGACCGACCCGGCATCCCTCAACCGCCAGCTCGACTGGGTGGCCAAGCTCCAGCTGATCGAGGGCTACCGGGAGCGCCACGACTGCGACTGGGACGACCACCGCCTGGCCGCCCTCGACCTGCAGTACCACGACCTGCGGCCGGCGCGGTCGCTGTTCGCCCGCCTGGACATGGAGCGGCTGGTCGAGCCGGACGAGGTGGCCGCGGCCGTCACCGACCCGCCCCGCTACGACCCGGGCGTGGTTCCGGGGCAGTGCCTCAGCGCTGGCCCGATTCGGTGGTCGTCGGCCAACTGGGACTCGATCGTCTTCGACCTGGGGACCGACCCGCTGCGCCGGGTACCGATGATGGACCCCTCTGAGGGGCACGGCCGACCACGTCGACGCACTCCTGCAGCAGAGCACGACCCCGGCCGAGCTGCTGGACCGGTTGAGCCGTTAGGAGAGGGCACGACATGGCTGAACGGGAACTGAAGAAGAAGCACGACCGCTCCGGAGCGCACGGAGGAGACGGTCGAGGAGGTGCCCGCCACCTCCGCCAAGGGCGAGAAGCTGAAGGCGGAACTGGACGACCTGCTCGACGAGATCGACGAGGTGCTCGAGGAGAACGCCGAGGAGTTCGTCCGCAACTACGTCCAGAAGGGCGGCCAGTAGCACGTGAGTCTGCCCATGTTCGCGCCCGGTCGACGATCCGGGCCCGGATTTCGCCGGCCTGTTGGCCACCGTCCGGCCGTCATCGCTGCCGTGGACGTCCCCGTCGGCCCCGGCGGCCGCGCCCGTGACCGACGCGCTCTCGGGCCCCGGGCTCGACGTGCGCCACGGCACCACCATGGTCGCCCTCCGTTACGCGGACGGCGTGGTGATGGCCGGCGACCGCCGGGCCACCGAGGGCCACATCATCGCCCACCGGGCCATGGAGAAGGTGTTCCCCGCCGACCGCTTCTCGGCGGTGGCCATCGCCGGCGCCGCCGGGCCGGCCATCGAGATGGTGCGGCTCTTCCAGACCCAGCTCGAGCACTACGAGAAGGTCGAGGGCGTCGTGCTCAGCCTCGAGGGCAAGGCCAACCAGCTGGCCCAGATGGTCCGCGAGCACCTGCCGATGGCGATGCAGGGCCTGGCCGTGGTCCCGCTGTTCGCCGGCTGCGACCTCGCCGGGGCATCGGCCGGATCTTCAACTACGACGTGACCGGCGGGCGCTACGAGGAGACCGACTACAGCGCCACCGGCTCGGGCGGCCGCGACGCCCGGACGACGGTCAAGCTCGGGTACCGCTCGGCCATGGCCCGCGACGAGGCCGTCGAGCTGGCCGTCGAGGCCCTCTACCAGGCGGCCGACGAGGACTCGGCCACCGGCGGGCCCGACCTGGTGCGCGGCATCTACCCGATGGTGGCCACGGTCACCGACGAGGGCTTCACCGCCGTCGACGAGGACGAGGTGGCCGCGCGGTTCGCGTCGCTGATCGACCGGCGCCGGGCCGAGGGGCGGGCCCCGTGAGGCGGAGGCGACCGGCATGACCATGCCGTACTACGTGGCGCCCGAGCAGGTCATGAAGGACCGGGCGGAGTACGCCCAGAAGGGCATCGCCCGGGGCCGGTCGCTGGTGGCCACGACTTCGACGCCGGCATCCTGATCGTGGCCGAGAACCCGTCGCGGTCGCTGCACAAGATCAGCGAGATCTACGACCGGATCGCCTTCGCCGGCGTCGGCAAGTACAACGAGTTCGACCAGCTGCGGGTGGCCGGCGTCCGCCACGCCGACACCAAGGGCTACGCCTTCAGCCGCGAGGACGTCGACGCCCGGTCGCTCGCCAACCTCTACGCCCAGTACCTGGGCCAGGTCTTCACCCACGAGATGAAGCCGCTCGAGGTGGAGATCCTCGTGGCCGAGCTGGGCGACGGCAGCCGCGACGAACCAGCTGTACCACATCGCCTACGACGGCACGATCATCGACGAGGACCGCTACTCCGTGCTCGGCGGCGAGGCCGAGGCCATCGCCGCCCGGGTCGGAGGACGCCTGGCAGCCGGACTGGGACCTGGCGGGGCCCTGCGGCACTGGCGTGGCGCGCTGGCCGGCCCCGACCGGGTGCTCGCCGCGGCCGATCTCGAGGTGGCCGTGCTGGCCGTGGGCAACGGACGGCGGGCCTTCCGGCGGCTCGACGACGACGAGCTCGACGCGCTGCTGGCCTGAGCACCCGCCCGTCCCGCCGGTGCCACGAGTACCAACCGGGCCCCACGGCGGTAGCGTGACGGTGTGGAGCGGCGGATCTTCGGGCTGGAGAACGAGTACGGGGTCACCTGCACGCTGCGGGGCCAGCGCCGCCTCAGCCCGGACGAGGTGGCCCGCTACCTCTTCCGCCGGGTCGTCAGCTGGGGGCGCTCCTCCAACGTCTTCCTCGAGAACGGGGCCCGCCTCTACCTCGACGTCGGCAGCCACCCCGAGTACGCCACCCCCGAGTGCGACGCCATCGCGCGACCTGGTCGCCCACGACAAGGCGGGGGAGCGGATCCTCTCCCACCTGGTCGAGTGGGCCGAGGCCCGGCTGCGCGAGGAGGGCATCCGGGGCGACATCTTCCTCTTCAAGAACAACACCGACTCCGCCGGCAACTCCTACGGCTGCCACGAGAACTACCTGACCAGCCGGCGCGACGACTTCTCCCACTACGCCGAGGTCCTCATCCCGTTCCTGGTGACCCGCCAGATCTACGCCGGCGCCGGCAAGGTCCTCCAGACGGCCCGGGGCGCCGTCTACTGCCTGAGCCAGCGGGCCGAGCACATCTGGGAGGGGGTGTCCTCGGCCACCACCCGCAGCCGGCCCGATCATCAACACCCGGGACGAGCCCCACGCCGACGCCGAGCGCTTCCGCCGCCTGCACGTGATCGTCGGCGACTCCAACATGAGCGAGTACGCCACCTTTCTCAAGGTGGGGGCCACCAGCATCCTGCTGCGGATGCTCGAGGACCCCTCGATGGTGCTCCGGGACATGACCCTCGAGAATCCCATCAGGGCCATCCGCGAGATCAGCCACGACATCACCTGCCGCCGCACGGTGCGCCTGGCCAACGGGCGCGAGGTGAGCGCCCTCGACATCCAGGGGGAGTACCTCGACGCGGGCGCTGCGGTTCCGCGACCGCCAGGGCCTGCGCCCGCAAGAGGACCGGGCCCTCGACATGTGGGAGCACTGCCTCAAGGGGATCGAGACCGACCCGCTCTCGCTCGACCGCGAGTGCGACTGGGTGACCAAGCACCGCCTGATCGACGAGTACCGCGCGCCGCCACCAGCTGCCGCTGCACAGCCCGAAGGTCTCCCTGCTCGACCTGCAGTACCACGACGTCAGCCGGGAGCGGGGCCTCTTCTACCGCCTGCAGTCGCCGCGACCTGGTGGACCGGATCTGCGACGACGCCGACGATCTCCGACGGCCGTGTCGAACCCGCCCCAGACGACGCGGGCCCGGCTCCGCGGCGAGTTCGTCCGCAAGGCCAAGGAGCGCCGCCGCGACTTCACCGTCGACTGGGTGCACCTCAAGCTGAACGATCAGGCCCAGCGGACGGTGCTGCTGAAGGATCCCTTCAAGGCGAAGGACGAGCGGGTCGAGAAGCTCATTGCCGGCTTGTAGGCGCCCTCCGGAACAGGTCGGCGGTGCTGCCGGGCCGGTGGCGGGGTGGGGTAGCCTCCTACCTCCGTGGCCACCGATCCGACTGAGGGGGCACCAGCGGTGACGGTCGACCCGAGCATGTCAAACATCCCACCCGCACCCCCTCCCGGCATCGGCGGGCCCACGTGGGCGCCCGGGCCGGCGCCGGCGCCGGTGAAGGTGCCCGGCGGTCCGGTGGGGGATGCGTCGGGGAACGGTTCCGGCGGGGGCGGCACCCCGGGCGGCATACCCGGGGGCGAGCCCGCACCGCCCCGGCGCAGCGGCGGGTCCGGCGGGCGCTGGGTGTTCGAGTGGGTGGCCATCATCGTGGTGGCCGTCGGGTTCGCCTTCGTGCTCCGGGCCTATGTCGTCCAGACCTTCTACATCCCCTCGGGGTCGATGCTGCCCACCCTGCAGATCGGGGACCGGATCCTCGTCGACAAGCTCAGCTACTCGATCGGCGACGTCCACCGGGGCGACATCGTGGTGTTCTCGCGGCCCCCGCTCGAGGCCGGCCGTCTACAAGGACCTGGTCAAGCGGGTGGTGGCCCTGCCCGGCGACACCATCTCCCTGGTCAACGGGAAGGTCTACATCGACGGCACGCTCGATCCCGAGACCTACCTGCCGCCCAACACGCCGACGTGCCCGTTCGCGCCCACCAACGCACCCGCCTGCCGGGGGGTCCCCACCGAGTTCACCTCCCAGCCCTGGAACCTGTCGAAGCCGTACACGGTGCCGGCGGGCGAGTACTTCGTCATGGGGGACAACCGGACCAATTCCCAGGACGGGCGGTACTTCGGCCCCATCCCCAAGAGCCTCATCGTCGGCAAGATGGTCACGAAGATCTGGCCGCTGTCGGCGGCCGCCTGGGTGGTGGTGGGGGGAATCGTGGTGGTGCTGGTGGCCATCGTCGTGCTGCTGCTGCGGCCGACGCGGCGCGGGTCCGACGACGACGACGCCGAGGTGCGCACCGCGTAGGCCCGGGCCGCGGGCCCACCGGTACACTTCGGGGCTGTGCCGTTCCTGAGCCCGGTGAAGGTGCTCGTGATCCTGGTGGTGGCCCTGATCGTGCTCGGTCCGGACAAGCTGCCGCAGATGGCGCGCCAGCTGGGGGCCCTGTGGGGGGACTTCCGGCGGTTCCGCGAGCGGGTCGAGCACGAGGTGCGGGGCTCGTTCCCCGATCTCCCCTCCACCGACCGCATCACCCAGGCCGTCCGCTCGCCCATCGCCTTCCTCGACGGCCTGGCCGACGTCCACGCCGGCCCCATCTCCGGTGAACCCGACGGTGACGGCACCGGCGACGCCCCGGCGGACGGGGTCGTGCCCGCGGCCGGGGAAGCGGCGACGCCGGCCGTGGCCGTCAACGGCCACGGGGCCGCCGACGGGTCGGGGGCGACGCCGGCCCCGCCGGTCGTGGCCAAGGGGGTCGTCCGCCACGCCGTCCGGCTGACGGCGCCGCCGCCGGACGACCCGGCCATGAACTGAACGTCGGCCATGGCCATCACCCTCAGGCGCCGTCGCGACGCCAAGCCCGTACCGGACTCGATGACCCTGGCCGAGCATCTGGGCGAGCTCCGCCGCCGCGTCATCATCTCGCGCGCTGACCTTCGCGGTGACGGCCACCATCGCCTTCGTCTTCTACAGCCCGATCCTCGCCTTCCTCAAGCATCCCTACTGCGAGGTGGTGCCGAAGAACCAGTGCCAGCTGTGGGTCACGAGCCCGCTCGACGGGCTGTCGCTCAGGGTCCGCATCGCCGCCTACGGCGGACTGTTCCTGGCGGCGCCGGTCATCCTGTGGGAGCTGTGGCGGTTCATCACCCCGGGCCTCAAACGCCACGAGCGCCGCTACGCCGTGGCCTTCGTCTCGGCCACGCTGGTGCTCTTCGTCCTCGGCTGCGCGCTGGCCTACTTCACCTTCCCCCACGCGCTGCGCTTCCTCGACGCCATCGGGGGTCCCGGGCTCCGCCAGATCTACAACCCGATCAGCTACCTCAGCCTCATCCTGCTGCTGATGACGTTGTTCGGCGTGGCCTTCGAGTTCCCCGTCATCGTGGTGGCCCTCGAGCTGGCCGGCGTGGTCACGCCCCAGCAGCTGTCGAGCTGGCGGCGGTGGGCCATCGTGCTCATCGTGGTGGTCGCCGGCGTCTTCACCCCGAGCTCCGATCCGTTCTCGATGTTCGCGCTGGCCGTCCCCCTCTACATCTTCTACGAGGTCGCCATCGTCATCGGCCGCCTGGCCCAGCGATGAACGTCGCCGGCGACGGGGCCGGCCACCTCCCCGAGCCCGACGGGCGTGACGCCTTCGTGGCCGCCGCCGGCGTCGTCCCCGACGGCTTCCAGCGCCGGGCCATGGACGCCCTCGACCGGGGCTCGTCGGTGCTGGTGGCCGCGCCCACCGGCTCGGGCAAGACGCTGGTGGCCGAGTACGCCGTGGCCCGGGCGCTCGCCCGCGGGGGCAAGGCCTTCTACACGACGCCGCTGAAGGCGCTCTCCAACCAGAAGTTCGGCGACTTCGTGCGGCGCTACGGGGAGGACCGGGTCGGCCTGCTCACCGGGGACGTCTCCGTTCGCGGCGACGCACCGGTGGTGGTCATGACCACCGAGGTGCTCCGCAACATGCTGTTCGCCCGGTCGGGGGCCCTCGACGGCCTGGCGTGCGTCGTGCTCGACGAGGTGCACTACCTGCAGGATCCCTACCGGGGCCCCGTCTGGGAGGAGGTACTGGTGGTGACCCCGCCCGGCGTGGCCTTCGTCTGCCTCTCGGCGACGGTGCACAACTCGCAGGACTTCGGGGCGTGGCTGCGGTCGGTCAGGGGATCCACCGAGGTGGTGGTGGAGACGGAACGCCCGGTGGAACTGCAGCACCACTTCGCCCTGGCCGAGCGGGGCCGCGACGACGTCACCCTGCTGCCGCTCCTCGTCGACGGCCGGCCCAACCCCAGAGGTGCCCGCATCGACGACCGTGCCCGGCGCCGGCGGTCGGGACCGCGACCCTTCCGCGTGCCCAGGCGCACCGAGATGGTCGAGCACCTCCACGGGGCCGGCATGCTGCCCGCCATCACCTTCATCTTCAGCCGGGCCGCCTGTGACGACGCCGTGCGGCAGTGCGTCGGCGACGGCGTGGTGCTCACGACGCCGGCCGAGCGCCACCGGGTCAGGGCCGTCATCGAGGACGCCACCGACGGGCTGGACGACGACGACCTGGCCGCCCTGGGCTACGGCCCGTGGGCGCACGCCCTCGAGTGCGGGCTGGCCTCCCACCACGCCGGCCTCGTCCCCGCCTTCCGCCACGCGGCCGAGCGGTGCTTCTCCGCCGGCCTGGCCCGCATGGTGTTCGCCACCGAGACGCTCGCCCTCGGCATCAACATGCCGGCCCGGACCGTCGTCATCGAACGGTTCGCCAAGTTCCGGGGGGCCGAGCGGACACCGCTCACGTCGGGGGAGTACCGGCAGCTGACCGGGCGGGCCGGCCGCCGGGGCATCGACCCCGTCGGGCACGCCGTGGTGCTGTGGTCGCCGGCGACCACGTTCGCCACCGTGGCCGCCGTCGCCCTGGCGCCCCCGCCCGACCTGTCGTCCTCCTTCCATCCCACCTACAACCTGGCCGTGAACCTCGTGCGCCGGTGGACCCGCGACGACGCCCACCGCCTGCTGGCCTCCTCCTACGGCCAGTGGCAGGCACCCGGGGGCAGCGTCTCGCTGCCGGCCCAGCTCGACCGGCGCCTGGCCGTCCTGTCGGCCCACGGTCACGTCGACGGCTGGACCCTCACCGCCGACGGCGAGCGGCTGGCCCGCATCTACCACGAGTCGGATCTGCTGGTGGCGGACGCCCTGGGCGCCGGCGTCCTCGACGGCCTCGATCCGGCCGTACTGGCCGGCGTGGTCTCGGCCCTGACCTTCGAGGCCCGCTCGATCGAGGAGGGGCCACGGCCGCCCCGCGAGGGCCGGGCCGCCGAGCGCCTCGACGCCCTGGCGGCCATGGCCGCCGCCCTCAGGGCCGAGGAGCGCGGCCTGCGGGCTGCGGCGGACCCGCCGCCCCGATCCGTCGCTGGCCCGCACCGTCATCGCCTGGGCGCGGGGCGCCACCCTGTCGGGGGCGTTGCGCCAGTGCGACATCGCCGCCGGCGACTTCGTGCGCAACATCCGCCAGCTCGTCGACCTGCTCCGCCAGGTCGGCCAGGTGGCGCCCGACCCCCTCACGGCCGAGGCCGCCCGCACCGCCGTGGCCCTGCTGCGGCGGGGGGTGGCGGCCGCCGACGACCCCGTCCCGGGCGCAGAGGTGGCATCCGCGACCCCTCCGCCGGCACAGTCCTAGTGTGACTCCGGCATGTTCCCGTACGCCGAGGAGACCTTCACCGACGACGAGGCGGACATCCTCCGCCACTACGTCACCAACCTCGATCAGCCGGTGTTTGCCCTGGTCAACCTCCCGGAAGTCGTCAAGGGCGCGCTGTTCGCCCGCTACTCGCGGTCACCCAAGAGCCTGCGGCGCCTCTTCCTCGACGAGTTCGTCGGCGACCTCGAGATCGCCGGCGACGCCACCGTGGACGCCACCGTCGGTGTGCGCCGGGCGGAGGAGCTCTACGAGCGGGTGTTCTTCGAGTACGGGGACGACTCGGTGGCCCAGCTCGGCGGGGTCCACCTCGCCTGCGAACAGGCGTCCAACGTCCTGACCAAGGTGCTCGAGTGGGGCCGGCTGATGGCCTACCTCGAGCAGTCGACCCGCTACATCGCCTACGACCACCGGCTGACCACGGGGCACTACCGCTACTACCGCGATCCGGGCGTCCTCGACTCGCCCCACGGCGCCCGCTACGTGGGCGAGATGGACCGCATGTTCGACGAGTACGGCGAGCTGCTGGTGGCGGCCCAGGCGTGGCTGACCAAGGCCCACCCCCGCCAACCGTCCGACTCCGACTTCGTGCACCGCCAGGCGCTTAGGGCCAAGGCCCTCGACGGACTGCGCGGCATGCTGCCGGCGGGGTCGCTCTCCAACGTCGGCATCTACGGGACCGGCCAGTCCTACGAGCTGCTGCTCGTGCGCATGCGGTCCCACCCGCTGCCCGAGGCCCGGGCCTACGCGGCCATGATGCTCACCGAGCTGCGCAAGGTCATCCCGTCCTTCCTCCAGCGGGTCGACCGGGCCGACCGGGGGTCGGCGTGGTCGGCGTACCTGGCCGGCACCCGGGACGCCACCGCCGCCGCCGTGGCCGAGCTCCTCGACGAGGGTGGCGCCGCCGGTACCGGCGCCTCCGGGCCGTCGGGGGCCCCCTCGGTGGACCTGGTCGAGTTCGACCCCGACGGGGAGGACAAGGTGGTGGCGGCCATCTGCTACCCCCACCTCGACGAGGCGGCCGCCACCGTCGACGCCCGGGTCGGGCGGCTCGGGGCCGAGGAGCGGCGGTCGATCCTCACCGCCTATGTGGGCGAGCGCGTCAACCGCCGGCACCGCCCGGGCCGCGCCTTCGAACGCACCGGCTACCGCTTCGACGTCGTGTGCGACTACGGGGCCTTCCGCGACTTGCAGCGCCACCGCATGCTCACCATCGAGTGGCAGCCGCTGTCCACCGCCCTCGGCTACGACGTTCCGGCCACGGTGGCCGAGGCCGGGCTCGAGCGCCGCTACGTGGCGTCGCTCGAGCGCTCGCGGGAGCTCTACCGGTCGCTGCGCGCCGACTTCCCCGAGGAGTCCGGCTACGCGGTGGCACTGGCCTTCCGCATCCGCTTCGCCATGCAGATGAACGCCCGGGAAGCCATGCACCTGACCGAGCTGCGCTCGGGCCCGCAGGGCCACGAGTCCTACCGCTGGGTCGCCCAGGAGATGCACCGCCAGATCGCCGAGGTGGCCGGCCACCGCCTGCTGGCCGAGGCCATGTCGCACGTCGACCACAGCGGGGTGGGCCTCGAGCGCCTCGACGCCGAACGGCGCGCCGAGACGCGCCGGAACGCCCGTCGGACCGACCGGCCCGACGCCACCAACGGCAGCGGATCGCTCCGAAAACCTGCACATCCCTGACCAGGAGCGTCGCGTATCGGTGCAGGTCGGCAGGCATGGGTGTCGCTTGACGGGCCACGGTGCGTCTGGCCTATGGTGCGCCAAGTCCCAGACACCCCGACGGCGGGCCGGTGTGGCCCCGGTCGCCTGCTCCGTTCCGAGGGGGGGATGCTGTGAGAGGCGGAGGAGGGCCCAGGGGATCGAGTAGAAAACATCTCCCCGGAACCGGAGGCTGTCGGCCGAGGGTACCGGGGGGATGGCGCCAAAGACCCCTGGGCCATCCCGCCTGTCCCGCACCGCAACGCTGGCTGCACCGGACTGCAGTCCGGCGCCCCGAGCCCGCGCCCGTCGCGGCGTTGATCGCCCTGCGTGGCCGAACGTCTATGCTCCCGGCGAACTGCACACCGAAGGGCCGATATGCCACAGGAACTCGACGACGTCCAGGAACCTGACGAGATCATCGAGGACGATCTCGACGAGATCGCGGACGACGACCTGATCGAGGAGGACGCCGTGCTCGTCGCCGACGACGTCGACGACGACGACGCCGTCATCGAGGTCGACGCGGCCATCGACGTGGTCGAGCCGGCCGCACCCGCGCCGGCGGCCAAGGCGGCCGAGGACGGCGACGAGGAGGAAGAGGAGGAGCCCGACGACGAGGACGTCGAGGCCAGCCTGGACATGATCCTGAAGGAGCGCCTCGTCGTCGAGGAGGCCGAGGAGGACGAGGAGACCGTCGAGCCCGACGACCGGGCCGAGGGCGTCGAGCGGGTCCTGCCGAAGCAGCCCGACGAGTTCGTCTGCCGCAGCTGCTTCCTGGTGAAGCACCCCAGCCAGCTGGCGGACGGCAAGAAGATGCTGTGCCGTGACTGCGTCTAGCCACCCCGGCGATGGGTGACGACGACGGGCGGCGCCCGCTCGGCGGGCGCCTGTTCGACCTGATCGTCGCCGGTCCGGCCGGACTGGTGGTGGCGGCCGGCGAGGAGGTCCCGAAGCTGCTCGAGTGCGGGCGGCACCAGATCGGGTCGCAGCTGAACGCGGCCCGGGCCGTGGGCCGCTTCACCGTCACCCACGGGACCAGGCGCATCCGCCGGCTGGCGACCTCGGGCCCCGGCCGCCCACCCGCACCCCGGCCGCCGCAGCGGGGACCCACGGCCGCACCCCCGCCCGCGGGCGCCCCCCGCCCGGCCCCCGGCGCCCACGTGCCCCCGGTGGCCTCCCTCGCCATCCCCGGCTACGACTCGCTGTCGGCCTCCCAGGTCGTCCAGCGGCTCGACGGGTTGAGCCGCCCCGAGCTGGTGGCCGTGCGCGCCTACGAATGGGGCAACCGGGCACGCAGAACTATCCTGAACCGGGTCGACCAGCTCCTCGACGAACGGTCATGACCGGGGAGGGGCGGCAACTGCCGGTCGCCAGGACGGCGCCGCGCCCCGGGGGGCGGGCCGAGGACGGAGGAGGGGCGTGGACGAAGGCGTGCGCCGGGCGGAGCCCGGGGATTCGGAGCGGTTCCTCGAGCTCATGTGGGAGTCCTTCAACGCCCTCATGACCCGTAGGGGCGGCGGGCTGCTGGTGGCCACACCGGGGGCCGCCTTCGACATGATCCTGGACTTCGGCCGCTTCGACGAGCTGGTGGCCGCCGACGACCGGATCGTGCTGCTGGGCTTCGCCGGCGGGGTGGCCGGCGCCCTCGGTGTGGGCCACCTCGAGGCGCTGTCGGACGGCCGGTCGCTGTGCGCCGTCGACGCCTGCTACGTGGGTGCCGCCGCCCGGGGACGGGGCCTCGGTCGCCAGCTCCTCGACGAGATGGTGGACTGGGCCCGCCACAACGACTGCATCGGCGTCGACGGCGTGGCCCTCCCGGGCGACCGGCACGCCAAGTCGTTCTTCGAGTCGGCCGGGTTCAAGGCCCGGCTGCTCATCATGCACCGGGAACTGATCTGACCGGCGGCGGGGCCGCCGTGGGTGCCGCCGGCGCCGTGGTCGTGCACGGGGGCCGGCTGCTGCTCGTCCGGAGGGGGCACCCGCCGGAGATGGGGCGGTGGTCGGTGCCGGCCGGCACGGTGGAGGCCGGGGAGCGGCCCGAGGCCGCCGCCGTCCGCGAGCTGCGGGAGGAGACCGGCCTGGTGGCCACGTGCGGTCCGGCCGTCCACCGGGTGGAGCTCGAGACCGACGGCGCCCGCTTCGCCGTGACCGACTACGCCGTCGATCTGGTCGGGGTCGATCCCTCCGGCGAGCCGCCCCCGGCGGTGGCGGCCGACGATGCCGACGACGTGGCCTGGGTCAGTCCGGCCGAGGCCCGGGTGATGGCCCTGGCCAAGGGTATGGAGGGCCTGCTCGACCACCTGTGGCCCCCGGGCGCGTGAACCGGCGCGGCCACGGGACCGTGGACGTGGGCGGCGTGCCCACGTACTACGACGAGGCCGGTGCCGGGGGCCCGCCGATCTTCCTGCTCCACGGGGGCATGTCGCCCAACGCGTCCTGGGCCGGCCAGTGGGACGACCTGGGCGCGGCCCACCGGGTGGTGGCGCCCGAGCGCCGCGGCCACGGGCACACTCCGGACGTGGCCGGGCCCATGAGCTACGAGGCCATGACGGAGGAGACCGTGGCCGTGCTGCGGGCGCTGGCGGGGGAGCCGGCCCACCTCGTCGGCTGGAGCGACGGCGGCATCGTCGCCCTGCGGGTGGCGAGGTCCCACCCCGAGCTGGTGGCCAAGGTCGTCGCCTTCGGCGCCAACTCGTCGAGCGCCGGGTACGTGGCCGGCGCCATCGAGACGCTGGTGGGGCTGGCGCCCGACAGCGCCGAGCTGGGGCTCTTCCGGGCCCTGTACGACCCGGTGAGCCCGGACGGTCCCGGCCACTTCGAGGCGGTGTGGGCGAAGATCCAGCAGCTGTGGACGGCCCCCTTCGACTTCACCGCCGAGCTGGCCCGGATCGAGGCGCCCGTGCTGGTGATGGTGGCCGACGACGACATGGTCACCCTGGCCCACGCCGTGGAGATGTACGAGCACCTGGCCGACGGGCAGCTGGCCGTGCTCCCGGGCCTGTCCCACGCCGCCCCCATGGAGGCGCCGGACCGCTTCAACCGGGTGGTGCTGGAGTTTCTGGCGCCCGAGGGCCCCGACCTGCTGCTGCCGGTGCGACGGCGCCCGCCGGGCCGGACCGCCTGAGCGGGTTCAGGCCGACCGGCGACCGCCGGCCCGGGTGGTCACCGGGCGGCGGGGTCCGGGCGGCGGCGGGATGGGGATGCCGAGGAGGCGGGCCAGCTCGGGCACCTGACCCGAGGCCTTGCGGGCCGCCGCCTGTACGGCCTCGTCGGCGGCCATGGGCAGCCCGGCCGGCCGCACCGTCCGGCACACGGGCGAGTCGAGGACGGCGGCCAGCACCGCCTGCCAGGTGACCGGGTCGGCGTCGGGCGCCATGGCCAGCCCGGCGGCCTCGGCCAGTCGCACGGCCAGCTCGGCCGAGAGCCGGGTCCCGTGCTCGGGGGCCCGTGCCGAGGTGGCCAGGGCGTCGACCACCCGGCCCTCGTCGAGGGCACGGGTGATGCGGTCGACCCAGGCCGTCCTGAGGGCGGTGACCCGCTCGTCGAGCGAGGTCTTGAGGCCGGCCGCCAGCTCGCGGCCCTCGTCGTCGAGGGAGACCGTCTGGGCCGAGGTGACGACGGCCCGCAGTTCGCGCAGGGGCACGTCGCGGCCGGCCACCTTGGCCGCCGCCGCCCGGTCCTTCCACACGGCCAGGTTCACGATCGGCAGAAGCTGTTCGGCCAGGGCCAGCAGGGGCTCCGGGGTGACCTCGGGTCGGCCGTCGGCCCTGGCCCTGGTGTTCTGCTCCTCGATGGCATGGCGCACGGCCGGGATGCCGCCCCGGATGAGCTGCTCGGCGATGGGGAGCTGTTCCGGTGGCAGGGTGGCCAGGGCGGCGTTGCGGTGGACCGTCGAGGCCGCCGGCCGCCGCGGGCCGCTGCGGGTGCCGGGGCGCCCGCCGTGACGGTCCCCGGATCCGGTCCCGGGCCGCTCGGACCGTCCGCCCGTCCCGGGCCGTTCGGTGCGCCCACCCGTACCGGGCCGCTCGGTGCGCCCGCCCGTCCGCTCGCCGCCGCGGGCCCCGTCGCGGCCGCCCCTGGGCCCACCGTCGCGCTCGCCCCGGGCCCGCTGGCGCGGCCGGTCGCGGTCGCCGTCGCCGTCGCCCCGGTCCCGTCCTCCGCGGCCCCGGTCCCGGTCGCGCCCACCGGCGCCCTTGGGCGCGTAGACGACGTTGACGTCGGGGCCGACCTTGGCCGATCCCACCAGTTCGATGCGCTCCGCCGACCGGCCGTCGGTGTGCCCCTTGGGCGGCAGCAGGGCGGTGACCGTCAGCCCGTCGATGGTGGACTCCACCTCGGCCCGCAGGACGGTGCCGGCGGTCGTGCCCGCCGGGACGAGCTCGGCGGGCACGGCCCCGCGCGGCTGCTTGGCGCCGGCGGCGCGCCAGGTCCACGTCCCCTGACCGGTATCGCTCGTCAGCTCGATCTCGATGCGGTGGGCCATACGGGCCGACACGCTATCGCCACCGCGCCGTTCGCAGAACCGGGCTGCACACGGACGCCTAAGAAGGGACTAAGAACCTGGTCACCGCCGGTGTCGGTCGAAGGGGGCGGGCCGTAGCATGTGCAGCGGACGACGACACGTCGTGCGGGGCGGTCGAACGCGGTCGACGCGGCCCCGCGGCGACGCCACCGCCACCGGGCGGCGAGGAGAGCGACATGGATGAGCACACCGAGCAGCTCGGCGGTCCGGAGACGGCCGCGGACGCGGGGTCGCCGTACGCGCCGCCCGGTGTGGTGCCGTCGCACTGGCGGGCGCCGGCGCCGACGGACGGCCCGGCCGATACCGACGCGCCGACCGAACCGCTGCGGGGAACGAACGGGCCGCCCACCGAGGAGGTGCCGGGTGCCTGGGTGGTGCCACCCCCGTCACCGGCCGGCGGCGAGGGGCCGACCTGGCGGGCCGCCGGCGACGCGCCGCCGGCGCCGCCGTTCGGGCCGGTGCCGGTCCCCGCGACCGCCCCGGCGGCGGCACCGGTCGGGCCGGCGCGGGCAAACGTGGGTTGGCTGCTGGCGGCGGTGGCCCTCGTGGCCGCCCTCGTGGGCGCGGGGGTGGGCGCCGGGGTGGCCGCCTGGCGGGTGAACGGCGATTCCACCGAGCACGTGACCCAGCTCTCCACCGGCCCGGCCCTGCTGAACGGGACGACCACCATCGGGGCGGTGGTGGCCAAGGTGCTGCCGGCGGTGGTCTCCATCGACGCCCAGTCGTCCGGCCAGTCCTTCGGCGGGTTCGGCGGGAGCACCACCCAAGAGGACCAGGGCACCGGGATGATCATCACCCCCGACGGCGAGGTGGTCACCAACAACCACGTCATCGCGGGCGCCTCCACCATCACCGTCACCCTCTACGGGCAGACCAAGGCCCTGCCGGCCACCCTGATCGACACCGACGCGTCCAACGACGTGGCCCTGCTGCAGATCACCGGGGCCCACGGCCTGCCGACGGTGGCCTTCGACAACTCCGACCACATCCAGGTGGCGGACGGGGTGGTGGCCATCGGCAACGCCCTCGGGCTGTCGCAGGGCACGCCCACGGTCACCCAGGGCATCATCTCGGCCAAGGGCCGTTCGGTGCAGGCGCAGTCCGAGACGGGCGCCACCGAGACGCTCACCAACATGCTCCAGACCGACGCCGCCATCAACCCGGGCAACTCCGGCGGCCCGCTGGCCGACAGCAACGGCCGGGTGATCGGCATGAACACCGCGGTCGCCTCGAGCGGCGACGGGTCGTCCCAGGCCCAGAACATCGGGTTCGCCATCCCCTCGAACACGATCCAGGGGCTCGTCCCCGAGCTGCGCTCCCACAGCATCGGCGGCGGCGGGGCCGACGGCCCGGCCTACCTGGGGGTCAACATCGAGACGCTGACCCCGGACCTGCGGAGCCAGTACAACTTCGTCCCCCAGCAGGGCGCCATCGTGATCAGCGTGTCCGCCGGCTCGCCGGCCGCCGGTGCCGGTCTGCAGCAGGGCGACGTGATCGTGTCGTTCGACGGGACGGCCATCACCGGCGCCGATCAGCTGGCCACGCTCATTCAGGCGGACAAGCCCGGGCAGAAGGCGACCATCGGCATCTACCGGGGTGCCAACCAACAGACGCTGACGGCCACCCTCGGATCGGACACCACCTCGGGCGCCCCGAGCGGCTGAGTGGCGCCGCCGCGCCCGCCTACCACCCGCCCCAGCGGGCGAGCGGTCCCCGGAGGCCGGCCTCGGCACAGCAGGCGCCGCACAGGTCGACCTGGCGGGCACCCGGCCGGTCCTCCTCGCGTACCCGGCGCCAGCCCATCCGCCGGGCCTCTTCGAGGCTGGCCGGCACGGAGCGCCGGGGTGTCGTCTGCACGCCGCAGCGCGCGCACGTCCGCTGGTACACGTCCTCGGCGTCGAACACGTCACCGAACAGCCGGTCGAATTCGTCGTCCATGGCCAACCCTCCGCGCCTTTCCGCCCGCAGATTAGCGGCCGCGACCTCGGGGACCGGCCCGCTCCCCGGCTAGGGTCGACCCCCGATGAGCCCGGATTTCCGCACCACGGCCCGGTACCTGAAGAGCGCGGTGCGGACCCGGGCCCGCACGGTCGTGGCGTCCGACGGGACGGCGCTGGCCGTCGAGGAGTGGGGTCCCCGCCACGGCCCGCCCGTGGTGCTCAGCCACGAGTTCGCCGTCGACACCAGAATGAACTGGTACGTCCCCGGCATCGTCGACCGCCTGGCCAAGGCCGGCCTGCACGTCGTCGGTGTCGACCTGCGCGGCCACGGCCGCTCCGGCAAGCCCCACGACCCCGCCTCCTACGGACCGGTCCGCATGGGGGCCGACATCGTGACCGTGCTCGACACCCTGGCGGCCGAGCGGGCCGCCCTCGTCGGCTACGGCATGGGGGCGATCGCCTCGGTGGCGGCCACCCTCGCCGATGCCCGGGTCGACGCCCTCGTCCTCGGCGGCCTGGGGGGATTCTTCGCCCGCACGGGCACCGCCGACATCGGCGAGGTGACCACCGACCGCATCGCCGAGGCCCTGGAGACCGACGACCCCGAGGTGGCCTCGGTGCCCGACGTGGCCGGGTACCGGATGGCGGCCGAGCTGTTGAAGGGGGACCGCCACGCCCTGGCCGCCGCGGCCAGGGCCGTGGACGACGGCCCGTTCGCCCTGGACCGCATCGGGGCCCGCACCCTGGTCGTGGGGGGTGTCGACGACCCCATGGCCGCCGGGGGCGACGAGCTGGCGGCCGCCATCCCCGGCGCCCGGGCCACCACCGTGCCCGGCAACCACCTGGGCGTCGTCTCGGAGGCAGGCTTCGCCGAGGCCATCGCCTGCTTCCTGACCACGGACGGCGCCGGCCCCCTCGCAAAGCGCCCCTGAGATCTCTAAGCTTGGGGTGACAACTGCAGTCGGCGCGGGGCCCGTCGTCGACATGAGGGGGCATGCAGTACCACAGGGCCGTAGTGGGGGGAGGACCATCCCATGCGCGTCTCAGCCATTCTGGCTGCCAAGGGATCGGCGGTGGCGACCGTGCGCGGCACCGCCGAAGTACGCGAGGCGGTGGCCGTGCTCGACCGCCTGGGGATCGGGGCGCTCGTCGTCTCCGACGACGGCACCACCATCGACGGCATCGTCTCCGAGCGCGACATCGTCCGCGTGCTCGTCGGCGACCCCGCCGATGTGCTCGGGCGACCGGTGGCCACCATCATGTCGACCACGGTCCACACGTGCGGCCCCGACGACCTGGTCGACACCCTGATGGCCGTCATGACCGATCGGCGGATCCGCCACGTGCCCGTGGTGGCCGACGGTGTCCTGGCCGGCATCGTGTCGATCGGGGACGTGGTCAAGACCCGCATTACCGAGCTCGAGCGGGACCGCACCGAACTGATGGAGTACATCACCGCCCGCTAGCCGGTGCCCCCGGCGGGGTCAGCGGGCGCGTCCGAGGATGAAGCGCTCGACGGCGTCGGCGAACCCGTCCTCGTCGTTGGCGGCGGTCACGTAGGTGGCGGCCTCCTGCACGTGGGGCTCGGCGTTGCCCATGGCGATGCTGGTGCCCGTCTCGGCGAACATGAGCATGTCGTTCGGCATGTCGCCCAGGGTGGCCATGGCCGCCGGCGGGATGTCGAAGCGGCGGGCCAGGGACCGGGCCACCGTTCCCTTGTTGGCCCGCGGGTTGGTCACGTCGAGGTAGTACGGCTGGGACTGGGCCGCCGAGACGTGGTCCCCGAAGGTGGTGGCCACATCGGCGGTGACGGCGTCGAGCCGGGTGGCGTCGTCGGAGACGCCGACGATCTTGGTCACGTCCGAGGTGACGTGGGCGAACGACGCCACCACTGTGGGGTCGAAGCGGACGGTGGCCGCCTCCCGGGCCACGTGGGCGCCCGCGGCGTCGCGCACCAGCCAGTCCGCCCCCCGGTAGACCCACACGTCGACCCCGGCGCCCTCGATCCGGTCGATCACGGGCTCGATGACGTGCACGGGCACCTCGTGCTGGGAGATGACGTTCATCCCGACGTCGACGAGCATGCCGCCGTTGAAGGCGGAGATCGGCGTGGTCAGGTGGAGGGGATCCACCAGCATGGCCATGCCCCTCGGCGGCCGCCCGCTCGTCACCGCGAAGACGATGCCGGCCTCGGCCAGGGCGCGCACGGCCGCGATGGTGCGGGGGGTGAGCTCCTTGTCCGGCGTCACCAGCGTCCCGTCCACATCCGAGAGGACCATGCGGACCGGCAGGCCGGCGGTGGGCTCAGGCGCCGCCACGGAGGTACCAGCGGTGGGGCGCGGTCAGCTGGTCGATGGTCGCCGGCCCCCACGAGCCCGGTGCGTACGGCTCGACCGGCGGCGGTGCCTCGAGCAGGGGCGCCGAGACCTCCCACAGGCGCTCGATCCCGTCCGACCGGGTGAAGAGGGACTGGTCGCCGAGCATGGCGTCCAGGATGAGGCGCTCGTACCCCTCGAGGTCGTTGGCCGCCGTGAACGAGTCGGCGTAGCGTGAACTCCATGCAGGCACCGCCGAGGCGCATGTTCGGCCCGGGCTCCTTGGCCAGGAAGCGGGCCTGGATCGACCCCGGGTCGCTGAAGTCGATGACGAGCTCGTTGCCCCGGCCCGCGGTGGCGAGGACCGGGTCGACCTCGAACATCCGCAGCGTGGGCTCGCGGAACCCGAGCACGATGACCTGGCGGCCGGCCCGGAGGTTCTTCCCCGTCCGGAGCAGAAGGGCACGCCGTTCCAGCGCCAGTTGTCGACCTCGACCCGCAGGGCCACGAAGGTCTCGGTCTGCGAGGCGGGGTCGACACCGGGTTCGTCCCGGTACCCGTCGTACTGGCCGCGCACCACGTGGGCGACGTCGACGGGCGCCATGGCGTCGAACACCTTGGCCTTCTCGTCGCGCAGCGCCTTGGCGCTGAGGTTGGTGGGCGGCTCCATGGCCACGATCCCGAGCACCTGGAAGAGGTGGGTGACGATCATGTCGCGGAAGGCGCCGGTGTCCTCGTAGAAGGCGGCCCGCCCTTCGATGGACAGCGTCTCGGGCACGTCGATCTGCACGTAGGCGATGTGGTCGCGGTTCCAGCTGGGCTCGAAGAGGCCGTTGGCGAACCGGAGGGCCAGGATGTTGTCGACCGACTCCTTGCCGAGGAAATGGTCGATCCGGAAGATCTGCGACTCGTCGAAGACGGCGTGGAAGGCGTCGTTCAGGGCCCGGGCCGAGGCGAGATCGGTACCGAAGGGCTTCTCGGCGATGACCCTGGACCCGTCGGCCAGCCCGGTGGCACCGAGCAGGGCCACCACCGAGCGGCAGGCGTCCGGTGGGATGGCCAGGTGGTACAGGCGCCGCGGACGGGCCGCCGATCTCCTTCTCGGCCCGGGCCACGGCCGCCTCCAGCGGGGCGGCGTTGCCGGGATCGGCGGCGCCGAAGCTGAGGGCGGCTCGAACTCCTCCCAGACGTCGCCGGACGGCTTGGTGATGCCGAACTCGGCCACGGCGTCGTGGGCGTGCTCGCGGAAGGCGGCGTCGCAGATCGCGAACTCGGCGGGCGCCGTGCCGACGATCCGGTAGTGGGTGGGCAGGAGCCCGGCCGCGGCCAGGTGGAAGAGGCCCGGCAGCAGCTTGCGCCGGGCCAGGTCGCCGGTGGCCCCGAAGAGGACGATGACGTGGTCGTCGGGGTGGGGCGCGCCCGGCGGCCTCGAGCGGGCGCGGTGGCCGGTGGCGCTCACGCCCGCCTCCCGGTGCCGTCCCGGTGATGGAGCCGGAGGGTCCGTACCGCTACTGTCGCCTCCACCGGCTCAGTCTCGCGCATACGGAAGGCGGACCAGTGGGGATCGTCGAGGAGAAACGAGCGGCCGCGGCCGCGGCCGCCGACCTGGTCGAGCCGGGCATGGCCGTGGGGCTCGGCACGGGCACCACCGTGGCCGAGCTGCTGCCCTTGGTGGCCGGCCGCGGCCTCGACATCCGGTGCGTGGCCACCTCGCCGGCCACGGCCGCGGCCGCGGCCGCCCTCGGCCTGGCCGTGGAGCCCTTCGGCCCCGACGACGGCCCCGTCCGGCTCGACCTGGCCATCGACGGCGCCGACCAGATCGACCCCGACGGCTGGCTGGTCAAGGGTGGGGGAGGGGCCCACACCCGGGAGCGCATCGTGGCCGCGGCGGCCGAGCGGTTCGTGGTCATCGCCGACTCGTCGAAACCGGTGCCGGCCCTGCACCCACCGGTGCCGGTGGAGCTCCTCGCCTTCGGGCTGGCCGCCACCCTGCGCCGGCTGGCCCACGTCCGGCTGCGGGACGCCCCGGCCACCCCGGACGGGGGGATCCTCGGCGACTACGTGGGCCCGGTCACCGACCCCGAGGCCCTGGCCGCCCACCTCGACGGCACGCCGGGCCTGGTGGCCCACGGCCTCTTCCCCCCTTCGCTGGTGGCCACCGTCATCGTGGCCGGGGCCTCGTCGGTCACCGTGACCGACCGGGCCTGACCCGGCGGCCTCAGGCACCCACGGCGCCGGCGTCGGCCAGCACGACCGACCGGGCCGCCCGCACCCGGCCGGCGGGGATGGACCAGTCGCCGGCCAGCAGCCGGCGCAGCGGCTCGCGCTTGTCGTCCCCGGTGACGAGCCACACGAGCTGTGCGGCCCGGGCGAGGGCGGGATACGTCAGGGTCATCCGCCGGTGCCCCTGGTAGGGGAGGGTGACGGCCACCGGGCGGTCGTCGACGTCGAGGACGGGGTCGCCCGGCACCAGCGAGGCCGTGTGGCCGTCGGGTCCCAGTCCCAGGTGCACGAGGTCGAAGCTGGGGGGGAGGGCGGCACCGTAGGCGGCCGCGCCGGCGTCGGGGTCGGCGTCCCCGACCGGCATGGGCCTGACCTCGGCCGGCGCCGTGCCCAGTGCGGCCCGCAGGTGGGTGAGGTTGCGGTCGGGGTCGCCGTCCGGGGCGATGCGCTCGTCCACCTGGTAGAGCACGACCGACTCCCAGGGCACCTCGGCCGTGGCCAGCTCGTCGAACATGGCCCAGGGGGTCCGGCCGCCGCTCACGGCGAAGGTGAACCGGCCGCGCTCCTCGACGGACGTGCGGGCGCAGGCGGCCACCAGCTCGGCACCGGCCCGGGCCACCGCGGCCGGATCCGCCAGCGGGCGGAGCTCGTGGTCCACCGGCTCAGGAGGGCTTCTCGGCGTGCCCGCCGAATTCGGAGCGCATGGCCGAGAGGATCTTCCCGGTGAACTCGCCGTTTCCCCGGGACTCGAACCGCTCGAACAGGGCGGCGGTGATCACGGCGGCCGGCACCCCGGTGTCGATGGCGGCGTCGACCGTCCACCGGCCCTCGCCCGAGTCCGAGACCCGTCCGGTGAAGGCGTCGAGGCCGGGGGAGCCGGCGAAGGCGTCGGCGGTCAGGTCCACCAGCCACGAGCCCACCACCGAGCCCCGGCGCCACAGCTCGGCCACCTCGCCCACGTCGATGGTGTACTGGTAGGCGCCCGGGTCGCGCAGCGGTGTCGTCTCGGCGTCGATCTCCACCTGCTGCGTACCGGCGTCGGCGTGCCGGATGATGCTCAGTCCCTCGGCGATGGCGGCCATCATCCCGTACTCCACGCCGTTGTGGACCATCTTGACGAAATGGCCGGCGCCGTTGGGCCCGCAGTGGAGGTAGCCGTCGGGCGCCGTGCCGTCGGTGCGGGTCCGGTTCGGCGTGGGCGGCGCGCTGTCGACGCCCGGGGCGATCGTCCGGAACAGGGGGTCGAGGTGGGTGACGGGTCCCTCCTCGCCCCCGATCATCAGGCAGTAGCCCCGCTCGAGTCCCCAGACACCGCCGCTGGTGCCCACGTCGAGGTAGTGGATGCCGGTCGGGGCCAGCTGGGCGGCCCGGGTGATGTCGTCCCGGTAGTAGGAGTTGCCGCCGTCGATGATCATGTCGCCGGCGGCGAAGTGCCCGGCCAGCTCGTCGAGGGTCTGCTGGACGATGCCGGCGGGGACCATGATCCAGGCCGCCCTCGGCACCTCGAGGGCGGCTGCGAACGCCTCGAGCGTGGTCGTGCCCACGGCGCCCTCGGCCGCCAGCGCGGCCACGGCGTCCGCGTTGACGTCGTAGACGACGCAGCGGTGGCCGTCGCGCATGAGCCGGCGCACCAGGTTGGCTCCCATGCGCCCCAGTCCGATCATGCCGAGTTGCATCGGCCGGTCCGTTGCCATCATCAGCCTCCTTGGTCGGCGTCCGGGCGGGACGCGCCCGGCGCACACCGCTCCGAGCACCTTACCCAGTCGCCCCGCGAGCCGTGGGGGAGCGGAGCGGGCACCCCGCCGGGCCGGTTGACGTCGCCCGGTCCGCCGACCAGGCTCGCGGACCGGGACCCCCAACGGAACGGAGAGCTGCCATGGCCAAGTACCTCGTCACCGCCAACTACTCGGCGGAGGGGATCAAGGCGGTCCAGAAGTCCGGCGGGACGAGTCGCAGCGATGCCGTCCGCTCCGCCGTCGAGGGCATGGGTGGCACGGTGGAGAGCTTCCACTTCGCCTTCGGCGACACCGACGCCTTCGTCCTCATCGACATGCCCGACAACATCTCGACGGCCGCGCTCGCCCTGGCCGTCTCGGCGACCGGCCTGGCCGCGGTGCGCGTCATCGTGCTGCTGACGCCGGCGGAGATCGACGACGCCATCAAGTGGCAGGTCGACTACACGCCGCCGGGCGGCTGACCCGGGGGCCGGCCGGGCCTACCCGGGCCGGTGGCAGACGACTTCGACGTTGTTGCCGTCCGGATCGCGCACAAACACCCCGTAGTACGCGGGGTGGTACTCGGGCCACAGGCGGGGGGCGTGGAGCACCTCGGCCCCGGTGGCCACGGCGGCGTCGAAGCACGAACGGACGGTGTCGCGGTCGGGTGCCGCAAAGGCGATGTGCTGCTCGCGGAATCCGCCCCCGTCGGCGAGGGGCCCAATCCAGAATTCGGGCTTGCCGGCATCGCCGTAGCCCACGGCCCGTTCGAAGTCCATGACCCGGCCGGCTCCCAGCGGGGCCAGAAAGGCGTCGTAGAAGGCGGCGCTGTCGGACACGCGTGCGCACTGGATTGCGACATGGTCGATCATGCCCGCATCCTTGCCCAGGAGGGCGGGCCGGTGCTCAGAACGACTGGCCGGAGCGCACCCGAGGCCGGATAGAGGCCAGGTAGAAGATGGCCAGCACGACGCCAATGATCGGCACCACGAAGGTGCAGATGGCGATCAGGGCGATCCACAGGGCCTTGTTGGAGCCCGCCAGCGTGAAGGCGGCCGAGGGTCGCGCCACCGCATCGACCAGCGCCCAGAGGCAGACCGCCACCCCGCCCAGGTACAACAGTAGATAAGGTATCGCGCCGATACCGAGGAACGTGGCCATAGCGTCCTCCTTCGGAGTCCGAGCCTAACCGTGCCGATCGGGTCGGAAGGGTCGCCTGACCACGCAGTACCGGCAGTCGTTGGGGCTGCCGGCCGTCGGTCGCGTCGCCCCGCGCGGGGTCGCGGTCCTGAGGGGCAGAGGCGAGGGACAGTGGTCGGGCAGTGGACCGATGACGTCGAGCTGGCCGGGGTCGAGGACGCCTTCCCGCGCGCCGACGACGTCGTCCCCGACGCCACCAGTGCGCCCACCCCCCGCCGGCACCGGTTGTGGGCGGTGGCGGCCGCCGTGGCCCTCGCCCTGGTGTTGACCGGGATCATCTCGGACCTCCAGGTCCGCTCCGACCTGCGCCAGGCGCGCGCCTCGCTGGCGTCCACCCGGGCGCACCTGACGGTGGTGCTGGCCAACCTGTCGGCCGTGGAGGCCACGTTGGCGAGGACGAGCGCCCAGCGCAGCGACCTCCAGGCCGCCCTGGCCCGCACCTCCCAGCAGCTGGCCGGCGCCGAGGATAGCCTGGCCGGCACCAAGCAGCAGCTGTCGGGCGCGCAGCTGGGCCTGCTCGCCGACGGTGTCAACACGGTCGCCCTCAACACCTGCCTGGCCGGCGTCGAACAGGCCCTCAACCAGGTCGCCGTGGGCAACACCTCCGGCGCGGCCTTCTCCATCTCCCTGGTGGCCAGCTCCTGCCAGGCCGCCGACGGGGGCGGTGCCGGCCCGGGCGGGCCCGTCTACCCCTACGACTTCCCCGATCCGGACATCATCAGGGTGGGGAACACCTACTACGGGTACGCCACCAATTCGGCCGCCGGCAACATCCAGATGATCTCGTCCACCAACCTGACGACGTGGAACCTGCAGGGCACGGCCTTGCCGCAGGTGCCCGCGTGGGCCCGCCCCGGCTACACGTGGGCTCCCGGCGTGGTCGACCTGTCCGGTCGCTACGTCCTCTTCTACTCGGTGGTCGACAGCGCTAACGCCTTGGAGTGCATCTCGGAGGCGGTGGCCGCCCAGCCGCAGGGGCCCTTCGTCGACACCACCACCGGCCCGCTCGTCTGCCAGGGCGATCTGGGCGGTTCGATCGACCCCAGTCCGTTCGTCGACCCGTCGGGGCGGCCCTACCTCCTGTGGAAGTCCATCGGGACGGCCAACCAACCGTCCACCATCTGGACCCAGCAGCTCAGCCCGGACGGCACCGGTCTGCTCGGGGCGCCCACGGCGCTCCTGGGGCCCGACCAGCCGTGGGAGGGGAACGTGGTCGAGGGGCCGGACATGGTCGACGTGGCCGGCACCTACTACCTGTTCTACTCGGGCAACAACTGGAACAGCGCCGCCTACGCCATCGGCGTGGCCACCTGCCGCGGGTCCCACCGGCCCCTGCACGAAGCCGGCCGGGCAGCCCGTGCTGGCGTCGCAGGGATCGATGGCCGGCCCGGGCGGGCCGTCGCTGTTCACCGACGCCAACGGCAATTGGTGGATGGCCTTCCATGCCTGGAGCGCCTCGGCCGTGGGCTATCCCAACAGCCGCCTGCTGTACCTGCGGCCAGTGAGCTTCGCCGGGGGACAGATCGTGGTGCAGGCGGCCCAGTAGCCACCGGCGCCTGTCCCGCCCTCCCCTGAACCGCCGATAATGTACATTATGTCGCGTTCGGATCCAGGAACCGGAGTTCCGGGCTCGGCCTATCCTGCGGCATGCGCCCCGCACCCCTGATCGAGGCGGCCCGGGCGAACCTGGCGGCCGCCCAGGTGGATCTGGCGGTGGCCCGCGCCGGCCAGGTGACGTCAGCCCGGGCGGCCGTGCTGGAGGCGCTGCTCGGCTCGGGCGGCTCGCTGCATCATCTACCGGCCCGAGCATCCGGCATTTCGGCGTGCTCTTCGGTGACGTCGACCGGGACCGGCACGTGGCCGTGGTCGTCCCGGGGGTCGGTGACGAGGCCAACCTGCGCACGGACTGGCTGCCGTCGGCCCGGAACCTGTTCGAGGCGGCCGAGGCCACGGCCGTCATCCTGTGGAAAGGCTACGACAACCCCCCCGACCTGCTGGCGGCGGCCGTCCTGTCGATCGAGTGCGACCTGAAGGTCCTCACGGCCGCGGCCGAGCTCACCACCTTCGTCGCATCCCTGCCGCTGCGGCCGGACCAGACGGTCACCGTGGTCGCCCACAGTTTCGGGACCACCGTCACCGGTGCCGCCCTGGCCGACCACGGCCTGTCCTGCACGGACGTGGTCGTGGTCGGCAGCCCCGGCATGACGGTCGACGGGCTCCGTCAGCTCCATCTCGAGCAGAGCCACTTCTTCTCGGAGGAGGCTCCCGAGGACCCCGTGGCCGGCCTCGGCATCTTCGGGGCCGAGCCGACCTCCCCGACGTTCGGGGGTACCCGCATGCGCACCAACGCCCCCGGGCATGTCGCCGTCCGGCACCACTCGAGCTATTTCGTGCCGGGTTCGGAGTCCCTGGAGAACATCGTCAACGTCGTGACCGGCAGGTACACGCGTGTCCTGGTCCAGCGGTCCTCGGTGGCCGAGACCGTCGGCGGGGTCGTCGCCTGGATCATCCGCCTGCCGACGGTGCCGGTGGCGGGCGTCGGCCGCCGCTACCGGGGCCCCGGCTTCCGCCTGCTCGTGAACGCACGGCGACTCGTCGACCTCGCCGCCAACGAGACCGGCAACCTCGTCCGCGACGCCGTCGTCACCGGCGAGTCCGTCGTCGGCTGGATGGTCGCCCGTTGTGGCCGGAGTCGACCCGCACCCTGACCGGCGGCGGTCGCAGCCACCCCCGCTCCCCCGGCGGGGCCGTGCCGGTGGGCTCAGCCCTGGTTCGACCCCCGCGGCCCGGCCACGACCCGTACCCACCGCCCGAGACGGGGATGGCTCTGGAGGGCGCTGCCGGCACGGTCGGCGATGGCGGTGCTGCGACGGTTCCGGTAGGCGTCACGCTCCGCCCGGACGGCCGTCAGCTCCTCCTCGGTCGCGGCCAGCCGGTCCCGCAGGCGGGCGAGCTCGGTGTAGACCACGGCGTCCTCGGCCTGCAGGCGGGCCAGCTCGGCGTAGACCCGGGCATGTTCCTCGTCCAGCTCCCGCGACCGGGCCCGCTCGGGTTCCACCTCGCGGACGTAGGCTTCGTAGACCTGTTGCTCGGCCAGCAGGGCGCGCACCTCGGCGTCGAGGATGAGGTTCTCCTCCACCCGCTCGCGCAGGTGCAGCTCGAGCTCGGCGATGCGCTCCACCAGCCGAGCCGGATCGGCGGCCGCCGGGAAGTCGTCGTCGGGACGGGTCACACGCTTGGTGCGCGCACGATCCTCGGCCGTCGTCACCCGGCCACCGTACCCTCCAGAGGGGCACTACCACCGGTTTTCCACCCGCGCCCGGTGGCAGCCGACGTCACCACGCCCACCCACGACTCGCCGGCCGGGGAAGATGTCCACAGGCGGTGCAGGCCCTCGATGCGGCGACGCTGCGTCTCCCAGGCGTCGATGTTGTCGAGCAGCGCGCACACGTGCTCGGCGAAGAGGACCGGGTCGTCGGCCACGAGCAGCGCTCCCGTGGAAGCGGTCGGGATCCCCTCGGCGCCCACCTCCGTCGACACGGTCGGCACGCCGAATTGCAGGGCCTCGATGGTCTTGAGCTTCACGCCGGCGCCGAACCGGATGGGGGCGATGGCCACCCGGGCCCGGTCGTAGAAGTCGTGGAGGTCGGCGACCCTGCCCTCGAAGCACACGTTCGTGGAGGCGTGCTCGAGGACGTTGTCCGGCGGGCGCTGGCCGGTGATGCGCAGCCGGACCCACGGGAGCCTGGCCCTGACGATCGGGAAGACGCGCGTCGGAGGAACCACAGCAACCCGTCGGCGTTGGGGGAATCGGGGCCCGCCAGCCAGCCCGCCACCAGAACGATGTCCCGCCGGTCGCGGTAGCGCCGCCGGGTGGGCTCGATCCCGTGCAGCCGGGCCTCGATCACGTGGACGGGGGGCGCACCGGTGACGGCGCGGGCCAGCGCGGCCTCCTCCTCGCAGATGGAGATGACCCGGTCGGCCCTCCGTACGAGGGCCTCCTCGGACGACCGCATGGATGCCGCCTCGTGGCGGAGCCGGGTCCGCTCCCCCGTCGTCTCCGCCAGGGCGGCGTGCCGGTCCGTCCGGCGGAAGTACATGGCTTCGGCGTCGTAGATGAGGGCGGCATCGGGCTGCCACCGGCGCACGGCCGAGCCGTGCCGCTCGAAGTTGTGCGGCCGTGACAGCACCACGGCCCCGTAGTGCACGTGCGGCCGGCGCAGGTGGTCGTCGAGCTCGCCGTCGAGCAGCCGTATGCCCCGGCGGGCGAGCTCGCCGGCGTCGTCCACCTTCTCGTCGGTGGCGTGGAAATCGATCCGGAACGAACCCGAGGCCGCCAGCTCGGCCAACTCGTCGGCCATCCGGCGGTAGCCCGAGCCCAGCGCGCCGTCCGGCACCCTGTCGTCCACGACCAGCAGGCGGATGGCTCCGCCCGACCGGTGCCGTTGGCCGGCCTCCTCGTCGAGGACGGGGTCACCGGTGCGGTCGGGTTGCGCCGCCAGGGTGGCGGCGTGCTTCTCGCGGAGGATGCGGCGACCCCGGGCCATGAGGAAGTCGCGGAACCCCCTGGCCGAGCTGGTCGACCGGTGGTGCCACACCACCGACGTGGGCTGGCACCACACCTCGATCCCCAGCGCCCAGATGCGCAGGCACAGGTCGACGTCCTCGTAGTACGCCGGGTAGTAGTCGTCGTCGAACCCGCCCAGCCGCTCCCACACCGACCGCCGCACCATCAGCGACGCCGCCGAGCAGTAGTCGACGGCCCGGGCCCAGCGGTAGTCGCCGGCCGGGTTGTCGCGCTCGCCGGCGGCGCTGTTGGTCGACCCGTCCGACCACAGGAACGATCCCGACTCCTGCAGCGACCCGTCCAGGTGCAGCATCCGGCTGCCGACGGCGCCGACGCCGGGCCGGTCGCGCAGCATGTCGACCAGTTCGCGGAGCCAGTAGTGGTCGACGACGGTGTCGTCGTTGAGGAAGAGGATGCACTCACCCCGGGCCAGGGACGCCGCCTGGTTGCAGGCACCGCCGAACCCCCGGTTGACCCGGCTGGTCAGCACCGTCACCCCCTCCACCTCGTTGCCGAGGGCATCGATGAGCTGGGGGGACGGACGGTTGAGGGAGACGATGACCTCGAACGGGACGGAGGGGTCGCTGTGGGCCACCGATCGCAGGCACCCGAGCAGGTGCGGTGCCGACCCCATGCCCGTGACGACGATGGTGACGGCAGGATCGGGGGTCGGGTGGAAGACGATGGCACCCCTGCCGTCCTCGAACGCGGTCCTCACGCGGCAATCGTAGCCTCACACTCTTGTGACCATGGGTTTCCTATGATGTCGCCGTGACCGGTCATCTGGGCGTCGGCCGTCGCGTGCCACTGCCCGGGGGGCCCGGTCGGTGATCTCCTACGCCCAGAACGGTGAGGACGTCGTCCTCGACCGGGCGCTCGGCCGCGACCCCGCCTTCTACGTCGACGTCGGGGCGGCCTCGCCCGACGTGGCCTCGGTGACCCGCCACTTCTACGAACATGGCTGGCGCGGCGTCGACGTCGAGCCGGTCCCGGCCCAGGCGGCCGCCCTGCGGGCGGCACGCCCCCGTGACATCGTGGTGGAGGCGGCCGCCGGTGCCGCCCCGGGCAGGACCGTCCTCCATCTCGACGCCGACGATCCCCACCAGTCGTCGGTGGCCGCCTCGAGGGGAGCCGAGCTGGCCGCCGGCGGTGCCCGCGTCTCCACCCTCGAGGTCGCCGTGACCACGCTGGACGATGTGCTGGCGGCGGCCGCGCCCGACAGCATCGCCTTCGTGACGATCGACGTGGAGGGTAGCGAGGGCGACGTGCTCGCGGGCCTCGACCTGACCCGGTGGCGGCCGCGGGTGATCCTCGTGGAGGCGACCGCCCCGAACTCGTACGACCCCACATACGTGGCGTGGGAGCCCCTCGTCACCGGCCGCGGCTACCGCTTCGCCTTCTCCGACGGCATCAACCGCTTCTACGTGGCCGACGAGGCCGACGACCTCGCGGCCCGGCTCTTTCCGGCCACGCCCCTCGACGGGTACGAGACCCACGAGGTCCACCTGTTGCACGACGAGCTCCGGAGGGCCTCGGCTCACATCGCCAAGGTCGAGGACGAGCTCGGGCGCAAGGACGCCCACATCGCCGAGCTCACGGCCGCCCTGCGCGCCGCCCGCGGTCCGTCCGCCCGATGAGCCGGCCGGCGCACCGGGCCGAACGGAGCCCCCGCTGGCAGTCGGTGCTCACGGTGGCCGCCCTGGTGGCGTTCCCGCTCCTCTACGGGGTCGTCGCCCTCCACCGCGGCCAGGACGCCGACTGGGACCTGCGCAACTACCACCTGTTCGATCCGTTCTGGGTGTTCGTCGACCACCAGCGCGACGCCATCCCGGCCCAGCTGCAGACGTTCCTCAACCCTCTGGCCGACGTCCCCTTCTACTGGGGGGCCCGCCACCTGTCGGCCCGGACCGTGGCCTACATCATCGCCGTGGTGGAGGGGCTGTCCTTCCCCATCCTCTACGGCATCTGCCGGTTCTTCACCGGCCGCCGCCTCCTCGCGCTCGGCGCCGCCGGGCTGGGCATGTTCACCGCCGGCGCCCTGTCCGAGATCGGCAACGTGATGGGTGACGCCCTGTTGGCCCCCTTCGTCCTCGCCGGCATCCTCCTCGGACTGCACGCCTGCACGTCCCCGCCGACCGCCGCCGGTCGGCGGCTGCTGCTGGTGGCCGGATCGGCCGGTCTCCTCTCCGGCATCGGCGCCGGCCTCAAGCTCAGCCTGATGCCCTTCACGGCGGCCACCGTGGTCGCCTTTCTGGTGGTGGCCCAACCGGTGCGGCGGCGCCTGCTGCTGGCCGCCGGCGGTGCCGGCGGCGTCCTCGTCGGGCTGGCCGCCTCCTACGGATGGTGGGCGTACGAGCTCGACGTCCACTGGGGGAACCCGTTCCTCCCCTACTTCAACAAAGTCTTCAAGTCCCCGTACGCGCCGCTCGCCACCAACAACGACGCCCGCTTTCTCCCGCACGGGGTCCTCCACGCCGTCTTCTATCCGTTCTACTGGGCCGTCCATCCACTGCAGGTGAGCCCGGAGGCCTTCAGGGAGCTGACCATTCCGGCCCTGGAGTTGGTGGTGCTCCTGCTGGTCGTCAAGGCCGTGGCCGTCTCGGTGCGGGCGCGGCGGTGGCGACCGCTCTTCGCCTCCGACGCCGAACGGTACCTCGTCGTCGTCGCGGTGGCGTCGTATCTGCTCTGGATTCTGGTCTTCAGCATCTATCGCTACCTCATACCCCTGGAGATGCTGGCCGTCATCGTGCTCGGCGTCTGCGTCCGCCGGCTGGTGGCGCCGCTGCGGCCGTGGCCGGTGGCGGTGGTCGCCATGGCCGTCGTCGTGGCCGCGTCGCTGGCCACCGAGAAGACGATCGCGCTCGGTCGGACGCCGTGGGCGCCGTCGGTGGCATCGGTGTCCGTCCCCGCCGGCATCGGGACGGCGCCGGTGGCCTTTCTGATGATCGGGGCAAACCCCGACGCCTACGCCGTGCCCTACTTCCCCACCAGCGACTACTTCGCCCGCATCGAGGGCAACCTCAAGCCCACGCCGGCCATGCGGTCGCGGATCATGGACGCGCCGCGGTCCTACGACCGCGTGTACCTCTTCTGGTCCGACCCCACCCGCTACAAGAGCGACGCCGCCCTGCTCCACCAGCGGCACCCGTCGTGGGCCCGCTACGGCTTCAAGGTGGACCCGTCGCAGTGCTTCGACATCCCGGCGGTGGTGGGATCGGCACCGCAGTCGCTCCACGCCTGCGCCCTCGTCCGCACCTGACGGGGGTTCACCCTTCGGCAGCGTCCCGGGCCGCCGCCCGGAGGGCGGCGTTCTCGGCGTCGACCTCGCGGGCCCGTTCGACGGCCCGGATGGCCTGGGCCTCGATGTCGCGCAGCCCGGTGACCACCGACTCGAGCTCCTCGCAGTAGGACTCCCGCAGCGCCAGGTACGCCCGCAGCCACTCCGCCTCGGAGGCCGGCGGGGCGGCGTCGGGCAGTGCCGGACGGGCGCCCTCGAACGGATCGGGCGAGGGCCGCGGGCGGGCCAGGACGGCCCGGGCGTACCGCCGCCGGGCGTCGGCGTCGCCGGCCGGGGGCGGAGGGTCGAGACCGGCCAGCACGCTCCCCCACCGCGCCGTGAACCGGCGCCGGTTGTGCTCGTGCAGGAACCAGGCGAAGCGCGACGACGTGCTGGCCGAACCCCGGTGGACGACCGCCGCCCCCGGGGCCAGTACCACCGACCGCCCGGCGGCGCGCACCTTCAGGCACAGGTCGGTGTCCTCGAAGTACGCCGGGAAGTAGCCGGCGTCGAACCCGCCCACCGACTCGAAGATGTCCCGCCGGACGAGCAGGGCGGCCGCCGAGCAGTAGTCGACCGGCCCCGCCGGCGGCGGCGCACCGTCCAGGACGCCCCCGTCGACCTGCGTCGTCGAGCCGTCCGACCAGATGATGCTCCCGGCCTCCTGCAGGCTGCCGTCGGGGTTGTCGAGACGGGACCCGACGGCACCCGCACCCGGCCGGGCCCCGAGGACGGCCACCAGCTGGTCCAGCCAACCGGGCGTGACGGTGGCGTCGTCGTTCAAGAACGCGATGAGCCGGCCCGCACCCCGGGCGGCACCCCGGTTGTTGGCCTCGCCGAAGCCTACGTTGACCTCCGACACCTCCACCGCCCGGCAGCCGCCGACGGCGCCATCGAGGCGCTCGAGGAGGGCCGCCGTCGGCTCGTTGAGGGTGACCACCACCTCGAAGGAGGTGGTCCCGCCCGCGCCGGCCAGGGCCCCGAGGCAGTCGAGCAGGTCGGGGGCGTCGCGCCATCCGATGACCACCACGGTGACGTCGGGCGCCGCCGGCAGCTCGAAGACGACCTCCGGCCCCCGGGCCCCGGATCGGAACCTCACCGCGGCCGCCGGGTAGCATGGCCGGCGTACGCAGTGGCGGCGACGACCGCAGAGGCCGACCCAAGGGGGACCCGATGGACGAGATCATGCAGCTTCCCGCGTCCATGACGTTCGACTCGCCCGATGACGAGCGCGTCTACCTCAAGCAGCGCCTGGCGGCCGCCTTCCGCCTCTTCGCCCGGTTCGGGTTCGACGAGGGCATCGCCGGCCACATCACGGCCCGCGACCCCGAGTCGGCCCGACCTCTTCTGGGTCAACCCCATCGGCCTGTACTTCGGCCACATCCGGGTGTCGGACCTGCTGCTCGTCGACCACGAGGGCACGGTGGTCGAGGGCGACCGTCCCGTCAACCGGGCCGCCTTCGCCATCCACAGCCAGGTGCATGCGGCCCGGCCCGACGTGATCTCGGCCGCCCACTCCCACTCGATCCACGGCAAGTCGTTCTCGCTCGCTCGGTCGCCTGCTCGATCCGATCACCCAGGACGTGTGCGCCTTCTACGAGCGACCACTCCCTCTTCGACGACTACAGCGGCGTCGTCTTCGACCTCGACGAGGGCAAGCGCATCGCCCACGCCCTCGGCGACCACAAGGCGGTCATCCTGCGCAACCACGGCCTGCTCACGGTCGGCCACACCGTCGACGAGGCCGCCTGGTGGTTCATCACCATGGAGCGGTCGTGCCAGGCCCAGCTGCTGGCCATGGCCGCCGGCGAGCCACTGCACATCGATGCCGACATGGCGGCCCAGACCCACGACCTGGTCGGCTCCCACCTCGCCGGGTGGTTCAGCTTCCAGCCGCTGTTCGACCGGATCGTCCGCGAGCAGCCCGACCTGCTCGACTGAGCCGGCGCCACCGGGCGTCACCCGCCGTCGTCCGCCGGTGGGTCGCGGTCCGGTGTGAGCACCACCACTGCGATCTCCCTGGTGGTGTTGCGCTGGTAGACGTCGTAGCGCCCCCGCACCCCCCGGTGGAAGACGCGGGACAGGCCCTTGTTGGTCACGTTCACGAGGGGCCACAGCTGGGCCCGTTCCTCCGGTCCGGCCACCCGGGCGGTGGCCCCGAAGACCTTGCGCCCGGTGCGCACCCGCACGTGCGGGTCGGCCTCGAGGTTGAGCAGCCACGCCGGCGGCCGGTGGCTACCGCCGTTGGAGGCCACCACGATGAGATCGCCCCGGTCGCGGCAGTACGTCAGCCCGTTCGTCCGCTCGAGGCCGCTCTTGCGCCCCGTCGTGGTGAGCAGCAGCGCAGGCACGCCCCCGGAGTGCGACCCCCACCGCCCGTCGGTCCGCTCGTAGGCGTAGCGGTGGAACCGGAGGTAGGGATCGACGAACCTGGTGATGAAGACGCCGTCCTTCACGTCCCCCCCGCGTCCCGGGCGTCGAAGGTGGGCACCAGCGTGCGGGCCGCCCGGGCCTCGTCCACCCGGCGCACCGGCGTGCGTGCGGGGGGCGGCCGGCCAGATCCTCACCGGCGGCCGCCTCCGCCGCGATGGGCTCGAGTGCGCCGGCCAGGGCGTCGAGGGTCTGCGGGCTCTCGGTCTCGGTCGGCTCGATCATGAGCGCCTCGTCCACGATCAGCGGGAAGTAGACCGTGGGCGCGTGGAACCCCTCCTCGAGGAGGCGCTTGGCCACGTCGAGGGCCCGATGCCGTGGGCCTGCTTGAGCGAGCGGGCCGACAGCACGAACTCGTGCATGCAGGGCCGGTCGAAGGGCACGTCGTAGGTACCCGACAGCCGCATGCGCAGCCAGTTGGCGTTCAGCACGGCCGTCTCCGCCACCCGGCGCAGGCCGTCGCCGCCGTTGAGGTCGATGTAGGCCAGGGCGCGGGCCAGCACCAGTGCGTTGCCGTGCCACGAGTGCACCCGGCCGATCGACCGCGGCGGGCTCGACCACTCGTAGGCGCAGCCGTCGCCCCCGGCCCCTCCACGCGGACCGGCCGGGGTCCGGGGAGGAACGTCGGCCAGCCGGTCGGAGACGGCCACCGGTCCGGCCCCGGGCCCGCCGCCGCCGTGCGGGGTGGCGAACGTCTTGTGCAGGTTCATGTGCACGATGTCGAAGCCCATGTCACCGGGGGGCACCACGCCCAGGATGGCGTTGAGGTTGGCGCCGTCGTAGTAGAGCAGCCCGCCGACCCGTGGACGGCCGCGGCGATCTCGGCGATGTCCTCCTCGAACAGCCCGAGGGTGTTCGGGTTGGTGAGCATGATGCCGGCCACGTCCTCGTCGAGCACGCGCCGCAGGGCGTCCATGTCCACGCAGCCGCGGTCGTCGCTCGGGACGGTCACGACCTCGTAGCCGCCGAGGGTGACCGAGGCCGGGTTCGTCCCGTGGGCCGAGTCGGGGATGATCACCTTGTGGCGGGTGGACCCCTGGGCCTCGTGCCACGCCCGCATGAGCAGCAGGCCGGTGAGCTCGCCGGCGGCCCCGGCCGCCGGCTGCAGCGTGGCCGCGGCCATGCCGGTGATCCGGCAGAGCCGTTCCTCGAGCGTGACCAGCAGCTCGAGCCAGCCCTGGACGAGCTGCGCCGGTGCGGCCGGGTGGACCCCGGCCAGGCCGGGCAGGGAGGCCGCCGCGTCGCAGATCTTCGGGTTGTACTTCATCGTGCACGACCCCAGCGGGTAGGCGCCGAGGTCCACCGAGAACTGGCGGTGCGACAGGCGGGTCACGTGCCCGACGAGGTCGCGCTCGGACACCTCGGCCAGTGCCACCGGGACCTGGCGCCGGTGCTCCGCCGGCACCAGTTCGTCGAGGGCGTACTCGGGCACGCCCGTCGTCCGGAAGGACCACGCCCGCCGGCCCGGGTGGGAGAGTTCGAAGACCGTCGGCTCGGCGTCGCGCCCGAGCAGCGGGGCGCTGAGGCCGCCGCCGGCGCACCGGCCGGCGGCCGGCGTCGCGTACCCCACCGCCTTGGCGAAGGCGGTGGCGTAGGCGTCGATCTCCTCGACGGGTGCGGCGTTCGGTCACCGCCACCAGGACCCCCCGTCCCGCGGCGTCGAACTCCTCCGGCAGGGCGATGCCGGCGAGGAAGCCCTCGTCGGCGAGGCGGTCGAGCACCAGCGCCGCCGGCACCGGGCTGCGCACGGCGAACTCGCGTACGACCGGTGCCGTGCCACCGGCTCGACGCCGTCGATGGCCAGCAGCGGGTCCCGGGTGTAGCGGGTGGCCGCGGCGCACCGGCGGGCCAGCTCCCACAGCCCGCCCGTGCCCAGCCACACAGCTGCACGGCGGCCGTGACCGCCATCAGCGTCTGGTTGGTGCACACGTTGGAGGTGGCCCGCTCCCGCCGGATGTCCTGCTCGCGGGCGCGCAGCGTGGTCACGTAGGCGGTGCGCCCCTCGGCGTCCACGGTCTCGCCCACCAGCCTGCCCGGGAGCCGCCGGACGTGGGCGTCCGCACAGGCGAACAGGCCGAGGTACGGCCGCCGAACCCGAGGGCGGTGCCGAAGGGCTGCCCCTCCCCCACCACCACGTCGGCCCCCAGCTCGCCCGGGGCCCGCAGGATGCCGGCCGACACCGGGTCGGCCCCGACCACGAGGACGCCGCCCGACCGGTCACAGAGCCGCCTGGCCGCGGCCAGGTCCTCGATGCAGCCCAGGTAGTTGGGGTCGCCGACGACGACCACGCCCGGCCGGCCGGGCCCCGGCCGCCTCCGGCCACGCCGGTCACCCCGTCCTCGAGCCCGACCACCGTGAGCTCGTGACCGGTACCGCGGGCGTAGGTACTGAGCACCTGGCGCCAGTGCGGGTGGACGCCCGGCCGACACCCACACCTCGGGGGAACCGGCCGCGGCCACCCCCAGGTTGACCGCCTCCACCAGGGCGCTGGCGCCGTCGTAGAGGGAGGCGTTGGCGATGGGCAGTCCGGCCAGGCGCGCCACCATGGTCTGGAACTCGAACACCGCCTGCAGCACGCCCTGGGCCACCTCCGGCTGGTAGGGGGTGTACGAGGTCACGAACTCCGACCGGCCGGCCAGCGCCGGCACCACCGCCGGGATCTCGTGGTCGTAGGCGCCCCCGCCGGCGAAGCACACCAGCCGGTCGGACCGGGCCCGGTTGCGCTCGCCCAGCCCGGCCATGGCCGCCAGCACGTCGGGCTCGGTCACGCCGTCGGGGATGTCCAGACCGGCGGCCAGACGGAGGGCCGCCGGCACGGCCGCGAACAGCTCCTCGACCGATCCGAGCCCGAGGAAGGCGAGCATGCCGTCGACCTCTTCGTCGGTGTGGGGGATGAAGGTGGCCATCCGCGCTCAGGCCGCGCCGGCTCCGGCGAACGCGCCGGCGCCGCACGAACGGCGTCGACGTGACGGTGGCGTCCAATACCCGGCCCCGCAGGTCCAGGGCGGCCGGGGTGGCCGGTCCGTGGGGCGCGGCCGTCTCCACCAGGGCCAGGGCGATCCCGTGGCCGAGCATGGGCGAGAAGTTCCCACTGGTGACGGTGCCGGCCGGCCGGCCGTCGAGCTCCACGGTGGCGCCCTCACGCGGCGGCTGGCGACCCCGGCTGCTCAGGCCCACGAGCGTCCGGGCCGGTCCGGCGGACCGTTCGGCCAGCAGGGCGGACCGACCCCGGAACCCGGTGTCCCAGCCGACCACCCAGCCCAGCCCGGCCTGCAGCGGGGTGATGCCGGGACCGAGCTCGTGCCCGTGCAGCGGCAGGGCGGCCTCGAGGCGGAGGGTGTCGCGGGCCCCCAGGCCGGCCGGGGGGATGCCGGCGGCCAGCACGGCGTCGAAGAAGCGCTCGGCCACCTCCACGGGCACGGCGCACTCCACGCCGTCCTCGCCCGTGTAGCCGGTGCCGGCGGCCGTGCAGGCCGTGCCGCCCCACTCGAACCCGGTCACCGCGAACCGACCGACGGTGGCCGCCTCCGGCGCCACCGGGCCGAGCCGGTGGCGGGCCCCCGGTCCCTGGACGGCCAGCACGACCCGGTGGCCGTGGTGTCCTCGCCGCCGATCGCCGCCCGTACCCGCGACGTGTTGGACGCGTTGGGCATCACGTCGAAGCGGTCGTCGTCGATCCACCAGACGATCATGTCGTCGACGACCGAGCCGTCGCCGTCGTCGAGGAGGTGGGTGTACTGGGCCCGACCGGGCGAGATGCGGCCCAGGTCGTTGGTCAGCGTGGACTGCAGGAGGTCGAACGCCCCCGGGCCGGCCACCCGCACCGTGCCCAGATGGCTCACGTCGAAGACGGCGGCGTCGCGCCGGCAGGCCCGGTGCTCGGCGATGGTCCCCGCCGGATACGCGAGCGGCATCTCCCAGCCACCGAACTCGACCATCTTGGCGCCGAGCGCCCGGTGGACGGGGGCCAGGGGGCGTCGAACGCACCCCGCCCGCCACTGCGTCGTCGGTGGCTGTGCCGGTCACGGCCACAGCGTAGGGGCCGACCGACCCGTCGTCGTCAGGCCGACCGGGCACCGGAGGACGGTCGGCCTGACGTGGCGGTCCCGTGCCGGCCAGCCCGTACTTGGACAGCAGTGCCAGGGTGTCGCGCTGGTAGAGGACCTTCACCCGCACGTCGGGGTAGAGCGCCGCCAGCCGCCGCACCTTTCCGTTCTTCTTCGTGACCAACCGCTGGTTCAGCGTGGTCAGCTCCACGAACAGCTGCTGGTCGGGCAGCCAGAAATCCGGACGGAAGCCCGACGACGGCCGGCCGGCGGCGTCCCACGCCAGCACGAACTCGACCGGCTCGTACTCCCACGGCACGCCGTAGAAGTCGAGGATGCGGGCGAACCGGCGCTCGGATTCATGGGCGAAGCGCGTCGCCTCCGTGGGTTTCCCCGCGCCCGCCGCCGACGCCCGCGCCCCACCGCTCACTTGGCGGCTGCGTCCGTTCCCGTGGCCGCCGGATGCCGTGCCGTGATCGCCGGCGCCGGCGCCGGCGCCGGAGGGGCCGCCCCGATCTCGACGATGGCGGCGTCGACCTCCTCGACCACCCCCGACATGGGCAGGATGTTGAAGACGCCCTGTCCCCCGGCCAACAGGTCGACGACCTCCCCGTCGGAGTGGGTCAGCACCGACCGGCTACCCGCCAGCACGAGCTGCGACGAGGCCACGTCGGCACCGAGCCCGTCGCGCAGGCACTCCACGGCCTGGCGCGCCTGCTGGAGCTTGAGACCGGCGTCGAGGAGGCGCTTGATCACCTTGAGCTCGAGGACGTCGCCGTAGGAGTACCGGCGGTGGGTCCCGCTGCCCCTGGCATCGGCGATCGACGGCCGCAGGAGCCCGGTGCGGGCCCAGTAGTCGAGCTGCCGGTAGGTGATGCCGACGATCGCGCACACCTGTGGTCCCCTGAAGCCTGCCTCGGGCGCAGCCGTCGTCCCGGGTGCCGTCATCTGCCGTCCTCCGCTTCTCCACCTCGACATGAGGTCCACCCTCGGCCTGTGGCTGAAGTTGAACCTGTGCTTTACGGTACCACACCAGCGTAATTACGTGGATGTGGTAAGTACCGCCTCGCCCCCGGTCGGGGCGGCGATTTGGCAGGGGGGCCGGCGGCGGGGACACTGGTCCCGTGACCGTCGTGCGCGTCAACGCCATCACCGTCCCCCCGGGCGCCGGCGACCGCCTGGCCGAGCGCTTCGCCGGCCGGGCCGGGGCCGTCGACGGCGCCGACGGGTTCGAGGGCTTCGAGCTGCTGCGGCCGACGGACGGCCGCGACACCTGGCTGGTGGTGACGAGATGGCGCGACGAGGCCGCCTTCGCCGCCTGGGTGGCGTCGCCGGCCTTCGGCCACGGCCACCGGGGTCCCGGTGCCGGCGGGGACGCCGCCCCGGTGTCGACGGGCAGCGAGCTGTGGGCCTACGACGTCGTCGACCTCCCGGCACCCCCGGCGGGCGGGTGACGGACGCCGAGGGGCCGCCGGCGGGCGGGGACGTCCCGGTCCACCGGCGATCGATCGAGTTCAGCGCCTTCGACGGCGGTGACACGTTCACCGTCGACGGACGGCTGCGTGACGTCCGGCCGTGGGCCGAGGGCACCGGCGCCGTCCACGTCCTCCACGACATCGAGCTCTCGGTGACGCTGTCGGTCGACGACCTCGTCATCCGCTCGGCACGGGCGCGGCTGCACACCTATCCGCACGCCGAGTGTCCGGCCATCGAGTCGGCCTTCGCCGGGCTGGCCGGGCTGTCGGTGGCGCGGGGCTACACCCGCCGGGTGTCCACCCTCTTCGGAGGCCCGCTCGGCTGCACCCACGTCGAACACCTGGCGCGCGCCCTCGGGCCGGTCGCCATCCAGGCGGTGACGTCCCGGCGGGCCCGGGCCGTGTTCGACGGCGACGCCCCCGACCTCATCACCGGGACCCGCAGCCCGTGGGCGCTCGACAGCTGTCACGTCTGGGCCGAGGGCGGGGCGGCCCAGCAGAAGCTGGCGGCCGGCTGGCGCCCCGGCGTCGGCCCGTACCCCGCCCCCGCCCTGGTGACCTTCAGGTCGCGTTCCGCACCCGACGACTGACGGCAGCGGACCGGACCGGTCACGCCTCGTCGGCGACCGTGTCCGACAGGTCGCGGACCGGGGCCAGGTCACCGGCCCGGCCGGCGAGCACCAGTCCTCCGGACGGGAACACCAGCACCGACACGATGGCGGCGCCGACCAGCGCGGCCGCGGTGGCGGGGTGCATGCGGTGGGTGGCCACCCCCAGGTTGGCGATGACGACCACCAGGGGCAGGGCGGTGGCCGAGAAGAGGGCCAGTCCCGACCGTTCGGTGCGGCTGAGGTCGCGCCGGTAGAGCGCGACGGCCGGGATGCCCCGGACGACGACGAACAGCACGACGAACAGCCCCATCCGGGCCAGGTTGGACGGGTCCGACACCAGTGCCCCCAGGTCGAAGTCCATGCCGCTCACGATGAAGAAGATGGGCACCAGGAACCCGTACCCGATCGCCTCCAACTTCACCTGGACGACCCGGGCGTCCTCGCCCGCGCTGAAGAGCCGCACCACCACCCCGGCCGCGAACGCGCCGATGAGGGCCGAGAGCCCGAGCCTGGTGGCCACGTACACCAGCCCGATGATGAGCAGCACGGCCAGACGCACCGGCAGCTGCGCGCTCGAGTGGAGGTTGCGGCGCAGGAAGAGCACCATCCCCGGCGGGTGGCGGCGCGACGCCAACAGGGCGGCGCCCACGGCCATGACGATGAACACCACCAGCAGCAGGACGGTGTCCAGCGGACTGCCGACGGTGAGGAGCACGGCGATGGCCACCAGCGGCCCGAACTCGCCGAGCGTGCCGGCGGCGACGACGTAGTCACCGAAGCGGGTGGCGGCCACGCCGGAGTCGCTGAGGGTCGGCATGATGGTGCCGAGCGCCGTCGACGTCAGGGCCAGGCCGACGATGACCCGGTCGATGATGAGCCCGTCGAGGGCCAGCAACGCCCCGATCCCGAGCGCCAGTGCCAGGGAGCACAGCCAGCCGGCGGTGGCCAGTCCCAGCGGGCGGCCGCGGATGTGGTCGAGGCGGATCTCGTAGCCGACGAGGAACATCAGAAAGGCCAGCCCGAGATCGGCGAAGGTGGCGATCTCCCTGTTCACCGTGGCCAGGTCGAGCACGTGCGGACCGGCCAGCACGCCCAGGGCGAGCTCCACCACCACCACCGGCACCAGCAGGCGGCGGAGCCAGAACGCGATGACCGGCGCCAGCACGGCCAGCATGGCGATGAGGGCGAGGGTGGCGACGGTGTCGAGGCTCATGCCGGTGTCGGGCGGGCGGAGACGGCGGGGTGCGGGCTCAGACGGTCGGTCCCCCCAGCCACCCGCGGCGGCGGAACCACACGAGCAGCCCGATCGCGCAGGCGAGCTCGATGCCCACGGCGAACACCAGAAATGTCCACAGCGACGTGATCCGGGTCACCAGCCACGCGAAGTTCTGCCCGAAGAAGCCGGTGAGGAAGCTGAGCGGCAGGAACACGGTGGCGATGATCGTCAGTTGCTTCATGACCACGTTGAGCCGGTTCGACACGGCGGCCACGTGGGTGTCCATGGCCCCGCCGAGCAGGTCCCTGTAGCTGTCCACCATGTCGCTGATCCGGATCACGTGGTCGTAGAGGTCGCGGAAGTACCGCTGCCCCTCGTCGTCCATGCCCGGGATGTCCACCACGCCGGACACGATCGACGAGAAGACGTCGCGCTGGGGGGTCATGACCTTCCGCAACATGACCAGCTGTCGTTTCATCTGGAAGAGCTGCCCCAGCTGCTCGTCGGTGGGATTGGCCAGTATGGCGTCCTCCATGTCGTCGATGCGGTTGTCGAACTCGTCGAGCACCGGGAAGAAGCCGTCGATGAGCTCGTCCACGATCAGGTAGATCACCCCCAGGACGGGCTGGGGCACGGGCCACGTCGGGTGATGGCTGATACGGGTGTGCGCGGCGGCGATCGCCCCGCACTCGTCCTGGTGGATGGTGACCACCCACGTCGTGGAGAACAGCAGGTGCAGCTCGACGACCCCGATGCCCCCGCCGGCGGCACCGTGGACGACCATCAGGTCGCAGTTGTCGTAGTCGTCGATCTTCGGCCGCTGCCGGAAGGACGCGGCGTCCTCGATCGCCAGGGGATGGCAGCCGAAGTCGTCGCGGAGCATGGTCCGGGCCTCGTCGTCCACATCGACCAGGTCGAGCCAGAGGAACTGCCCCGAGGCCAGCGCCGACCTGACGTCGGCCACCGTGGCCGGTGCCGTCGTCCCCGCCGACATGAGCGAGCCCTCCATGGCGACGATTCTGGTGCCCGACCAGGCGACCCGGGCGGATGGTCGCCGGCCCGGGGCGGCGGGACGTCCGGCCCTTGCGGGGCCGCCGGTGGCCACGCGCGCACACTGGAGCCAGGGAGGGTGATGGCACATGGCCGTGGTGACCGACGACCCGCTCGCACAGCGACAACCCGAGTTCGTCAACCGGGTGATCCCGGCGGTCGAGCGCTACGTGTCGTACTTTTCGCCCGAGGTCCGCAACCTCTCCAATCTCCCGGCGTCGGGACCGGTGCTGCTGGTGGGCAACCACTCGTGCCTCTTCTGGATGCCCGACACCTGGGTGGTGGCCCGGGCCGTCACCCGGCGGCGGGGCGTGGAGACCCCCTCCTACGCGCTCGGATACGACCTGCTGTTCAAGATCCCCGTCGTCGGCGGCGCCCTGCGGAGGATCGGCGCCCTCCCGGCCAGCGTGGACAACGGCGTCCGTGCCCTGGCCGACGGGGCCCTGGTGTTCGTCTACCCCGGCGGCGACCGTGAGGCCAGCCGACCGTGGCGCCAGCGCAACACCATCGACTTCGCCGGCCACAAGGGCTTCATCCGCCTGGCCCTGCAGGCCGGGGTACCGGTGGTGCCGGTGGTGGCGCACGGGAGCCACGACGCCATCTGCATCGTGAGCCGGGGGGAGCGGATCGCGGACGTGATCGGCCTCGGGAGGCTCCGCATCCACATCTTTCCGATCTTCCTCACGCCCCTCGGGATCACCACCATGTTCCGACCGCCGCTGCCCCTCCCCTCCTCGATCACCGTCGAGTTCCTCCCCGCCCTCGACTGGCGGTCGTACGGGCCCGAGGGGGCGCAGGACCCCGGGGTGCTCGACGTCTGCTACAAGGAGATCACCGCCACCATGCAGTCGGCCCTCGACCGGTTGTCGGCCGAACGGAGGTTCCCCGTCGCCCGGGGCTTCCGGGACCTCGTGTGCGGCCACGGCCTGCGGTTCGTGCCCGAGGACTGACGGCCGGCCCGGGCGGACGGGCCGGTGCCCCTCGGGTACCGTTCGCGCATGCGCACCACCGGCCGACGGGTCCCCGTCTGGGCCCGCCTGGCCTGCCACGCCGCCGCCGAGGTGCCCTTCGTGGTCGTCGCCGTGGTGGGGTGCGCGACCGGGTGGCGGGCGACCGCCGACGACGCCGACATCGGCTACCGGGCCTGGGACGTGTTCACGGCCCGGCCTCCACTGGTCGGGTCCATCTCCCAGGCCAGCGGTTTCGGGGTCCCGCTCGTCTACCACCCCGGCCCGGTGCTGTCGTGGGCGCTGGCCCTGCCGGTCCGGATCGACCATGTCCACGGCGTGCTGTGGGGCGGCGCCCTGCTGGCGGTGGTGGCCGCCGCCGTCGCCGTCGAGGCCGCCTACCGGGTACGCGGCCTGCCGGCCGCGGTGGCGGTGGCGGCCGTGTTCGTGGTGGTGGCGGCCAGGTGGCCGGCGGTGGTGCTCAATCCGGCGTGGGACCCCTACGCCGGATTGCCGTGGTTCGTGGCCACCATGTCGGTGGGATGGGCGGTGGCCACCGGTCGGCTGCGGTGGTGGCCGGTGCTGGTGGGGACGGCGTCGGTGGCCGCCGAGATCCACCAGATGTACGCGCCCGCCTCCGTCGCCCTGGTGGTCGTCACCCCCCTCGTCGGCATGGTCACCGCGGGCGGGACCGGCCGGTGGCGGCGGTGGCTGCCCGCCGGACTGGGCGTGGGCGCCCTGGCCTGGGCCGTGCCCCTGTGGCAGCAGGTGACCGGCCACCCCGGCAACCTGGGTGGGGTGATCTCCTACAGCCGGGGGCAGCCGACGCTCGGGCTGGCCTTCGGCCTGCGCAACCTGTCCACCGACGCCGGCGTCCACCCGCTGTGGCTGGGCAATGCCGACCAGTCCAACCTGTTCACCCTCATCGCCTCGATCGCGGCCCAACGCGTCGCCGGCGGTGCGGCCGTGCTGGCGGCGGTGGTCGTCATCGGGGCCGTCGCGTGGCGGGTCGGCCGCCGGAGGATGGCGGCCCTGTCGGTGGTGGTGCTGGTGGCCGCGGTCGGCGCCGTGGTGACGGTGGCCGAGGTGGTCACGCCGAAGATCCTCACCCTGGGCTACGTCGACCTGGTCCTGTGGCCCGTCGGCGTGGCCGTGTGGGCCCTGGTCCTGTGGGCCGGCACGGCCACAGCCCTCTGGGCCTGGCGCCGGTGGCGCCAGGCCGTCGCCGGGGGACGCAACCTGCACCTCCGGCCCGCCGTCGCCGTGGGGGCGGCCGCCCTGGTGCTGGCCGCGTCCGTGTGGGCCACGGTGTCCGGGGGCGCGCCATGGCATCCATGGCCGGCGTCACCGGCGGCCGGGGAACCGTCGGCGCCGTGGAGCACGCCACCGACACGATCGAAGCGGCCGTCCCCCGGGGCCCGGTGGTGATCGAGATCAGCGGACCGTGGGCGGTCGCCGGCGCCGTCATCTCCGGCACCGTCTACGCCCTCCGGGTCGACGGCTGGAACCCCGAGGTCCCCGACCTGGCCTATTCGCTCGGGCCGGCGGCCGACCCGGTGACGACCCGCGGCATCCCCGCCGCCGTCATCGACGTCGGCCCCCGGGTCACCGAGGTGCACATCGCCGGCGGCCGGCCGGCCTGACCGGCGCAGCTAGGGCGTCGCCGGCTCCCCCAGTCCGAACACCCCGGCCAGCTGGGAGCGGTGGTTGATCCCGAGCTTGGCGTAGACCCGGTCGAGGTGGGACTCGACGGTGCGGGTCGAGACCGACATGTGCCCGGCCGCCTCCTTGTTGGACAGGCCCGAGGCCACCAGCCGGGCCGCCTCCCGCTCCCGGGCCGTCAGCGAGTCCCGGGCCAGCCGGTCGTGCAGCACCCAGGGGGCGAGGCCGATGCACCGGGACTCGAGGGCGCGGCAGAGGTGGAGGCTGCGGGCCTCGGCCAGGCGATCGCCGGCCGCGCCGTGGGCGGCGGCGGCGTCGCCGGCCGCCTCGGCCGCGATGAGGCACATGCCGATGGCCTCGAGCCCTGCGGCCACCGCGTCCAGTTCGTGCCCGTCGCCGGCCCCCCGGGCCCGGGCGAAACGGGCGGCCAGGGCGGGCAGATCGCCGTCGCCGTCGTCGGCCACCTCCGTCAGCCGGTCGAGGATCGGGGGCCCGGCTCCGAGGCGCACCGCATAGAACAGCACGTCGAACTCGAACGCCCCCTGCCCCCGCCGCCGGGCCTCGGCCCCCGACAGCTCCAACAGGGCGATGGCCTCGCCCGTCATCCCCGAGGCCGCCAGCACACTGGCCCGGCCCAGCTCGAGGTGGGGCTCGTACCACTTGAGGGCCGGATGGCCCTCGGCCCGGGCCCGGTCAAGCGACTGCTCGGCCAGGCAGACGTCGCCGGAGAGGGCGGCCACGTACGCCCGCATCCCCAGGATCAGGGCCCGCAGGCCGTCGATGTCGGTCGGCCGCAACAGGGAGATGGACTCGTCGAGGAGCGGGCCGGCGATGCCGGGGGTGCCCCGGGCCACCGCCGCGATGCCCCGCACGGCCGATCCCATCATCCTGAGCACCGGGTCGTCCAGGCTGAGGCCGTCGGCATAGGTCAGGTCGCCCACCGCCTCCATGTCGTCGATGCGGCCCGAGTGGTAGGTGGCGACGGCGATGGCCGCGCCGGCCAGGTCCAGGTCGGGGGGAACCACCACCTCGGGGCGGCCCGAATCCTCGAGACACTCGGCCGCCAGCCGCAGGGCCTCGTCGGACCGGCCCATCATGGCCACCGCCAGACTCAGCCGCTGCTTGGCCTCCCACGCCAGCCGGGGACTGGTCGTGCCCTCCAGGGCGGTGAGCGCCAAGGAGGCCGCCTCGCCGACCAGGCCGGCCTGGCACGCCATGAGGGAGCGGGTCGACAGCAGGAGCAGTCGGCTCTCGTCCTCGGTCACCTCGGCCTCGAGGCGGGCCAGTTCGGCCTCGGCCCCTTCGACGTCCCCGTAGGCCCAGTAGAGGAAGCCCACCTTCGCCCGGCGCAGCTTCGTCCGTTCCACCTCGTCGTCCGTGGGGATCCGATCGAGCAGCTCGACACACTCCTCGTAGCGTCCCTGCCGGGTGAGCGCTTCGATGAGGGCGAACACGCAGGCGAGGTTCTCGGGTTGGGCCTGGTGGGCCGCCCAGCCCAGCCGCTCGGCCAGGATGGGGTCGGACGCCTTGAGGGCCAGGTAGGTGGCCCGCCGGAGCAGGGGACCCTCGCACGTCCCCCCGCCGTCGAGCTCGAGGACCACGTACCGCAACAGGTCGCCGTCGCGGCGGAGGCCGACCTCGCGGTAGGCGCTGGCGAGCTGTCGGGCCAGCGCCCTCGACCGCCTGGGCCCGCAGCGGGTGCGGAGCACGTCGGCGTAGAGCGGGTGGGTCAGGCGGGCGGTCCGGCGGCGACCTTCTGTGTCGATGACCAGGAGCTCGCTCGCCTCGAGCTCGGCGATGTCGTCGCCGGCGGCCAGCGACTCGAGGATGTCCACGGACACCGGCTCGCCCAGGGCCACCAGGTCGAGGATCCCGCGGGCGCCGTCGGAGACGCCGGCGATCCTGGACTCGACCAGGTCCACCAGCGGCGGGCTGGGCGGCAGCCCACCCCGGAGGTGCCAGGTGCCGTGGCTGCGCACGAGCACCCCCGACGTCTGGGCGGCGGCCACCAGCTCCCGCAGATACAACAGGTTGCCGGCACTGGTCCGCCAGAACTCCCCGGCCAGGGCCTGGTCGAGCGGGCCGTCGAGGACCCGGGCCAGCAGCTCCTCGACCTCGGGCCGCGTCATCGGGCCCACCTCCACCCGCTGGACGAGGCCGTCCTTCCACAGGCTGGCGATGGGCTCGGGGAGCTCCCGACGCGAGCGCAGCGTGAGCACGAGCTTGGCCACGCGGGTGTGGACGAGGTGATGGAGGAGCACCGCCGAGGACGGGTCGAGATGGTGGATGTCGTCGATGCCCACCGTGAGCGGCCGGCCGCCGGCCTCCTCGGTCAACCGCCTCGTGGCCGCATGGAAGACGGCCACCCCCGAGCTGGTGAGGTCCACCGAGGTGTCGTGCCCCGGCAGCCAGCGGGCCAGCGAGCCGAACGGGATCTCGGCGGCGGCGGCGGTGGCGACGAGCCACTCGGTCACCCCACCGGCGTGCTCGGCCGCCGACAGCACCTCCTGGGCCATGCGAGTCTTGCCGACTCCCGATCCGCCCACGAGCAGCACGCCGCTACAGGCGGGATCGCCCAGCTGGTCCACGACCGCGGTCAACTGTCGCTGGCGCCCCACGAAGGGCCAACCCTGAGATCCGCCACGGGTCATGCGTGCTCGTCCCTGGTCATCGTGCGGATTCCCAGGCTAGCGCGGCCCGCGATGCCACTTCGGCACAGCACCTCCGTAGTCTGATTCGAGTGGCTAAGTAGTCCGCTACCGATGACGCCCGGTGACCCGTCGCTCACGATGAGGAGTAGCTGTGGCGTGCGGGTGGCGAGCCACGATCGAGGGGGTGGACGGTGACGCTGGTGGAGGACCGCGACGGCGGGGCCGCCGCGGTCCACGAGCCTTCGGCGACCTCGGTGGAGGGTGGCGACGCCCCGGGCGGTCCCGCCCCGACCTGGTACTGGCCGACGCTGCTGGCCCTCGCGGCCGTCGCCACCCTGGGGTACGCATGGGACCTGGGCCGGAGTCCCCTCGATCCGTACTACGCAGCGACCGTGCGGAGCATGTCGCTGACCTGGCACAACTTCTTCTACGGCGCCTTCGACCCGGCCGGGACCATCACCGCCGACAAGCTGCCCGGGGCCTTCTGGCCGCAGGCCCTGCTGGTCCGGGCGTTCGGCATGCACAACTGGGCGCTGGTCCTTCCCCAGGTCGTCGAAGGCGCCCTGACCGTGGTCGTGCTGGCGGCGGCCGTCCGCAGGCTGGCCGGGTGGCGGGCCGGGGTACTGGCGGCCGCCGTCCTGGCCGTGAGCCCGGCCGCCGTCGCCCTCGACCGGGGCAACACCCCCGACACCCTCATGACGCTGCTGCTGGTGCTGGGGGCCGCGGCCGCCTCGAAGGCGGTGACCACTCCCGGGTGGGGGCCGGTCGTCTGGGCCGGCGTCTGGGTCGGCCTGGCCTTCGAGGCCAAGATGGCCGAGGCCTGGCTGGTCGTCCCGGCGCTGGCCCTGCCCGTACTGGTGGCCGGTCCCGGGAGCGTGGGCCGGCGGGTCGCCCGGCTGGCGGTGGCGGGCGGGGTGCTGGCGGTGGTGTCGCTCAGCTGGATGACGGTCGTCTCGCTGACCCCGGCCCACGACCGTCCCTACGTGGACGGGAGCTCGTCGAACTCCGTGTTCCAACAGGTCTTCGTCTACAACGCCACTCAGCGGGTGGGCAGCGGCTCGGCCACCGCCGTCCAGCAGGGGTCCTCGGCTGCCACCAACCCGGCCCGGTGGAACCGGCTCCTCACCGGCTCGGACGGGCTGGCGACGGGTTGGCTCCTGCCGGCGGCCCTCGTCATCGGCGTGGGCGGCCTGGTGGCGACCCGCCGCCGGCCCCGCGACGACCTGACGAGGGCGCTGCTGCTCCTGTGGGCCACCTGGCTGGTGATCTACACGGTGGCCTTCTCCGCCGGGACGGCCATCATCACCTACTACACGGGGGCCATGGTCCCGGCCATCGCCGCCCTGTGCGGCTTCGGGGTGGCCCGGGCATGGGACACCCGCGGGCAGCGGCGGACCCAGCTGGTGCTGGTGGGACTGGTGGTGCTGACGGTGGCCTACGGCATCTGGCTCCTCCCCGGCTCGGGGACGGGCCTCCCCCACTGGCTGGCGGTCACCCTGGCGGCAGTGGCCGGGGCGGGCGCGTTGCTGGCAGGATTGTTGTTGTTGGTTTCCGGACGGACCCGGGCGGGAGCCCGTTCGGGATTGGTCGGCGCGGCGGTGGTGGTGGCAGCGTGTGCGGCCCTGCTCATCCCCACCGTGGCGTCGACGACCGTGGCCACGCACGACCTCGGGCCGTTCGACTACCCGTTCCAGCCCGCGTTCGACACCTACGCGACCCACTACCTGACCGAACTGCCGACCCTCATCGGGCCCGTCGTGGCCAAGCTCCAGTCGGTCAGGGGCGACGGGTACCTGCTGGCCACGGGAACATCCGTGCTGGCGGCCCCGTTCATCGCCGTGACCGGCGACGAGATCTACCCGATCGGGGGGGCCACCGGACAGTCCCCGCAACCCTCACTGGCCGAGCTGCGGCAGCTGGTGGCGTCGGGGAAGATCCACCTCGTCCTGGCGGGGCCGTCGAACGATCCACGGATCGAGTGGATCAAGCGGCACTGCTCGACCGTCCCCATCGGGCTGTCGGGGACGTCGCTCACGGGTGCAGCCGGCAACGCCCTCCAGTCGGCGCTGTCCGCCTACTACTGCACGCCCGCGAGCGCCGCCGGCTGACCGGCCGAGGCCCGCCGGCATGGCCGGGGCGTGGCCACGCCCCGGCGTCACTCCGTGTGGCGCAGGGCGCTCTCGATCATGTCGAGCCGTCGCTCGATCACGTTCAGCCGGCCGGCGAGGTCGACGAACGGCTCCTCCATCAGCTGCAACTCCGTAACGTCGATCTCGAGGGCGCGCTCGGAACCGCACGGCCCGGTCGAGGGCCTCGGGCGTCACGGCCTCGTGGCGGGGCTGCTGGCTCAGTGACATGGCTACCACCTCCTGTCGCGGCGCCGGCGGGCGCCGGACCGGTCGGGACGGGCCGACGGCTGCGGCCCCCGGGCCGGGACCGCTCCGGTCCGACTGGCAGGATCCGCACCCTTCGCCCCCGACGACCGGTTGTCCGGCGCGTGGCGCTGCGGTCCCAGGACTAGCACGTCGTGTGCCACCGGTGCAGGCGAGGTGACGAGGTGCAGATCAGGGGCCGTCCGACCTCGCCGGGTGGCGTCGAGCGGCGCCGGCGTCCCACGGGGATCCCGCCCCCGGCGGGCCCTCCCGTCGACCGCGTTCGGTCGGGGTCGCCGTCGGGATCCGACGCATCTTCCCAACTCTGAGTGGCCGTTCGGGTCGCCTCCGTGTGCTCGAACGTGGTGCTTCGAAAAGGTTGGCCGGTTCCCTTGACCCCGACCCGTGCGCCCGCCGTAGGCTCACCGTTGATGGAGCGTTACCCCCAAGGTCCATCGCGCTGGCGTCGCCTCGTCGGTCGCCGGTGGTCACTTCGTCGATGTGTTCCCGCACTCGTGCTGACGGCCGTGTTGGCCGGTTGGGCGGTGCCGAGCGCGTCCGCCCAGTCGACGCCGGCGGCGGCCGCCAAGCTCACGGGCTCCACCAGCGCGGCCCCCAGGACGTGGTGGAAACCGCCCATCACCATCGACTGGCAGTGGGAGATCGACCACCCCCTCAGTACGACGAGCCCGACCGACATGGGCAGGGGGCAGCACACCTACCTGGGCACGCTGGCACCGACGCCGACCGCCTACGACATCGACGGGATGGACAACTCGGCCGCCACCGTGGCCCGCCTCCACGCCCTGCACGACCGTGCAATCTGCTACATCGAAGTGGGGTCGGCCGGCGATTACGAGGGCGCCTATGCCACGTACTTCAACGAGTTCGAGGCGGCCGGCGACCTCGGGGAGTCGTTGGCGGGGTACCCCTCCGAGCAGTTCCTCAACATCAACTCGGCGAGCACCGTGACCATCGTCAAGTCGATCATCTACCAGCAGTGCTCCAAGAAGGGCTTCGACGCCGTGGAGACGGACCTCGACGAGACCTTCAATGGCAACGAGGGTGCCACCGGATTCACCATCACCCAGGCCGACGAGGAGACCTACCTGGAGACGCTGGCCGCCTTCATGCACCGGCTCGGCATGGCATGGATCGCCAAGAACCTGGACGACACCGGCAACCAGGGCTTCGTGGACGACATGATGAACGTGGCCGACGGGACGATCACCGAGCAGTGCAACCAGTATGCGACCTGTTCCTATCTCCAGCCGTTCGAAGGCCACAAGGCCATCTTCGACGCCGAGTACGGCGGCAGTCCCTCGACCTTCTGTCCGGCCGACAACGCCGCCAAGATCAACGGTGACAAGTTCGACACCGCCCTCGACGGGCGCCGGATCCCCTGCCACTGACTGCGCGTTCGTCAGGACCGGCGGGCGGACACCGTGGGTCGACCGGGCCTGTACCCCCGGTGACAGCTAGCCTCGGCAGACGACAGCCATAGAGCGGAGACAACCACCGTGGCCTTGGCGAGGCGAAGGTGCATGAAGGTCATGGTGGTGTTGGCCGGTATAGCGGTCGCATGGGCATCGGTGCTGACGGTCGGGACGTCGATCGCCTTTGCGAGCACGACGCCACGCGCCGCGATCCTCGGTGGTCCACCGACGTTGATTGCGCTGACCCAGACCTCCCCGGGGACGCCGCCGCCGATCCCCGAGGGCGGATTCGAAGTCTTCGACCCGGGCAACGTCGCCGGCGGTCCACAGCCGGGCGTCTTCGAGACCTGTGCCGGCGTGAGTGACAACGGCCTCAACGCCGCCGTCGTCGTCGGCGCCGACGTTTTCGGTGTCGACAACTCCTGCCATTCCCTGGTGGTGGCGAACGTCAACGGGACGGGTCAGACCGTCACCCCCGTGGCGGACTCCTACGGCATTGCCCGTTCCCCCGACGGCAGCGTCGTCTACACCGTCGGCGCGCAGGGCCTGTCGGTGATCGACACCTTCACCCGGCAGGTGGACTTCACGTTGCCCGTTGCCGGTGTGGTCGATCTCGGCACGGCTTCGGTGAACGTCGATCCCTACACAGGCGACATCTGGATCGACACCTCCGGGGGCATCAGGGTCACCTCACCGGACTCGTTTGCCACCTTGGCGACCATTCCCAGTTCTACCGCCGATGGCGTCGCCGGACGGATCGCGTTCACCCCCGGGGACGCGTGGATCCCATCAGCCGAACCGAACAGCGTCAGCGGCTTCGAGCAGCTCGACGAGGTGAGCACGACGACGTTCGCCCTGATCCACAGCGTTGATATCTGGGGCACGCTGGGCGACGCGGTGGCCCCGATCGGGGACGGCCACGTCTACGTCCAGAGCAACGTGTCTCAGTTCGCAGGTGGTCCGTACGAGGGCGACGTCATAGTCAGCGACGTCACCGCGTCGACCCTCGCCGTTGGCGTCGTCACCTACGCCTCGTCGGCAGCTGCTGGATACGACTATTCGTGGACGGACAGCCTCGCCCTCAGTGCCGACGGCGGATCGCTGTACGCATCGTTCGCATGGCGATACCACCCGGACTCGTATGCCGATGAGGGCTACGACACGGTCGCTGCCATCAGCACTTCCTCCGACACGGTGACGTCGACCTGGACCGAAGCCAATCCGGGCGGCTACGTCGCGTCCTCTACCTACCCGATGATCACCGGCTTGATCACCGGCCCGCCCCAGCCGCCCCCGACCGCCGGCTACTGGCAGGTGGCCGCCGACGGTGGCGTGTTCACCGCCGGTGACGCGCCGTTCTGGGGTTCGGCTGGCAACCTCCACCTGAACCAGCCCATCGTGGGGATGGCGGCCACGTCCGACGGCAAGGGCTACTGGCTGGTGGCGGCCGACGGTGGCGTCTTCACCTACGGCGACGCCGTCTTCTACGGCTCCGCCGGCAACCTTCACCTCAATCAACCCGTCGTGGGCATGGCGGCGACACCGGACGGAGGGGGGTACTGGTTGGTGGCGGCCGACGGCGGTGTCTTCACCTACGGCGACGCCGTCTTCCATGGGTCAGCCGGTGCGCTCCGTCTCAACGCACCGGTGGTGGGCATGGCGCCCACACATGACGGCAAGGGCTACTGGCTGGTGGCCGCCGACGGTGGTGTCTTCGCCTACGGCGACGCCGTCTACCACGGGTCGGCCGGTGCAGTGCACCTCTCCCAGCCCATCGTGGGCATGGCGACGACGCTCGACGGTGGGGGCTACTGGCTGGCGGCGGCCGACGGTGGCGTCTTCACCTACGGCGACGCCACCTTCTACGGGTCGGCGGCCGGCTCCACGGCGATCGGTCCCTTCCTCGGCATCGCGGCCACCCCGTCCGGCAACGGTTACTGGCTGTCGTCTCCGGTGGGGGTCACCGCCGGCTTCGGTGACGCCGGCAACTACGGTTCGATGGCGGGCACCTCGCTCACCTCCCCGATCGTCGGCGCGGCCGCCACCCCGGCGGCGCTCGCCTGCCTGGCCCGTCCGGCCTGTTGAGTCGCTCGTTCTCCGGCGTTCACCGTTCGGCAACCATCGGTGCTCGGCGTGTTGAAATACGGATGACATGCCGATCAAGGAAGGGCCGGCCCCCGTCTCCGGGAACCGACCCTTCCGTTCACCTCGTGGTCGGGCTGCCGGGATTTGAACCCGGGACCTCTTGACCCCCAGTCAAGCGCGCTAACCAAGCTGCGCCACAGCCCGTACGTGTGTCTTGACGTGCGAGTTTAGGTTCTGACCACCTCAGGTTGCGACCCCTCGGTGGCGCCGAAATAAATCGTCGTCAAACATGTCGCTGGACTCGCCGTCTGAACCATCAAACTAGAAGTCGTGGTCAAGGTGTCGCAGTCCGTTGGCACGACGGCGACGATAGCCGCGGCGGAGCCGGCCGATTTCCGACGCTTCGAAGATCAGCGGAGCATGCCACCCAAGGTAGGAAGCGCCGGTGCTAGGAAATGGCCAGGCCGTCGGCGGCCGGCTTTCTCAGCCTGAGACGTCGGCAGCGAACGCAACCACCATGTTGCGACCCTGCTCCTTGGCCGCATACAGCGCCTCGTCGGCTCGCTCGATGACATGCGACGGGGACTCTTCGCCGTCCCACCCGGTGACCCCCACGGAGAACGTCATGCCGGCCGCGGATCCCGTGTCTGCCACCTCCATCCGGACCCGGTCCATCAATGTGTATGCCCCGGACACATCGGTGCCGGGCATCACCACGCAGAGCCGAGCAGATGGCCGGGACCTTCCTGAAGATGACGGCACTGCCATACCTTGTGACGAATCGAGGTGGCCTCGAGCAGTCCTCGGAGCCCGCTGGTACCGTCTCTGGCGTGACGACGGACGAACAAGGAGAAGAGCGATATGGCGGTATTCAACGGGGCCTTCCCAATCCTTGCCGGGAAGGAACAGCAAGGAAGAGACTTCGCTACTACGTGCGTGGGAGAACGCCGACAGGAGTTCGATGCTCACTTGGCTCGGGATGGAGTAACCCGGGAGTCGTGGGCTTTGCAGGAAACCCCAATGGGCAGCCTCATGCTCGTCTGGTTCGAAGCTCCCGACGTCGAGAAGGCGTTCACGGAACTGGCAACTTCCAGTGACGAGTTCACCGTTTGGTTCCGTGGCCAGGTCAAAGATCTCACCGGCGTCGACCTTGGCGCTCCGCCCGAAGGCCCCCTCCCCGAGGTGCTGATCGACTGCACCCCCTGAAGGACACCCAGTTCGGGCATCGCCGATGGATTGGGGCGTGTCCCCTGCCGGCTCGGTCCGCGCCCAAGCAGTACTTGATTGCTGGTTGGCATCTGGCAGACTCTGGGATGATCATCGTTTCGGGCATCATGGCCGTTGAACCCACTTCCCATGACCGCATGGTCGAGCTTGCCCGCACTGTGGCCGCGGAGTCGCTTAAGGAGCCCGGGTGCCGAACGTACGGTCTCTGGGCCGATCCCGATGTGCCGGGACGCTTTCGGATCTTCGAGGAGTGGGTGTCACAAGAGGCCCTCACCGAGCATTTCGCGACGCCGCATTTCGTGACATTCGGCGCTGCTCTCGGAGAGTTGAACCTTGTGGAGATGGATGTCCACCGCTACATCGAGCCTGAGGTGGCCGACCTCTTCTGATGTGGCACAGGACTGCGCCGTTGCCGGACTCCACTCCTCGCCACTAGGTGCCCCCAAACGGCTACGCGTCGCAATATCCAGGGCTCAACTGACCGTTTGCTTGCTTGCCGCGAGCGCCCCGACCCCGCGGGCGCGTGTGCGCGTGGCCGATGGCAATGGACTGGACGGCTTGCCTGGCTGTCGACCAGCGCTTGAACCTCTTAGTGATCGTGATCACTTTCGTTTCACCGTTCTCTGCTTGCCACTGTTCGTACCCCGACGTCGTCAGCGCTTTCGGCTCAACTCCCATGCCGTCGGCTGCCTCCCGAATCGCTGCCAGTAGCTCAGCGTCGCTGTAGCGTCTGGTGCCAGTGAATTGAGGCACGCCGGCCGACACCAAGGCGGCGCTCCACGATCCGAACCGCTCGGCCAGTCCTTGCCGGCTCGGAGAATCAGATCGTTCGGCACGCCACCGGTCGTACAAATCCCGCGAGAGCCCGTCGAGGCCGATCACATGACAAGCCTGAACGAGGATGGCGAGCATCTCGTCGTCCGACAGTTCAGGGGGCCGGTTGGGAATGCCGAGACCGCGCACGAGTTTCGTCAGTCGGATGCCTCGATGCGAAAGCGCCTGGAGAGAGGGGATCGTTCGACCATGGGCTCGCGCCTCCTCCCGCCAACGCCCGTACGCCCAAAGATTGCAGCCATCCACCGTTCCACGCCGCCGCCTCGTCAATGAGGGCGCAGACGTCGATCAGATAGCGGTCGGGGCTTACTCTGGGCACGCCCTACTTGAGCGCACCGACGATGCACGCGCCAAATGCGAGCGCCGTTGCCTCTCACGTCCGAGCGACAGCTTCGGCGCCCAAGAACTGCAACCTCTCGGTACAGTCTCACGATGGGTGCACTCGTCGTCTTCTCTGTCAATGTCGGTCGCATGGCCGCCTTCTACGAAGCCATCCTTGGTGCGAGACCCTTGGTGGAGTCCTCCGGCGACATTCGGCTCGTCAGCGATCGGGAAGAGATCGTGCTCCATTCGATACCCGAAGACATTGCCAGAACCATCGACATCAGTTCCCCGCCGGTCCCTCGTGATGGCTTGCCGATCAAGCCGGTGTTCGATCTCGATTCGCTTGAGTCGGCGTTGGGAGTTGTCCAAGCCAAGGGAGGCGTGGTGACCGATCGTGGGTTCAGCCTCGATGGGCTCACTCGGCACGACGTCCTCGATCCCGATGGGAACGTCATCCAACTTCGCGGTCGGACCGCCTAACCATGCTCTCGAGGGTTAGCGATCGACCTGTCCCAATCCGCCTGTTACGCGTCGCAATATCCAGGGCTCACAAGGTCCGCCGATACGGGCTACAAGCCGAAGCCGTACCCGGTGCACTGGGGATGGAAGGAGGGGTCGTCGGGGCCCAGAGCGTTCATCACGTCCTGCAGTGCCGGACCATCGACGATCAACGCCACGTGGCCGGTGGCATCCGCGGGGCACTGCGACTGGATCAAGATGTTCTGAACGTTCGGGCCCTTCAAGAAGGCGTTCGTGTAGGGCGTCACAACTTCGTCATCTTTGGTCTCGATCACCACATACTGCACTCGGGGGACTGTGTCGCCGCTGGCGAACAGGTGCGTCTCGAACGACGATCCGGCCTCCTGCTGAGCGAGGGACGGGGCCCGGATCGCGTTGAAGATGACATTGGTGAGTCCCAGCAGTTTCACTCTGTGTAGGAGCGTGAATATGGTGTCAAACGTGGTTCCGTGGTTGCTGGGGGCTAGGGCCACCAGCTTGTGGACAAACCGTGCCCCCCCGAGGAATTTCGAGGTAGTAGTTGGGCATCATTCCGCCCTGCGAGTGCCCGACGATGTCCACCCGGGGCGTTCTGGTCGCGAACCGAACCCGCTGCACGAACTCGGCCAGCTGATGGGCCGCCGACGGGATGTCGCCCAGGCCATCGAAGCGATCGCCAAGCGAGAGGGCGGTCTGGCCGTAGTTGAGGGCGTAGACGCAGTATCCGGCGTTGGCGAGCATCGGCGACAGTTCGGCCCAGTCGAACCCCATGTCGAAAGCGGTCTCGTGCAAGAGGATCACCGGGTATGGATGCGCCGCACTGGGCCGGCATCGCCAGTCGTTCGCCCCGGCCACCGAACCGGGGTGGAACAAGAGGTTCGAGATCGAGGTCGAGAAGTCGCCGACCGGGAGCGTCCGAGGACTGGCGCTCGCCGGGACGGATACTCCAGTGAGGAGGAGGAGCACGGCCAGCGGCGAGCCGAAGGCGAGCAGCCAGTGGCGTCGCGTCTGCCCTCTCTCCGATCCTCCGACTGCCCGTCCGCTGCCCGTCCGAAAACCTCGCCTCGGTACCTGCCGACAGTGGTCCCCCCGTGGTCTCGCGCCGAGCATGTGGCCCTCCAAACAGAAGCCTCACCGACCCGAGAGCCAACCTATTTCACCGATCTGATTCGCGCTGGGATCCGCGGAGGCTCGATCGAGTCTGTCAAGCGCCCTTCCCGGGTTCGAAGGAACGCCCCGAGGCTCTGTGTTGCTGACCTGGGGATTCAAGGCCTCAAGCTAGGACTCCCGCACCCTGCGGGAACCCTGGTGCAACTGATAGTCGAGGAACCTCCGGGCCGAGGGGATGGCGGTGGAGGTGGCCAACGCCTCAGTGGCATATCTGTACCTCTCGAATCAACGTTTCAGGCCTCTCGGCGCCGGCGCCCGTGATTTGATTGTTGCCGCGCCCAGCTGTGCCCAAGCACCTATGGAACATGGTTCGGAGGTCCTGATGAGGGTCCTGGATTCTGATTATCAATCGGGATCCCGTCAAGATCTTGATCAACCCCGTCACATTGCGCGTGAGGGAAACCACCGTCAGAGGTACTTCGGGACGAACTATTGACAGGGATGGCCGTCGTGATGCAAATGGACTTGGGGCGGGTCACGGTTTTGCGATGACGGCACCCGATGACCGCTGGAGGCCCGGGGGCCACGTAGGGGGGAAACCTACAGATGTTGAGTCGGCGGCGGGGTCGGTCTGTGAATCAGGTCCAGGACCGGGTTATGAGGGCAGGTAGCTGGTACGTCAGCGGTGCCGTGCTATCGGGTGTCTTCGCCGGGGTGTCCTTGTTCACTGCATCACCAAGCGCCGCAGAAGCGACGACGCCCCCCAACACGCCCGCTGCCGTCACGAGCTACACGGACCCGAGCATTGATTACCCACAGGGAATCACCGCCGGACCTGACGGTGCTATGTGGTTCACGAATTACTACGGTGCACAACAAGAATTTGAACCCCCTCCCGGCCCCGGTTCCATCGGTCGCATCACGACGGCCGGGGTCGTCACCAACTACACGGGCGCAGGCATTTACAACCCGTATGCGATCACGACGGGACCTGACGGTGCCTTGTGGTTCACGAACACCGCCTCAACTGAGTCGTTGGGCGTGGGTCGAGGATTCATCTCGCGGATCACTACGGCGGGCGTCGTCACCAGCTACACCAACCCGGAGATCTATGACCCGCAGGGGATTACCACAGGGCCAGACGGTGCGCTTTGGTTCACCAACCCAGGCGGTAACTCGATCGGTCGCGTCACGACGGCGGGCGCCTTCACCTTCTACGCAGTTCCGAGCATCGATAGCCTGCAAGGGATCACGACAGGGCCAGACGGCGCGCTTTGGTTCACGATTCCAGCCAATAGGACGATCGGTCGCATTACGACGGCGGGCACCCTTACCTACTACACCGATCCGAGTATCGATGATCCGCAGTCGATCACGGCCGGACCTGACGGTGCCTTGTGGTTCACGAACTCTGCTGCTAATGATGAACCTGGCGGCGGCGGCGGTCCAGGCTCCATCGGGCGCATCACTACGGCAGGCGTAGTCACCAACTACACCGATCCGAGCATCAATGACCCGCAGGGGATCACGGCCGGACCTGACGGTGCCTTGTGGTTCACGAACTCTGCTGCTAACGACGAACCTGGCGGCGGCGGCGGCGGTCCAGGCTCCATCGGGCGCATCACTACGGCAGGCATAGTCACGTACGCAACCTCCCCAACCATCTCCGCTCCAGAAGCGATAGCCGCCGGACCGGATGGCGCCCTGTGGTTCACGAACCAAGTCAGCGCGCCGGGCCAAGGCACCAGCTCCATCGGACGGATCACCGCACAACCACTTTCCGTCTACACACTGCCCGCAGGCTCTATCGGTGGCCTACTCCTGATCGGCACCCTCGGAGGTGGCTTCTACGTCGTTGTGCGCCGCCGTGGAAGGCGTGCAGCAGCAAGCGCCCGAAGAAGGTGAAGTAGTCGGAATCGGCGGTTCCGAGAGGTCGCACCTTCTCCCGACCACATCCCTGATGCCGCTGCGTCGCAGCCGGGCCCGAGCTCCCGAGAGATCACCAGCGGCCCGGCCGCTCCGCCGCACTGGCGGGTGGCTATCCGGGATGGGGGTGCCTGCAGGCCGATCTATACGGGAATCCCGCACTGCGTCGGCGAGTTCCTTGCGCGCGAGCCTTGCATCGGATGAAACGCATTTTGGCGGTTTCCACAGGGCTGGGTTCGGAGCATTCGAGGCGGCCTACGCTGCCCGGAAGACCGACCACGACCTGGTTGGAATCCAATAGCCCAGAGCCTCCGCGGATCCCAGGGCGAATCGCTCACCGAAATCGTCGTGCACGGCTCAGACATCGCCAAAGCAACTGGCCAACCCTTTGACCTGCCGGAAACCACGCTTCGAACGTGCCTCAACCACGTGGCCAACTTCGTCCCGTCGACACCCGGGCCAGGACTCCGGCACCCTACGGGAACCCTGGAGTAACTGACGGGCATCGCCCTGCGCGTAAGAAGTTGATGACCTGCAACGTCGACCCACGCCGCCGGCACACGATCCGGCCGTACCGGCGCCGTCCGGGCCGCCAGCTTCCTGCCCTGGGCTCCCTCACGCCGGGAACTGCACCTGCTGGGCCTCGGCCAGCAGGGCGGCCCGGTCGGCGGGCAGCAGGAACCCGGCCGCGATGGTCTGGTCCAGAGACTTCTCGAAAGCCGCCAGGTACCCGGCCTTATCGTGGTAGAGCCGCACCAGCGTGGCCTCGTCGAACGGGGTCGTGCTGCCGAACAGTGCGCACAGCAGGCTCGAGCCGGCCGGGGCCTCACCCGTCAGCGTCGAGACCGGTACGTCGACGGCCGGTGTGCGCACCCCGCCCAGGGCGTTGCCGTTGGCGTCGGTGACGATGGTGGTCGTGCCCGGTTGCAACTGCAGCATCGATGCCGTCGGCGGGGGCCGGCCGGTCGTCAGCCACGAGTTGAGCGCACTGATGGCGGCGGACGCCACCCAGTGCTCGGGGCCGTCGTTGGCCGGCGCCTTGCACCCGAACAGCTGGGCGGCCGGGCCCACCTGGTAGGCGTCGGCGTGCGCAGTGCCGGCCACCTCCCACAGTCGGAACCGGTCGGTGTCGGGTTGTCGCGCCGGCGAGTAGTTCAGCAGCGGCCCCACGTCGGTCTGGGTCTCGAAGACGAAGACGGGCACGGCCAGGTCGTCACGGATCCGGGTACCGAGCGGCACGTCCGACGACGCCGGGTTCCCGTTGCCCCCGAGGGAGGCCGCCGTGCCGCCCCGGCTGTGGATGAAGAAGCCGTCGAACGCCCGGGTGGTCGGCTGGAAGGCATCGGCGTAGGTGGTCAAAAAGAACGCCGACTGCGACTCGCCCACGGCCACGATCCGGGCCGGACGAAGTGGACCGAGGGCGTCGACGGCCCCGGGGAACCGCAGGGCCCTGGCCACCTGCGTGTAGATGTCGTAGGAGTACTGGTCACCCGGATGGTCGAGCGAGCCGTAGCGGGCCGGTTCGCTCGCGACCAGTCCCCCGCTGCCGGCCGCCCCCGGAAGCGAGAGCAGGCCGGGCCCACCCTCGACCCCCAGCTTCTGGGCCGACACGCCCACCCAGGCGTAGCCGGCGCGCACGAGCTCCTCGCCCATGTACGTCCAGTCGGGGGCAGCCTCGTACCCGCTCGACACGTTGAGCCACTCCACCACCACCGTGCCGTTGAACTTGGCCGGGTCACTCGGTCGGCGCACCACGATCCGGGTCTTGTAGGCGGCCGTGCTCGCCGCTTTGACCGACCACTTGCCGTCGGTGCCGAGCGTCCCCTCGGGCCCATAGGCGGTGGCGGTGCCGCCGACGAAGTACTCCTGCTCCACGTAGCCGTTGCCGGCGAGGTCGAAGTTCTGCACCGAGACCGGATCGATGATGCTCCCGGTGGTGACGGGTCCGGTCACGGTGGGCACCGGCCCCGTCGGCGCCGAGGCGACCACGCCCACGCCCACGGGCGCGGCCGGAGGCGACACGGGCGTCGACGACGCCGAGGAGCACGCGGTGGCGGCCACGGCCGTCACGGCCAGCACGGTCACCGTCAACGTTGCGTGCCGGGTCCTCCGGGTCCGGCTCGTTCCCCCCCAGGTCATGCTCGCTCCCATCCTGCGCACCGTCGATCCGGCCCTCGGCCGGCCACCCCGATCGGACGAGGATGTGCGCGTCGACCCGCCACCGTACAGGCGGCCGGCCCGTCCGGCCGGGCCACGCCCCGTCGACGGCGCCGGCGACCGTGCTCACTCCATGACGCGGAGCCCCTGGCGGTAGCGGCGCCCGTTGCGCACGTACTCCTCGGCCGACAGGCGGATGAGCTCGATGTTGGAGCCGCCCGGGCGCACCTTCGCCGGCACCCCGAGCGCCAGCGCCCCCGCCGGGACCACCATCCCGTTGGGCACCACTGCGTTGGCGCCCACGGTGGCCCCCGTCTCGACGACGGCGTAGTGGAGCACGATCGATCCCGACCCGACGAGGGCGCCGTCGTCGACGGTACAGCCCTCGAGGTGGGCCAGGTGGCCGACGACGCAGCCCTCCCCCACCGTCGTCGGGAAGGTCTCGCCGGCGTGGATCACCGTGCCGTCCTGCACCGAGGACCGGGCGCCGATGGTGATGGTGCCGTAGTCGCCCCGGAGCACCGCCGAGGGCCACACGGTCGCCTCCTCCCCCACGAGCACGTCACCGATGATGACGGCGTCCGGATGGACGAAGGCCGAAGGGTGGATCCGGGGCGTCGCCCCGTCGAGTGCGTAGACGGTCATGACGTGACGCTAGGCCAGCGGATGTCGATGCCGTCCAACCGGGGCCCGGGCCCGCCGTCCCATCGGACGGCCACCGGACGGACGACGTCAGGCGTGGTGGACGACCCAGGTGATGCCCTGGAACGCCCGGTAGCCCAGGTAGATGACGGTGGCGATCAGCATGAACCTGAAGTGCCACGGCAGCTTGCGGTGCTCGACGGTCTCGTGCCCGCACTCCGGACAGGTCCCGTCCTCTGCGACCTCCTCGTCCTCGACCCGCGCCTCGCAGTGCTCGCACCACGCCACCGCCGGTCAGCGCCTCCGGCCCGTCCCCGGGTGCCCGCCCTTCGCCCGCACCCGGAGCCTGATGGGGGTGGGCCCCAGGTCGAAGTGCTCGCGCAGCCCCCGCTCGATGTAGCGCAGGTAGGTCTGCTGGAGGCGTCCGTTGGTGAAGAGGGTGAACGTCGGTGGGTCCGTCGCCCCCTGGACGGCGTAGTTGATCTTCGCCCCGTGGGGCGGGTGGGCCAGCTGTACCGCCTTCACGGCCCGGTTGAGCTCACCGGTGGGGATGCGGGTGTGGTACGCCTCCTCGGCAGCGGCGATGGCCGGCAGCACCCGGTGGACGCCCAGGCCGGTGAGGGCGCTCAGCTTGAGCACGGGGGCCGCGCCCAGGAACGCCAGCCGGTCCCCGATGTCCTCGAGCACCTCGGGGCGGGCCGAGGTGGCCACCTCCTCCCACTTGTTGAGCACCACCACCACCGGGCAGCCGGCGGCGGCGATGCGTTCGGCCAGGCGCTGGTCCTGATGGGTGACCCCGGCGGTGGCGTCGATCACCAGCAGGGCGATGTCGGACCGGTCGAGCGCCTCGAGCGCCCGCAACACGGCGAAGTACTCGGTCCCCCGCTCGGTCCTCGACTTGCGGCGCATGCCGGCGGTGTCGACGAAGCACACGGTGCCCTCGGGCGTCTCCACCACGGTGTCTACGGCGTCCCTGGTCGTGCCGGGGGCGTCGTGGACGACCGACCGCTCGTCGCCCACGAGCCGGTTGAACAGCGTCGACTTGCCCACGTTGGGCCGCCCCACCAGGGCCACCCTGGGGATGCCGGGGTGATCGTCCACCAGCTCCTGCCCGCCGCTGGCGTCCGGTCCGTCCGCCGCCGGCGACTCCCCGTCGGGCAGCAGCCGGACGAGCTCGTCCAGGAGGTCGCCGGTGCCGCGGCCGTGGAGCGCGCTGACCGGCCAGGGGTCGCCCAACCCGAGCTGGACGGCGTCCCAGATGTCGTTGTCCCTCGACCCGGAGTCGACCTTGTTGACGACCACCCGCACCGGTCGCCCGGCCCGCCGGAGGAACCTGGCCACGCCCAGGTCCTCGTCGGTGACCCCGACGGTCACGTCGACCACGAAGAGCACGGCATCGGCCGCGGCCACGGCCCGCTCGGCCTGGGCGCTGACCTGGGCGTCCAACGGGTCGTCGGTGGCCAGCCAGCCGCCGGTGTCGACCACCGTGAAGGCATGGCCGCACCACTCGGCCTCCAGTTCCTTGCGATCGCGGGTGACCCCGGGGCGCTCCTCGACGACGGTCACCCGCCGCCCCACGATCCGGTTGACGAGGGTCGACTTGCCCACGTTGGGCCGCCCGGCCACCACCACCAGGGGCCGGGTGCGCTCCGGGGACGAGGTGGCGCTCACCTGGCCGTCCCGAGTGCGACCGGCACGGCCGAGGGCGGCCCGGTCGTCTCCCCGCAGCCGGTGGCGGCCGGACCGTACGGCCGGCCCTCGAGGGCCCGCCGGAGCGACAGCCCGTCGGCCGGCACCACCTCGACCGGCCGCGGCAGGTCCTCGACCCGTACGTCGTCGAGGAAGCGGCCTTCCGACAGGCAGGCGTCGGGCAGCAGGTACCTCCCACTCCGGGGCGCGGCCTCGAGTGCCCGGGCCACATCGGCCCCCGTGAGCAGTCCCGACACGCCGATGTTGCCGCCGAAGAACGAGTTGGCGACGGGCAGCACCCTGACCCCCGACCACGCCGGGCCGGCGAGCAGCGGGCCGAGCACGGCCGCCCCGTAGTCGCCCGTGAGCACGGTGGTGCCCACCCCCGATGGTGCCGGGCCGGTGCCCCCGCCCGCGCCGCGCGCCGCCCGGTAGCCGGCGGGCGGCGCCCCGTCGACCCAGGCGAAGAACCCCGGCCGCACGCCGATGGCGGCGTCGCCGTCGCCGTCGAACGCGGCCTCGAAGGCGCGGGCCATGCCGATGCCGTTCTCGTGCTGGGGGAAGCCCTCGTAGGCCTCGGCCGGCGGGAAGGCCCGCCCGGCCATCAGGTAGTACTCGTCGGCGGCGAACACCACCCGCCGGCCCACGGCCTCGACGAACGCCGGCTGCCATTCCTCCACGGTGTCGCACACGGCGGCCGCCTCGGCGCGGGTGTGGGGGCGCATGGCCCCCTCGGTCGAGAACCGGCTGACCCCGAGGGGCACGCACGCCACCGTGGCCAGCCCCGGGTACCGGTCGAGCACACCGGCCAGGGTGTCGTGCAGCACGGCGCCGTCGTTGCGGCCCGGGCAGACGACGATCTGCCCGTGGACCTCGATGCCGGCGTCGAGGAGGGCGGACAACCAGCGCAGGCTGGTGGCCCCCCGCCGGTTGCGCAGCAGGCGGGCCCGCACCTCGGGGTCGGTGGCGTGGATGGACACGAACAGGGGCCCGAGGCGCTCGGTGACCACCCGCTCGAGGTCCATCTCCGTGAACCGGGTCAGGGTGGTGAAGTTGCCGTAGAGGAACGACAGCCGGTAGTCGTCGTCCTTCAGGGAGAGGCTGCGCCGCATCCCCGGGGGCAGCTGGTGGATGAAGCAGAACTCGCAGTGGTTGTCGCAGGTGCGCACCCGGTCGAAGAGGGCGGAGGAGATCTCGGCCCCGAGGGGCTCGCCGGGGGCCTTCTCCACCCGCACGGGGAAGGGCGCGACCCGGCCGGCGCGCCGCACCACGAGGTCGAGGCCGGCCTCGTCGACCAGCAGGCTGTACTCGATGACGTCGCGGGGGCGCGGCCGCCCACCGTCACCAGCTCGTCGCCGGCCAGGAGGCCGACGCGGTCGGCCGGGGAGCCGTCGGCGACGGCCACCACCCGCGGCGCCGTCGTCTGGCGAGGCACCGGCATCGGTCCAGCGTACCGTCCCGCCACCGTCCGGCTCCCCTCGGGCCGCGGGTGTGCACCGGGGCCGTCGGAGGTGGCCTGCACGCTACCCTGGCCCCGTGCCCGTCGAGAAGGTCCTGCTGGCCGAGCCCCGGGGGTTCTGCGCAGGAGTGGAGAAGGCCATCAAGGCGCTGGCCTGGATGGTCACGGTGTTCGACCCGCCCGTGTACTGCTACCACGAGATCGTGCACAACCGACACGTCGTCGACCACTTCCGGGCCCGGGGCGTCGTGTTCGTGGACGACGTCGACGAGGTCCCCGACGGTGCCCCCCTCATGCTCTCGGCCCACGGCTCGGCCCCCGAGGTCGTCGTGGCCGCCCGGGCCCGTGGCCGGGTCGTGGTCGACGCCGTGTGCCCCCTCGTCACCAAGGTCCACCACGAGCTGAAGGTGCGGGCCGCCAAGGGTTACACCGTGCTCTACGTCGGCCACGAGGGCCACGAGGAGGCCGTCGGCACCATGGCCGTGGCCCCCGACGCCGTCCGCCTGGTCGAGTCGGTCGACGCCGTCGCCGCCCTCGACCTGCCCGACGGCCACGACGGCCGGGCGTCCGCTCCCGTGGCCCTCCTGGCCCAGACGACCCTCAGCCACGACGAGTGGGCCGGCATCGTCGACGCCGCCCGGGACCGCTTCCCGGAGCTGTGGATGCCGAACCGCAGCGACCTGTGCTTCGCCACCACCAACCGCCAGGCCGCTCTCAAGGCGCTGGCCGGACAGGCCGATGCCGTGGTGGTGATCGGCTCGGAGAATTCGTCGAACACGGTGGCCCTGGCGACGGTGGCCGGTGCCCTCGGGTGCCCGGTGGTACGGGTCAACGATGCGTCCGAGCTCCCCGACGACCTGTCGGGGACGGTGGGGGTCACCGCCGGGGCCTCGGCCCCCGAATCCCTGGTCCGCGAGGTGGTCGACCGGCTGGCACCCACCGCGGGCGTCGAGCTGGCCAGCGTGACCGTCGAGAAGGAGTACTTCCCCCCGCCCCCCGAGCTCCGCGAGCTCCTGCGGGGCCTGGCCACGGCGGTGGAGCTGCTGGTGGCGGCCCCTCCCGACCCGGGGCCCGACCGGGCGGCCGTCCTCGGCGACGACCGGGCCGTCTCGGCCGCCGACGTCCTCGATCGACTGGCCGGATGACCCCCGGGCGCGGGCCGGCGGAACGGCGCTGTCGGAGAGGCCGGCCGTGCTGACCGCGGCCCAGGTGGCCAAGGCCTTCAACCTGGGCGAGCCGGCCGGCCCGCTGACCATGGTGGTCGGCTCGTCGGCCCACCGGACGTGGCGGCTGGACACCTTCGGCGCCGTCTACTTCGTCAAGCACTACGACCGGCCGTGGGACATGCCGACGTGGTCGGACTGGATCAGCTACATCCAGGGATCGTGGGAGATCGAGCGGGCCGCCTGGCAGGCCGGGCTGGCCGTGGCCGAGCCGGTCATGGCGCCCGGCGCCATGTGGCCGTGGATCGACCTCGACGTCGGCGACGGGCTGGCCACCGTGCGCGTCCACAAGTGGGAGTACGGCGTCCTGCGCACCGATCCGGCCACGGTGCCGGTGGCGAAGCAACTGGGTGATTTCCTCGGCCGCACCCACCGGCTGCTGCCCGGCCTGGACGAATGGCGGCGGCCGCCGACCTGGCCCGACGACTGGGCCTCGGCCGTGTCATGGTCGACCACCACCGACCGCCGGCTGGTCCAGTCGCTGGCCGGCACCCTCCCCCTGCTCGAGGAGGCCTCGGCCCGGTGCGCGGCCGCGGCCAAGGAGTCCGTGCGCCTGGTGCGGACCCACCGCGACCTCCACTCCCACAACGTCATCGAGCGCGGCGACGGACGGGTCATCGTCGTGGACTGGGACGCCGCCTCCACCCAGCGGGCCGACTGGGAGCTGGTGGAGACGGCCTTCGAGCTCGCCGGCACGGTCACCGGTCCGCCCGACCGGGCCGTCGTCGACGCCTTCGTCTCCGCCTACCACGAGGCCGACGGCCCGGCCCGCACCGTCGACGAGGCCAGCTTCGCCGGGCTCTTGATGTGCTCGCAGAACTGGCTGCGCTACAACCTCCGCCGGGTGGCCGGGCACCTCCCCGGGGCCACCCTGGCCCCGGGCGAACGCGATCCGGCGGTCGAGACCATCCGGTCGCTCGAGGCCGTCCGGCGGGCCGTCGGCTCCATCGAGGAGTGGACGGGTTGGTTCGCGTGATCCCGGGCTGAAGTGCGACAATGGGGCGATGCCCCTCCGGACGGATCCCTGAATGGCACCCACCCAGCGGCACCGCTGGCTCACCCGCGCCGGCAACCGGGAGTTGCACAGGCGACGGAACCTCCGCGAGCTCGACGTGGACGTGGCCCGACTCGATTTCGCCCGCCGCCACGGGGACGCCCGCATGGGGCCCGTGGTCGCCGTCATCGCCGCCTTCGAGGAGGAGGACAACCTCGGCGACGTGCTGAAGGCCATGCCCACCATGGTCGGGGACCTCGAGGTGTCGGCCCTGGTCGTGGTGGACGGCCAGACGGACGCCACCGACCGGGTGGCCATCGACGCCGGTGCGGCCACGTGCGTCCTGCCCGTCAACCTCGGTCAGGGCGCCGCCCTCCGCCTGGGCTACGAGCTCGCCCTGGCCCACGGGGCCCGCTTCATCGTGACCCTCGACGCCGACGGCCAGAACGACCCCGGTGAGATCGGTGACCTGCTCCGTCCCATCTTCGACGGCCACGCCGACGTGGTCATCGCCTCGAGGCGGCTCGGGATGGACCACACCACCGACCGGTTCCGGCGGGCCGGGGTGGAGCTCTACGCCTCCGTGGTGAATGCCATCACCCGCCAACACCTCACGGACACGTCGAACGGCTTCAGGGCGTTCCGGGCCGAGGTGATCGCCGACATCCTCCCCCACCTCCGCCAGGAGCAGTACCAGACGGCCGAGGTGCTCATCACGACGGCCAGCCGGGGCTGGCGGATCGACGAGCGCCCGACCGAGTGGCACCCGCGGGCCTCGGGCCAGTCCAAGAAGGGCGGCAACCTCCTCTTCGGCCTCCAGTACGCCCGGGTCATCGCCCAGACCTGGGCCCGCACCAGCGTCCGGGACACCAAGCGGGCCTGAGCCCGGTGGACGCGGCCGGTCAGGCCCGTCCGGCCGCCGCCACCGCCCGGTCGTAGAGCTCCTGGATCCGCCGGCGCAGCTCCTCGGTCAGGACGTGGACGCGGCTGCGGGCCACCCGGCCGCCGGGGCCCCGCTCCGGGGCGGCCAGCGCCTCCCCCGCGATCACGGCGACCTTGCGGGGACGCGGGACCTTCTTGCCCTTGGGCATGACCGTGGCCGTCCCGCCGATGCCGACCGGCACGACGACCGCCCCCGTCCGGGCGGCGAGGAAGGCGGCCCCCTCGTGGAGCTCGCCCACGTCGAGGCCGGTGCGCCGTTCGCCCTCGGGGAACAGTATGAGCACCTCGCCCGCGTCGAGCACGGCCTGGGCCCGGCGCAGGGCCTCGCGGTCGGCCGATTCGCGGTGGACGGGGAAGGCGCCCACCGATTCGAGGAAGCGGCCGAACCGGGGCCGGCGCCACAGCGAGTCCTTGGCCATGTAGTGCAGCTTGCGCCCGGTCACCTCGGACACCACGAAGAAGTCGATGAACGACCGGTGGACGGGGGCCACGATGACCGGGCCCTCCTCGGGGACGGGCGGACCGCTCACCGATGTCCTGAAGAAGGTGGCGTTGACGACGTGGACGAGGGCCCGCAGCACCCGGTAGACGGGCCCGCGGGTGGTGTCCACCCGCACGGCCAGGCCCTGGACCGCCCCCCCTGGCCCGCCGGCCGTTCCGGCTACAGCCACGACAGCACCTCCTCCACGATCTCGTCCACCCCCCGGTCGGTGGTGTCGACCACCTTGGCGCCCTCGGCCACCTCGAGGGGCGACACCGCCCGGGTCGAGTCGAGCCGGTCCCGGCGGGCCACCCCGCCGGCCTCCTCCTCCGTCCGCCGCCGGGCCCGCTCCTCCGGGTTGGCGGTCAGGTAGATCTTGAGGTCGGCGTCGGGCAGGACCACGGAGCCGATGTCACGGCCCTCGACCACCCCCCGGCCGCGGGCGGCCACCCAGCGCCGCTGGCGGTCGACCAGGGCGGCCCGCACGGCCGGGTTGGCGGCCACCACCGACACCGCCCGGTTGACCTCGGCCGTCCGGATGGCCTCGGTCACGTCGACGCCGTCGGCCATCACCCGCCGGCCGGGGTCGAGCTCCAGGCCGCGGGCCAGCCGGCCGACGGCGTCGGCGTCGGCCGGGTCGATGCCCCGGCTGAGGGCCGTGGCCGCCACCGCCCGGTACATGGCCCCGGTGTCGAGGCGGTCCACGCCCAGTCGCCGCGCCAGCGCCTGGGACAGGGTGGACTTGCCCGACCCGGCCGGCCCGTCGATGGCGATGACCGGACCGGTCACGGCACCTCCCGGGCCTGGCCGCCCACGTCGACGAGGTCGCCGGCGAAGCCCGGATAGCTGGTGGCGACGGCGTCCCAGCCGGCGATGCGGGACGGCTCCGGTCCCTCGGCCGCCGCCGCCAGCACGGCCGCGGCCATGGCCATGCGGTGGTCGAGGCCGGCGTCGTAGCGCCCGGGCCGCAGGTCGGCGGAGCCCTCGACCACCAGGTCGTCCCCGTCGGTGTGGCTGACGGCGCCGAAGGCGGCCAGCATGGTCACGGTGGCCGCCAGGCGGTCGGATTCCTTCACCCGCAGCTCGCCGACGTCGCGGAAGCGCGGTCGCGCCCTCGGCCACGGCGGCCGCCACCGCCAGAATGGGCACCTCGTCGAGGGAGGGGATCTCGGCCGCCCGCACGGTCGTCCCCGTCAGGCGGCTCGAGGCCGAGCGCAGCGACCCGGTGCCGCCCACGTCCGGGACCACGGTCACGTCGGCGCCCATGCGGACGAGGACCTCGACGAACCCGATCCGTTCGGCGCCCAGGTGGATGCCGTCGACGGCCAGGTGGCTCCCCGGCACCACCACCCCGGCCACCACCCAGAAGGCCGCCTGCGACGGGTCCCCGGGAACGTCCACGGTGACCGGGCGCAGCGGCGACGGCCGGATGCGGATGGTCCGACCGGACCCGACCGGTTCGACCTCGATGTCGGCACCCGCCTGTGCCAGCAGCTCCTCGGTGTGGGCCCGCGTCCGGACGGGCTCGTGGACCACCGTCTCCCCGTCGGCCCCGGTGGCGGCCAGCAGTACGGCCGACTTCACCTGGGCGCTGGCCATCGGGGGTGTGTAGGTGATGGCCCGCAGGTCGCCGCCGGTGATGGTGAGCGGGGGCAGGCACCGGGCCCCGTGGCCCTCGACGGTGGCCCCCATCAGCCCCAGGGGCTCGGCCACCCGGTCCATCGGCCGGCTGCACAGCGACGGGTCACCGGACAGGATGGTGCGCCCGGCCAGGCCGGCCACGACGCCGGCCAGCAGCCGCATGCCGGTGCCCGAGTTGCCCAGGTCGACGACGTCGGACGGTGCCGACAGCCGGTCGCGACCGCCGGTGACCGACACCGTTGCTCCGCCCTCACGCTCGGTGACCCCGGCGCCCACGGCGGCCACCGCCCGCCCGGGTGGCGGCCACGTCCTCGCCGTCGGACAGGCCGGTGATGGTGGAGGTGCCCTCGGCCAGGGCCGCCACCAGCAGGGCCCGGTGGGAGATGGACTTGTCACCGGGGACGCGAAGCGTGCCCGCCAGCCCGCGCCCGCCGGTCACCTCGAGCCCGCTCATCTCGACTGGCCCAGATCGGTCGAGGCCGTCCGGTAGCCGCGCTCGGACAGGGCCACCGCCAGGGCCACCGCCGAGTCGCGGTCGACCACCAGGACCAGCACGCCCCGGTCGCCCTCGGCGGAGTGGGCGATCTCCACGTCGGCGATGTTGACACCCAGCTCGGCCGCCAGCGTGGTGACCTCCGACAGCACCCCCGGCCGGTCGAGCGACCGGGATGCGCATCTCGGTCAGGCCCTCGGGCCGGCGGTGTCCGCGCCGGCAGCGACCGCCGGGCGGCCGCCGCCCGCTCGAGGACGTCGAGCAGGCCGGCCCGGTCGTCGGTGGCCACCCGGCCGCGCATGGCTTCGAGGGCGGTCGAGAGCCGGTCGAGGGCGTCGACGATGGCCGGGGCGTTGTCGGCGCAGACGTCGGGCCAGATCGCCGGCTGGCCGGCGGCGATGCGGGTCATGTCGCGGAACCCGCCGGCGGCCAGGCGCAGCAGGGCGGCGTGCTCCTCGGCCTGTCGGCGGCCAGGTTCATGAGGGTCGCCGCCGTCAGGTGGGGGACGTGGGACACCACCGCCACCAGCGCGTCGTGGCCTTCGGGGGAGAGCGCCACCACCTCGGCCCCGAGGTCGGTGACCACGGCCTGCAGCCGGGCGAAGGCGGCCAGGTCGGTGGCGGCCGTCGGGGTCAGCACCCAGGTGGCGCCGACGAACAGGTCGGCCGTCGGCGCCGCTCGACCCCGACCTGCTCGGAGCCGGCCATCGGATGGCCGCCCGACGAACGCGGGTGGTCGACGGCACGCCACCAGCGGTCCCTTCACCCCGGCCACGTCGGTGACCACGCCGTCGGGCCGCCGTGACGGGCGGGCCAGCAGATCGCGGACGACCTCGCAGCGGTGACCGCGCACCGGGGTGGCCACCACGACGATGTCGACCAGTCGGCGTCCTCGGCGTCGCCGACGGCGTCGAGCGCGCCCGAGCTCGACGGCCCGCCGGAGCCGCGTCGGCGTCCGGGTCCGTCGCCGGTGACCGTGCCAGCCCCGGGCCCGCAGGGCCAGCCCGATGGACCCACCGATCAGCCCGGTGCCGACGATCGTGGCCCGCCCCGGTGCGGGCCGGGCCTCGCCGCGCGGGCGTCACTCCGGGAGGTCGTCGCGCAGCCCCTGGGCCCCTTCGAGGTAGACGTGGTGGATCTCGCGCCCGGGCCGCTCGGTGTGTCAGGTGGAGAGGACCCGGACGCACCGGGGCGTCGACCCGACGATGTCCAGCTCGCGGGCGCACAACAGCGGCACGTCGCCGAGGCCCATGCGTCCGGGCCGCGGTGGCCGGGAAGATCGAGACGATGTCGTCGGTGGCCGTGAACACGATGCTGATGAGGTCGTCCTCGACCACGCCGTTGCGCTCAGCATCGCGCCGAGCAGCGCCCCGATGCGCTCGGCGATCTGTCGGGCGGTGTCGGCGTCGACGGTGGTGGCGCCGCGCAGGGCTCGGACGGCGTGGGCATCAGGCACGCATGCTACCGGCAGGGGTCCGGGCTCCCGCCGGCGCCCTGCCGCTGCTCGGCGGCGGCCGGCCGGCACGGCGGCCGCGCGCCAGGCCTCACCTCGTCGAGGGTCAGCGGCCGCCACTCGCCCGGGCCGCAGCGCAGCGTCGGTCAGCGGGCCGATCCGGGTGCGCACCAGCCGGCGCACCGGATGGCCCGACGGCCTCGCACATGCGGCGGACCTGCCGGTTGCGACCTTCGTGGATGACGATGCGCAGCACGCCCGGGCCACCACGCCACCTGGCCGGCGCGGTCATGCCGTCGTCGAGCTCCACCCCCTCGCGCAGCGGCCGGAGCGCGCCGGCCGACGGGTTGCCCGTCCACCTCGGCCAGGTACTCCTTCTCCACCCCGAAGCACGGATGGGTGAGGCGATGGGCCAGCTCGCCGTCGTTGGTCAGGAGCAGCAGGCCCTCGGTGTCGGCGTCGAGGCGGCCCGACCGGGAAGACCCGGGGCTCGGAGGGCACCAGGTCGACCACCGTCGGGCGGCCCTGGGGGTCCGTCGGCCGTGGTGACCACCCCGGCCGGCTTGTTGAGCAGGTAGTGGACGAGCCCGGGGGCGACCGGCGAGCGGGCACCCCGTCGACGCTCGACCTGGTCCCGGTCGGGTCGACCCGCCGGCCGAGCACGCCGCCTCGCCGTTGACCGTCACCCGGCCCTCGGCGATCAGCTCCTCGCACGCCCGGCGGCTGCCGAGCCCGACCCGGGCCAGGACCTTCTGCAGCCGCTCGCCGCTCGGGCGCGTCGTCGGCGTCCGTCGGGTCAGGCCGTCGCCGCTCGGCGCATCGGCGCCGGCGGGCGCAGCCGCTCCTCGAGCTCGCTCGAGCCGCCTCGGGTCCGGGCAGCGAGGTCCTCCACCGGGCGGGCAGCTGGTCGAGAGCGCGGTCAGAGCCCAGACGCTCCAGGAAGGCGACGGTGGTGCCGTAGAGGACGGCCTGGCCCGGTCCGGGGTCGCGGCCGACCGCGGCGATGTAGCCCCGCTGCTCGAGCGGTGCGCACGCACGCCGTCGGCGTTGACCCCCCGGATGGCGGCGATCTGGGCCCGGGACACCGGCTGCTTGTAGGCCACGATGGCCAGGGTCTCGAGGGCGGCCGCCGACAGCCGGGCGACGACCCCTCGAGGGCGAAACGCTCGACGTACGGGCGCCAGGTCGGGATGGCTCTGGAACCGGTAGCCGCCGGCGACCTCGGCCAGCACGAAGCCCCGGTCCTCGGTCGCGGTAGGACTCGGCGAGCTCGTCGCAGAGCTCCTCACCCGCTCCGCCGGGACTCGAGCAGCTCGGCCAGCAGACGGGGTCGCACCGGCTCGACGGCCACCATCAGCATGGCCTCGATCGCCCGGGCACTCCTCGGCAGCATCGCCACGGTCAGCCCTCGTACCGTCGACGGTCGCCGGCGGCCCGATCCGCCACCGTAGGTCGTGGGCCGTGGGCCGAGCCAGGTCACGTCCAGCTCGCCGAAGGTCTGGCCCTGGTCGAGGTCGATCGCGCCCTGCTTGTACAGCTCGAGCAGCGCCAGGAAGCGGACGATGACCTCCAGCGGTCGCTCAGGTGCCGCCGGTGAGCGCCGGAAGCTGATCCGTGCCCGTCCGCGGCAGCTCGCGCGCAGCTCGGCGACCGCCTCGGCCACGCTGACCGCTTCCACGGTGCACGTGGTCGAGCAGTCGACCCGGCACGGGCTTGGGCGCGGCATGGACCCGCATGAGGCCGCGGCCAGCTGCGTCGGCCGTGACGCCGGCCAGCAGGTCGGGCAGCCGGCTCGCCGAAGCGCTCGTCCAGGCCGGCACGCGGGGCACCGACCGGGCCGCCTGCTCGATGAGCACGGCGATGGCGTCGGCCGGCGTCCTTGAAGGTCTTGCACTCGAGGAGGCGGGCGAGGAGCAGGTCGCGCTCCTCCCACAGAGCCAGCTCCTCGTCGGTCTCGACGTCGTCGCGGCCGGGCAGCAGCCGCCGGGACTTCAGCTCGAGAGCATGGCCGCGATCGAGCAGGAACTCGGTGGCCACGTCGAGATCGAGCGTCTCCCAGCTGGCCGAGGTCGGCCACGAAGGCGTCGACGATGTCGGCCAGCGAGACCTCCCACAGGTCGACCTGCTCCCCGGTGATCAGATGCAGCAGGAGGTCGAACGGGCCCTCGAACACGGGCGTGCGACCGTGTAGCGGCCACCTCCCGACGATACCGGCTGACCGCCGGGACGGCCGTGTATCCACCGGGCGGCCGGCCGGATCGCCGAGGCCTCCGTACGATGAGCCATGGCCAGGGTCTTCTCGGGCATCAAACCCACCGGCGACCCCACCTCGGCAACTACCTGGGGGCCATCCGGCTGGTGGGTGGAGGACCAGCGCCACGGCGACGCCTCTACTGCGTCGTCGACCTCCACGCCCTCACCGTGCCCGGCGACCCCGACGAGCTGCGGCGGCCGGACCATCGACCATGGCCACCGTAGCTGCTCGCGGCCGGCCTCGACCCCGAGCGCGTGCACCCTCTTCGTCCAGAGCCACGTCCCCGAGCACACCCAGCTGGCGTGGCTGCTGCGAGTGCACGGCCAGCATCGGCGAGCTGCGGCGGATGACCCAGTTCAAGGACAAGTCGGCGCGGAGGCAGGAGACGGCCCGGGTCGGGCTGTTCACCTACCCGGTGCTATGGCGGCCGACATCCTGCTCTACGACACCGACGGGTGCCGGTGGGCGACGACCAGCGCCAGCACCTCGAGCTGACCCGCGACCTGGCCGATCGCGTTTCAACCCCCGCTACGGCGAGACGTTCGTGGTGCCCGAGGCCGCCATCCCCGCCGGTGGCGGGCCCGGGTCATGGACCTCCAGGACCCGATGCGCAAGATGTCCAAGTCGGTGAGCTAGCCCTCGGGAGCGATCGTCGTGTTCGACGCGCCGGGGGACATCGAGCGCAAGGTCAAGCGGGCGGTGACCGACACCGACGACGCGAGGTCCGCTACGACCCCGTCGCCAAGCCGGGGGTGGCGAACCTGCTCGAGCTGCTGGCGGCGGCCACCGGCCGCACACCGCTCGAGCGTGGCCGGCGGCTACGACCGCTACGGCGATCTCGAACCGCGACCTGTCCGGTGCCTCGACGCCCTGCTGGCCCCGGTCAGGGCGCGCGGCGCGGCTGGCCGACGATCCGGGCGGGCTGGCCCGCCTGCTGGCAGTGGGGGCGGCCAAGGCGGCCGGGGTGGCCGGGACCGCCTTACCGCCGGGCCGCCGACGCCGCCGGACTGCTGCCGCCGGGCTGAGCCCGACGCCCGGGTGCCGGCCCGCACCGGTCAGCCGAGCAGGTTGGACCCACCAGTTGAAGATGTGGTCGATCAGCTGGCTCCACTGGTTGTGGAACAGCGAGCAGGGATGAAGGGGAGGAACATCAGCACCGGTTGGAACCGGTAGAAGTCGGCCAGGTGACGGGCCGGGATGAGCCGCTCGAGCACGGCCGCCCCGTCGAGGGGCGGGCACGGGACGAGGTTGAAGGTGCCGAGGACGATGTTGGCCAGACCGGCGATGAGGAGGATCTGGCTCAACAGGCTGGCGGGCAGGAATCCGGCCGAGGCCAGCTGG
>CAWIPW010000014.1:0-135032 GCA_963838005.1 uncultured Actinomycetota bacterium
AACACCCGGGCCTCGCTCATCACCCGGGGGCTGGCGGAGATGGGCCGGCTCGGCGTCGCCCTCGGTGGTGAGCGTCTCACCTTCGCCGGCCTGGCCGGTGTGGGGGACCTGGTGGCCACCTGCACCAGCCCCAAGAGCCGCAACCGCAACGTCGGGTTCGAGCTCGGTCGGGCAGGACCCTCGATGACATCCTCGACTCGATGACGATGGTCGCCGAGGGAGTGAAGACGGCCCGGCCGATGGTCGACCTGGCGGCCGCGCACGGTGTCGAGCTGCCCATCGCCACCCAGGTGGTGGCCATGATCGAGGGTCGCCGGTCGCCGGCGGAGGCGATCGCCAGCCTGATGGACCGTCCGGCCACCTCCGAGTTCGGCCGCGATTCGGTGACGGGGGCGGCGTGAGCACCGACGTGGAGGCCGGGCAGTCGTCGCCGGACCCCGAGCGGCGGGCCCGCGCCTGGCGCGGTGCGGTCCCTGTTGCTCGACCTCGGCACCACCGAGGAGGAGATCGAACGGGCGATCGAGGACGACGTCGTCGACCTGATGGTGGTCGACCGGATGCTGATCCCGGCGGAGCGACCTTCACCCAGTCGGAGATCGCCGAGCGGACCGGCATCCCCATCGAACGGCCCGGCCGGGTATGGCGGGCGCTCGGGTTCCACGACGTGGGTGACGAGCGGGTGTTCACCGAGATGGACGTGGAGGCCATCCGCCTCTTTCAGGCCATGGTCGGCCATGGGCGTGGTGGACGTGGAGACGGCGTTGCAGCTGGCGAGGGTCATCGGCTCGTCGATGGCCCGCATCGCGGAGGCGAGGAGACCCCGCCCGGTTCGACGCCGATCATCCAGTCGAAGGGGGACAGCGTCATCGACGCCGACGACTTCTCGCAGACGGCGGGCGCGGTCGCTGCCGTCGATGGCCCGGCTGCTCGAGTTCGTGTGGCGGCGGCACCTGCAGGCGGCGACCAGGCGGGCCATGCTGGTGCGCCGGCGTCCGGGCGGGGAGGGCATCAGCCCGGTGACGCCGTCGGCTTCGCCGACATGGTCGGGTACACGCTGCTGGCCCAGCACCTGGGCGAGGACGAGCTCGCCTCCGTCGTCTCCAGGTTCGAGTCGCTGGCCCACGACATCGTGACGGCCATGGGCGGCAGGGTGGTGAAGATGATCGGCGACGAGGCCATGTTCGTCGTGCACTCCGTGGCCGACGCCGCCCGCATCGGCCTGTCGCTGGCCGAGGCCTACGCCGACGACGAGCTGCTCTCGGACGTGCGGGTGGGCCTGGCCGTGGGGCCGGTCCTGGTCCAGGACGGCGACTACTACGGGCCGGTGGTGAACCTGGCCAGCCGCATCGTCAACATCGCCAACCCGGGCACAGTGCTGGCCTCCGACGAATTCCACCGCGACCTCGAAGGGGAGGCGCCGGGCGAGTTCCCGAGCAAGTCCCTGCGCCCCCGGAACCTGAAGAACATCGGCCGCGTCCAGCTCTGGCGCATCTCGGCGGCGATCCCGTCCCGCAACGACGACCGACGGAACCGCAGCCAGCGGTGGGAGCGGCTCGGTGATGTCCTCCGCGAGCTCGACGACCTCAAGGATGTCGGTGAGCGGGCCCTGGCCGCCCGTCGGCGTGAGCCGTCGCCGTCAGGCGTCGACGAGGCGCGCGGTGGCGATGCCGTGGGCACGGAGGTCGAAGTCGCCCTCGAACGGGGCGACCGGTAGCCCCCGGAGATCGACGAGCCACCCCTTCCGGCCCGGGAGCTCCACCCTGGTCGGTTCGGCCCCCGGATTGAACACCCGGACCTCGATCACCCCGGCCTGGCGGCGGACGGCGGAGACCTCGGCGCCCCGCACCGTGAGCGGGGTGCCCGCCGGCGGGCGGTCGCCACCACCGAACGATCCCACCACCTGCAGCGGCACCAGCAGCTCGTCGGCCAGTGCATACCCGTCGAGCTCCTCACCCACGGCGACGCCGTAGCGGACCTCGACCGGCGTGAGCATCTGGGGACCGGCGAGCGGCGTCATGGGCCCCGCGGGCAGCGGACGGTAGGCCATGCCCAGCCTCGACAGCATGCCGGTGGCCCGGAGGAGGGTGAGGGCCAGTTCGGAGGCGGCCGGTCGCCCCCCGGGACCGTCGGCCATGTCGACCAGCTCGTACTCGAGGAGTCCGTCGTGGACCACGGTCAGCCCGCCGGCCGACACGAACCGCCGGGAGACGAAGGTGGGCAGTCCGGTCTCGTCCGGCCGCCCCTCGGCGACCAGGCCCCGCTCGACCACGGCGAAGGCGCACTCGGCCCGCGACGTCTCCGCCGGGTGGGGAAGGGGCAGATGGACGCGGAGCCGGTGGTCCCGTGACGGGTTGGTGAACGCCACCTGCACCCGCACCAGGTGCTCGTCGGCGCGGAGCTCGACCGTCGTCACCACGTCGACGTCGTGGCCGCCCACCCTGGTGGCCGGTGTTCCCTCGACACGGTCCGGCCACCGGTAGCGCGACCTGATCACGGCGGTGGCGCAGACGGGACCTTCCAGACCGGCGGCCACCTCGACGGCCTCGGGCTCGGATACCACCACGTCGACGGCGGGCGGGGAGTAGTTGTAGGTGTCGCCATGGTCGCCACCGTCGACCAGGCGACCGTACCCGCCCCTGCCGTCGACGGAGAAGGTGCCCTCGGCGGGATCGACGTCCACGGTGACCAATCCGTTGGACAGGGTCAGGCGGCCGCCACCGTGATCACCAAGGGTCACCGGGTGGGCGAGCGGCGCCACCTCGAACGCCGACCATCCGAAGCCCTGCACCGGGGAGGGGCGGGCCAGCACCCGTCGGATCGGGGGCTGATCGAGGGTGACCCGCACCACCGTGTCCGGTCGGGCCGTCAGTCGGGTGAACAGGTCGCGCTTCACCTCCTCGATGGGTACGCCGTCGCGTGCCTCCGTGCCGATGGCGATGGTCACGTCGATGCCGCTCTCGTCCTCGGTCAGGGTCACCCCGTTGACGTACAGGTCGGCGTCGACGCGGGCACCCTGGATCAATCCGAGGATCGACTTGACGGTGGCGGCGTCGAGCACCATCGAGCCCGGCAGCCCGGCCCGCTCCGAGAGCACCTGCACGTGGGGCCCGGGCTCGCCGTCGACGGCCACGACCACCTCCACCATGCCGCTGCGGTCCCTGGCGGACGGGTTGACGACGACCGGTCCCGGTTCGGCCATCGACCGGCCGACGGCCGTCAATGCTTCGGCGGTCAGACCGTCCGCGATCTGGCGGGCCTCGGCGTAGCGGTGGAGGACGGCGTCGACCACCTCGTCCGCCGAGCACGCGCACACGGAGTCGTGGGCGGCGTTGCGGATGACCTGACGCCAGGCCGCCTCGAGGAACGAGGCCGGCCACTCCCGGGTGCCGAGATAGAGCGCCGAGAGCGGTTCGGCCAGGCGCTCGAGGCCCCGCTCGGCCGCGGCCGCCGCCTGCTTCACGTCGACCCGGTTGGAGCCGACGCCCATGAGCACGTTGGCCCGGGCGCCCGACCGGAGCTCGCCCGACAGGGTGGGGAGGTCGTCGGCCGGCGCCGTGCGGAGGTACGACTCGAGGGTGGTGATCTCGAGCTCGACCTCGGAGGAGAGCTCGTTGGCCTCGGCGATCACGCGGCCCAGCCACGGCTGGGGGCGCTGGTGATCGGTGCCGTTCATGAACAGCAGCGGCGCCCCGGGTCGGAGGAAGGGCTCCATCTCCTCGAGGTGGGCCTCGATCCGGCGCAGCAGCCCCTTGGCGTCGTCGGGAATGGCCGCACCGTTGCCGTAGCCCGCCACCAGGTACTCCGCCCGTACGCTCGACCCGTCGGGTGCCACCCAGGTGAAGGCGGTGTTGTCGACGCCACTCGGGACGCCCCGCCACACGACGGCGTGGGCGAAGCCGGCCTGCCTGAGGATCTGGGGCATCTGGGCCACGTGGCCGAACATGTCGGGGAGGTAGCCGACCTCCATGACGCCGCCGAAGGCGGCGCCCCTGCGGATCCCGGCCTGCAGGTCGCGGACGATGGTCTCGGCCGAGACGCAGTACTCGTCCATGAGCACGTACCACGGACCGACCGACAGCCGGCCGGCGGCGGCCAGGTCACGGAGGCGCCCCTCGTTCTCGGGTCGGATCTCGAGGTAGTCATCGACGACGGCCAACTGGCCGTCGAGAAGGAAGTGGCGGAAGGAGGGGTCGGTCTCGAGGAGGTCGAGGAGCCCGTCGACCAGCCGCACCAGCTTGATGCGGAACGTCTGGAAGGCGTCGTACCACTCGCGGTCCCAGTGGGTGTGGGGGACCACCGCGATCCGACGGCGCCCACCGATGGTCACGAGTCGAGCGGGCCGTACTCCGCCTCGTACTCCTTCAGATCACCGACGATCCGCTCGGCGTCGGCGGCCGCGGTGTCGCCGGCGGTGCCCGTCTGGTCGGCGTAGGCGATGCGGCCCAGGTCCCGCAACAGGGCGTCCGCATGCCGCTTGGCCGTGGCGGCGTCGAGCTTGGCCTGGCCCGCCTTGCCGGCCTCGGCCGCCTTGGCCAGCCCGGCGTCGGTGGTCGCCTTCACCTTGTCCATGAACCCCATCGCGCGCTCCTTTGCAGTCGTTGCCGGGCCGACCTTCCGCCGGTGGGCATCAGGTGTAGCAGACCTGGGCGGTAACCTGCGGCGCGGGAGGCACCAGGGTGGCTGACGGGTTTCGAGCGTGGGCGGGGCACCTGCCGTCGGGGGTGGTGCTACCCGATCCGCCGGCTCCGACCGGACCCGGCGGCGGCCACGGCGCGGCGACACTGCCGGCGGCGTGGTCGCAACGGTGGGCGGCCGAGCCGGGGGCGACCATCCTCGTCGACCGCACCGACGTGGCCGGGGGCCGCCGGCGCTGGACGGCGGGTGGGTTCGACGAGGCCAGCCGGGCGGCGGCGGCCCGCCTGTGGGCCGCCGGGCTGCGGCCGGGCGACCGGCTGGTGTGGTCGACCTCCTCGTCGGCCGACAGCCTGGCCGTCCACGTCGGCGCCCTCAGGGCCGGCATCGTGGTGGTGCCGCTCAACCCGGCCTCGAGCGACCGCGAGGTGGCCCACGTGGTCGGCGACGTGTCGCCGGCGCTGTTCGTCACCGACGATCCGGACCGGGCCGGTCGCCTGGCCGGGTCGGCCCCCGGCACGCGGGTGGCGGGCCTCGATCTGGATATCGATATCGAGGGTGGCGTCGACGCCGGCCGGACGCGGCCGCCCCTCGTGCTGGACGGGGTCGATCCGCGGGCGCCCGCGCTCATCTGCTTCACGTCGGGCACCACCGGGGTGCCCAAGGGAGCCGTCCTGTCCCACGCCAACCTGGCCGCAGCCAGCCGGGCCCTCGTTGCCGCCTGGCGGTGGTCGCCCTCGGACCGGCTGGTGCACTGCCTGCCCGTCTTCCACGCCCACGGGCTCGGGGTGGGCGTCTACGGCACCCTGACCGCGGGTGCGTCCGCCGTCCTGCTGTCCGGGTTCGATCCGGCGGCCGTGTCCGACGCCGTCGCCGAGGACGGGGCCACCCTGTTCTTCGGCGTACCCACCATGTACCACCGGCTGGCGGCGTCGGGGCGGGCGGGTGCGCTCGGTCGCCTCCGGCTGTGTGTCTCGGGCTCGGCGCCCCTGGCGCCGGCCCTCCACCGGCAGATCGCCGATGCGTCCGGTCAGGCCGTCCTCGAGCGCTACGGCATGACGGAGACGTCGATGCTGGTGTCGAACCCGGTGGAGGGGGAGCGCCGGGCCGGCACGGTCGGCTTCCCGCTGCCGTGGGTGGACGTTCGCCTGGGCGACGGGGGGATCGAGGTCCGTGGTCCGAACGTCTTCGACGGGTACTGGCAGCGGCCGGCGGCGTCCGCCGAGGCGTTCGTCGACGCCGACGACGGCGGGAACCGCTGGTTCCGGACGGGTGACCTGGGCCAGGCCGAGGACGGGTACCTGCGCATCCTCGGCCGGTCCAAGGAGTTGATCATCACGGGCGGGTACAACGTGTACCCGGCGGAGGTGGAGGACGTGCTTCTCGGCCACCCCGGCGTGGCCGAGGTCGCCGTCAACGGCACGCCGTCGGAGGAGTGGGGGGAGGTGGTCACGGCATGGATCGTGGCCGACGGTTCGCGCCCGAGGTCTCCGCCGTCGAGGCCTTCGCGGCCGAGCGGTTGGCACCGTACAAGCGGCCGAGGATCGTCCGCTTCGTGGACGCCCTGCCCCGGAACGCGCTGGGGAAGGTGGTCAGGCAGGAGCTCGGATGAGCTCCGGTCGGCGGTCCTGGCGAGGGTAGCGTCGGTCCCGTGCGCATCGCCTTCGGCACCGACGAGGCCACCGAGGTGACCGGGGCACTCGTCGCCCATCTGAGGGGGTCCGGCCACGACGTCGTGGACGTCGCCACCGGTGCGGCCTGGCCCGAGGTCGGACGCACCGTGGCCGGGGCCGTCGCCGACGGCACGGCCGACATGGGGATCGTCTGCTGCTTCACCGGGACCGGGGTGGCCATGGCCGCCAACAAGGTGGCCGGGGTGCGGGCCGCCCTCTGCACGGATGCGGCCACCGCGGCCGGGGCCCGCAGGTGGAACGACGCCAACGTCCTCGCCCTGGGTCTCCGCCTGACCACGGCGGTGACGGCGACCGAGATGGCCGACGCCTTCGTGGCCACCGGCTTCGACCGGGACGAGGCTGACGCCGTCGACCGGGTGGAGGCGGCCACGCGGGCGCGGAGTGGCCGGTGATCGTGCCGGACGACACCGTCGAACGGCGGTGCTGGTCGGCCGGGAAGTGGCGCGTGGCCGGGCTCGACGAGGTGGGCAGGGGCGCGTGGGCGGGACCGGTGACCGTGGGCGTGGCCGTCGTCGACGCCGGGGCGGAGCCGCCGGCCGGCCTGCGAGACTCCAAGTTGCTGTCCGAGGCCCGCAGGGAAGCCCTGTTCGCTCCGGTGGCGTCGTGGTGCCGGGCGTGGGCCGTCGGGCACGCGGCTCCGACCGAGTGCGACCGGCTGGGGATGACGGCGGCCCTGCGGCTGGCTGCCCACCGGGCGCTGGCGTCCCTGTCCGTCGTGCCCGACGCCCTCCTCGTCGACGGCCGGCACGACTACGTCTCGCCTCCTTCCGCGGAGTCGCCTGCGGACCTCGGCGAGGTCACGACCGTGGTGGGCGGCGACGCCCGCTGCATCTCCGTGGCCGCCGCGTCGGTGCTGGCCAAGGTGACCCGGGACCGGTTGATGCGGGCGCAGGCGGACGACTTCGCGCCCTTCGAGTTCGAGCGCAACAAGGGCTACCCGTCGCCCGTGCACCGGCGGGCCCTGGCCGGGTGCGGGCTGACGTCGATCCACCGTCGGACCTGGTCCTACGTGGACGAGCTCGCCTTCCGCTGAGCGGCGCCGGCCGCGACCGGGGGCGCCCGCCAGGCCGGTCGTCGGGTAGAACAGCATGGTGGCGTATCTGCTGGCGCTTCTCGCCGCCCTCTCGAATGCGCTGAGCGTGGTGCTCCAGCGGCTGGGGGTGCAAGATGCGCCGTCCGAGACGAGGATGACGCTCGGGTTGATGACCTACGCACTGCGGCGGGGCGTGTGGCTGGCCGGCCTGGTGCTGATCGGCCTCGGCTTCCTGTTGCAGGCACTGGCCCTGCGGTTCGGGCAGCTGACGTCGGTGCAGCCGATCGTGACAACCGAACTGGTCTTCCTCATCGTCATTCTGGCGGTGTGGTTCCGGTACCACCTGACCTGGAGGGAGTGGCTAGGCGCGGGCGCGGCCGCCGGCGGCCTGGCCGCCTTTCTGGTCATCGCCAACCCGTCGAGCGGCGGCGTGAGCCCGGGGATGCACGCGTGGACAGCGGCCTTCGTGGCCATCGGCACCCTGGTGGCGGTGGCGGCCGGGGTGGCGTCCTCGATGGGACCCCGGTGGTTCAGGGCGGCCGCGTACGGCACAGCCGCCGCCCTGATGTTCGCGCTGAGCGCGGCCCTGACCGAGAGCCTCATGCAGCTGGTCACCCACGGTTGGGGCCATGTCTTCGCCAACTGGCAGCCCTACGCCCTGGTGGCGTGCGGGCTGGCCGGGCTGTTCCTCGCCCAGAACGCCTACCACTCGGGACCGATCACCTCGTCCCAGGCGACCCTGACCATCGTCGATCCGCTGGCCAGCGTGGTGCTCGGGATCATGCTGTTTCACGACCGCCTGCAGACGAGTGCGTGGGAGATCGCCGCCGAGGTCATCGCCCTCATCGTGCTGTTCTCCGGGGTGCTCCTGCTGTCGATGTCGCCGCTCATCGGCGGGTCGGAGGACGCCACCGCCGCCGACGACCGCCTGGCCCGCCGGCCGGCGGCCAAGGCCGTCGGCGCCGACTGACAGGGCGACCGTCGGATTCATCGTGGACGGTTCGAGGCGGTGCACCGGCCGGCGTCGAGCGGCCGCTACCGCCTGAGCACCGCCTCGAGTGCGGCGTCCACGGTGGACGCGGTGAAGCGGTAGCCGGATTCGGTGAGCCGGGCCGGCACGACGCGCTGGCTGCACAGAACGAGCTCGTCGGCCCGACGGCGACCGAGCGCCGCCCTGAGCGCAAGCGATGGCACCGGCACGATGGTCGGCCGGTGGAGGACCCGGCCCAGTGCGGCCGTGAGCTCGGCGTTGGTCACCGCCGACGGCCCGACCGCGTTCACGGGGCCGGTTAGCTCCGGCGTCGTGAGGCAGTGGATGATGGCGCCGACCTCGTCGTCGAGGGTGATCCAGCTCACGTACTGCGATCCGGGGCCCAACCGCCCACCGAGTCCCACCCTGAAGAGAGGAAGCTGGCGGGCCAGTGCGCCGCCGCCGGCGTCCAGCACGATGCCGGTCCGCAGCAGCACCGTCCGGATGCCGGCGTCGGCGGCCGCCGATGCCGACCGCTCCCAGGCCGCGCACACCCCGGCCAGAAAGCCGGTCCCCGATCCGGCGTCCTCGGTGAGCTCCTCGCTGCCGCGGTCGCCGTAGAAGCCGATCGCTGACGCGTTCACGAGCACCGGCGGCGGTCGGTCGAGCCCGGCCATGACCGTGGCGAGGAGGTCGGTGGACGTCGTGCGGCTCTCCAAGATGCGCGACCGTTCGGACGTGGTCCACCGGTGATCGCCGATCGGGGAGCCGGCCAGGTTCACGACCCCGTCGAAGGGCCCCGAACGTTCGAGGACCTCTTTGTCGATCGTGCTGGTCGCCGGATCCCAGACCACTCCGCTCGGTCCGGATGCCGGTCGACGGACCATGCGGACCACATCGTGGCCGTCGGAGATCAACCGGGCGATGAGGGCCGAACCGATCAGCCCGCTCGACCCGGCCACGAGCACGTTCACGACGCACGCACCGGGCAACCGGTCACGGTCGCCCGCTCCCGGTCAGCGACGGGCAGCACGCCGTCACCCGGTGACGGCCACCGAGCCGTAAAGAAGTGGCCCAGACCGGTCGACAACTCTTAGTGGATGTGGTGCCCACATAGGTGAAATTACCCGCATCTCGCAGGTGGAATGTCCGATGTGGGGGGACACCCGCCCAATAGATACTGAATGTGGAAAAGGTTCCTCAACCGGCGGCATAAGGAGATGGCGGTGTCACTCGTGGGTACCGCGAGCAACGCGATCGCGACGAGCCTGGAACGGCGACGTCACCTCGACGCTGGTATCGCCCTGATCGAGGTCATCGTGGGTATCTCTCTGCTGGCCCTGGTGTTCCTTCCCATCACGAACCTGTTGATCGAGGCCAACCATGTGGCCGCCGGCAGCCAGTACGAGGTGTCGGCGACATCGATCGCCACCGGTTGGCTCGACACTGAGCGGCAGGCGGCAGCCAGCGCCAACGTCGCCGGTCCCGATTCGAACTGCGGCGTCTTTAACGGCGACTTGACCACCAGCGTCGCGACGTGGCCGATTAACGAGAGCAGCTGCACCACCCTGGCCACGAGCGTGACGGTCAATACGTGGCCGTCGTCTACGACGATCGGCCAGGAGACCTTCTACACCACGGTGGTGGGGGGTTGGTGCCAGCTGTCTTCGAGCAGTCCGTATTCATGGGGCACGATCACCGGCACACCGACCAACCCCGAGTACTTCGTAGCCGTTCGGACCTACTGGGGGCCGTCGGCCACGTCGTTGACCTCGGTGGTTGAGTACAGCGCGGTGCCGGCGCAATCGGGCTCGTGGACACTGCCCTCGAGTTCGGCGCCGTGGGCCATCTGCCCGACGTCGCTGACGTCCAATTCGGGGACGGCGTAGCCGTGAGCACTTCAAGCCCCAGCGGCCGTCTGCTGCGGTGGTTCCGTCCCGGTGCTCGACGGGACGACTCCGGTACTCTGACGGTCGAGCTCATCGTGGCCACGTCGATCTTCGCGGTCGCCATGGCCATGACGGCCATCATCGTGGTCGGGATCACCCAGTCGACCGGCGCCACCATCCGCCAGACGACCGCCACCGAGACCCAGCAGTCCATTGTCTCGAGGCTCGATCAGCTGATAAGGGGCATCACCACCCCACAGGTGGCATGGGCCGCCGACAACGTCGGTTCCACGTCGGTGACCGTGCCGACGGCCGGCAGCCCAGCCACAAACGGCTACTACCCGCCGTGCTGGGGTTCGTCTTCGTTCCTGCCGAACGGGGTCAGCACAACGGTCACCAACAGTCTCAGCGACGGAACTCAGGGCATCGCCGCTCTGCAGGCGTACGACTCCGACTTCATCTTCTGCGCGTACGCGCCAGGCACGTATACCCCCCACATCTACGAGGTCAAGATCGTCACGCCGTGTGTGAACCTCACCTTCGGCTACTGCACATTGGAGGTCCTCGACTGGGGCGCGAACACGACCGGATCGATGTGTGATCCGTTCCCCTTCACCCAGGCCGGGAGCACCGCCAACTACTTGTGGATGAATGGGAGCGCTACGAGTACCAAATGCAGCGCCACCGTCGTCGAGAGCTGGACCAATGAGTGGTGTGATGCGTTCTGCCAGGGCTGTCCCACCAACGGAACGTGCTCCGGCATCGTCACCAACCTGTCGGGGATCAATTCGAGTTACCCCTGGTTCGCGAGCGTGAGCACAACGGTGTCCTTTACCAATAACGGCACCGTCAGCTCCCCGGTGACGCCGACCGAGCCGGTCTTCAACTTCTCGTGCCAGAACCTCTATTACGGCGGTGTCAGTACGGCGTTGACCTATTCGGGCTCGTTGTCGAATCCGTGCGTCTATCAGACGCCTCCGTTGTTTTGTTACTACGAGACGGCACCCCCTTCCTCGACGTGCAGTGGATTGAACAACACGGCACAACCGCTCGATCTCGAGAGCCAGGCCGACGCTTCGGGGCTGCAGAACATCCAGACCGTGGTACTCACCGAAACTCATCTGGCCAACTCGAACGCACTGCTCAGCTCGCCGAAGGGCAGTCCGGGGACGCCGATCGAGGACACCATCAAACTGACCGGCATCGGGTCGCAAGGATGACCGCGCACGCATTGCCTGAGGGCCACGATGGGCAACGACGTTCGCCGATGTCGATTGGCGCCGGAATCGCATGTCGCAGCGACGCTTGGCGGATTCGGCAGGGAACGCAACCGTCCCGGTACGCCGGGACACATCGCAGGGGGATCGCATGAGAGGTTTGATCGATCGCATCAGGCAGGCGTCACAACACGCACGCGGTGTCCTTCCGGACCTGGGCCAGGCGATGCTGACCGTTGTCGTCATGACGGTTGTCATCATGGTGGCGATCCCGGCCGCCGCCGACCTGTCGTCGATCGGCGAGGCGTACACCACGTCCTTTGCCGGTCTGGGTACGCAGGCGGCGCAGGCGGCCACCGCAGGACTGGTGGATGTCGAAAATCGTCTCTCCGCCACGCCGGGATACTTCGATTCTGCCTCTGGGTACGGTGGGTACTGCAGTTCGCAGTTCGCCACCACGATCAGCACGTACAGCGTGTGCCAATCGGGTTCCACGCCTGGGACCAGTAACCCCGCGTTCGTGAGCTACTTCGACGGCACGAGCGGATCGACCCAGACGAAGTCGTGCGCCGCTAGCAGCAGCACCGCGACCACGTGGGTGACCACAAGCGGCACTTCCAGCGGAGAGAACGCGGGATATCAGTACGAGGTGGACTCGCACAACGTCTATCCCGGCGGGTCCCAGCTGGCCTACATCTATGTGATGGGTCGGGCCGGCAAAACCGGCAACTACGAGTGCCATGAGACGAAGTCGGCGGTGAACGTCGACGCCAACTCGGCCTCGGTCACGAACACGCCGAGCAATCCGGCGGTCACCACGCCCTCGACGCCTACAGGCACGACCACCAGCGGCACGGCGACGGTCACGCTGGCGGGGGCTGCCGGTGGCTCGGGTACCTCGAAATGCCTGTTGTGGTTCATCTTTTGCTGGTTCCAGGTCAGCGGCGGCACCGGCGGCGACGGAGACCGGATGACCGCCGAATTCAACATCCCGGCGGGCACCGCTCTCATTCCGTTGATCGGCAACGCCGGCTCACTGAACGGCTCTGTAAGTACCTCGGGCTCGAACAGTGCCGGAGCGGCAGGAACCGGTGCGCAGAGCGGCGGTGGGGCCACGGTACTGTGTGCCGAGGCTGCGAGCGCCACCGGTAGCGGTCTCTGCAGCTCGAGCACTTGGGGGACACTGGTGTCCTGTGGCGCAATCAGTTCGGCGCCTCCCACCACGGGGCCGCCGTGTCTGCTCGCCGTCGCTGGCGCGGGCGGCGGGGCCGGCCTGTCGGAATGGTTCACCTCCGGAGGCGATGGAGGCAACGCAGGCGAGACCACGGGGTCCGCCTCGAGCGGCAGCAGCGGGGGATGCCCGTTCTTTTGCTCTTCCGGCCGGAGCGACGGGGCAGCCGGCGGTGGCGGTGCAACCCCGACCGGCGCCGGTTCCGCTGGTGGGGGCGGGTCCGGGGACTATTGGTACTTCGATCACAGCCACGTCTCCCCGAGTGGAACAGCCGGAAGCTTTGCTGCCGGCGGGGCCGGCGCGACGGCTACGGCGAGTGGCGGGTGGTGGGACAGCTGGTCGGCCGGAGGTTCCGGCGGTGGTGGTGGCGGCGGCTACTACGGCGGTGGTGGCGGCGGTTCGGGCTTCGACTTCGACAGTGGCGGCGGCGGTGGTGGTGGGTCCTCGTGGATCGACTCGACTCGCGTTGGAGAACACCACGGTGGGAGAGTCGGTGACCAACACAGGGAAGGGCACGGCCGTCGTGGCGGTCACGGGAGTGTCCGCGGCGACGTCGGCCCAGGTGATCACGCCCACGACCGTCAGCCTGTACTGCGGTTCCACCGGCACGGGATGTCCGGCCTCCTCTGCCGCGACATGCGCGACCCTCTACGACCTCGCCAGCTCCAGCGACTGTACGTACGTCACACAGTCGTGCGGAAGCTCCTCCTCTGCCATGGCGGTTCCGTCCGGGGCATCGTCGGCCACGTTCTATGCTTACGGCGGCGGTGGCGGCTCGGGGATGGACGAAAATGAGTACCCGGACGGAGCTGCGGCGGTCTTTCCTGCGGGGGGGGCGGGCAGCAAGGTCTCGATCGCGACGTCAGTCACGAACGGAGCGACCTATTACGCCAATGTCGGTTGTGGCGGGGCCGCCGCCGGTGAGACAGGATGCAGCAGCTCCAACGGCGACGGCTACTGCAACAGCAGCTCGACCTCGGGTGGCGCCGGATGGGCCGCCGGCGGCCCCGGCGGGACGGGCAAGTATGAGCTGAAGTCCACCACACACGCCACCGACGGCTATTCGGGTGCCGGAGGCGGCGCTTCCGCTGTGTGCACGATCAGCTGTTCCTCGGCGGCGTCACCTCTCATCGTCGGCGCCGGTGGAGGCGGCGGGGCAGAGGAGGTCGATGATCTCGTGAACGCGGGAGCCGGCGGCGCGGCTGACGGCGGCTCGGGTTACCTTGGCGCGTCCGTGTACACGGGTGGGACCGGCGCCACGGCCACCACCATTTCGACGACAAATTCGCACTGCACCTCGTCCGCCTACACCTGCTGGGACGCCGGCGGCGCCGGCGGTGGGGGCGGCTACCAGGGCGGCACTTCGGGCGCGGCCGGGCTGCCCCTGAGCTGCAACTCGATCTCAACCTCGGGCTGCCCCTCGACGAGCACTTCGATCACCGTGCCGGCGTCGAACCCCGGTGGTGGCTACGGCGGCCAGTCGTATGCCGCTGCCGGCGGAACTATATCGGCGGGAGCGGGGGCGTCGGGTGGAACGACCACGGGCACATCAGCGGCCACGGGCGCCAACGGTTACGTCCTCGTCGTCTGGACTTTCACGACCAGTGCCACCGCGTACTGCACGTCCACCTCATGCCCGTCGGCGGCGACGTGTCAGAGCATCACCGGGGTGTCCAACTGCGACGTCACCACCAACGCCAGTGAGTCCTGCAGCGCCAACGGGTTCACCATCGTCCCGCCGAGCAGCCCGGTAGCCGCGTCTTCGGGCACCTTCTACACCTTCGGCGGCGGCGGTGGCTCAGGGCTGGACGAGAACGAATTCGCCGACGGCTCAGCGGCGGCGTACCCGCCAGGGGGAGCGGGTAGCAAGGCGATTTCGGGGGCGGTGACCGTCAACAGCGGGACAGACTTCTCCGGCAACATCGGCTGCGGCGGCGGCGCGGAAGGTGAGAGCTGCACCGTCGACGGCGACTGCACCAACGGTACGATCTCGGGCGGCACCGGATGGGCGTCGGGCGGCGCCGGCGCCGTTGGCACGTACAGGCTCAAGACGACCACGGACAGCTCGGACGGGAATTCCGGCGGAGGCGGTGGCGCCACCGGTGCGTGTGTGGAGACATCAACACCTACGGCCTCGTGCAGCTCGTCCGGCATGGACGCGATGGAGGTTGTCGCAGCCGGTGGAGGCGGCGGTGCCGAGGAGGTCGACAGCTCCATCAACACCGGCACCGGCGGCACTGCGGACGCCGGCTCCGGTTACGAAGGGTCTTCCACCTACACCGGCGCAGCCGGGACAACGGCCACCACCATCTCGACGAACGGGTCGAACTCGAAGTGCACGACGACCACCTACACGTGCTGGGACGCCGGCGGTGGCGGTGGGGGGGGTGGCTACCCGGGTGGCACAGGCGGGACGGCGGGTCTTCCGTTGAGCTGCAACTCCATCTCGACGTCTGGCTGCCCCTCGACCAGCACACAGATCACCGTGCCGACAGCCAATCCGACCGGCGGGTCCGGTGGGGAGTCGAACGGCTCCACGGTCACGGCCGGAGGCGGCGCAGCCGGCGGCGCGTCCTCGGGCACCACCGCTCCTGTGGGTAAGAACGGCTACATCATCGTTGTCTGGAACTACGCGGAGTCGACAGTAGTGAGCCTCTACTGCGACGGCACCGGTTCTTCCGCTTGCCCTGCCAGCTCCGCGGCGACCTGCGCAACCTGGGCGGGATTGCCCGCGGCTTCCGACTGCAACTACTACTCCAGCACATCGACGTACGCGTGCGGTGACTCGTTCGCGATCACACCGCCCGCGGGCTTTACCACCGGTACCGTCGACGTGTACGGCGGCGGTGGTGGTGACGGAACCGACATGTTCGGTACGTACGACGGCAGCGGTGCCTCGTACCCGAACGGTGGCAACGGAAGCGTGGAATCGACCACCATCACAAACACGACGTACTACGGGGACATTGGCTGCGGCGGCGCCGGGGGCACGCAATCCTGTCTGCCCGTTGGCAACGCCGCCGGCTGCCCCTCGTCGACCCCGACGACCACCGCCGGCTACGCGCCCGGTGGCAGTGGCGGTCAAGGGTATTACAACTGCTATGACTACATCTTCATCATCTGTCCCCAGAACACCGACGGCAACGCTGGCGCCGGTGGTGGGGCGTCGGCGCTGTGCACCGCGACCTGCATCACGGGGTCGACGCCGCTCGTCGTCGCGGCCGGAGGCGGTGGCGGTTCCGAGTTGACGGCAGGGAAGTTCTACACGAGCGCCGTGAATGGCACCCCCGCCGACGACAGCGCGAACACGTACGGGTCCAGTGTCTCGAACGGAACCAGCGTGCCCCCGGGCACCTTCCCCAACTATCCTCCCTATCTGATCTGGAACGCGGCCGGTGGTGGTGGTGGCGGCGGCTACCAGTACGGGGTGGGACAGAACTACGCGACCAATGGGCTGTCGGAGGTCACCTGCATCTTCAACGGTTGCAACGCGAACAGCCCGACCAGTCCGAACGGAGGCATACAGTCGCCCGGCGGCGGAGGCGGCCAGTCGTTCCCCGCCACGGGCTCAGGGCTCACCGCGGGCGGTGGTGCGTCCGGTGGCACCGGTGGCTCCGGGAGTGTCAACGGCAGTAACGGCTACATCGTGGTCTACTGGGGCGGGACCCCGGGTCACGCCGCCGAGTCGACGCCGCCGGTCCATTACGCGACCTGTGCCGGCGGTAGCACCTGGACCACCCTCACCGCCGGATCGGGGGGAGGGTCGAACGTCATTCCCGCTGGGACCACGAACTTCACCCTGGGCGGGGCGGCCGGTGCCATCGGCCAGGACGGCCTGAGCACCCCCGGCTCGGGGCAGGAAGTGCAGGTGTCAGTGCCACTGACCGTCGGCCAGCAGGTCACTTACGACACCGGCTGTTCCGGTTACGGCGGCATCGGGGGTCAGGGCTACGACGCGACGACCGTGACCCTCAATCTCAGCGGAGGAAACAGCGGCACAACGTTCCAGACCTCGGTGTCTGGCACTCAGACAACTGCCGATGAGAACGGGCAAGGCGGGGGAGGCGGCGCGGCCACCATCCTGTGTCTCGGCAATTCGTGCAGTACGACCGCGCTCTGTACATCTGCCGCCTACGCCTTACAGCCGACGTTGCCGTGCATCGTCGCTGTCGCCGCCGGTGGCGGCGGTGCCGGTACGACATCGATCGAAGAGTCCGCTGGCCAATCGGTCAACCCGTCGTGCTCGCCAACCGGTGGCAACGGTGGCGACGCCACGACCGTAACGGTGGCGAACGGTAGAGGGTCACCGGGGACGGCCGGAGGCGCCGGCTCGGGCGTCGCGCCCGGTGGCGCGACCGAGGTCTCTCTGACCTCGGGGGGGACGGGGACGAGCGCGACCGCCGCCAGCGTGACCGACCCGATCACCGGCTGGGGACTCGTCAGCTCGGGCGGAGGAGGCGGTGGCATCGACGGCGGAGGCGCCAGCTCCAGCAGTACCTGCAGTGGCGGCGGTGGCGGTTCCTCGTGGTGGTGGTCAGGGACCGGGTCGCTCTTGACCTCGTTGAACTCGGCCACGGGCTTCCTCACCTACAACTCGTTCAGTTATGACGTCTACGCCACCCAGCAGACCAAGCTCGGTGACACCAGCTGGGCGTCGTAGGTTCGCCAGGCCTGGCCCGGCCCGCCCCCGCCCGGTCCCGCCGCCGGCACCGGCGTGCCCGGTAATCGGGCGTTCACCCGGGGACGTGGGGCGGCACCGACGCCCCACCGCTAATCCCGCCGCCGCGCCGCCACCAGGCGCACCAGCTCGGCGAAGGCATCGGGGTGGGTGAGGTGGGCTCCGTGGCCGGCCCCCTCGATGTCGACGAGCGTGCTGGCGGGCGTGTGCTCCACCAGCCAGTCCACCCCCTGGCGGTGCCGGTCGGTCGCCCGGCTGCCGCGTCCGAAGATCGCCGGCACGGTCATGGCGCCCACGTCGAAGGGCGCCTCGGCGACCCTGACCGCGGCCAGCTCGGCCACCAGCGCCGGACCCTCGGCCCGGCGCATGGCCCGGGCCCGTTCGGGCAGGCGGTCCCACGCGTCCCGACCGACCACCCGACGGAAGAACCGCTCGGCGGCCGCACCGGGGTCGACGTCGCCGGCCGCCCGCAGCGTGCTCGACGGTGGGCCCGCGGTGGCACCGGGCGCCCAAATCGGCGACCACGGCAGGGGCGGCTCGTAGGCGCCCACGGCCACCATGCGCCCGACCCGGTCGCGGCGCAACACGGCGTCCAGTGCGACCAGGCCCCCGAAGCTGTGGCCCACGACCACGGCCGGCCGGTCCCCGATGACGGCCAGCAGGTCGTCGGCGTGCTCATCGAGCGAAGCGGCCACGGGCACCACGGCGCGTGACCGCCCGTAGCCGCGCCGGTCGTAGGTGAGAACCGGCAGGTCAGCGAGCCGGCGCAGGATACGTCCGAAGCTGGCGGAGCGGTCGAGCGAGCCGTGGACGAGCACCACCACCGGGCGGTCGCCGCCGGCCCCTTCGGCGGCCGTGGCATTGGCGGTGACGGCCAGGCCGTTCGGGGTCTCCACGGTCGGTCAGCCTCCCATCCGGGTCGTCACCGGTGCCAGGTCGGCGGTGCCCCGGAGGGGCTGCGCCCCGGAAATGCTCGCCTCAGGGGCCCCGATCGGGCATTGTGGGGGCTCCACCGAACAAGGAGTGCAAGTGCCAATCACCAAGACCGACCTGATCACGTCCGTTGCAGGACACACCGGCTACACCTCGAAGGACGTCGCTGCCGTCCTCACGGGGCTCGAGGACGTCGTCGTGGCCAACGTGGCCAAGGGCGAGAAGGTCGTCCTCACCGGGTTCGTGACCTTCGACCGGGCCCAGCGGTCCGCCCGCACCGGGCGCAACCCCCAGACGGGCGAGGCCATCAAGATCAAGGCGTCCAAGGCTCCGAAGATCTCAGCCGGCGCCTCCTTCAAGAAGATCGTCAACGGCGAGACGCCCGCTCCCAAGATCGCCAAGTCCTGAGCCGCCCGACCGGCTGACCGGCACCGTCACCTCCGGACCCGGCGCTGGGCCGGGCCGGGGGTGTGCCGGACGGTGCCGACTGCGGCGTCGCTCACGTTCTCAGAGCTGTCCGATGGCCTTGTGGGTCTGGGGCACGACGCGGACCCTCGGATGGATTCGCAGTGCCCGCGCCTGCAGGTCGAGAAGGTGGGAGGGGGTCGGCGCCACGCCGACGCCGGCGAACGGGGTCACCGGCTGCAGGTACACCTCGACCGGCGCCACCCGGGCCCGGGCCGTCTCGTCGGCCACCATGGCCACGGCCGCGTCCAGTTCGTCGACGGCGACCGACGCCGAGACGACGATCTTCACCCACGTCGTGACCCCGCCGTCGAGGGCGATGGCCAGAAAGCGCCGCTGTACGCCCGGGTCGACCCGCTCACCGTCGACGCTCGGCAGCTTGAGGTCGACGGACGCGTACGTCACCCACGGCAGCACCCGGACCAGGCCGCCGGGAAGGGTGCCATTGGTCTCGACCATGATCGGCATGCCGGCACCGGCCAGGGCCGGCAGCAGTGCCGTCAGCCGAGCCGACTGCAGGAGCGGCTCGCCCCCGGTGAGGCTCACGGAATGGTGGGGGACCTGGTGCCACAGGCGCCCGACGGCCGCGGCCACGTCGGCCACCGCCAGCGGGCTCTCGCCGACCTCCCAGTCCCGCCGTCCGGCCGTCTGCTCGATCCTGACCGGTCCGGGTCGCCGTTCGAGGGCCTCGGGCTGGTCGCAGTAGTTGCAGCGGATGTTGCACCCGGTCAGCCGGAGGAAGACCTGCCGTTCGCCGACCAGTGCGGCCTCGCCCTGGATGGCGGAGAAGATCTCGGAGACGAGCACCTCGTCCCGGGCACCGTCGGTCACCGGCGTGCAGGGTCGGCCACTTCGGCGGCGGCGAAGCCGGCGGCCCGCAGCCGGCAGGCGTCACAGTGCCCGCAGGCAGCGGCACCTCCCCGGTAGCACGACCACGTCAGGCCGAGGGGCGCGTCGAGATCGAGGCCCAGGCGGACGATGTCGGCCTTGGTCATCTCGATGAGGGGGGCTTCGATGGCGATCGGGTCCCCCTCCACCCCCCGCTGCTGACCCACCGCCGCCACCTGCCGGAAGGCGTCGATGAACGCCGGGCGGCAGTCGGGATAGCCCGAGTAGTCGACGGCGTTCACCCCGATCGACACGGCGTCGAGGCCACGGGCCTCGGCCACGCCCAGGGCCACGGCCAGAAAGATGGAGTTGCGGGCCGGGACGTAGGTGACCGGAATGCCTTCGCCGCCGGCCTCGGGGATGTCGACGGAGGCGTCGGTCAGGGCCGAGCCACCCCAGGCCGACGTGTCGAGCACCACCACCAGGTGCTCGGCCCGGTAGTGCCCGGCGATGCCGGCGGCCCGGTCGACCTCGGTCCGGTGCCGCTGCCCGTAGTCGAAGGTCAACACGACCAGGGGGCCGTCGTCCCCGGCCGCCAGGGCCATGCAGACGGTGGAGTCCAGTCCCCCCGACAGGACGACGAGCCGGCCGCTCACCGACGGTCCGGCGCGGCCGCCACGGTCACCGAGGAATCGGGCGTCTCCCACAGTTGCAGGTGGGACAGCGGCAGGCCGGCGTCGCACAGCAGCTCCCACGCCCGCCCGGCCAGCAGCTCGGCCGTCGGGTTGTCGAGGACGTCGTTCAGGTCGCGGTGGTCCCACGGTCCCACGACCTCCCGCTCGACCACCCGGCGGACGTCCTCGAAGTCGATGACGACCCCGTTGGCGTCGAGCGGACCGGCGACGGTCACCTCGAGGCGGTAGGAGTGGCCGTGGGGGTTGCGGCACTTGCCGCCGTGCCAGGGCAGGTGGTGCGCGGCCTCGAACCGGAAGGTGCAGGTGACACTGGTCGAAAGGCGGCCCATGCCCCCGACGCTACAGCCGACCCATGGCCGGGTCGGCGGGTCCGCGATAGCGGGGTGGAGGCCGCGGCACGCCGGTAGTCTGAGACGGAGATGGACACCGAACGCGCACCCGGGGGGGACTCGACCCGAACACCCGGGGAGGCCCAGGCGCGCACCTCGGCCGGCACCGGCGCCTTCGGCCCGAACGCCTGGCTGGTCGACGACATGTACGACCGGTACCGGTCCGATCCGTCGTCGGTGTCGGACTCGTGGCGCGAGTTCTTCGCCGACTACCGACCGACCTCGTCGGCGGCCGCGGTCCCGGCCGCACCGGCCGCCCGGCCACCGGCCGCGCCGGTGCCGACCACCACCACGGAAACGGCCACGGCCGCTCCGGTCCAGGCGCCGCCGCCCACCACGGCCGCCCACCCCTCGGCGGCGACACCGCTGACACCCCCGGGGACGCCCCCGGGAACCGCGGCCGAGGAGGCCACCCCGCTGCGGGGGGCGGCGGCCCGCATCGCCGCCAACATGGCGGCCTCGCTGGCGGTCCCCACGGCCACCAGCGTGCGGACGGTGCCGGCCAAGCTGCTCGAGGTCAACCGCACGATCATCAACAACCAGCTGGCCCGCACCACCGGCGGCAAGGTCAGCTTCACCCACCTCATCGGGTACGCCGTCGTCCGGGCGCTGCAGGCCGTCCCGCCCATGAACGCCACCTTCGTCGACGACGTCGACGGCAAGGGCACCCCGGGTGTCGTGCGCCACGCCCACGTCGGGCTCGGACTGGCCGTGGACGTGGAGAAGAACGACGGCTCGCGCACCCTGCTCGTCCCCTGCATCCGCGACGCCGACACCCTCGACTTCCGGGGCTTCGTGGCCGCCTACGAGGACCTGGTGCGCAGGGTCCACTCGGCCAAGGTGGCCCCCGACGACTTCTCCGGTGTCACCGTGTCGCTGACCAACCCGGGAACCATCGGCACCGTCCAGTCGGTGCCGCGGCTCATGCCCGGCCAGGGGGTCATCGTCGGCGTGGGCGCTCTCGGCGTTCCCCCCGGCTTCGAGGCGTCGGACCCCCACGCCCTGGCCGAACTGGGGGTGGGCAAGACGGTCACGGTCACCTCCACCTACGACCACCGCATCATCCAGGGCGCCGAGTCCGGGCTCTTCCTGGCCCACGTGGCCGAGTGCCTGACCGGCGGCCACGACTTCTACGACGACGTGTTCGCGGCCATGGGCATCCCCTACGAACCGGTCCGCTGGCACGTGGACCGCAACCCGCTGGTGGAGGGGGACGAGGTCGAGCGGCAGCGGCTGGTCAAGCAGATCCACGTCCAGACGCTGATCAACATGTACCGGGTCCGCGGCCACCTCATCGCCGACCTGGACCCGCTCGAGGCCGAGCCGCCCGAGCTCCATCCCGAGCTCGACCCTCTCCACTACGGCCTCACCATCTGGGACCTGCCGCGGCAGTTCGTGGCCGACGGCCTGGCCGGAAGGCGGGTGGCCTCCCTCGACGAGATCCTCCACATCCTGCGCGACGCCTACTGCCGGACCCTCGGCATCGAGTACATGCACATGCAGGATCCCGAGCAGAAGCGCTGGCTGCAGGAGCACGTGGAGGGGGTCTCGACCACGCTGTCCCGCGAGGAGCAGCACCACGTGCTCGACCGCCTGAACGCGGCCGAGGTCTTCGAACGGTTCCTCCACACCCGCTACGTGGGCCAGAAGCGGTTCGGCCTCGAGGGGGCCGAGTCGGCCATCGTCCTGCTCGACACGGTGCTCGACGAGGCCGTGCTCGAAGGGATGTCCGCCGCCGTGATGGGGATGGCCCACCGTGGCCGGCTCAACGTGCTGGCCAACATCGTGGGCAAGTCCTACGGGGAGATCTTCGAGGAGTTCGAGGGCAACCTCGACCCCGAGTCGGTGCAGGGCTCCGGCGACGTGAAGTACCACAAGGGGGCCTCGGGCACGTTCGTGGCGACCTCGGGCGGCTCCATCCCGGTGACACTCGCCTCCAACCCGTCCCACCTCGAGGCCGTCGATCCGGTGGTGGTCGGCATGGCACGGGCCATGCAGGACGCCCTCGGCGGCGAGCACGGCGACGGTCCGGAGCTCGTGGGCGGCGGGGCGGCCCCCTTCCCGGTGCTCTCCGTCCTCGTCCACGGGGACGCCGCCTTCGCCGGACAGGGGGTGGTGGCCGAGACGCTGAACCTCTCGGGCCTGGCCGGCTACCGCACCGGCGGCACCGTCCACATCGTCATCAACAACCAGCTCGGCTTCACCACCGCGCCGGAGGCGGCCCGGTCGTCGGTGTACCCCACCGACGTGGCCAAGATGGTCCAGGCTCCGATCTTCCACGTCAACGGGGACGACCCCGAGGCCTGCGTGAGGGCGGCCCGCCTGGCCTTCGGCTTCCGCCAGGCCTTCCACAAGGATGTCGTCATCGACATGGTCTGCTACCGGCGGCACGGCCACAACGAGGGCGACGACCCCAGCTACAGCCAGCCCCTGATGTACGCCCTCATCGAGGCCAAGCGGTCGGTGCGCAAGGGCTACACCGAGACGCTGGTCCGGCGGGGCGACATCACCCTGGAGGAGGCCGAGCGCTCCCTCGACGACTTCGGACGGCGGCTGCAGGCGGCGTTGGACGAGACCCGGGCGGCCGCCGAGGAGGAGCCGGACGTGGCCCCGTCGCTGCCGACGTACGTGGTGGGCGACATGGAGGTCCCCGCCGTCCAGACCGGCGTCGACTCGGGCGTGCTCACCGGCCTGGCCCAGGCCGTGCGGACGGTCCCCGACGGCTTCGTCCTCCACCCCAAGCTGGCCCGGCAGTTCGAGCAGCGGGACAAGGTGGTGGCCGACGGCGAGATCGACTGGGCCCTGGGCGAGGCCCTGGCCATCGGCACGCTGCTCCTCGAGGGCACCAACGTCCGCCTCACCGGCCAGGACACCCGCAGGGGCACCTTCTCCCAGCGGCACGCCGTGCTCGTCGACTACCGGACCGGCGCCGAGTTCGTGCCCCTGGCCGAGCTCGGCACCACCGGCGTGGCCACCGCCCTGTCGCCGGGTGCGGGCGGGGCCCACGGGCCCGGACGGTTCACGGTGCGGGACTCGCTGCTCTCGGAGTACGCGGCCGTCGGCTTCGAGTACGGGTACTCGGTGGCCGCGCCGGACGACCTGGTGGCGTGGGAGGCCCAGTTCGGCGACTTCTGGAACGGCGCCGCCATCATCGTGGACAACTTCCTGGTGGCCGCGGAGGACAAGTGGGGGCAGCGGTCCGGACTCGTGCTGCTCCTGCCGCACGGGTACGAGGGCCAGGGCCCCGAGCACTCCTCCGCCCGGATCGAGCGCTTCTTGACCCTGAGTGCCCGGGGCAACATCCGGGTCACCGAGCCGACCACGGCCGCCCAGTACTTCCACCTGCTGCGGGCCCAGGTGCGCGGCGCGCTGCGGCGTCCGCTGATCGTCTTCACGCCCAAGTCGCTGCTGCGGGCCCGCCAGGCCCGCTCGCCCATCTCCGCCTTCACCTCCGGATCCTTCGCCGAGGTCCTCGACGACCCCGCGGCCGGCACCGACGGCTTCGACGCCGCCGCCGTCGAGCGGGTCGTGCTGTGCACGGGCAAGATCGCCTACGACGCCGTCGAGCGCCGGGACGCCCGGGCCGGCCAGGGACCGGGGGTGGCCGTGGTGCGCGTCGAGCAGCTCTACCCGTGGCCCGAGCGGGCCGTGGCCGACGTGCTGGCGCGCTATCCGGCGGCGACCGAGGTGGTGTGGCTGCAGGAGGAACCCGAGAACATGGGCGCCTGGAACTTCGTCCACGGCCGCCTCCACCGGCTGTTGCGGGACCGGTACCGGTTGCGCCACGTCAGCCGGGCCGAGTCGGCCAGCCCGGCCACCGGCAGCGCCGCCCTGCACCGCCTCGAGCAGGAGGATCTGCTCGTCCGCGCCGTCGACTGAGGGGCCGCCGGACGGAGGGCCGCCGGCGGGTGTGCCCGTCACCGTGGTGGCGCCCGGTGGCCGAGTTCACTCCGGCTCCTGTCCAGGTGGTTGACTTGTCGGACATGGCACGAACGACCACACGGGCGCGCACGGTCGTCGTCGACGGATCCAACATCGCCACCGAGAGCCGGAGCGAGCCGAGCCTCGAACAGCTCGACACGGCCATCACGGCGTTCCTCGAGGAGTTCCCCGAGTACTCCACGTCCGATGTCATCGTCGTCGTCGACGCCACCTTCGAACACCGGATCGACCAAGAGGAGCGGCCGACCTTCGAGGCGGCCGTCGAGCACGGCGAGGTGGTGTCGCCGCCGGCGGGGACCATCGGCCGGGGCGACGCCTTCATCCTCCGGATCGCCGACAAGGCCTCGGCCGTGGTCGTGTCCAACGACTCGTTTCAGGAGTTCCACGCCGAGCACCCCTGGCTCTTCGACGAGGGTCGCCTGATCGGCGGCAAGCCGGTGCCCGGTGTCGGGTGGGTGTTCGCGCCGAGGCTGCCCGTCAGGGGGCCGAGAAGCCGTGCCGCCGTCTCGGCCCAGCGCCGACGGAAGCCGGCGAAGGCGGACGCCGACACACCCGACGGCGACGGCGCCGCTCCCCGGGCCAAGCCGGCTCCGGCCAAGGCGGCCGCGGCCAAGGCGGTCCCGGCGAAATCCACGGCGGCGAAGTCCACCCCGGCCAAGCCCGCCACGCCGAAGCCGGAGGGGGCGGCCACCGGCCGGGGCCGCAGTGGCGCCGCCAAGAAGGCGGGCGCGAAGAAGGCGAAGGCACCGCGCGCCCCGCTGCCCGCGGCCGGGGCCGGGGAGGTACCCGGGCCGACGGCTACGCCGGAGGTGGCGGGCGCGGAGGCGGCCGCCAGACCGCGGCGCGCCGGCGCCCGTCGGGCGGCCGGGCCGGCCGTGGACGGCGACGGGCCGGCACCGGTGGAACGGGCACCGTCGACGGCCGGGGCCCTCAACGAACCCCTGGCCTTTCTGACGTTCGTGGCCGAACACCCGGTCGGCTCGACCGTGACCGGCGAGGTGGCCGCCTTCACCTCGCACGGCGCCCACGTCGACGTGGGGGACATGCGGTGCCACGTCCCACTCCGGGGGCTGGCCGACCCCCCGCCGTCCCGGGCCCGCGACGTGGTCAAGCGGGGGGAGGTCCGCCAGTTCGTGGTGGTCGGCATCGATCCGAACGGACGCCGGGCCGAGCTGGCCCTGGCGCCGGCACGCGCCGGCGGTTGACCGGGTCGACCTGAACGACGGACCGTTCGTGGGCGGGACGGCGGCCCCCACGCCTGGCGTCACCTCCCGGCTGGTCGCGACTGGCCGGACCCAACTATCACGCTATGTGGCAGAAATGTGTTTCAAATGCCACTCAGAACGGTATTAACAGCCAACAAGGCGCAGAGAGTGCCGGCAATAGTGACACTCAACGTGCAAATGGGGGAGCACGGACGTCCCTTCGGGGCGCCGTGACCGAGAGGGGTGCGCATGTACGTCACGAGAGTCCTTCGCCGGGTCCGCAGCCGTCAGGCTGTGCGGTCCGTCCTGCCTGCCCGGGCCCGGGTGACGGCCGCCTCCGGGCTGTCGTACAAGGCGCGCCAGGCCCACTGGCACGCCGTCCTCGATCGCCCGACCGATAATGTCGGCGAGCGTGCAGGCTGACGCCCTCCTTCCCCACCGACCACCGTTCCTCTTCGTGACCGAGGTGACCTCGGTCGTGCCCGGCGCCTCGGCCACCGGCAACTGGCAGCTCACCGGTGACGAGGCCTTCTTCTCGGGGCACTTCCCCGGACGCCCGACCCTGCCGGGCGTGCTGATGGTGGAGTCCCTGGCCCAGCTGGGCGGCTACGCCGTCCTGGCCGACGAGCGCTTCTCCGGTCGTCTGCCGCTGTTCGGCGGCATAGAGCGTGCCCGCTTCCGCCGCCAGGTCTCGCCGGGGGATCGCCTCGACCTCGAGATCACCCTCGGACGACTGTCGGCCCGGGCCGGTCGCGGGAGCGGCCGGGCGTCGGTCGGGGGCGCCACCGCGTGCGAGGCGGAACTGCTGTTCGTGCTGGTCGACGCGGCCCCGGCCGCGGCCCCGGCCCCGGAGTGAGCCCATCGTGCGCATCGTCACCTGGAACGTCAACTCGCTGACGGCCCGTCTGCCGAGGGTCGAGGAGTGGATCGCGGCGAACGGGCCCGACGTCCTCTGCCTGCAGGAGACCAAGCAGGCCGACGCCGCCTTCCCCCACGACGCCTTCGCCACCCTCGGCTACGAGTCGGCCCACCACGGCGACGGGCGGTGGAACGGTGTGGCCATCCTCAGCCGGGTCGGGCTGGAGGCCGTCGCCCGCGGCTTCTCGAAGAAGGCCCTCGACGCCCAGGGTCCCCGGCTCATCGCCGCCGACTGCGGCGGGGTTCGGGTCCACTGCGTCTACGTGCCCAACGGGCGCAGCCTCGACAGCGAGCACTACCCGCTCAAGCTCGAGTGGATGGCCGGGCTCAGGGCCTTCCTCGACGCCACGGCCGACCCCGCCGGTGAGGTGGTCGTCTGTGGGGACTTCAACATCGCGCCCGAGGACCGCGACGTCTGGGACCCGTCGCAGTTCGAGGGGATGACCCACGTCAGCGTGCCCGAGCGGGCCGCACTGGCCACCGTGGCCGGGTTCGGCCTCGAGGACGTCTTCCGCCGCTTCACCGACGAGTCCGGCGTCTTCAGCTGGTGGGACTACCGGGGCGGTGCCTTCCACCGCCACCACGGCATGCGGATCGACCTGGTGCTGGCGAGCCGGCCCCTGGCCGGACGGGCGGCCGCGTCGTGGATCGACCGGGACGCCCGCAAAGGCCAGAAGCCGTCCGACCACGCTCCCGTGGTCGCCGACTTCACCGAGGGCTGAGGCGGCTGCGCCGAGCCCGCCCGCCCGTCGCTAGCGGGCGCCCCGCACCAGCCGGCCGGGACGGGCCCCGGTGTCCTCCCCGTCGGCGAAGGTCGTCACCCCCGACTTGATGGTCTCGACGTAGCCCACGGCCTCCTGGACCAGCCGCGTTCCCCCGGCCGGCAGGTCGTCGACCACGGTCGGATTGCCGAGCTGCAGGCGGTCGTAGTCGATGAGGTTGAGGTCGGCCGCCTTGCCCACCTCGACCGTCCCCCGGTCGCCCAGCCCGTAGAGGCGGGCGGTGTCGCCGGTCTGCTTCTTCACCACCCACTCCAGGGGGAGCCGGGGCCCCCGCGAGCGGTCCCGGGTCCAGTGGGTGAGCATGAACGTGGGCTGGGAGGCGTCGCAGATGACGCCGCAGTGGGCCCCGCCGTCGGCCAGCCCGGCGGCGGCCCTCGGATGCAGGAGCATCTCGCGGGCCGGCTCGAGGTCGCCGTCGGCGTAGTTGAGGATCGGCACGTACAGCAGACCGTTGCCGTCGTCGTCGAGCATGGCGTCGTAGGCGACGGCCATCGGCGTCGACCCGGCGGCGGCCGCCATCCCCGCCAACGACCGCTCGGGCCCGGGCTCGTACTCGGGCGGGCGGCCGAGCGAGAACGTCGTCTCGTAGGCGTGCGCCATCCGCTCCGCCGTGGCCCGGTCGGGCGCGACCCATTCGACGATCGTCCGCCGCAGGTCGGGGTGGCGCAGGGCGGCCACAAACGCCGCCCGGTCGAGCCCCCGCGACTTCAGCGCCCGGTACTCGGGGATCAGCTCGAAGAGGCTGTAGGTGGTGAAGTGGCCCGACAGCAGGCCGGTGGCCCGCCCGGCGACCTGGGGCCACAGGTCGGCCCCTTCGTCCACCGCCCGCAGCGACTCGTCCATCAGGTCGCGCCACAGGTCCGGGGCCGGCTCCACCTGCAACAGCGCGAAGGTCACCGGCCGGCCGATGGCGGCCGACAGCCGGCGCATCCAGTCGACCTCCTTGCGGGGACCGACCACGTCCTCGCCGGCGGCCCCGGCCGGGGCCAGCTCGAACACGCCGGTGCCCAGCTCGCCCAGGGCCGCGCCGATGCCGAAGAGCTCGTCCTCGGCCGCGAACGTGCCCGGCACCGGTTCGCCGTCGATGGCGATGTGGGCGATGGTGCGCGACGTCGAGAAGCCGAGGGCGCCGGCGCCGACGGCCTCCTTGACGATGGCCTTCATGGCGCCGATGTCCTCGGGGGTGGCCGGCTCGTTGTGCGCCCCCCGGTCGCCCATCACGTAGGCGCGGACGGCGCCGTGGGCGATCTGGGTGCCGACGTCGACCGTCCAGGTGCGGCGGTCGAGGGCGTCGAGGTAGTCGGGGAACGTCTCCCAGTCCCAGGTGAGGCCCTCGGCCAGGGCGGTGCCGGGGATGTCCTCGACACCCTCCATCAGGCCGATGAGCCACTCGTGGCGCTCGGGCCGGGCCGGGGCGAACCCGACGCCGCAGTTCCCGCTGACGATGGTGGTCACGCCGTGCCAGCTGCTGGGTGCCAGCACCTCGTCCCAGGTGGCCTGGCCGTCGTAGTGGGTGTGGATGTCCACCCAGCCCGGGGTCACGAGCAGACCGTCGGCGTCGATCCGGCGGCGGGCGGCCGCCCCGGGGAAGGACCCGACACCGGAGATACGGCCGTCGTCGACGGTGACGTCCGCCGTCCGGGCGGGCATACCGGTCCCGTCCACCACTGTTCCCCCATGGATGACCAGGTCATGCACTTGTCCGTCCCCCCTGACACGCCGCCCGCGGCGGCGCGGCGCTGCCCAGATGGTCCCACGGTTGCATGCCCCACGACAGTCGGTCTACCGGTCGCCGCCTTCGAGGGCGGCCCGCAGCACGGCCACCCGGGCCAGGGCGTCGGTGCGGGCGGGGCCGGGCACCTCCGATGTGCAGTGCGGCGCCAACAGGTCGGCCCAGGCCGAGCGCTGGCGTGGCCGGGCCCGGCCGGTGGCCCGGCGGCTGGCGGCCCAGCTGCAGTGCAGGTCGACGGCGGGCCTGGTCAGCGCCACGTAGAGGAGCCGGCGCTCCTCGGCCAGGCTGTCGGCGGTGGTGGCGTGGGAGATGGGCACGAGGCCGGCCTCGAGGCCGACGACGCACACCGACGCCCACTCGAGGCCCTTGGCCCGGTGGAAGGTGGCCAGGTCGACCCGTTCGCCGGCGTCGTCGCCCGGCCCGGGGGCGTGCCGGCCCGGGGCGGTTGTGTCCGGTCGGCCGCCGTCGGTGGAGGCCCGGAACGGGATGCCGGCGGCCCTGAGGGCGGCCGCCACCACCCCCAGCTGGTCGTTGGTGCGGGCCAGCACGGCCATGCGGCCGAACGGGCGCCCGGCCGACGACCAGGCCAGCAGCCGGTCGACGACGGCCTCGGCCTCGGCCCGGTCGTCGGGGAAGGCCGCCAGGGTGGGCAGCGGGCCGTCCGCGCCCACGGACAGGCCCCGGGACCCCCCCTCGGCCAGCACGGCGTTGGCCACCGCCACCACCTGGGGCGTCGACCGGTGGTTGCGCCGCAGCCGCACGACCTCCATCGACGGGTACAGGGACGGCAGGCGGGCCAGAAGACCGGGGTCGGCGCCGTTGAACCCGTAGATGGCCTGGGCCGGGTCGCCCACCGCACACAGGTCGTCGCCCTCGCCCAGGATGGCCCGCAGCAGCCGGAACTGGGCCGGGTTGAGGTCCTGGAACTCGTCGACGGCGACGTGGCGGTAGCGCCAGCGGACGGCGGCCGCGAAGGCGGCGTCCGCCTCGATGAGCCCGGCCGCCCGCAGCGGCAGGTCGTCGAGGTCGAGGGCGTCCCGGCGGGCGAGGGTGGCGTCGTAGGCGGCGAAGTGCCGGGCCACCTCGTCCGGGTCGGTGCCGACGGTCCGACCGGCCGCCCGGGCGGCCGGGCCGTACTCCTCCGGGTTGAGGCCGCGGGCCTTGGCCCACCCGATCTCGTCGGCGACGGCGGCGGCCACCGGCGCCGGGGCGCCGGCGTCGATGAGCAGCCGGGTCCGGGCCTCCACCACCCGGGGCGGGCGGCCGCCGGCGTCGGCCGCGTGCCGGCGCACGAGCGAGAGGGCCAGCTGGTGGAGGGTGGCCGCCCGCACGCCCGGCCCGGGGATGCCGCCCGTGGTGGTCGGGGTGGATGCCGGGACCCCGAAGGCGCCGAGGCGGGTGCGCAGCTCGCCGGCGGCCCGCCTGGTGAAGGTGCACACGACGGTGTGCTCGGCCGCCGCCGTGCCCGCCGCGATGCGCCGGGCCACCCGCAGCGTGAGCACCCGCGTCTTGCCCGATCCGGCCCCGGCCAGCACGCACAGCGCCGGTGCGTCGCTCAGCACGGCGGCCCGCTGTTCGTCCGTGAGGCCGGCCAGGGCGCTCGCCAGTGGCTCCATGCCCGGCGACGCTATCGGTAGGGTGTGCCGGTGCTGACGTCGTTCGCCGGAGGCCGCCTCTACGGCCGTACCTGGGGCGATCCGCCGGCGACCGTGCTCGCCCTCCACGGCTGGGCCCGGGACCACCGCGACTTCGACGCCGTGCTGTCGGCCGGCCCGGCCGGGCCGGAGGTGGCGGCCCTGGCCGTCGACCTCCCCGGCTTCGGGTCCACACCGGCGCCGCCGGAGGCCTGGGGCAGCGCCGACTACGCCGAGGCCCTCGTCCCGCTGCTGGACGAGCTCGACGGGCCGGCGGTGGTGGTGGGCCACTCCTTCGGGGGGAGGGTGGCCGTGCGCCTGGCCGCGGCCGCACCGTCGAAGGTGGGCCGGCTGGTGCTCACCGGCGTGCCCCTGCTGCCCCGGGCGGGCACGGCGGCATCGCCGTCGTGGCGCTACCGGGTCGGCCGCCGGCTCCACCGGATGGGGCTGGTGGGGGAGGAGCGGATGGAGGCCCTGCGCCGCCGCCACGGCTCGCCCGACTACCGGGCCGCCACCGGTGTCATGCGCGACGTCTTCGTGCGGACGGTGAACGAGCGCTACGACGACGACCTCGACCGCCTGCAGTGTCACGTGGACCTGGTGTGGGGCGGTGCCGACACCGAGGTGCCGGTGGAGGTGGCCGACCGGGCCGCCGGCCGGCTGGCGGCGTCGACCCTGACCGTGCTCGACGGGGTGGGTCACCTGGTGCCGACGGAGGCACCGGCGGCCCTGCGGCGGGCCGTGGACGCCGCCGTGGCCGCCGGGCGAGGGTGACGGCGCTCGACGCCGCCACCGTGGCGGCCTGCGCCGTCGCCGTCGTGCTGTCCGGGGTCCGGTGGCTGCGGGTGGCCCAGCGCGAGCACTACCTGGCCGGCTCGGTGTCCCGGTTCGCCCTGCGGTGGTGGCGGTCGTCGCCCACCAACGTGGCCGCCGGCACCGTGGCCGTGGCGGCTGCCGTGGCCGCCGCCCGGGTGCCGCCGGTGGCGCTGGCCACGGGAGCCGTCGTGGCCGCCGGGCCGTGGGGACTGGGGCTCCGGGGCCGGACCTCGAAGCTGGCATGGACGCGCCGGCTGCGCACGTTGGCGGTGGTGTCGGCCGTGCTGGCGGTGGTACCGGTCGCCGTGGCGCTCGTCGCCGGTGGCGGCGCCGTCCGGGCGGCGGTCGTCACCGCCGCCGTGGTGGCCCTGGCCGTTCCGGTGCTCGTCGACCTGGCCTGCGGGCTGCTGGCCCCGGTCGAGGCCCGCCTGGCCGCCGCGTTCGTCGACCGGGCCGCCGGCCGGCTGGCCGAGGTGGCCCCGGACATCGTGGCCATCACCGGGTCGTTCGGCAAGACGTCCACCAAGCACCACCTGGCCCACCTGCTCGGGTCGTCGCGGGCGGTGGTGGCCACGCCGGCCAGCTTCAACAACCGGGCCGGACTGGCCCGGGCCGTGAACGAGCACCTGGTGGAAGGGACGGAGGTGTTCGTGGCCGAGATGGGCACCTACGGCCCTGGCGAGATCGCCGACCTGTGCCGGTGGTGTCCGCCGCTGGTGGCCGTGCTCACCGCCATCGGGCCGGTGCACCTCGAGCGGTTCGGCACCGAGGACCGCATCGTCGAGGCCAAGGCCGAGATCACCCGGGGCGCCCGCGACGTGGTCCTCAACGCCGACGACCCCCGGCTGGCCGCTCTCGCCGACCGCCTGGACGCCGCCGGTGTCCATGTCGTCCGGTGCTCGGCCGCCGATCCGGCCGCCGACGTGGCCGTCGTGCCCGGTGCCGCCCCCGGCACCGTGGACGTGTCGCTGGCCGGCGCTCCCCTGGTGTCGTCGGTCGCCGTCGCCGCCGGCGTGCGCCCCACCAACCTGGCGTGCGCGGTGGGGGCGGCGCTCGCCGTGGGCGCCGACAAGGACGCCCTGGCCAAGGCGGTGGCCGACCTGCCGGCCGTCGACCACCGGCTGGTGGTGGCCCGGGGGGCGGCCGGCTTCGCCGTGCTCGACGACACCTACAACGCCAACCCGGCCGGCGCCCGGGCCGCCCTCGGGGCCCTGGCCGCCCTGGACGCCGACCGCCGGGTGGTGGTGACGCCCGGGATGGTGGAGCTGGGACGCCGGCAGGCGGCGGCCAACCGCGAGCTGGGGGCGGCCGCCACCACCGTCGCCGACGAGCTGGTGGTGGTGGGCCGGACCAACCGCCGGGCCCTGGTCGGCGGGGCGGCCGACGCCGGCCGGTCCGGCGCCGTCACCACCGTGCGGCACCGCGCCGACGCCGTGGAACTGGTCCGTCGCCGGCTGGGTCCCGACGGCGCCGTGCTGTACGAGAACGACCTGCCGGACCACTACCCTTGACCGGGTTGCCCGGGCGGGCCCGCGGTCGCCGCGCCCCGGTCCCCGCGGGGGCCGGCCCGACCGTCCCGCCGTGACCAGGAGGATCTGCCCGCCGTGCCCGATGTCGCCGTCATCTTCGGAGGCCCCTCGCCCGAGCACGACGTGAGCGTGCTGACCGGGCTGCAGGCGGCCCGGGAGCTCCGCACCGGTGACGCGTCCGGGGTCCGTGCCCTCTACTGGACGAAGACGGGCGAGTTCTTCGAGGTCGACAGCTCCCTCGAGGCGTCCGCCTTCGCCGAGGGCGTCCCCAAGGGGGCCGAGCCCCTGCAGCTGTCGGTCGGCCCCGACGGCGGGTTCGCCCGACCCGGCGCCCGTCTGGGACGGGCCCGGCCCCTGGTGCTCGACGCCGCCGTGGTGTGCTGCCACGGGGGCCCGGGCGAGGACGGCTCCCTGCAGGCCGCCCTCGACCTGGCCGGCATCGCCTACACCGGCCCGACCGTGGCCGGGGCCGCCCTCGGCCTGGACAAGCTGGCGTTCGGCGCGGTGGTGGCCGCCGCCGGCCTGCCGGCGCTGCCCCGCCGCCTGCTCACCCCCGACCTCGACGATGCCGGCTTCGCCGGTCCCTTCATCGTGAAACCGCGCTTCGGTGGTTCCTCGATCGGCATCGACGTGGTGGCCGACCTGGGCACCGCCCGCGACCGCCTGGGCGCCAACCCCCACCTGCGCCAGGGGGCCGTCATCGAACCCTTCCGCGCCGACCTGTCCGACCTGCAGCTGGCCGTGCGCACCTGGCCGTCGCTCGAGCTCTCGGCCATCGAGCGCCCCATCCGGCGGGACGGCGGCGCCGACATCCTCGACTACCGCGACAAGTACGTCGCCGGCGAGGGCATGGCGGCCGCCCCCCGCGAGCTGCCGGCACGCATCGGGGAGGAGCTGGCCGGGCGGGTCCGGTCGGCCGCCGGCGCCCTGGCCCTCCTGGCCGGCATCCGCGGGGTGGCCCGCATCGACTTCCTCTCCGACGGCGACGGCGAGCTCTACGTCAACGAGGTCAACACCGTCCCGGGCTCGCTGGCCCGCTACCTCTGGATCGAACCCCGCCTGGCCTTCGCCCAGCTGCTGGCCGACCTGGTGGGCGAGGCGCGCCAGCGACCCACCCACCACTACGGCGCCCAGGGGGCCGACGGTTCGGTGCTGCGCTCGGCGGGCTCGATCGCCGCCAAGCTCGGCTGAGCCGTTGGCGGTCCCCAGGCGCCTGCTGCTCCCGGGTGAGCACGTGCTCATCGACGTCCGCCCGCACTGGTCGTTCGTGGCCGGCCCCCTGGTGACGACGGTGCTGGTGGTGGCGCTGGCCGTCACGCTCGACATCGACATCCCCCACACGTCCGTGCCGGTGCACTGGATCGAGGGCCTGGTGGCGGCGGTGCCGTGTGCGTGGCTGGTGGTGCGCATGGTGCGGCTGCGGTCCACCGACCTCGTGCTGACCAACGTCCGGGTGCTCCACCGCTACGGCCTGGGCACCCGGCGGGTCGACGAGGCCCGCCTCGACACCATCGTCCGGGTGGAGGTCGACCAGTCGCTCCTCCGTCGCGTCCTCGGCACCGGGCGCATCGCCGTGGTCGTGCCGTCGGCCGAGGGTGGGGAGGTCTACGCCGTGGTCGCCGGGGACGTGCCCCGACCGGCCGTGTTCCAGCGGGTGGTGCACCGGCGGCTCCGGCGCCCCGACGGGGCCATGCCGTACCCGCCCGGCTACCGGCCCGGCGGCCGGGGCGGCGAGGGCGGCCGGGGCGGCGAGGGCGGCCGGGGCGGCCCCTCCGGTCCGGGCTGAGCGCCCGCCCACGGGCTCAGGCCGGAACCTCGCGCCCGCCGGACGGCCGGGCGCAGGCGGCGCCGTCGGAGGGGATCACCCGCCACGACCGGGCGGGAATGGCCGGCAGGTGCACGGCGCCCGGATCGGCCAGGGCCACCACGCAGCCACCGAAGCCGGCACCGGTGAGGCGGGCCCCGTAGACGCCGGGGATGGCCGACAGCCGGTCGACCAGCCGGTCGAGGGGGTCGATCGACACCTCGAAGTCGTCGCGCAGGCTGGCGTGGCTCTCGGCCATGAGCGCACCCGCCCCGGCCAGGTCGTCGTCACGGAGGGCCTCGGCGAAGCGGCGCACGCGGGCACACTCGGTCACCACGTGGCGGACCCGCCGCTGCAGCAGGCGGTCACGGATGCCTTCCACGTCGGCCTCGGTGGCCGCCCCGAGCGGTCCGATGGTGACGGCGGCCGCCTCGCACTCGGCCACCCGGGCCCCGTACGGCGTCCGGCGGAGGGCGCGGTGCACCCCGGAGTCGACCACCACGATCTCGGCGTCCCCGGGCACGGGGACGTGGGTGAACGACGGGCCGGCGAAGTCGATCAGCATGGCGTGGCCGGCGATGGCGCCCGTGCACACCAGGGGGTCCATCGGACCGATGGGCACCCCGGCGAGGGTCTCGACCTGCTGGCACATGGCGGCCGCCGAGCGCACCGGGCCGGGGTCACCGAAGACGTGGGCCAGGGCCACGCACAGGGCCGCGCTCGACGACAGCCCGGCCCCGATGGGCAGGCTGGACGTGATCCGCCCCACGCCGCCCACATCCGGCCGGCACAGGGCCACCAGGGCGGCCGGGGCGCGGGCCCAGGCCGGCTCCCACTCCGGCAGCATGTCGGCGTCGGGCTCGATGTCGAGGGGGATGACGGCCGGCGCGTCGAACGCCGTCGAGTACAGCGTGACCGTGCGGGCGGTGGTCGGGGTGAAGACGACGTCCGTGCCCAGGTCGATGGCGACCGGCATGGCCAGGCCGCCGTTGTAGTCGGTGTGGTCGCCGATGAGGTTGACCCGTCCCGGGCCCCGGGCGGCCGACGCCGGCCCCGGCGGGCGCGATGCCGCCCGCCGCTCGCGGGCCTCCGGATCCCGGATCACCCCATCCCTCACGGTCGCGCATCCTACGGCACCCGACCGTCCCCGGCCGGGTCCGTTCCACTTGACCGCCCGGCCGCCACCGGGCCAGCATCCGGGCATGTCACCACCGCCCCGCCCCGTCAGGTGCCCGACGGACGCGCCGGCCGACGCGCCGGCCGACGGCGGGGGTGGGGGCCGGTGAGCGGGCCGCTTCAGGGGGTCCGGATCGTCGAACTGGCGGGGTTGGGGCCGGCGCCGTTCGCCGGCATGATGCTGGCCGACGCCGGCGCCGACATCATCCGGATCGACCGCCACGACCGGGCCACCTATCCGCCCGTGGAGACCCCCCACGTCGACCTGCTGAACCGGGGCCGCCGCTCGGTGGCCGTCGACCTCAAGCACCCCGAGGGCGTGGGGCTCGTGCTCGACCTGGCCGCCCGGGCCGACGCCCTGATGGAGGGATTCCGGCCGGGGGTGGCCGAGCGGCTGGGGCTGGGGCCGGACGCCTGCCGGCAACGGAACCCCCGGCTCGTCTACGGCCGGGCCACCGGGTGGGGGCAGCAGGGCCCCCTGGCCGACACCGCCGGCCACGACATCGACTACATCGCCATCGCCGGCGCCCTCGAGCCGGTGGGCCGGGCCGGAGAGGCGCCCGTGCCCGCCCTCAACCTGATCGGCGACTTCGGCGGGGGCGGCATGCTGCTGGCCTTCGGCATGGTGGCCGCCCTGCTGTCGGCCCGGGACGGCGGCGAGGGCCAGGTCGTCGACGCCGCCATGGTCGACGGCGCCGCCTCCCTCATGACCATGACCTACACGCTGAAGGCGGCCGGCATGTGGAGCGGCCCCCGGGGTACCAACCTGCTCGACACCGGGGCCCACTTCTACGAGGTGTACGAGACCTCGGACGGCGGGTTCATGGCCGTGGGCGCCATCGAACCGCAGTTCTACGCCGAGCTGCTCCGCCTGCTCGGGCTCGACGCCGCCGACCTGCCGCCGCAGATGGACCGCGACCGGTGGCCGGAGATGAAGCGGCGGGTGGCGGCGGTCTTCGCCACCCGGACCCGCGACGAGTGGGCGGCCGTCTTCGAGGGGTCGGACGCCTGCGCGGCACCGGTCCTGTCGATGGACGAGGCGCCCCTCCACCCTCACAACGTGGCCAGGGGCACTTTCACCGAGGTGGCCGGGGTGGTGCAGCCGGCGCCGTCACCGCGCTTCGACGGCACCCCCGGGGCCATCCGGCGGCCACCGCCGAACCCGGGCCAGCACGGGGACGAGGCCCTGGCCGACTGGGGCCTCGACCCCGACGGCATCGGGCGCCTACGGGCGTCGGGCGCCATCCGCTGACCCCCCGGGTCGGGGCCGGTCAGAGGTTGACGACCGGGCAGGTCACCGTGCGGGTGATGCCCTCGATGAGCTGGATGGAGCCCACCACCATGCGGCCGAGCTCGTCGATGGAGCCCGCCTCGGCCCTGATGATCACGTCGTAGGGACCGGTCACGTCCTCGACCGAGACCACCCCCGGAATGGTCGCCGCGCTGCGGGCCACGGTGGCGGCCCGGCCCACCTCGGTCTGGATGAGGACGTAGGCGTTGACCATGCAGACCGCTCCTCGTCTCGGGCCGGGGACGGCCGATGTTAGCCCCCGCGCGCCCCCTACCATGCCAGGGGTGGGGGTTCGCGAGCGCGGGGACCAATTCCGCCGGCTGGCGCGGTCCGCCGTCCACGACCTGTTCGACCAGCGCCGGCCGTTCGGCCGCCTGGCCCTGACACATGTCCTGATGACGGCGGGGGACACCATGTTCGCGGTGTCCCTGGCCGGCTCGCTGTTCTTCTCCATCTCGCCCAAGGCCGCCCAGGACAAGGTCCTGCTCTACCTGGTGCTCACCATGGCCCCCTTCGCGGTGGTGGCGCCCCTCCTCGGCCCGGTCATCGACCGCAGCCGGGGGGCCCGGCGGGCGATGGTGGTGATCTCGGCTCTGGGGCGGTGCGCCCTGTGCCCGTTCCTCGCCCACGACATCCACTCGCTGCTGCTGTTCCCCGAGGCGTTCACCATGCTGGTGCTGTCGAAGGTGTACCTGGTGACCAAGGGGGCCCTGGTGCCGGAGATGGCCTCGCTGGGCATGCTCGACCCGTCTGGCGCCACCTCGGGCGCCCCCTCGGCCGGGGCCGGCGCCCCGCCCGGCGACCCCCCCGACCTGGCCGGCCTCAACGCCCGCCTGGGCCTGCTGGCGTCGCTGGCCGGCTTCGTGTTCGCCCTGCCGGCCATCGGCGCCCTGAAACTGGGGGGGCCGGCGCTCGTCCTGTGGCTGGCCCTGGGCGTGTTCGCGGCGGCCGCCGTCGCCGGCATGCGGCTGCCCGTCCGTGGACGGGAGCTCCGGCGCATCCCGCCGGTCCTGCCGGTGCCGCCGGTGCGGCCGGCCCCGGCCCCCACCGGCGACCCGGCCCCGGGGCGGTTCCGGCCGACCGGTACGCCGGACGTCGCCCCGCCGGCACCGCCGCCCGTGCCGGCGACGGCGCCGGCACCGACGGGGGGCGTGACCTTCGGCCGGGCGGCCGCCGTGGCCAGGGGCCTCTCCGCCGACCTGGCCGAGGACGAGTGGGTGCAGGACGGGGCCGATCTCGAGGTCTACCGGCCCATCGCCCACGGCGAGGTGCTATCGCCCTCGTGGCCATGTCGGTGCTCAAGGCGCTGTGGGATTTCTGACCTTTCTCTTGGCCTTCGACCTGCGCCGCCGGACGCCCCGACCTGGTGGTTCGGCCTGCTGCTCGGGGGCGATCGGCCGGCACCGTCGTCGGGGTGCTGCTGGTCTCCCGGCTCCGCCGGGTCCTCTCCGAGCAGCAGATCCTGGTCGGTGGCCCTGTGGCTGGTGGCGGCGGCGGCCGCCCTCGGCGCCCTGGTGGGATCGAAGGAGATCCAGGTGGTGCTGGCCTTCGCCATCGGGGTGGCCGGCGCCGTGGCCAAGCCGTCCTTCGACGCCCTCGTCCAGCGCTACGTGCGACGAGTCCAACCAGGGCCGGGCGTTCGCCCGCTTCGAGACCCGGTTCCAGCTGGTCTGGGTGCTCGGCGCCCTTCTCCCGGTGGTGCTGACCCTGCCGATCCCCGCCGGCGACGTGGTCATGGCGGTGACGGCGGCCGCCGGGGCCGTCTCCTACATGATCGAGCCGCCGGACCCGCCGCGACCACGCACCGGCCCCGGCCGACGCCCGCCCGGCGGACCGGGCCGGCCGGCGTGACGGAGCGTGCCCGGCGGAACCGCCTAGCCCAGACGCTCCTCGAGCCGGTCGACCTCGGCGGCCAGCTCGGCGGGCAGTTTGTCGCCGAAGGTGGCGAAGTGCTGCCGGATGAGGGGAACCTCGGCCCGCCACTCGTCCGGGTCCACCGTCAGCAGCTCGGTCATGTCCTCGTCGGACACGGCCAGCCCGTCGGTGTCGATGGCCCCGGGGGCGGGGACGTGGCCGATGGGCGTGTCCACGGCGTCGCCCCCGCCGCTCACCCGCTCGAAGACCCACTCGAGCACACGGGAGTTCTCGCCGTACCCGGGCCACAGCCAGCGGCCGTCGGTCGTCCTTGCGGAACCAGTTGACGTAGAAGATCTTCGGCAGCTTGTCCGGGTCGGCCCGGGCCCCGATGCGCAGCCAGTGGGCGAAGTAGTCGGCCATGTTGTAGCCGCAGAAGGGCAGCATGGCGAAGGGGTCGCGGCGCAGGTTGCCCACGGCGCCGGCCGCCGCGGCCGTGGTCTCCGAGGCCATGATCGAGCCGAGGAACACGCCGTGCTCCCAGTCGAGGGACTCGGAAGACCAGCGGCACCACCGACGCCCGCCGGCCCGCCGAACAGGATGGCGGAGATCGGGCACCCCGGCCGGATCCTCCCACTCGGCCGCGATGGCCGGGTCCTGGGAGGCGGGCACGGTGAAGCGGGCGTTCGGGTGGGAGGCCGGTGTGCCGGAGGCCGGGGTCCAGTCCTCGCCCCGCCAGTGGTCAGGTGGGCCGGGGGCTCGTCGGTCATGCCCTCCCACCACACGTCGCCGTCGTCGGTGAGGGCGGTGTTGGTGAAGATGGCGTTGCCGTCGAGGGTGAGCATGGCGTTCGGGTTGGTCTGCGAGCTCGTGCCCGGGGCCACGCCGAAGAACCCGGCCTCGGGGTTGATGGCGTAGAGCCGGCCGTCGGCGCCGAACTTCATCCAGCAGATGTCGTCGCCGACCGTCTCGACCTTCCACTCCGGGAGGGTGGGGATCAGCATGGCCAGGTTGGTCTTGCCGCACGCCGAGGGGAAGGCGCCGGTGACGTAGCGGACCTCGCCGGCCGGCGAGGTGAGCTTGAGGATGAGCATGTGCTCGGCCAGCCAGCCGTCGTCGCGGGCCATGACCGAGGCGATCCGCAGGGCGAAGCACTTCTTGCCGAGCAGGGCGTTGCCGCCGTAGCCCGAACCGTAGGACCAGATCTCGCGGGTCTCGGGGAAGTGGACGATGTACTTGTTGTCGGCGTCGCACGGCCACGGGACGTCGGCCTGGCCCTCGCCAGCGGCAGCCCCACCGAGTGCAGGCAGGGGACGAACTCGCCGTCGGTCCCGAGCACCTCGAGGGCGCCCCGGCCCATCCTCGTCATGATGCGCATGCGACACGGCCACGTAGGCGGAGTCGGTCAGCTGCACGCCGATATGGGCGATCTCCGAGCCCAGCGGGCCCATGGAGAACGGCACCACGTACATGGTGCGCCCCCGCATCGACCCCCGGAACAGGCCGGTGAGGATCGGCCCGCATCTCGCCCGGGGCGCGCCAGTTGTTGGTGGGTCCGGCGTCGTCCTCGCTCGACGGAGCAGATGAAGGTGCGGTCCTCGACGCGGGCCACGTCGCCCGGGTCCGAGTGCGCCCAGTAGCTGTTGGGCCGCTTGGCCTCGGACAGCCTGGTGAACGTCCCGTTGTCGACCAGCAGCTGACAGAGGCGGTCGTACTCCTCGGCCGAGCCGTCGCACCACTCGACGGCCGCCGGCTCGGTCAGCTCGGCGATCTCATCGACCCAGGCGATCAGCCTCTTGTTTTCGGTGGGGGACATGGCCGGGTCGTTCCTCCTCGGGATGGAATGCTCTCGGGGTGCGCACGCAGGGGGAGGCGTCGCACCGTGCTCGCGGTCGTGACACGAGCGCGGCAGTAATGTTAGCGGTGGACCCGGCGCGGATCCCAATGGAGTTCCGGGGTCACGGCGCCGGCTGCGGGCCTCTCCGGGGCGGTGGTAGGCAGGACGGGTGACCCGCTGGACGACCGGAGGCCCCCCCGCCGACGACGAGACCGGGGCCATCGGGGCCATCCGTGACCTGCTCGAACGGACCGGCGGGGCCGCGCCGACCGGCGAGGTGTGGATCGGTGACGACGCCGCCGTCGTCGCCCCGTCGGCCGGCCGGCTGCTGCTGGCCACCGACATGGTGGTCGCCGGCGTCCACGTCGACCTGGCCTGGTGCACGCCCGAGGACGCCGGGTTCAAGGCCCTCGGCACCACCGTGTCCGACATCGCGGCCATGGGCGGCCGGCCCCGCCACGCCCTGGTCTCGGTGGCGGTGCCCCCGGGTACCGACCCGGTACGGGTGATGGCCGGCGTGGCCGACGCCTCCGGCGCGACCGGCTGCCCGGTGGTCGGGGGCGACCTGTCGGCCTCCCCGGTGCTGGTGGTGGCGGTGGCGGTGGCGGGTGTCGTGGACGGCGGACCGGGTCCGCTCCTGCGGTCGGGAGCCGACCCCGGCGACACCGTGTTCGTGACCGGAGAGCTGGGGGCGTCGGCGGCCGGGCTCCGGGTCCTGCGGGCAGGGGACGCCGGGACGGCCGACGCCGCCGGGACCGCCCTGTGCCACGCCCACCTGCGCCCGACGCCACGTCTGGCGGGCGGGGAGACCGCCCGGCTGGCCGGGGCGTCGGCCGCCATCGACATCTCCGACGGGTTCCTCGGCGACCTCGGCCGCCTGGCGACGGCGTCGGACGTCGGTGTGGACGTGGTGGAGGTGCCGGTGGCCCCGGGGGCCACCGAGGACGACGCCCTGGACGGGGGAGAGGACTACGAGCTGGTCATCGCCACCGGCGATCCGGCCGCCCTCGAGGCGGCGTTCGCAGCCCGCGGCCTCGCCCCGCCCGTCGCCGTGGGCACGTGCACGGCCGAACCCGGGGTGCGCCTCCGGGGGGTCGCCGTGGACGCCACCGGGTGGCGGCACCGGTTCGGGTGACGTTCGTCACCGTCAACGGCCTTCGCCTGCACGTCCAGGAGCTGGGGCGGCCGGGGGCGCCCCCGGTGGTGCTCCTCCACGGACTGCTGACTGGCAACGTGGCCTCGTGGTACTTCGGGCTCGGGCCGGCGCTGGCCGCCACCAACCACGTCCGCATGTACGACCAGCGGGGTCACGGCCGGAGCGAGCGACCCGCCGGGGGCTACCGCCTGGACGACCTGGCCGCCGACCTCGACGTGCTCACCGCCGATCTGGGCCCGGCCGTCCTCGTGGGCCACAGTTTCGGCGGCGTGGTCGCCCTGCGCCGGGCCCTCGACCACCCCGACCGGGTGGCGGGTGTGGTCACCGTCGACTCGTTCGCGACCTCCGACGCGGTCGGCGACACCCTCGAGGTTGGCGACCCCGCCGGAAGCGGGAACGGACCGGTGGACGGCCTGGTCCGGGCGGCCACGTCGGCCCCGGTGCCGTGGACGGCGCCGGCGGGCGGGCGACCTCCGGGGCGCCGGCGGCGGGCCGGATGGGAGGAGCTGCTCACGGACACGTCGCTCGTCGCCGACCTGGCCGGAGGGTCCCGGCTGCCGGCGGCCGGGCTGGCCGCCCTGGACGTGCCCGTGCTCAGCGTGGTCGGTTCGGCCTCACCGTTCCGGGAGGAGGTGGAGCGCCTGGCGGCATCGCTGCCGCCGGCCACCACCACGGTCGTCGTACTCGACGGCGGTCACGCCGTGCACCTGGACGCCCCCCGCGACCTGGAGGCGGCCGTCGTCGGCTTCGTGGCCGCCACCGGTCACCCGGGTGCGCCCCGGAGGTGAGGGCGCCGCTCGATCAGGCCGGGATGTCGCGCACCGGCGGCTTGGTCACCTTGCCGGACCGGATACAGGACGTGCACACGTTGAGCCGGCGGGGTGCGCCGTCGACCAGGGCCCGCACCCGCTGGATGTTGGGGTTCCAGCGGCGCTTGGTGCGCCGGTGGGAGTGACTGACGCTCATGCCGAACGACGGCTTCTTGCCGCAGACCTCACACACCGCTGCCATGACGCGCCGACTTCCTCTCGAGAACCGTGGAGAACGGCGCAAAGGTTAGCATCCAGCCATGGCGCCCCTGGAGTCGCTGCGCGCGGCTGACCTGAGCTCGGTCATCGGCGCGTTCCGGGACCTGCTCCGCTCCCACCAGGACCTCGTCAACCGGTTGAACGTCTACCCGGTGCCCGACGGTGACACCGGGACCAACATGGCGCTGACCCTCGAGTCGGTCGTGTCCGAGCTGGGAGAGGACGACGATCTGGCCGCGGTGTGCAAGGCCATCGCCCACGGCTCGCTGATGGGGGCGAGGGGGAACTCCGGGGTCATCCTGTCCCAACTGCTGCGGGGCATCACCGACGGGCTGCTGGCCGGAGCCGCCGACGGCATGGCGTGCCCGGCCGCCTTCGCCCGTGCCCTGGCCGAGGCCGACCGGCTGGCCCGTGAGGCCGTCATGCGGCCGGTCGAGGGCACCATCCTCACCGTGGCCCGGGGGGCCGCCGAGGGGGCCGCGGCCGCGGCCGCCGAGGGGGGCGACCTCTGCGATGTGGCCGAGGCCGCCCGGACGGGTGCGCAGGTCGCTCTGGACGGGACGCCCCAGCTGCTGCCGGTGCTGGCCCAGGCCGGAGTGGTCGATGCCGGGGGCACCGGCTACGTGCTGTTCTTCGACGCCGTGCTGCACGTGGTCGACGGACGCCCCCTGCCCCGGCCCCCGGATCTGCCGGCGCTGCCCGACAACCCGCCGGGGATCGACGCCGTGCTCGACGACGCCGTGGCCGCCGCCCACGGCGATCTCGACGCCACCGGGGCCACCGGTCTGCGCTACGAGGTGATGTACCTGCTCGAGGCGGCCGACGACACCATTGCGGCCTTCAAGGAGGTGTGGGCTGGCGTCGGGGACTCGATCGTGGTCGTCGGCGGGGACGGGCTGTGGAACTGCCACATCCACACCGACGACATCGGGGCGTCCGTCGAGGCCTGCCTCGATGCCGGACGGCCCCGCAACATCCGGGTGACGGATCTGATCGACCAGGTCATCGAGGAGCGCTGGGTCCGCGAGGGCGCGGCCCGGGCCGACGCCGGTCCGCCGGAGGTGCCCACCGGCCCCCCGCCGCAGACCGGCGTGGTCGCCGTGGCCACCGGCGACGGCATCAAGCGCATCTTCCGGTCGCTGGGCGTGCACGGGATCATCGGGGGCGGCCAGTCGATGAACCCGTCGACCCGCGACATCCTCGACGCCGTCGAGGCCCTCGCCTCCGACGAGGTCGTCATCCTGCCGAACAACAAGAACATCCGGCCGGTGGCGGAGCAGGTGGGCGAGCTGTGCAGCAAGTCGGTCCGGGTGATCCCGACCAACACGGTGGCCGAGGGGTTCGCGGCCCTGCTGGCCTACGACCCGGCGGCCCACGTCGACGAGAACGCCGTGGCCATGGAGGGCTCCGCCCGCAAGGTCGTGCCCGGCGAGGTGACCCGGGCCGTGCGCGACGCCGACAGCCCGGCGGGCCCCATCAAGGAGGGCGACTGGCTGGGCCTGTCGCGCCTCGGCATCGAGGTCCCGCCGACACGCTGCCCGGGGCGGCCTGCGACCTGCTGGACGCGCTGGTCACCGACGAGCACGAGCTCGTCACCGTCATCGAGGGCGACGGGTCGGGTGCGGCCGCCACCCGCACGATCACCGAGTGGCTCGCAGAGCACCGGCCCGGGGCCGACGTCGAGGTGCACCACGGCGGCCAGCCCCTCTACCCGTACCTGTTCTCCATCGAGTGAGCCGGGCCACCACGGCGGGGGGCCGCCCGGAGGTGTCGGTACCCGAGGGCCGGCGGCTGCGCCAGCTGGCCGACATCGAGGTCGGGGTGCTGCGCGGGGTGGGCGAGGCGGCCGGGCGCGAGCTCGGCCAGCTCGGCATCGCCACCGTGCTCGACCTCCTCACCTACTACCCGCGCCGCTACATCGACGGGTCGCGGCTGGCCCGCGTGGGCGATCTGGCCGTGGGGGAGTCGGCGTCGGTGCTGGCCGAGGTGCGCCGGGTGCGCGCCGGCGGGCCGCCCCGCCGGGGCGGGCGCGGCCGGCCGTCGCGGGTCGAGCTCGTGGTCGGAGACGCCACCGGGTCCCTGCCGGTGGTCTTCTTCAACCAGTCGTGGAGGGCCGGCCAGCTGCCCGTCGGCACGCTGGCCCTCTTCTTCGGCAAGCTGGGCTCCTACCGGGACGCCCCCCAGCTGGTGAACCCGGTGGTCGAGGTGGTCCGGTCGGGACCCGGCGACGACGGCGACGCGCCGGTGGCCGGGCGGATCTTCGCCGTCTACCCGCTGTCGGAGAAGAGCGACCTCACGTCGATGCGGCTGTCGCGCTACGCGGCCGAGGCCCTCGACCGGGCCGGGGCCTTCGCCGACCCGCTCGACGACCGGTCTGCGGGGCGAGCTCTCGCTCACCGACCGCACGACCGCCTTCGGTGGCATCCACCGCCCGGGCAGCGTCGACGACCACGTCCGGGCCCGGCGGCGCCTGGCCTTCGACGAGCTCTTCCGCCTGCAGCTGGCCCTCGTGCTCCGACAGGCGCGGCTGCGGCGGGATGCCCGGGGGATCCGCCACGCCGTGGGTACGGGTGGCGACGCCGGCCCGCTCGTCGGCCGGTTCGTGGACGGGCTGCCGTTCGCGCCGACGGGGGCCCAGCGCCGGGCCATGGATGACGTGTTCGCCGACATGGCCGGTCCCCTGCCGATGCACCGGCTCCTGCAGGGGGACGTCGGCTCGGGCAAGACCGTGGTGGCCGCGGCCACCCTGCTGGCCGCCGTCCAGGGCGGCTACCAGGGCGCCTTCATGGCGCCCACCGAGGTGCTGGCCGAGCAGCACCACCAGTCGATCCGGGCGCTCGTCGACGGCATCACCGTCCCCGACGACAGCCGCCTCGGGCACGAGCGCCCGCTGGCCGTGGCCCTCCTCACCAACCGGACCACGGGCAGCGAGCGGACCCGGCTGAAGGCCGGGCTCGAGGCCGGCGACGTCGACATCGTGATCGGCACCCACGCCCTCCTCACCGACGACGTCCAGTTCGGCGCTGGGGGCGGTGGTCATCGACGAGCAGCACCGCTTCGGCGTGGAGCAGCGGGCCGCCCTGCGGGACAAGGGACGGGGCCGGACGGGACGGGGGCCGACCCCGACCTGCTGGTCATGACGGCCACCCCCATCCCCCGCACGGCCGCCATGGTCGTCTTCGGCGACCTCGACATGACGACCATCGACGAGCTGCCGCCGGGGCGGGTCCCGGTCACCACCCACTGGTGCCGCACGGCGATGGACACGGCGGCGGCGTGGGAGCGGGTGCGCACCGAGGCGGCCGCCGGCCGGCGGGCCTACGTGGTGTGCCCGCTCGTCGACAGCGGCCGGGTGGAGGCGGCATCGGTCACCGAGGAGGCCGAACGGCTGGCCGAGGGCGAGCTCGCCGGCCTGCGGATCGGGCTGCTCCACGGCCAGCTGCGGCCGGCCGACAAGGACGCCGTGATGGCGTCCTTCAGGGCGGGCGAGACCGACGTGCTGGTGGCGACGACCGTCATCGAGGTCGGGGTGGACGTCCCCGAGGCCACCGTGATGGTGATCGAGGACGCCGACCGCTTCGGCATCGCCCAGCTCCACCAGCTGCGCGGCCGCGTCGGCCGCGGTGGCGATGCGTCGTGGTGCTACCTGCTGTCGGCGACGGACAACCCCGACGCCGAACAGCGGCTGTCGGCACTCGAGCGGACCTCGGACGGGTTCGAGCTGGCCGACGTCGACCTCGAACTGCGGGGCGAGGGCACCATCCTCGGGGAGCGGCAGAAGGGGCGCAGCGACCTCCGGCTGGCCCGCCTGCTGCCGCGACCGCGACCTGGTCGAGCTGGCCCGGGGTGTGGCCGAACAGGTCGCCGCCGACGGGACCCTCGACGGGCAGCCGTTGCTCGAGGAGGAGCTCCGGCTCTTCGTCGACGAGGAGGACGCCGCCTTTCTGTTCAAGAGCTAGCCAAGCGGAGCCCGCCCCGCTGCCTCGGCCCCCGCGGCCGCCACTACGCTGGCGCCGATGCGGGTCATCGCCGGTGAGCTGCGGGGGCGGCGCCTCCGGGCGCCCGGGGGGAGTGCCGTCCGGCCGACGTCGGACCGGGTCCGCGAGGCCATCTTCGACATCCTGTTCAGCGCAGGTGGCGTCGACGGCCTGCTGGTGGCGGACCTGTTCGCCGGCAGCGGCGCCCTCGGCATCGAAGCCCTCTCGCGGGGGGCGGCCTCGGTCACCTTCGTGGACCGCGACCCCGTCGCCCTGGCCTCGATCCGGGACAACCTGGCCGCCGTGGGACTGCCCGACGCCGAGGCGGCCGGTGACGCCACCATCGTGCGCGCCGAGGTCGGCTCGTGGGTGGCGACCACACTCGCCCGTTTCGACCTGGTGCTGTGCGATCCTCCCTATGACTACGACGCCTGGCCGGACCTGGTCGCCCGCCTGCCGGCCGACATGGCCGTGCTCGAGTCGGACCGCGACATCGCCCTGCCGGAGGGCTGGGGGGTCCTCAGATCCCGCCGCTATGGCGGTACGCTCGTGACGGTGGCCCATCCCGAACGGGTCCACGAGAAAGGGGCCCCGTGAGGATCGCGCTCATCCCGGGTTCGTTCGACCCGGTCCACAACGGCCACCTCGAGGTGATCGAGCGGGCCTCCCGCCTCTTCGACGAGGTCGTGGTGGCCACGCTCCGCAACCCGCAGAAGAGCGAGGCCCTCTTCGAGCTCGAGGAGCGGGAGGAGATGCTGGCCGAGGCCACGGTGCACGTGGCCAACGTCAGGATCGTCTCGGTCAGCACGCTGGTGGTGAACGTGGCCCGCGACGTGGGCGCCTCGGTGATCGTCAAGGGGCTGCGGGCCGTGTCCGACTTCGAGAACGAGCTGCAGATGGCCCAGATGAACAAGCAGCTGTCGGGGATGGAGACCCTGTTCCTGCCGACGTCCTCGGCCCACTCGTTCATCGCCTCGCGCCTGCTGCGGGAGGTGGCCCGCTTCGGTGGCGACGTGACCGCCTTCGTGCCCAAGGCCGTGGCCGCCCGGCTCGAGAAGAAGTTCGCGCCATGAGCGACCTCTTCGACGACCTCGACGACCAGCGGGCGGCCGGCGAGGAGCACGACGCCGAGGCCCTGGTGCGCCAGGCGCTGGAACTGGTGCTGACGGCCAAGGCCATGCCCCTCTCGGCCTCGGTGCTCATCTCGCGGGACGAGGTCGCCGACGTGCTCCAGGCCGCCCTCGACCGCATGCCGGACGAGGTGCGCGAGGCCCGTTGGCTCCTGAAGGAGCGCGAGGACTTCATCGCCGAGAAGACCCGCGAGGCCGACGCCCTCCTCGACGAGGTCCGGGCCCAGGCGGAGCGGATGGTGCAGCGCACCGAGATCGTGCGCCAGGCCAACCACGTGGCCCAGCGCATCCTCGACGACGCCAACGAGGAGGCTCGGCGGTTGCGGCGCGAGGCCGAGGACTACGCCGACCAGAAGCTGGCGTCGTTCGAGATCGTCCTCGACCGCACCATCAAGACCGTGCAGGCCGGGCGCGAGAAGCTCCAGGTGACCCCGCTGCCCTCCGTGGAGATCGGCGACCAGGGCATGACGACCACGACCGCCCCCTCGGCGGCCGGGGCCGGCGGACCCGACGACCTCGACGGCTTCTTCGACCAGGATCTGAGCTGAGCGGGGGCGGCACCGACCGGGCGACGCGGCACTCGCTGCTCGTCAACGTGGCCAAGCTCCGGCGGGTCCCGGGCTCGACCCGCCACGAGGAGCTGTCGGCGGTGATCGACGACCTGGCGTCGCTGGGCGTGGCCGTGCCGGCCAATGAGCCGACGGCGGTCGCCGTCGACCTGGTCGCCTACGCCGGCGGGATCGAGGTGACGGGAACGGTGGCGGCACCGTGGGCGACCGAGTGCCGGCGATGCGGGATCCCGGTGACGGGCAGGGTCGAGGTGGCCGTGCGGGAGCGCTACGTGCCCGACCCCTCGGGCCCCGGCGGCCCGGGCGGTCCGGCTGCCACCTGGGCGGGCGAGGACGACGCCTACCGCCTGGACGGCGACGACCTCGACCTCGAACCGCTGGCCCGGGACGCCGTGCTGCTCAACCTGCCGCTGGCCCCGCTGTGCCGGCCCGACTGCCTGGGGCTGTGCGCCACCTGCGGGGCGGATCTGAACCTGGCCCCGTGCGGGTGCAGCCCGCCGGCCGACCCGCGGTGGGCGGCCCTCGACGTCCTGCGCGACGACCACCCCCCGTCGGGGGCCTAGACTCCCGTCCCTATGGCCGTCCCCAAGAAGAAGACCTCCAAGGCCAAGGGCCGCAGCCGCCGGGCCTCGAACTGGGTGCTGCAGGCACCGGCCCGCTCGGTGTGCCCCCAGTGCACCCAGGCCAAGCTGCCCCACGTGGTGTGCCCCAACTGCGGGTGGTACAAGGGCCGCCAGGCCGTCGACGTCGACTAGTGGCCCGCCGGTCCGAGCGACCGACGGGCGACGCCCTGGCCGCCCTGCCGGTGGCGGTCGATGCCATGGGGGGCGACCGGGCCCCGGCTGAGATCGTGGCCGGCGCCCGCATGGCCGCCGAGGAGCACGGCATCAAGGTGCTGCTCGTCGGCCCGCCCGGCGGGATGGGGGAGACCGGGGGGCTGCCCGAGCTGGCGGCGTCCGAGGTCATCGGCATGGACGACGACCCCGGCCAGGGGGTCCGCCGGAAGAAGGACTCGTCGCTGGTGCGGGCGGCCGAAGCCGTGCGCGACGGCGACGCCATGGCCATGGTGTCGGCCGGCAATACCGGGGCGACCATGGCGTCCGCCCTTCTCAGGATGGGCCGGCTCCCCAACGTGCAGCGCCCGGCCATCGCCACGCCCATCCCCAACCCGGGCACCGGCCACCCGCCCACGGTGCTCCTCGACGCCGGCGCCAACGCCGAGTGCAGCGCGGCCATGCTCGTGCAGTTCGCCCAGATGGGGGCGGCCTTCGCCGCCACCCGTTACGGCACGGCCCGTCCGCAGGTGGCGTTGCTGTCGATCGGCGAGGAGAAGTCGAAGGGCACGCCGCTGCTGAAGGAGGCCCACGCCCTGCTGGCCGGAGGCGCCGGGGGCGACGGGCTCGAGTTCACCGGCAACGTCGAGGGCCGTGACTTCTTCGGCGGGGCCGCCGACGTCATCGTGACCGACGGCTTCACCGGCAACGTGGCCCTGAAGACGATGGAGGGCTCCATGAAGTTCCTCATCGGTGCGCTGGGAGAGATCCTGGGTCGCGAGGAGCTGCGCGGCGCCGCCGCCGATCTCTACCCGGCGCTGGCGCCGCTGGCGGCCGAGCTCGACCCCGAGGGCACCGGCGGCGCCATGCTCCTCGGCGTCGACGGCGTGTGCGTGATCAGCCACGGATCGTCCTCGGCCGCGGCCGTGCTCAACGCCATCACCGTCGCCCACGACCTCGCCGTCCACGGGCTGGTCGAGGATCTGGCGGCGTCGGTCTCCGGAATCCAGACGATGGACGCCGCCGACTGAGGGCGACGGGTGGTCCGTCGGCCCACGCGTCCGCGGCCGGGGGTCACCGGGGCCGTGCCGGGGCCGCGCCGGCCCATGGCGCACGCCCCGCCCGCCGTTTCACCCCTTCGGATCTGGGTACAGCACGGCGTTGATCACGCCGCCGCCGTTCACCGGTGGGCCGAGCACGACGTGGGTCGTGTCGGCGGCCGGGTCGAACCACATGGCGCTGATGCCGGAGCCGCAGGCGACGGTCGCCTGGAGCGCGAGCTGGCCGTCGGCCGTGCCGAGGACGAAGACGCTGTCCGAGGTGTCGACGCCGGGAACGGTGACGGGGAGGGTGGTGCCACTTGCCTGGAGCTTGCTCAGGTACTGGGTCCCGCATCCGCCCGCGCTCTGGACGTAGACGTCGTTGCCGAGCTGCCAGGCGTTCAGGTCCCCGAGGTCCGGGGCGACGGGGGGCTGGGTTAGGTCCACCACCGGGGCGCCGGAGATCGGCACCTCCACCAGCTGCTGCGTCCCCGCCTTCGTGAGGCACGATGCCAGGGCGACACCGCTGGACCACCAACGGGTCGGCGCACAGAAGGACAGACCTGCGATCGGGAGCTGGGCGGCGACGGTGCCGTCGTTGTCGACCAGCGCGAGCCCACCGGCCGCACTCATGACGATCTGCGTGCCGTCCGGGCTGGACAGCACACCGCCCCTGAACGCCCCGACCTGGCTGAAGGTCGACGGGTACGCCTGCTGCACTGCGCCCGTCATGTCGAAGCGCTGCAGCGTGGAGGTCGACCCCGTCTCCGACGACACCAGCACCGCCTGACCGGTCGGCCGGGTGAAGGCGATGGCGTTCAGGGCGGTGCCGGGTGCGAAGGGGAGGGCGAAGCGGTGGACGACCGACCCGCTCCTCAGGTCGATCTCCGAGACGGTGGTCTGGGAGTCGTCCGTCGTCGTGAGGAGCGCCCGTTGCCCGTCACCGGACCAGCCGGAGATGTTAGAGGTGGCGGGTGGTGCCAACGTGGTGATCAGGTAGCGCCCACCGAGGGGATCAACGAGGAAGAGCATGGTGGTTTCCTGCGTCCGGGGCGTACTACCGGCCGGCAATGGTCCGGCGCCCGAGCCGCCGTCCGGACCCCACAGTGCCAGCAGCCATCCGGTACCCACCTGCGACCACGGTACGGCGGTCACCGGGCCCTGCTGACCGGCGGGCAGCGGCGGAGCCGACGTGGTGGTGGCCACCGCCGACACCGGCACGTTCGATGTCGTCGTCACGCTTGTCGCGCTCGGCGACCCGGTCGTGCCCGGGGGGGCGGTCGAACGCGAGGAACAGCCCGCCGCCACCAGGCCCGTTGCGAGCACCAGGCCCGCCATCAGCCGCATCCGCCCGCGGATGCTTCCCCTTCTCAGGTGGTCCTCGTGACGTGGTCGCCGTCGTGACCCACGGCGATGCTATCGCCCGTCTTCACCGCATGGCGTGGGTGTCGCCCCAGGGAGCGTGGGCGCGAACCTGCCGGCGATAGCCGGCACTAGGGCTCGATGGCGGTCCACCCGCGACGACGGAGCTCTTCGGCGAGCAGCTCGGAAGGCAAACTGCCCAGCGTCTGCTCTTGTGCGGACAGCCGCCAAGTTGGCACAGCGCTCGGAGTTTCTCCATCGGATTCTGCGTCCAGTAGCTGGCCGATGTACGCCGCCGCTTCGTCTCGGGTGAACTTGCCTGCAGCCTGTCGCTGGGTAAACCCCATCGGCCCCCGTGCATCGCGGAAATCGGCATGGCCGGCGTCCTTGAGGAGACCCAGTAGTTCACCTACCTGCTTTGCCGATGCTGGTGGACCTGGGTGTTGCCCGAACGCCATCGCAGGCAGTCTTGCCGATGTGAAGATGAGGCAGTGCGATTGCCCCCGATCCGGCGCTCGACCTCCACGCTCGTGTGCAAGCCCCTGCGCCTACATGTTCATCCTTCTCGCAGCTCTCGAATGTGATCGATATGCCTGATTCTCGACTGTGCGTCCAGCCATTCACCAGAACGAATCAGTTGTCGCTCGGCAGGGAGGTGGTGTCGGCCTTCGGGACCATCGGTTCGGGATCCGCATCTTCGGCACACAGACATTCGCCCGTTCGTCTCTGGCCCATGATGGACGTCGAGCTGGCTACCTGCGAGGACCGCGGCTGTTGTGGACATGCTTCTCCAATCGGTCGCCGAACCGGGTGCGGCCCGGCGGCGATCTGGAAGGACCGCAATTGGCACCCGAGTGAGGCCACATTGTCCTTCGGTCCACCCTATGCCTTCCGAATCGGTGCGGCGGTGAAGTAATCGTGCGAGCGCGCCAGAACGGAAAGGTCGCGTACGATCGAGTGCCCGGGCCCGCGAACGAGCCGCGCCCGACCCCGACGCCTAGCCCCGGGCCAGCAGGTCCTTGGCGATGTGGGTGACCTGGATCTCGTCGGTGCCGGCGTAGATCTGGAACACCTTGGCGTCGCGGGCCAGCTGCTCGACCCGGAACTCGGCCATGTAGCCGTTGCCGCCGAACAGCTGGACGGCCTCCATGGCCACCTCGGTGGCGGCCTGGGCCGAGTAGAGCTTCATGGCCGAGGCCTCGGCCAGGGTGAGCGACTTGCCGGCGGCGGCCATCTCGATGTGGCGGAACACGAGGTTCTGCACGTTCAGCCGGGCGACCTCCATGCGGGCCAGCTTGAGCTGGACGAGCTGGCGCTCCCCGATGGGCCGCCCCCACAGCATGCGGTCGCGGGCATAGGCGACCGACAGCTTCAGGCACTCCTCGATGAGACCGAGCGACATGGCGGCCACCCCGGCGCGCTCCGGCACGAAGTTGTCCTTGGCCGACTCCCGCCCGCCGCCGTCGGTCGGCGTCCTCGGTCTCGCCCAGCAGGCGGTCGCGGCCCGACGCGGACGTCGGAGAGGAAGAGCTCGCCCGTGGGCGAGCTGTGCAGGCCCATCTTGCGGAAGGGCTTCGACTGCTCGAAGCCGTGCGAGGCCCTTGTCGAGGACGAAGGTCAGCACCGGGCGTTCGCGGATCGGGCGTGTCGGAGCCGTCGTCGAGCTTGGCGTAGAAGACGACGGTGTCGGCGTAGGGCCCGTTGGTGATGAAGGTCTTGTTGCCGTTCAGGATGTACTCGTCGCCGTCGCGCCGGGCGGTCGAGGTCATGCCGCCGAGGGCGTCGGAGCCCGATCGGGTTCGGTGATCGCCCACGCGCCGATCTTGTCGAGGGTGAGGAGGTCGAGGCCCCAGCGCTCCATCTGCGCGGGCGTGCCCCGCTTCATGATGGTGCCGGCGGCCAGGCCGACGCTCACGCCCATGGCGGTGACGATGCCGGGGCAGTAGTGGCACAGCTCGACGATGGGGATGAGGGTCATGGCGGCGGCGCCGCCGTCACCGCCGGCGCTCGGCCCGTGTCGCGGTGCCGTGGCCGTCTCGGCGGCGGCCGGCGCCCTCGACGGCCTTGCGCTCCAGCTGGCGGGCGAAGCGGTCCTTGGCCATGGCGTCCATGCCGAAGGTGGCGTACAGCTTGCGCATGATGTCGTAGGGCGGCAGGTCGCCGTGCTCGAGGGCGTCGATGTGGGGGACGACCTCGGCCTCGACGAATCGTCGGACGGCGTCCCGCACCATCAGCTGTTCCTCGGACCACTCGAACACGGCTGCCTCCCCATCGTGCCGCGACTGCCGCCCGCCGCCGGGCGCCCACGCCGCGGTCCTGGCTCACCGGTGGTCGACCCTATCCGGCGCCCGCGTACAGTCGTGTGCGTGCGGCCGTTCCGCCGGGCCCGCCCGACGAGACCCCGTTCGAACGCTGGGGCGGGAGCCGTTCTTCGAGGCCCTGGTCGAGCGGTTCTACGCCGGCCTCGCCCACGACCCCCTGCTGCGGCCCATGTACCCCGAAGACCTGGCCGAGCCCCGCCGGCACCTGGCCCTCTTCCTGGCCCAGTACTGGGGCGGGCCCGACGATTTCAACCGGGAGCGGGGCCATCCCCGGCTGCGGATGCGCCACGCACCCTTCGTCATCACGACCACCGAGGCCGACGCCTGGCTGCGGCACATGACGGCCGCCGTGGACGGCGCCGGGCTGGACCGACGAGGACCGGCGGGTGCTGCTCGACTACCTCGACATGGCCGCCCACAGCCTGATCAACGCCCGGGCGTGAGCGCGACCGGGCCGCGGAGGCCCTAGGGACTGCGGACGACGTCGACCGAGACGTCGAGCATCTGGTTGGCGCCGCCGCCGAACACGATGCCCTTGAGGGGCGAGACGTCGGCGTAGTCGCGCCCCCACGCCGTGGTCACGTAGGCCGACCCCACCAGCTGGTTGTTGGTGGGGTCGATGTCCAGCCACCCCGAGCCGGGGACGAACACCGACGGCCAGGCGTGCGACGCGTCGGCGCCGATCATGCGGTCCTCCCCGGCGACGGTGACGGTCTCGATGTAGCCGCTCACGTAGCGGGCCGCCAGCCCGGTGGTGCGCAGGCAGGCGATGGCCAGGTGGGCGAAGTCCTGGCAGACCCCGCGCCGGTGCGAGAGCACCTCGTCGAGGGGGGTGGCCACCGTGGTGAACCCGGGGTCGTAGACGAAGTCGGTGAAGATGCGGTCGGTCAGCTCGACCACGGCGTCGACCACCGGGGCCGCCGCGGCCGGAACGAGGGTGCCGCGTAGGCGGCCGCCGCCGGCAGGTGGGGGACGAGGGGGGACTCGAACCGGTACTCGCCGGGCGTCGAGCACCTCGGGGGACAGGTCGGAGGACAGAAGGTCGCGGACCTCCTCCCAGGGCGGCCCGGCCTCCGGCGGCGCCGGCCGGACGGTCACGGCCACCCGGCTGGTGGCCGTGACCACCAGCTCGTCGAAGGGCCCCTCGACGGTGAAGGCGGCCACCTGGTTGCCGAAGAAGTCGGTGCGCTCCGACCACGCCACCGGCGCCGGCAGCACGGTCAGGTCGCTGGCCAGGCACCGCTGGCGGTCGGTGTCCCTCGGCCGGAGGTGGGCCTCGTTGCGGCAGCGCGAGACCGGCGCGTCGTAGCGGTACCTGGTCGTGTGGACCACGGAGTACGTCACCGGCTCCTCCGACGGTTCACGGGACGGTCCGCCCGGCTGCATGGGCGTCGAGCGTGCCACCCGCCGGCCCGCCGGCGGTGGACCCGACCGAGACCGCGACCGGCCCGCGGTCGCCGGCGGCGGACCGGCACCACCCGGGCCAGGCTGCGCTCGGCCATGGCCGCCAGGCGCTCGTGGGCGAAGTAGGCGCGCCGCAGCGTGGCCAGGGTGGCGGTGAGCAGCCGGTCGACCCGTTCGGCCACCAGGTCGAGGTGGGCGCGCCGGCCGCCGTCGACGGCGGCCAGCCGGCCGGGGTCGGTCAGCCGGAGCGCCGTGGCCGCCTCCAGTACCAGGCGTTCCTCGGGCGACAGCCGGCCCGCCGGGGAGAGCGAGGAACCCCGGGGAGCTGCGCCAGCTGCCCGAGCAGCGTGTCCAGCTGGAAGAGGACGCTGCGGGGGTTGGTCCGGTCGTAGACGAGCAGGTCGAGGACGGCGTCGACCTGCATCCGCGACCGGGCCCGGCGGCGGTAGACGATGAGGCTCTCTCCCGTCTTCAGCAGCGACTCGAGGAGGAGGTCCTCCACCACGGCCGGCCGGGTGTCGACGAGTACGGAGCGCAGGAGCCGGGCCAGGGACTGGGCCCGCTCGAGGTCGGCGACCGGCGTCGAGGAACAGCCAGGCCGGGTCGCGGACCATGTTCTCGGCGGCCAGACCGGCCAGGGCGAGCAGCGCCCGCAGCAGTCGCTGCAGGCCGTCCTGCACGCCGACCAGTCGGGTGGGCGGCCGGGCCCGCAGCCGGGCCAGCTCCTCCTCGACGTCGCCGATGATCTGCCAGCTGTCGGCCGACAGCTGCTCCCGCACGGAGTAGGCGGCGTCGATCAGCACCGACAGCGACGTCACCAGGCTGCCGTCCGTGCCGGCGTCGAGCACGATGGCGAGCGCCCGGCGCTCGACCGAACCCATGCCGTCGGCGACCCCCTCGGGAACGGGCGCGACCTCGGCGTCCGGGCGGTCGTCCTCGTCGTCGCGATCGGGTTCCGAGACGGTGTCGAAACCGGCCAGTACCCCGATGGCCTCCACCAGGACGCCCAGGGAGGCGGCCCCCCCGGCGCCGTCGTCGGCGAGGGAGCCGAGCGGCTGGTCGAGGCGGGCCAGCACCGTTCGCAGCAGGCGGATGACCACCTCGGCGTGCTCGGCCGCCCGGCCCATGATGAACAGGTGGGCGGCGGCCCGGCTCGGCAGCGGGGTGTCGAGATCGCGTGGCACCTCGCCGTCGGCCGGCTCACCCGGCGCCCGGCCGGACACCCCGGCCTCGTCGGCCTCGGGGATGCGGATCGGGCGGAGCCAGGCGCTCTGCTGCAGGGCGGGCTGCGAGGTCGACACCCACGTGTCCTTGCTGGTCCCGCCGCTGCGGCCCGACACCGAGGTGGCGTCGGGCGACGCCCCCACCCTGGTGAGCCCGCCCGGGGAGCACGGCGTAGCGGTCACCGGACGCCACCGCGAACGCCCGCAGCACGGCCGGGCGGCCCTCGAGGGCGCCGGTGTCGGTGACCGTGGGCACGGTCGAGGCCTCCACCCGTTGGCGGCCCACGTACGCCCACGGCCGCGCCAGCACCTGTGCCTCGAGGTCGACCAGCTCGGCCGAGGTGAGCGTGGAGGCGTCGACCCCCCGGAACGGTCCCCCCGGGTCGACAGGGAGGATGACGAGGCGGCCGAGATTCGGCGCACACGTGGGACAGCTCGGTGGGCCGGCCGCACCACCACGTCGCCGGCGAGCGGAGGCGGAGGTCCTCGCCGAGGAGGGCGCCGGCCAGGCCGTCGAGCACGGTGGCCAGCGCCGGGTTCTCGAGCACCGAGGCCCCGATGGGGTTGAAGACGGTCACCCGGCCCCGGCGGCTCGCCTCCACCAGCCCGGGCACCCCGAGCAGGGAGTCGGGCCGCAGTTCGACGGGATCGCACCAGTCGTCGTCGACGCGGCGGACGACCACGTCGACCGGATCGAGTCCGCCGAGCGAGCGGACCCACACCCGGTTGTTGTCGACCACCAGGTCGCGGCCCTCCACCAGGGCGTAGCCGAGGTACGCGGCCAGAAAGGCGTGCTCGAAGTAGGTCTCGTTGTGGGGTCCCGGCGTCAGGATGACGACCCGGGGCTCCTCCACCTCGGTGGGGGGCGATACGGGCCATCTCGGTCCGGAACGCCCTGAAGTACCCGGCCAGCCGCTCCACGCCGGCGTCGCGGTGCAGGTTCGGCAGCACGCGCGACAGGATCGTCCGGTTGACCAGCGCGTACCCGAGGCCCGACGGCGCTCCCGTCCGGTCGCTCACCACCACGTGGTCGCCCGACCCGTCCCGCACGAGGTCGACGGCCGCATGCAGGAGGTGGCGGCCGCCGGGGACGGCGATACCGTCGCAGGGACGGACGAACGACGGGTGGCCCTGGGCCATCTCCGGCGGGATCAGGCCCGAGGTGACTGTGCGGCGCTCCCCGTACAGGTCGGTCAGCACCAGGTCGAGGAGGGCCGCCCGCTGGGCGATGCCGGCCTCGAGGGCGGCCCACTCGACGGCGTCGAGGACGGCGGGGACCGGGTCGAGGGTCCACGGCCGGCGCCCGCCACCGGGAAGGTCGTCGTCGCCGGCGGGGACGGTGTAGGTCGCACCCTCGTTCCGGAGCAGCCGGGCCAGCTCGTCGCGCCGGGCCAGCAGGCCGTCGGGCCCGAGGGCGTCGAGGTCGTCGGCGACCTGGCGCCACGGGCCGCGGACCGACCCGTCCGCATCCATCAGCTCGTCGACGCGTGCCGTCGGCGGCCGGTAGCCGCTCCCGATACCCGTGCGGTCGCCGGCGGCCGGCTGCGCCGCCGGCGCGGTCGAGGTCACGACGCGGCGGGCTCCTGCCATCGGGCCAGCGACGGGTGGAAGTAGGCCTGGTCCACGCGGTGGTGGATCTCGGCCAGCGCCACCTGCAGCTCGTCGACGAAGTCGTCGAGGCCGGACAGGGCCAGGCGGGGGATGGGCGCCGCCGCCACCAGCATGGCCGCGTTGGTACACGCCTCCAGCGGCCCCTCCGTGCGGGCCAGGTCCTTCAGCAGGGCGCGGGTCTCGCTGAGGCAGGCGGCCACGGCCCGGGGGAACCGGTCGTCCTGGAGCAGGAAGCGCAGCGCCGCGCCGGACTGGGTACGGGCGGGCATGGCCCTCCGGAACGGTTGGTAGGCCGCCAGCGACCGGAGCACGGCCATCCAGTGGACCACGTCGTAGGGATCGTCGCCCCGCTCGGTCCGGAGGCTGTCCGACCGCACGTGCAGCACCCTGGTGGTGAGGTCGGCCCGCTCGAGGTGCTGGCCGATCGACAGGAAGGCCATGGCCTCGTCGCGGCTCATCGTCGACAGCAGGATGCCGTTGATCCGCTGGCAGCCGGAGAGCACCCGCCGGAGCCACTGGACGCGGCCGGCCCGGGAGTCGACCTCCCTCCGGCGGTCGCGCGACTCGAGCCACAGGTCGTTGCAGGCCTCCCAGACCTCGCGGGGGATGACCGGTCGGGCGGTGCGCAGGTTCTCGCGTGCGTAGGTGAGCGACGACAGGATGGACGACCGGTTGGTGGAGTCGAGGGCGAGGAACTCGACCACGTCGGCCTCGTCGGCGACGAAGGGCGCCGAGCCCCACGCCATCGGCCGGAGCGTGTGCGGCGGCGTGGCCGCCGGATCGAAGCGGGCCGCGAACTCGTCGCCGACGCCGGCGATGGCCAGCAGCGGCTCCCACCCGACGTCCTCCCCGACCGGCAGGTCGACGTGGGTGTCGGCGTGGACCTGGATGATGCGGGCCGTGCACTCGGCGCGCTCCAGGTAGCGCCCCGTCCAGTAGGTTGCCTCGGCCATGCGGGCGAGCAGCATGGCGCCCTCCTTTCGTGGTCTGGTGTGGTCCTCGTCGTCGTCGATCTCGTCCCGGGTGTCGTCGGGCGCGCCCGCCGTTGCGCCCGCCGGCGCGCCCGACGCGCCGTCGCCGTCGCCGTCGGTCACGGGTGGCGCATCCCCGGCTCGTCGGGCGAGGGCGGCGCGTGCACCGCCGGGGGGCCGCCACTCCCCCCGCCGGCAGCCTCGACCACCCACGTGTCCTTCGACCCGCCGCCCCGCGACGAGTTGACGACGAGCGAGCCCGCCTCGATGGCCACCCGGGTCAGCCCACCCCGGGTGACGTAGGAACCCTCGGGGCCGATGAGGGTGAACGGGCGGAGGTCGACGTGGCGGGGGACGACATCGCCGTCGCAGAGCGTCGGCGTGGTGGACAGGTCGAGGATGGGCTGGGCCACCCACCCCCGGGGTCCTCCCCGATCCGCCGGGCCGCCGCCGCCAGCTCGTCCGGGGTCGCCTGGGAACCGATGACGATCCCGGTGCCGCCGGACTCGTTGGCCGGCTTGACCACCAGGTGCTCGAGGTCGGCCAGCACGTGGCGCCGGGATTCGGCGTCACCGCAGCGAAGGGTGGGCACGTTGTCGAGGATGGGCTCCTCGTCGAGGAAGTGCCGGATGATGTCGGGGACGTAGGCGTAGACGCCCTTGTCGTCGGCCACGCCGGCCCCGGGTGCGTTCACCAGCGCCACCCGTCCGGCCCGCCAGGCCCGGACCAGCCCGGGCACGCCCAGCAGCGAGTCGGGACGGAAGACCTCCGGGTCGAGGTAGAGGTCGTCGACCCGCCGGTAGATCACGTCGACCCGCTCGAGGCCCTCGATGGTGCGGACGTAGACGCAGTCGTCGTCCAGTACGACCAGGTCGCCGCCCTCCACCAGCTCCACGCCGAGCTGCTGGGCCAGAAAGGCGTGCTCGAAGTAGGCGCTGTTGTGCACCCCGGGGGTGAGGACGACGATCGTCGGATCGCCGGGGGTGGGGGACAGGGACGACAGCAGGGCGGCCAGCCGTCCCACGTAGGGGTCGACGGGCTCGATCGAGTAGTGGCGGAACAGCTCCGGGAAGACGTGCTTGGCCACCACGCGGTTCTCGAGCAGGTAGGACATGCCCGAGGGGATGCGCAGGTTGTCCTCCAGCACGTACACCGTCCCGTCCCCGTCGCGCACCAGGTCGCTGCCGCAGATGTGGGCCCAGATGCCACCGGGCGGCTCCACCCCCACGCACTCGGGCCTGAAGTTGGGCGAGTCGGTGACCAGCTCGCGGGGCACCACGCCCAGTTCGAGGCAGCGCTGGTCGTGGTAGACGTCGTCGATGAACAGGTTGAGGGCGTTCAGGCGCTGGACCAGGCCGGTCTCGATGTGGCGCCACTCCTCCGCCGTGAGGATGCGGGGGATGACGTCGAACGGCCACGGGCGGTCGATCCCGGCCGAGCCCTCGTAGACGGTGAACGTGATGCCGATGGCCCGGATCTCGCGATCGGCGGCCTGCTGGCGCTCCCGGACGGCCTCCGGACCCAGCTCCGTCAGGTGGTCCCACAGCGCGACGGCCAGGTCGCGGGGGGTGCCGTCCGGCCCGATCAGCTCGTCGAAGTGCGGTCCGGGGTCGTAGACGGGCCAGGGGCCGGTGGCCGCCTCCCGCAGCCGGACCACCCGCCCCCTCGTCCGGCCCGGTCGAGGTCGCCGCCCGGGCCTGGTCGGCACGGTCGGGGCGCTCCGCTCGGGCCGCCCGGGCCGGGCGGCCGACACCCCGCAGGGGCGCGCTCCGGCCAGAGATCGGGGACATGTACCAGTGTCTACCTGGGGGATGGGTCGCCCGGATTGCCGCCGTGTTTCATCTCCGTGAACCCCGTCTCCGGTAGGATCTGGGCTGCCGGACGGCTCCGGCGGCCACGGCCGCGCCAGGACGAGCGGACCGGCGGACCGACCGGCGGTGCCGTCCCACCCGGCGCCGTCGACCCGCGACGACGGCAAAGGAGCCTCCGTGCCCGCAGAGACCCACGTGGAGAAGGGTCCACTCGACCGCCGGCAGGTCTTCGAGCTGATCCGTGACCTGCTGGCCGAGATCCTGGAGATCGAGCCGTCGGCCATCGCCGAGTCGTCCTCGTTCGCCGAGGACCTGAACGCCGACTCGCTGGCCCTGATCGAGCTGGTCGAGTCGCTGGAGGAGGAGCTCGGGGAGCGCACGTCGGCTTCCGGATCGAGGACGAGGACCTCGAGGACCTCCGGACGGTCCGCGACGCCGTCGACTACGTGTACGCCAAGCTCAGGGGCCTGAACGCCACCGACCACGGGGCCCCGTCCCGACCGCTGCACGATGCCGGGCGACCCCGGGGCGTGGCGCGCCCGGGGGCGGGCCCGCAGCCGTGAATCCCAACGGGGATGGCGATGGCCCTCGATGTGCTGGCACGGCGCATCGGCCACCGGTTCGACGACCCGTCCCTGCTGGGACGGCGGTGTCGCACCGGTCGTGGTGCGCCGAACAGGGCGGCCTGCCCTCGAACGAGCGCCTCGAGTTCCTGGGGGATGCCGTCCTCGGCCTGGTGGTGGCCGAGCACTCCTACCGCGCCTACCCGGAGATGCCCGAGGGCATGCTGGCCAAGGTCCGGGCGTCCGTCGTCAACACCCAGGTCCTGGCGGACGTGGCCCTGGAGCTCGGACGTGGGCCCGGCGCTCCGGCTGGGTCGGGGGGAGGACGCCTCGGGGGGGCGGGCAAGGCGTCCATCCTGGCCGACGCGGTCGAGGCGCGTCATCGGCGCCGTCTATCTCGACGGCGGCCTGGCGGCCGCCCGGCTGGTCGTCTCGCTGCTCGCCGACCGGATGGGGGCCGCCGTGGGCGAGCCCGGGGTCTCGGACCACAAGAGCCGCCTGCAGGAGGCGGCCGTGGCCCGCGGCGACGGCGTGCCCCGCTACGAGGTCGACGGGGACGGGCCCGACCATGCTCGACGGTACGCGGCCACGGTGTACGTTGCTGGCCAGCGGCTCGGCAAGGGCGAGGGGCGGTCGAAGAAGGACGCCGAGCAGGCGGCCGCCCGGGCGGCCTCGCCGGCATCGGGGACGAGACAGGCCAGAGGCGTGGGGGATGCCTGAGCTTCCCGAGGTGGAGACGATCCGGCGTGACCTCCAGGGCGAGGTCGTCGGCCGCAAGATCAAGTCGGTCGAGGTCCGCAACGGTCGGACGGTCCGACGCCATCCGAGCGCCAAGCAGTTCCGGTGCCCTGCTCGAGGGCCGGGCCATCACGTCCATCGGCCGGGTCGGGCAAGTACCTGCTCATGGGGCTCGACAGCGGCGACACCCTCGTCATCCACCTCGGCATGAGCGGCCAGCTGCTGCGGGCCAAGAGCGCCAAGGAGCCCAAGGCCCCCCACACCCACGCCGTGCTCACCTTCACCCAGGGCGGCCAGCTGCGCTTCGTCGATCCCCGGACCTTCGGGGAGCTGTTCGTGTCCACCGCCGCCGGCCGACGGCAGCGGCCCTGCCCGAGCTCGCCCATCTGGGCTTCGACCCGCTCGAGGATGTCATGAGCTGGGACCGCTTCTGGGCCCTGCTGGCCCAGCGCAAGGCCGCGCTGAAGGCGCTGCTCATGGACCAGGAGTTCGTCGCCGGCATCGGCAACATCTACGCCGACGAGATCCTCTTCGCCGCCGGGCTCCGCTACGACCGCCGCTCGGACTCGCTCTCCTCCCAGGAGGTCCGCCGCCTCTACCGGGCCATGGTCGAGACCCTGGCGGAGGCGGTCAAGCACCGGGGCTCGTCGCTGGCCGACGAGCAGTACCGGGATCTCTTCGGCGAGGTCGGCGACTACCAGGGCCAGCACCAGGTCTACGACCGCGAGGGTCAGGCCTGCCGCCGATGCCGGGCCACCATCGTCCGGGTGAAGTCGGGCGGGCGCTCGACGTTCTTGTGCGAGCACTGCCAGGTCTGACCCGGTCGGCGGCTCCGCAACGATCGCTCCCGTCGGGCCGGGCGCCGGTAGGGTGAGCCGCCGGTGTTCCTGAAGTCACTCACCCTCAAGGGGTTCAAGTCCTTCGCCGACCCGGCCGTCCTCGAATTGGAGCCCGGGGTCACCGTCGTCGTGGGCCCGAACGGCAGCGGCAAGTCCAACGTCGTCGACGCCGTGGCCTGGGTGCTCGGCGCCCAGGGACCGCGCACCGTGCGGTCGGCGAAGATGGAGGACGTCATCTTCGCCGGGACGGCCGACCGGCCCGCCCTCGGGCGGGCCGAGGTCAGCCTGACCATCGACAACAGCGCCGGCCAGCTGGCCAGCGACCTGGCCGAGATCACCATCACCCGGACCCTGTTCCGCTCGGGCGAGAGCGAGTACGCCATCAACGGCGCCCCCTGCCGGCTGCTCGACATCCAGGAGCTCCTCTCCGACACCGGGGTCGGCCGCCAGCAGCACGTGATCGTCGGCCAGGGCCAGCTCGACGCCATCCTCAACGCCCGGCCCGAGGACCGCCGGGCCGTCATCGAGGAGGCGGCCGGCGTCCTCAAGTTCCGGCGCCGCCGCGAGCGGTCCGAGCGCCGCCTGGCCGCCACCGAGGAGAACCTCGAGCGCCTCTTCGACCTGGTCCGCGAGGTGCGGCGCCAGATCCGGCCCCTCGAGCGCCAGGCGGCCGCGGCCCGTTCGCACGCCGCGCTGGCCGACGAGCTCCGCCGGCTGCGGCTCTATTGGCCGGGCGTGGAGCTGGCCGCCCTCAACGGGCGACAGGACACGGCCGCCCGTGCCCGGGACCAGCTCCGGGGGGCCGAGGAGGCGCTCGGGCGTCCCTGCAGGGCCTCGACGACGAGGCCGACCGGACAGCCGACGAGCTGTCGGCCCGTCGAGAGGACGACCTGGCCGCCTCCCTCGGGCGGGTCGAAGGGTTGGTCGAGCGGGCCCGCGGCCTGGCGGGCGTGCTGCGGGAGCGGAGGCGGTCCCTCGGCCGGCCCTCGACGCCGCCGCCGACGCCGACGTGGTGTCCACCCTGGAGGCCGAGGGGGCCCGGCTGGGGGAGGAGCTGTCCGCGGCCGCGGCCGAGGAGGCAGCGCCTGGCGCCCGAAGGGGCCGACCTGGCCGAGGCCGAGCGCGAGGCGGCCGCCGCCCTGGCCGCCACCGGGAGGCGTGGGGCGACGGATCCGAGCTGCGGGCGGCCGACGACGGGCTGCGGCCGCCCGGGTCGAGCTCGCCTCCCTCGGCCGGGCCCTCGACCGCGACCGACGCAGGCCCTCGCCCAGCTGCCGCCCGCCTGCAGGCGGCCGAGCGCCGGTCGGCCGGGCTCGAGGCCGAGAGGACGAGCTCGGGAGCCCTGGCCGCGGCCGAACGCGACCGCCACCGCCTCCAGACCGAGGTGGCCGGGGCCGAGGCGGAGCACACCCGGGCCACCGCCGGCCTCGAGGAGGCCGAGGAGGACCTGCGCCAGGCGGAGCTGGAGCAGGCACCGGGCGGTGGCCCGGGCCGACGCCCTGGCCAAGGCGCTGGACGACGCCCGGGGCGCGGCCGGGGCGGAACTGCTGGCCGGGGTGGAGGGGGTGGTGGGCACGCTGCTCGACCTGGTAGAGGTCGAGCCGGGTGGGAGGACGCCTTCGAGGCCGCCGCCGGGGGCTCCGTGGCCGCCGTGGTCGTCTCGGGCAGCGGTGCGGCCCGCGCCGCCCTGTCGAGGCTGCGGGAGGGCGAGGCCGCCGGGGCCGTGCTGGCACTGGGCGCCGCCGGGCCGGGCGCCGACGGGCCGGGCGCCGACGGCGATCCAGGCCTGCCGGCCGGCCTCGACCCGTCCGGGCACGTGCACGGACGCCGCGGGGCCCGGGTCGACGGTCTCGACCGCCTGCTCGACTCCCTGCTGGCGACGGCGGTGTGCGCCGCCGGTGGCTGGTCGGCCGCCATCGACCTGGCCCTCGCCCGCCCCGACCTCGTGGTCGTGACCCGCGACGGCGACCGGTTCTCGTCGACGGGGTGGCGGGTGCGGTCCGGCGGCGGCATGGTGACCGCCGCCGTTGTCGACGAGGCCCGGCGGCGGGAGGAGATGGCGACGGCCCAGGCGGCGACGGCCGCCGCCGCCCGGCTGCAGGCCCGCACCGTGCTGGAGACGGCCCGGACGGCCCTGGCCGCCGCCCTGCGGGCCGACGATCGCAACGAGGCCGCCCATGCGGCCGCCCGGGCGACGGCCGAGCGGGCCGCCGACGAGCGGACGGCGGCCGCGAGGGGCGATCGCCGACGCCGCCCAGCAGCGGGCGGAGATCGAGGACCGGGTCGGGCGGGACGGCGCCCGGCAGGCGGAGATCGAGCAGTCGCTGCCCGTGCTGGAGGCGGCCAGGGAGGCGGCCGCCGCCCGCTCGAGCGAGGCCGCGGCCACGGGCGGCGGCATCGAGGCGCAGCTGCAGGCGGCGGTGGCGGCCCGCGGCGACTGGGAGGTGCGCGCCGCCGGTCTGGCCGAGCGCCGCCGGGTGCTGGCCGACCGGCTGGGTGAGGTCGAGCGCCGCCTGGCCGGCCACGTGGAGGAGCGCCAGGCGGCCGCCGAGCGCCGCCGGCGGATCGAGGCCGAGGCCACCGCCGTCGACCGGCTCGAGGCCGTGGTGGCGACGGTGACCGGACGGCTGGGTGCCGCCCTCGGCGATGTGCGCGACCGGCACCGCCGCCAGATCGAGGCGGTCCGGGCGGGTGGGGCCCGGCTCGAGGACCTCCGCCGCCGCCGCTCGGCCGCCGAACACGAGCTGGCGGCCGCCCGGAGCCGCCTGCAGACGGTCGAGCTGGAGCTGGCCGAGACGTCCGTCCGGGTCGAAGGAGTCGTCGACGCCCTCCGACGGGAACTCGGGGCCGAACCCGGGGAGGCACTGGCCGCGCCCCAGCCGGAGCTGCCCGAAGGCGTCGACGCCGGATCGAGGGCGGCCGCCATCGAGGCGGAAATCGAGCGGCTGGGCCCGGTGAACCCGCTCGCCCTGGAGGAGCTGTCGGCCCTGGGCGAGCGCCACCAATTCCTCGAGGCACAGGTGGAGGACATCAGGCGGGCCCGTCGCGAGCTGCTCCAGGCCATCCGCACCCTCGACGAGGAGATCATGCGGGTATTCGCGTCGGCCTTCGCCGATGTCAACGAGCACTTCTCGGCCCTCGTCGAGACGCTGTTCCCCGGGGGCGTGGGCAGGCTGTCGTTGACCGAGGAGCAGAACCTGCTCGAGACGGGCATCGAAGTCGAGGTGCGGCCGGCCGGCCGCAACGTCCGCCGCCTGTCGCTGTTGTCGGGGGGCGAGCGCTCCCTGGTGGCGCTGGCGTTCCTCTTCGCCGTGTTCCGCAGCCGCCCGTCGCCCTTCTACCTGATGGACGAGGTGGAGGCCGCCCTCGACGACGTCAATCTCCACCGGTTCCTCGGATTGGTCCACGAATTCAGGGACGAGGCCCAGCTGATCATCGTGAGCCACCAGAAGCGGACGATGGAGGCCGGCGACGCCCTCTACGGCGTGACCATGGCGCCCGGCGGTTCGTCCCGGGTGGTCAGCCAGCGGGTGCCCGCCTACGAGGGGCCGGGGGGTGGTGCCGGCGAGGGGCCGGGCAGTGACGACCCCTTGGGCCCTGTGGGCTCCGACGAAGTCGTGCACGGCCGGGTGGGCACGTGAGCGGGGCCGCCGCCGTCGGGGCCGCCCTCCTGGGCGTCGACCCGGCGCTGGTGGTGGTGGCCGTGGCGGTGCCGGTCGCCGTCGTGGTCGGCGGCGTGACCGTCGCCCTGCGGGCCCGGGGCCGGGCGCCCAAGTCGCCGACGCCGCCGGGCGAGACCGCCGTCGACGCTCCCACCGACGTCGAGCTGTCCCGCGGCGCCGAGAAGGCGGCCCGGGCCGAAGGCACGGTGGCGGCGCCGGGGCCGGGGCCCGCGCCGCCGGCGGTCGCCCCCGAGGCCGAGGTCGGGCCCGAAGTCGAAGCGGCCCCTGAGGCCGAGCCGGCCACCTACCGGGGGCGCCTGGGCAAGGCCCGGGGGCTGCTGTCGGGCTACCTGGGCGCGGTGCGGGCGCGGGGCCGCATCGACGACGCCACCTGGGACGACATCGAGGAGGCCCTGATCAGGGCCGATGTCGGTGTCGGGGCCACCGACGCCCTGATCGACGACCTGCGCCGCCGGGTGAAGGCCGGCGCCATCGGCGACCCCGACGCCCTGCTGGACGCGTTGAAGGCGGACCTGGTGACGGCCTTGACCCTGCCCCACGGCGCCCTGGCCGAGGTGGCCGGGCCCGGCCATGACGGACAGGCCGGCGGGGACAGCGACGGCGGCGCGGACGAAACCGACGGTGCGGACGGCGCGGCCCGTCCCGTCGACGTGTGGCTGTTCGTGGGGGTGAACGGCGTGGGCAAGACGACCACCGTCGGCAAGTTGGCCACCCGCCTGACCGCCGGCGGCAACCGGGTCCTGCTGGCCGCGGGCGACACCTTCCGGGCCGCCGCCGGCGAGCAGCTGGCCATGTGGGCCTCGAGGGCCGGGGCCGACATCGTCCGGGGGGCGGAGGGCGGTGATCCCAGCGCCATCGTCTTCGACGCCGTGCAGCGGGCCGCCGCCCGGGGGCACGCGGTGGTGCTGGCGGACACCGCCGGCCGGCTCCACAACAAGGTCAACCTGGTCGAGGAGCTGAAGAAGGTCCGGCGGGTGGCCGACCGGGCGCCCGGACGGGTGGTCGAGACGCTGCTGGTGCTGGACGCCACCACCGGGCAGAACGGCCTGGCCCAGGCCAAGGTGTTCACCGAGGCGGTGGCGGTCACCGGCGTGGTGCTGACCAAGCTCGACGGCACGGCCAAGGGCGGCATCGTCGTGGCCATCGAGCGGGAGCTCGACCTGCCGGTCAAGCTGGTCGGCCTGGGCGAGGGTCCCGACGACCTGGTCGACTTCGATCCCTCGGCCTTCGTCGACGCCCTCTTCTGAGCCTTTTTCCTGGTGGGTGGTGGGAGTCACACCCCCCTGCTGGACTGTCCCCATGACCTTGGTTGTCGGACCGAGTACTGCCGAGCGGGAGGCCCCGGGTGGGACCCTGCGTGCCCGCCTGGACGTGGCCCACTCGCTGCTGGCCGAGCTGGCGGCCGAACTGGAGCCCGGGGTGCTGACCGGTCCCCATGCCCGCCTGCTCTTCGAGAAGAGCGTGGCCGTCGTGCGGCTGGGCGACACCATCAAGACACTGCTGGCCGGTCGTCTGGACGAGGTCGGGTTCCACCGGGAGGAGGGCTTCTCGTCGGCCGCCTCCCTGCTGGCCGACATCGAGGGCGTGGGCCTCGGGGCGGCCCGGGGCACCCTCGAGCGGGCCGGGGCGGCCTCGTCGCTACCGGGCCTCGACGACGCCCTCAGAAAGGGGGAGCTGTCCTCGGCCCAGGCGGCCGCCATCACCGACGCCGCCCAGTCGGCCCCCGAGGCCACCGACGAGCTCATCGACGCCGCCCGGCGCGAGGCCCTGCCCACCTTGAAGGAGCGGTGTCGCAAGGCCAAGGCGGCCTCGGCCCGGTCCGATCCGGCCGCTGCGTTGCGGCGGATCCACGCCGAGCGCCACTTCCGCCACTGGAGGGACGCCGAAGGGGCCTTCTGCTTCTCCGGCCGGGACCTGCCCGAACGGGGTGCGCGGTTGCTCGCCGTCTTGGAGAGGGCCGCCAAAGAGCAGTTCGAAGCGGCCCGGGACAAGGGCGAGCGCGAGCCCCAGGCCGCCTATCTGGCCGACGCTTTCTTCGACCTGGTGACGAAAGAGGGTGGCGGGGCCGCGTCAGGCACGGCCACCACGCTGCTCGTCCGGGTCGACCTCGACGTGTTGCGCAACCGACGGGTGGGCCCGGGCCAGTGCTGTGAGGCCGACGGGGTGGGCAGTCTCACCTACGAGGGCCTGGCGAGCCTCACCGACGACGCCTTCGTCTCCTGTGTCTATGAGCGGGCCGGCACCATCGAGAAGGTGGCCACCCTGGGCCGCCACGTCCCCACCGCCCTGCGCCACGCCCTCATGGTGCGCGACCCGGTCTGTGTGGTGCCCAGGTGCTCTACCCGGGCCGGTCTCGAGATCGACCACGTGGTCCCCTTCGCGGAGGGTGGCCCGACCTCGCTCGACAACCTGGCCCGGCTCTGTCACCACCACCACTACCTGAAGACCTACGAGGGCTTCACCCTCACCCCCGTCGACAGTGACGGTGCGCCCCGGTCCTGGCGCTTCGAGGGGCCCGTGCCCTTCGGCCAGGAGCCCGATCTCGGCCTCGACCGTCCCGACAGCCCGTCGATGATCGAGCTGAGCAGGGCGGCCCGGGCCGGGCCCGACCCGCCGCCGCCCGAGCTGTTCTGACGGGTCGCCGGCCGGGCCGGTGACGGCGACGGCTTCGGGCCGCGGACCGCTAGCCTGAGCGTCTTCATGTTCGAGAGCCTGACCGACCGCTTCGAGGGCATCCTCGGCCGCCTCCGGAGCCGCGGACGCCTGAGCGACGCCGACGTCGACGAGGTCCTCCGCGAGATCCGCACCGCCCTCCTCGAGGCCGATGTCGAGCTGGGCGTGGTGCGCCAATTCGTGGCGGCCGTGCGCGAGCGCTGTGTCGGGTTGGAGCTGTCGAAGAGCCTGAGCCCCGGGCAACAGGTCATCAAGATCGTCGACGAGGAGCTCACCCGCATCCTGGGCGGGGAGACCCTCCGCCTGGCCTATGCCAGCCGGCCGCCGACGGTGGTGCTGCTGGCCGGCCTGCAGGGCTCCGGCAAGACGACGGCCGCGGCCAAGCTGGCCCGGTGGTTCAAGCAGCAGGGCCGGAACCCGCTGCTGGTGGGGGCCGACCTCCAGCGGCCGGCGGCCGTCGAGCAGCTGCGGGTGCTCGCCTCCCAGGAGGGCATCGGCGTCTTTTCGGAGGCGACCGATCCGGTGGCTGTGTCCGCCGCCGGCCTCGAGGAGGCCCGCCGGCTCGGGCGGGACGTGCTGATCGTCGACACGGCCGGCCGCCTGTCGATCGACGAGGAGCTGATGGACGAGGTCCGCCACATCTCCGACGTGGTCACCCCGGACTACACGTTCCTGGTCATCGATGCCATGACCGGCCAAGACGCCGTGTCCACCGCCACCGCCTTCGACCGGGCGCTCTCCCTGGACGGGGTCATCCTCACCAAGCTCGACGGCGACGCACGCGGCGGTGCGGCCCTGTCGGTGAAGGAGGTGGTGGGCAAGCCGATCGCCTTCGCCTCGACCGGTGAGCGGCTGGCCGACTTCGACCAGTTCCACCCGGACCGCATGGCCGACCGCATCCTCGGTATGGGCGATGTCCTCACGCTCATCGAGCAGGCAGAGCAGAGCTTCGACGAGGGCTCGGCGGCCAAGGCGGCCTCGGCCATCCTCGAGGGCCGGTTCACCCTCGAGGACTTCCTCGACCAGCTCCAGCAGGTGAAGAAGATGGGCCCGATGTCGGGGGTCCTGTCCATGCTGCCGGGTGTGTCCAAGGACCTGAAGCAGGCCTCGTCGATGGTGGACGACCGCCAGATCGGCCAGGTCGAGGCGATCATCCGCTCCATGACCCCGGCCGAGCGCACCGATCCCTCCGCCATCGACGGCTCACGGCGGCTGCGGATCGCCAACGGCAGCGGGACGACCACCGCCGATGTCAACGCCCTCCTCAAGCAGTTCAAGGAGATGCAGAAGATGATGAAGGGCTTCGGCAAGGGCGGGTTCGGCGGTGCCATGGGCGGGCTGGGTTCGCTGTTCGGCAAGGGGCGGATGTCGCCGTCGGCCATGGCCGGACTCGAGGAGCTGTCCGCCGGCATGGGCGGGCCCGACGGGCCCCTCTCGGCCGGCATGGGCGCCCCCGGGCTGCCGGCCGGTGCCGGGGCGGCCGGTGGGGGCGGTGGGGCCAAGGGGTCCAAGGGGGCCAGAGGGTCCAAGGGCAAGGGCGGCAAGAAGGGCAAGGGCGGCGGCCGGGTCACCCCCCGGTCGCGCTGATCCCGGCGCCCCGGAAGGGGCGTGCACGGTCGGACGCCGGATGGTGCGAGAATGTCCGGCGCACTCGGCGCAGCCGCCGGGCATGCAGGTCGACAGAAGGATTGAGGTGTCCATCGTGGCAGTCAAGCTCCGCCTGGTGCGGATCGGGAAGAAGAAGCAGCCGACGTACCGGCTGGTCGCGGCGGACAGCCGGTCGCCGCGGAACGGCCGCTTCATCGAGATAGTGGGCACCTACGCGCCACGGGGTCGCTCGAAGACCGAGCCCGAGGCGGTCGTGGAGATCGACAACGCCAAGGCGGTCAAGTGGCTCTCCCAGGGGGCCCAGCCGACCGAGCGGGTCGAGAAGCTGCTGAAGAAGTCGGGCGCGCTCGACGAGCTGGCCGGGGCCAGGGCGGCCAAGTGAACGAGGACGAAGGTTCGGTGTCGGGTGACGTGAACACCATCGACGACCTTCCCGACGACGATGACTCCGGCAACCGGGTCGAGGGCGGCACCTCCCTGGCGGTGATCGAATACCTGGTGACCTCGATCGCCGGCGAGCCCGAGTCGGTCGTCATCGACACCGAGGACCGCGCCGGCACCGTGCGTTTCAAGGTGCACGTGGCGCCGGACGACATGGGCCGCGTCATCGGCCGGCGGGGTCGCGTGGCCCAGGCCATCCGCACGGTGGTGGCGGCCGCCGGCGCCAAGGACGGCGTCCAGACGTCGGTCGACATCGTCGACGACTGAGGTCCTCTCTCCCGCACTCGGCCGTGCGCCGTTTGCCGTCCGCGGGCGTCGGCGCCGGCGCCGCTCGTGCCGTCCGGGCCCGTAGTCGAGACTCGCAGAATCTCGACGTGGCGTGGGTGGCTGGGCGCGCTGCGTGATTCGCGCCCGGTTTTTCCATGTCCGGGAGGGACACCACCGGTAGACGCATCGTAGGGTGGCCCACGAGACAGCGTGGATCGTCATCCTTGGGGGGTTCGGCGGAATGCACGTCAATCGGTGGCTCCGACGGGTCCGCAGGGCGCTGGTCGCATGTGCCGGTGTGGTGCTGGCGGCGGCGGTCGTGGTGGCGGCCCCCGGGGCCGGCCCGGCGGGCGCGGCGAGTGGCGCCGCCCGGTGGAGCTATGACGCCGCCGCCGACGCCACCGCCGCCGGCTATCTCACCTCGGTGTCGTGCGCCGATGCGTCGCACTGCGTGGCGCTCGGTCGATTCGGCAGCACCCAGAGTTACGCGTCGATGGTGTGGAACGGGTCGGACTGGACGACGGTCCCCATTGCCGTCCCGGCGGTGGCGAGCACGCCCGGACTGACCATCTACACGTGGCTGAACGGGGGGATCTCCTGCCCGAGCGCCACGTTCTGCGTGGCCACCGGGGAACTGGCCTCGTGGCCCCCTGTGGGATCCCCGTTGCAGCCGCTGGTGGAGACGTGGAACGGTTCCACCTGGTCGGTCGCCGTCGCCCCGACGTCATGGTCCACGAGCACCGCCACGAACACCTCGGGTTGGTTCGACGGCGTGTCGTGCGCGTCGACGACGTGGTGCGTCGCCGTCGGCGAGGGCACGACACCCGCCCAGGACGTGCTCGTCGAGCAGTTCGACGGGTCCTCGTGGACACGGGTGGCCACGCCGGCCGTCGCCGGCGGTCTCGGCTCGGTGTCGTGCCCGTCTCCGTCGTCGTGCATGGCCGTCGGTACCGCCACGCCCGCCGATCCCTCCGAGATCGGGCCGCCCATCTCCCTCTCGTGGGACGGTACGGGGTGGACGCAGCGCGCCGTGCCCGTCACGTCGGACGACGCCGCCCTCGATGGCGTCTCGTGCCCGTCCGCCACGGACTGCTTCACCGTGGGGTCCCAAGTGTTCGGCGGCCTCGACGGCACCCAGCTCACGCTCGTCGAAAAATCGGACGGCGCGACGTGGTCCGTCGTGCCCAGCCCGAACCTCGTCGCCGATGGAACCTCCGCCGGGAGCGGGCTCGGGTATGCGGGTGGCGGATTGTCGGGTGTCTCCTGTGTCAACGCGTCGGCCTGCGTCGCCGTCGGTTCCGGCGAGACGACCGATGGCGACGTGACGCCGATCATCGCCACCTGGGACGGGTCGGGCTGGTCCCTGACCCCGCCACCCGCACCGCTCGAACCGCTCAACGCCGCGGGGATCCCTCTCGACGGCGTGTCCTGCAGCACGCGGGCCCCGCCGTCGGTTGCACGGCGGTGGGGAGCCAGACGGCGACGGACGGCACCTCTACCGCACTGGTGGCGACGACCTCCTCGGCCATCGGCGATCTGGTGCCGACCACGACCACGGTGACCCCGGATCCATCGAGCGCGGCGTCGGGGGTGGACGAGGCGGTGACCGTCACCGTGACGTCGCCGTCGGGGGTGGGGGTTCCGAGCGGCTCGATCACCGTGCTCGACAACGGGGCGCCGAGCCCGTCGTGCCTGCCGGAGTCGCTGAGTGCGGTGTCCCCGCCGACGGTGACCTGCACGCTGCAGGCCGCCGTCGGTGACGACATCTCGGCCGAGTACTCGGGCGACGGGACGTTCGACGCGTCCTCGGGCTCGGCCGATGTCACCGCCGTGGGGACCCCACCTCCGGTCGGCAATCCGCCTCCACCTCCGGTCGAGCTGCCGGTGGGGGCGGTCGGGGGCCCGTTGGCGGCCGTCGCGCTGGGCGTGGGGCTGTTCGGGGTACAGCGACGGCGTAGCCGCCGGGCGAGGGACGTGGCGGGCCGGTAGGCCGCTCCATGCCGTATCTTCCGGGGATGACGCCCGTCGATCTCCCGTGGCCTCGTGGAGGCTGAACCGGCACCGGCAGCGGACGGTGGGTCGGGCGGACCCACTGAAGGACCCTCTGAGGGACCTCCTGAGGGACCTCCTGAGGGACCTCCTGGTGCGCTCCTGCTCGTCGGCAGGGTCGCCAAGCCCCACGGGCTCCGCGGGGACGTGGTGGTGTCGCTGACCACCAACCGCCACGAGCGGTTGGACCCGGGGACGATGCTGATGGGGGCGGATGGGCGACGGCTCGTGGTCACGCGGTCGAGCCGGCACGGGCGGCGCTGGGTGGTGACATTCAGAGGCGTGGAAGGGATCGAGGCCGCGGGCGAGCTCCGCGGCGCCGAACTCTTCGCCGAGCCGATCGAGGATCCCGATGCGCTGTGGGTGCACGACGTCGTCGGTGCCGAGGTCGTCGACACCGGCGGTACCCCGCGGGGCCGTGTGGTCAGCGTCCAGCAGAACCCGGCCAGCGATCTTCTGGAACTCGACACCGGTCATCTGGTGCCGGCGCGCTTCATCGTCGAGCATGAACCCGGCCGGCGGGTGGTGGTGGACGCCCCCGACGGGCTGTTCGACCTCGGATGAGCGAGCCGGCGGTGTCGCCCGCTCCGGCCGGGCCGGGGCCACGTCCCGAGCCCCTGCGGATCGACGTGCTGACGATCTTTCCGCCCGTGGTCGAGCACTACGCGGCGGCCTCGATCCTCGGGCGGGCCACCGGACGGGGCCTGCTCGACCTGCGGGTCCACGACCTCCGCTCGGCGGCCTCGGACCCCCACCGGTCGGTGGACGACGCCCCCTTCGGGGGCGGACCCGGGATGGTGCTCGCACCCGAGCCCGTCTTCGGCGCGGTCGAGCAGGTGGCTCAGGGCCCGGGAGGCCTGCCCCGGCCGCTCCTCCTGCTGTCCCCGTCGGGGCGCCGGTTCGACCAGGGGGTGGCCGAGGACCTGGCCGGCAGCGCCGGCTTCTCGCTGCTGTGCGGCCGCTACGAGGGGGTCGACCAGCGCATCGCCGATCACCTGGTCGACGGGGAGCTTTCCATCGGCGACATCGTGCTCGCCGGGGGCGAGCTGGCCGCGCTGGTCGTGGTCGAGGCCGTGGCCCGCCTGGTACCCGGCGTGCTCGGCAACGACGACTCGGCCGGGGACGAGAGCTTCGCCGACGGCCTGCTCGAGTACCCCCAGTACACCCGGCCGGCCGAGTTCCGCGGGCTGGGAGGTGCCCGAGGTGCTCCGCTCCGGCGACCACGGGCGCATCGCCCGCTGGCGGCGGGCCAGGTCGCTGGCCGTCACCCTCGAACGCCGCCCCGACCTGGTCGAGGCCCGGGGCGGGCTCACCCCCGACGAGGTCGGGCTGCTGGCCGACCACGGTGAGGTGCACCTCCTGCGAACGGCTACGATTGCTGAGCCATCGTCGGCACCGGCAGCGGGCCCGCCGGAGCCCGAGGCGGCGGGCCGGCACGAACCTGAACCGTGGAGAGACGCGTCCCATGAACCCGACCGACATCATCGACCGCGACAGCCTGCGCGACGACGTCCCCGATTTCCGCCCCGGTGACACCGTAAAGGTCCACGTGCGGGTGGTCGAGGGCACGCCGCGAGCGCGTCCAGGTGTTCCAGGGTGCCGTCATGCGCCGGCAGGGGACCGGCGTCCGCGAGACCTTCACGGTGCGCAAGGTCAGCTTCGGCGTGGGGGTGGAGCGCACCTTCCCGGTGCACTCGCCGATCATCGCCAAGACCGAGGTCGTCTCCCTGGGGGACGTCCGCCGGGCCAAGCTCTACTACCTGCGTGACCGGCACGGAAAGGCCGCCAAGATCAAGGAACGCCGGACCGTCACCTCGTGAGGCGCCCTGCGCCGGCGCCGCCCGTGGCCGGGCCGGCGGCGCCGCCCGTGGCCGGGCCGGTGGCGCCGCCCGTGGCCGGGCCGGTGGCACGGTGTGGTGCGGTGTCGGGTAGCGTCCGGGTCAGATGCGGAACATGACCACCGGCGATGAGCGAGGAGGACCTCGAGCGCTACGAGTCCGAGATCGAGCTGGCACTCGTCCACGAGTACCGGGCGGTGCTGCCCATGTTCTCCTACGTCGTGGAGACCGAGCGGCGGTTCTATCTGGCCAACAGGTGGACGTGACGGTGCGCTCGGACACGTCGCCGGCCTGCGTGGAGGTCGAACCTCACCGACGCCTGGGTGTGGGACATGTACCGGCCGGCCCGCTTCGTGCCCTCGGTGCGCATCCTGACGTTCCGCGACGTCAACATCGAACGGCTCCCCGAGAAGGACCTGTGACCGAGCGCCCGTGCGCCTCGGACCCGGCGACCGCCGTCCGGCCGTCGAGGCGCCACGGCGAGGAGGCCTGGCCGCCCGACTGGTACGAGGAGCAGGGCTACGAGGTCCTCGATCGGAACTGGCGCCGCCGGGAGGGTGAGATCGACCTCATCGTCCGGCGGGGTCGCACCGTGGTCTTCTGCGAGGTGAAGACGCGGACCGATCGACCGGTTCGGGACGGGGGCCGAGGCGGTGCCGCCGGCCAAGCAGCGCCGGATCCGGCGGCTGGCCGCCCGGTGGTTGTCCGAGCTCACGCCGGCGGTCGGGCCGGGCGCGGGTGGACGTCCGCTTCGACGTGGTCTCGATCGACGGCGGGATGGTCGAGGTCATCGAGGACGCATTCTGAGCGCGGCACCGGCGCGCGGCCGTGCCCCGGGACCTGCTGGTCTCGTAGGCTGCCGGCCATGCCCAGCGAGCTCGAGACCCTGATCGTCGAGTCGGACCGAGCGGTGTGCGTGACGGTCACCATGAACCGGCCGGAGCGCAAGAACGCCGCCAACGGCACCATGTGGCGCGAGCTGCTGGCCACCTTCGAGGACGTGGCCGCCGACCGCGACGACCCGGGTGATGGTGCTCACCGGGGCCGGGGACGCCTTCTGTTCCGGGGCCGACCTGGGCGACCCGTCCAACGTCGCCGGCCGACCCGGCGATCCGTACCTGGTCCAGATGCGGGCCCTCGGCGACGTGGCCCTCCGGCTGCACCGGATGCCCAAGCCGACCATCGCCAAGGTGGGCGGCGTCGCCGCCGGTGCCGGCATGAGCATGGCGCTCGGCTGTGATCTGGTGGTGGCCTCGGAAGCGGCCCGGTTCTCGCAGATCTTCTCCAAGCGGGGACTGTCGGTCGACTTCGGCGCGTCGTGGCTGCTGCCCCGGCTCATCGGGCTGCACCGGGCCAAGGAGCTGGCCTTCTTCGCCGACATCATCGACGCCGACGAGGCGGCGGAGTTCGGCCTGGTCAACCGGGTCGTCCCGGCCGACGAGCTCGACGCGTTCGTGGACGAGTGGGCCGGCCGGCTGGCCGCCGGGCCCCCGCTGGCCCTGTCGATGACCAAGACCATGCTGAACAACTCGTTCGACCTCTCGATGGACCAGGCGCTCGAGGAGGAGGCCCGGTCGCAGGCGGTCAATTTCGCCACCGCCGACACCACCGAGGCCATCGGCTGCCTTCATGCGAGAAGCGCGAGCCCCATGTTCGAGGGTCGCTGAGCCGTCCACGTGACCGGCGCGGCGTCGGCTGCGGCCTCGTCCGCGGTGCGCTCCGGCGCGTCCGGTTGACGACTGCCCGCGGTCCGCGCGCGGCCGCTGTGCACACCCGCCCCGTAGGCGTCGCGCGTCGTGCCTTCGAGTGGCCGCCGGCACCCGAGTCGTGCGCCGGCCCTCGCGCCGCCGTCCATCGTCAGCGGCCTCCGACTGGGCCGCGGCCGACCCCGCCGACCGACCGCAATCGGAGGCGCCGTGATCGCCGCCATTCCCTCCGCCGTCCTCGTCGGGGTCGACGGCACGCCCGGTCTCCGTCGAGGTCCACGTCTCCAACGGCCTTCCCGGCTTCACCGTGGTCGGGCTGCCCGATGCCGCCGTGCGCGAGTCGCGCGACCGGGTGCGGGCGGCCCTGCTGTCGAGCGGCCTGCGTGGCCGCTGCGACGGGTGACGGTCAACCTGGCCCCGTCCGGCATGCGCAAGGGCGGCGCCGGCCTCGATCTGCCCATCGCCGTCGGCGTGCTGGTGGCCTCGGGCGCGCTCGGCGCCGGAGGCGGTCGACGGGCATGGCCTTCGTCGGCGAGCTCGGTCTCGACGGCTCGCTCCGCGGGGTGCCCGGGGACGGTGGTCGCTGGCCGAGGCGCTCGCCGACCACCGGCTGGTGGTGCCCGACGCAGAGCGCCGGCGAGGCCGGTCCGGCCGGGCGGCCGCCGACGAGGTCAGCTGGCGCCCCGACGCTCGCGCGCGCTGGTGGACCGGCTCGCGGGCACTGCCTGGACCTGGCCGACGGCCCGGCGCCGCGACCGGGCGACCGCCGAGCGGCGGACGCCGCGTGCAGCCGGCCGGCCGGTCCGGCCGACCTGGCCGACGTCCGCGGCCAGCGGCTGGCCCGACGGGCCCTCGAGGTGGCGGCGGCCGGCGGTCACCACCTGCTGCTGGTGGGACCCCCGGGTCGGGCAAGACCATGCTGGCCGACCGGCTGCCGGGCCTGCTCCCCGACCTCGACCGGCCGACCGCCCTGGAGGTGACGCCGGATCCATCGGTGGCCGGCGTCGACCCTGCCCACCGGGCGGCCTGGTCGTCCGGCCGCCGTTCCGGGCCCCCCACCACGGGGCGTCGCGCGGTGGCCATGATCGGCGGCGGGACGGCTGGATGCGACCCGGGCGAGATCAGCCTGGCCCACGGCGGCGTGCTGTTCCTCGACGAGATGGGCGAGTTCCCGCACCGTCGTGCTCGACGCCCTGCGCCAGCCGCTCGAGGAGGGCGTGGTCCGGGTCAGCCGGGCGCGGGGTCGGCGGTCCTACCCGGCCCGGTTCATGCTGGTCGGCGCCATGAACCCGTGCCCGTGCGGGGAAGGTGGGCTCCCGGGGGCGTGCCGGTGCACCGAGGCGGCCCGGGCCCGCTACGCCCGGCGGCTCTCGGCACCGCTGCTCGACCGGTTCGACATCGCCATCCGGGTGGACCGCCCGACGGTCGGCGCAGCTGCTCGGGGGCGCCGAGGGCGAGGCCACGGCGCCGGTGGCGGCCCGGGTGGCGGGTGGCCATCGCTCGGCGCCGGCGACGTGCGGCCGCGGTCCAACGCCGTGGTGTCGCCGGACCCGGCGCGCCGGCACGGACCCCTCACCGACGCCGGCGCGCCGGCGGCTCGAGCTCGGACTGCGTCAGGGGCGCTGAGCGCACGGGGCCTCCACCGGGTGCGGCGGGCTGGCGCAGAACGATGGCCGACCTCGACGGTGAGATCGAGGTCACCGACGAGGACCACGTGCGAGGAGGCGCTCTTCCTGCGGTGCCGGCGCTCGGACCTCCTCGCGGTGGCCGATAATGCCGGGCGTGCCGTTCGGCGGGGACCGCCGACGGTGCACGCGGCCGCGGCCGCTGGCCGGTGCTGCCCGGGATGACGCCGATCCGGCTGGCCCGGCTCCTCGACGGGATGTCGCCCCCGGCGGCATGGGACGCCCTGGCCGCGGACGCCATCCGGCGGACCCGGACCGCCGGTTCGCGGCCGCCCGGCCGCCGCGTCGGACCCGGTGACCGGCTTCGACCGGTGCCGGCAAGCGGCATCGAGGTGCCTCCCGCCGACGCCCGGCTATCCCGTCGGCCTGCGGACCGACCCGGGCGCGCCGGCGGTGCTGTTCGCGTCGGCGGCGCGCCGAGGGCCGCGCCGTCCGGCGTCGCCATCGTCGGGACCCGGTCGGCCACCCCCTATGGGCGCCAGGTCGCAGCCGGAGCTCGGCGCCGAACTGGCCGCTGCCGGCGTCATCGTCGTCTCGGGCCTGGCCGTGGGCATCGACGCGGCCGCCCACGCCGGCGTGTTCGGCGGCACCGACCGTCGGCGGCGGCCCCGCCCGTCGTGGTGGCCGGCACCGGCCTCGACGTCGTCTACCCGCCGTCCAAAGCCCGGCTCTGGGCAGAGGTGGCGGCGCCGGCGGGGTGGTGTTCTCCGAGGCGTCGCTCGGGCACCGACGGCCCGCCCGCGGGTGTTCCCGGCCCGCAACCGGATCATCGCGGCCCTGGCCGACGTGGTGGTCGTCGTGGAGAGCCATCCGGGCGGGGGGGCTCCTCACACGGCCGAGGCGGCGGCCCGCCGGTGGATCCCGGTGTGCGCGGTGCCCGGCTCGGTCCGCAGCCCGGCCTCGGTGGGCACCAACGGGCTCCTGGTCGACGGGTGCGACCCGGTCCGCGACGCCACCGACGTGCTGGTGGCCGTGTCGTTGGCCCGGGCCGGGCGCGGACGGTCCGGTGCCGGCCCGAGCGGGTGGGGAGTCCGGCCGACGGCGGGCCGCGACCGGGTCACCGGCCGGGTGCCGGCCGACGGGTCCGCGGCGACGTGTTGCCGGAACCCGCCGGTCGAGGTCCGGGCGATGAGGTGACCGCGCGTGGGAGCTGGGGTCACCCGGAGCGCGCCGTCGTGCGGATCGCAGTCGACGACACCCCCACCAGATGCGGAGACGATCGTGGTGCGCACGGGCATGGCGCTTTCCGAGGTGGTGAAGGCCTGTGGCCAGCTGGTCGCCGCCGGCGCGCTGCGGTCCGGTGCCGGCTGGTGGTGCCGGCGGTGACGGCGGTGACGGCGGTGACGGACCGGGTACGTGCGCTCAGGCGGCCGGAAACGATCCCTGTTGCCAGCCGATGGACGTCGAGGTGGGCACTGCCCGGGGCAGGTGCGGCGGAGAAGGCCGGAGCAGTGCAGTTCGGCAGGTTCGTCTGCGCCCCGTACCATGGCTGTCCGACCCGTCGGCTGCCAGATCAGCCAGCACGTACGCGAGGTCGACCACGAGGCCAGGGTGACGGAGCCCCCGGAGCCTCCGGAACCTCCGGAACCCCCGCCGCCCGGCGTGGCGTCCGACCCGTCCGGGTTCAGGGCCCCGCCCGGGGACGTGGTCCCGGTCACGCCGCTGGTCGGCGGTCGAGTCCGGGCCACACTCACCGTCGTCGGGCTCGAGCTCGCCCCCGACGTGTAGGTGATGCCGGGGTTGTCGGCGCCCAGGGCAGCTCGCGGTGACGGCCCCGTAGCCGCCCGCCTGGGCCGCCTGACTCTGGGCGGGAGGCAGGGACGACGACAGCGGACTGCTTGGCCTGCAGGTCGTCGGCCAGTTGGAGTCCCGGGCGAATCGTTGGGGTTGTCGGACGAGGAGCCATCGCGCGAACGACTTCAGCAGGAGCGCGACCAGTGCAGCCGTGATCAGCATGCTCACCGCCACCATGACGAATCCGAAGCCGGACATGCCGCTGTCGGTTCCCGGTCGACGGCGTCGCCACTCCTGGCTGCCGACCAGTGCTCGCCCATGGCCCCCCTCCGATGCCGACCGGCCCGGTGCCCCTCGCTACAAACGCTTGCGCGCGGGGCCACGGGTACGGTGCATTCCGTGACGAACGGGCCGCCAGCTGCCGGGGGAGCGGGCCGAGGCGGGCGCACATCCGCCCTTCACCCGCCTCGGCCTCGTGATTCCGGCGCGTCGACAGGGCCACCCGGACGACGCCTCATGGCGGCCGGACGGCCGCGCCCTCGTCGCCGCTGTCGCCGCCGAGCGCGCCGGTTTCGACATGGTGTGGATCGACGACGGACCGGAGCGGACGATGCTGGTGGGCAGCACCGCCGCCCGAGTGTCGAGGCCGACGCCACTCGACGCCTTCGCGCTGCTGGCCGCGTGCACCGACGCGCACCTCCACCATCGGGCTCGGCACGTTGGCCACCCCGGTGACCGCCCGGCGCCCGGCCGTGCTGGCCAAGGTGGTCACCACCCTCGACGTGATCTCCCGGGGCCGGGCCGTCCTCGGGATCGGGGTCGGCGCCTCCGATGCCCGTGCCGCCGAACGCCTGGCCGAGGGGGTGGCCATCTGCCGGGGGCTGTTGGCGGGGAGGAAGCCCACGATGGCGGGCGACTTCTTCCGAGTCGACGGTGCCCCAACCGACCGGGTCCCCTCCGCCCGGTGGCATCCCCATCATCGTGGACACCGTCGGCCTTTCGGGGAGGACGTCGCCGTGGTGCTGGCCGCCCCTGGTCGGCGGGCCGACCGCCTGGCCGGCCGGCCTGGTGGTGCGGGACGGCGTCGCCACGACCGCCCCGCCATCGCCGACCGGCCACCGCCACCGCCGCTGGCGATCGGGCCGGCGGCCGTCACCACCATCCGGGTCCTCTCCGGGGAGGCCGGCCCGACGGCACCCGGAATGGTGGCCGAGGAGCTGGCCTCGGCGCTGGCGGAGGGCTTCGATGCCCTGGCCGTGCCCCTCGGCGTCCTGGTGGACGAGGACGCCGGCGACGACGAGGTGGCCGGCGCCGTCGGGGCGGCCGGCGGCGGCCGCCGCTGGTACGGTGCGCGCCATGCTGATCGGAGCGCACGTGCGGGCGGGCAAGGGCCTGGTCCCCGCCCTCGAGCACGGGGACGACGATCGGCGCCGACGCCGTGCAGATCTTCACCCAGAGCCCCCGGATGTGGAAGCCGTCGCAGTACAGCGCCGAGGTCCTCGCCGCCTACCGGCTGGCCGCAGGCCGAGCACCCGCGGTCGACCGCCACGTTCTGCCACGCCACCTACCTGATCAACCTGGCGTCACCCGACCCCGAGCTGGCCGCGAAGTCACGGCCGTGCCTGGCCGCCAACCTGGCCACCGCCGACGGCATGGGCGCCGACGGGCTCGTGCTCCACATCGGCAGCCACCGGGGGCAGGGCTTCGACACCGCGCTGCCCGGGGTGGCCGAGGCCTCGTCGGCTCCCTCGACGAGGTCGGACGCCGGCGTCGACGGCTGCCCGATCCTGCTCGAGAACGCGGCCGGCGCCGGGGACACCGTCGGGTCGCTCCTTCGAGGAGCTGGCCGCAGGTGATCGATGCCGCCGGCGGCGACGAGCGGCTCGGGCGTCTGCCTCGACACCCAGCACCTGTGGGCGTCGGGCATCCCGTTCGCCACCGTCGAGGAGGCCGACGCCCTGGTCGCGCTCATCGACGCCACCGTCGGGCTGGGCCGGCTGCGGTGCCTGCACCTCAACGACTCGAAGGTCGACTTCGGCGCCAACCGCGACCGGCACGAGAACATCGGTGACGGCACCATCGGCGCCGACGGGCTCGGCCGCCCTGCTCGGCCATCCGGCGCTCCAGGGGCTGCCGGCCATCCTCGAGGTGCCGGGCGACGGCGACGGCCCCGGGCCGAGGACGTGGCCGCCGCCCGGGCGCTGCTCGAGCCGGGCCTGGCCCTCCGGGCGTGAGCCCGGTCTCGGCGGCCGCGGGCGGCCGGACCGGTCCGCGGCTAGTCGGTCGCGGCCGCCGGTGGCCCGAGCACAAGGAGAGCGCACATGAGCGACACCCGCACCGAGACGGACAGCATGGGCGCGGTCGAGGTGCCCGCCGACCGGTACTGGGGCGCCCAGACGGCCCGCTCCCTCCACCACTTCCCGATCGGCGACGACCGGATGCCGACGCCGCTGATCCGGGCCATCGGGATCCTGAAGGAGGCCTCGGCCCAGGTCAACGCCGACCTGGGCAAGATGGCCGCCGAGAAGTCGGCGCTCATCGTGACCGCCGCCCGCGAGGTGTCCGAGGGCGAGCTCGACGACCAGTTCCCCCTGAGCGTGTGGCAGACGGGCAGCGGGACCCAGACCAACATGAACGCCAACGAGGTGATCTCCAACCGGGCCATCGAGCTGGCCGGCGGGGTGATGGGGTCGAAGGAGCCGGTCCACCCCAACGACGACGTCAACATGTCGCAGTCGTCCAACGACACCTTTCCGACCGCCATGCACATCGCCGCGGTGGAGGAGATCACCCACCGGCTGCTGCCCGGCCGTCCGGCGCCTGCGGGACGCGCTCCAGGCCAAGGCCGACGCCTTCGCCGGCATCACCAAGATCGGCCGGACCCACCTGATGGATGCCGTGCCGCTCACCCTCGGCCAGGAGTTCTCCGGCTACGTGGCCCAGCTCGACGCCGACCTCCGCCGCATCGAGTCCGACGCTGGACGACCTCTACGAGCTGGCCGCCGGCGGCACCGCCGTGGGCACCGGGCTCAACACCCATCCCGAGTTCGGCGACGCGGGTGGCCGCCGGCCATCGCCGAGCTCACCGGGCTGCCGTTCGTGACCGCCCCCAACAAGTTCGCCGCCCTGGCCGCCCACGACGCCCTGGTGATCGACCAGCGGGGCGCTGCGGACCCTGGCCGCGCTCGCTGATCAAGATCGCCGACGACATCCGCTGGCTGGGGTCGGGCCCGCGCAGCGGGCTGGGCGAGCTCGACGCTGCCCGAGAACGAGCCCGGCTCGTCGATCATGCCGGGCAAGGTGAACCCGACCCAGTGCGAGGCCATGATCATGGTGTGCATCCAGGTGTACGGCAACGACGCCGCCGTGGCCATGGCCGGCGCGCGGGGCAACCTCGAGCTCAACGTGTGCAAGCCGGTGATCATCCACAACGTGCTGCACTCGGTCGACCTGCTGACCGAGGCGTGCGGCGGCGTTCACCCGAGTTCTGCGTCGAGGGCCTCGAGCCCAACGAGGCCCGCATCCGCCAGCACCTCGAGAACTCGCTGATGCTGGTGACGGCGCTCAACCCGCTCATCGGCTACGACAAGGCCGCCGAGGTGGCGAAGAAGGCCCACAAGGAGGGCACCACGCTGCGCGAGGCGGCCGTGGCCCTCGGGTACCTGACCGGCGAGCAGTTCGACAAGGCCGTGCGGCCCGAGTCGATGACCCACCCGTGAGGAACAGGATGGACCCAGATCCGTCTGTCGTCGAGCGGCTTCGACCCGCCGGCCCCCTTCATCGGCTGCGGTGTGGCGGCCCGATCGGGGAGTCGACGACGACACGCCCGACGACCACGCCACGCCACGCCACGCCTGAAGCCCCGGCTGCCCCCGAGGAGCAAGCTGGCAGCTCAAGCCGGGCACCCAACCCCACCCCACCGAGTCCGTCTCGGTGGCGGCGGTGCTGTCGACGGGAACAAAGGAGATCGTCGTAAACACCAGCAGTCCGTTCGACTGGCCGGGGTCGCTGAGCGACACGTTCACGGGGATGTCGGTCGACGTTCCCTGGGCACAGCTCGGCGAACAGTCGTTGACCGCGTGCGTAGCCGTGCCGGTGGCGCCCGTTGCCGTCCAACTCGACCAGTCGATGTCCTGGAGGTGGTCGGCGCTGGTGGCGCAACCGATGAAGATCAACGTCGGTCGGATACGGGGGACGTTTCCGCCGGGTGCATCCGGTTCGCAGGGGGGTGCTCCGGGCAGCGCAGTCGTCGTCGGAGCGGGCGGTAGTGTCGTTTTCGAGGACGCCGACGTGGGAGGCCGGAGTGTCGACGTCGTCGACGGCGCGGCCGATTTCGGGGAGCTCCCGCAGGCCGCCGATGCGAGGGTCAACGCGACGAACGGCGCCGCCGCAACGAGGGACCTTGCCCATCGGCGGGCACGCATCGACACGCCGGTCACGATAGACGTGGCACGTACCATCCAGGCTGTCATCAGCTATGCTGACGGTGGACGCCGAGCGCACCGGGGCGCTCACGCCGGTCGCCCTCGCGGCCCTGGCCTGAGAGGCCGATCGCTCCTCGCGCACGAACACCGCGACGGGGGCGCCGTGATGCGGTGCGCGTAGAGCTCTGACGTCGACTGGACACCTGTCCAGACAACCGTTCAGATGCACCGCACCCGCCGGCCGCCGGCCCGGCGCGGGTCGGTGAAAGGGGAATCATGGTGACGACGCCACCTGCGGACCTGGCCATCGGGCTGGCGACGGCACCTTCTACGGGGGCGACCCGTTCCCGGCCTTCGCCTGGATGCGGCGAGCACGCGCCGGCCTACTTCGACGAGGCCGCCGGCGTCTGGGGCATCACCCGCTACGCCGACATCAAGGAGATCTCCAAGGACCCCGAGACCTTCTCCAACGCCGGCGGCATCCGACCCGACTTTCCGCGCTGCCGATGATGATCGACACCGACGCACCCGAGCACGTCCGCCGCCGCCGGCTGGTGAGCGAGGGGTTCACCCCAGGCGGATCCGCGAGAGCGAGGAGGGCATCCGCACCATCTGCGACGCCATCATCGACGCGGGTGTGCGAGCAGGGCTCGGCCGACTTCGTCCGCGACATCGCCGCGCCGCTGCCCATGATCGTCATCGGCAACATGCTCGGTGTGGCCCCCGAGGACCGCGACGACGCTGCTGCGGTGGTCGGACGACATGCTGAAGTCGCTGGGCTCGCCCGAGCCGCGAGCGATGGAGGTGGCCGCTGGCCGCGTGCATCGAGTACGCCGAGCTACATCACGGCGGTGACCGAGCAGCGCCGCCGGGCCGAGGCAGGCCGACGACCTGATCGGCACCCTGGTCCACGCCGAGATCGAGGGGGACCGCCTGGACGAGACATCGCTCATCTACGAGTCGCTGCTCATCCTCATCGGTGGCGACGAGACGACCCGCCACGTCATCAGCGGGGGCATGTACGAGCTGCTGCGCCACCCGGACCAGTTCGCGGCGCTGGCGACCGACCGGTCGCTGCTGCCGCGGCCGTCGAGGAGATGCTGCGGTGGGTCACGCCCATCAAGAACATGGCCCGCACCATGACGCGTGACGTCGAGCTCCACGGCGAGACGCTCGAGGAGGGCCAGAAGCTGCTCCTGCTCTATCCGTCGGCCAACCGGGACGAGGCGGTCTTCGATCGATCCCGAGCGCTTCGACATCGCCCGCACGCCCAACGACCACATGGCCTTCGGCTTCGGCTCGCACTTCTGCCTGGGCAACCGCCTGGCCCGGATGGAGCTCAGCCGTGATGTTCGACCGCCTGCTCGACCGGCTTCCCGACCTGGCCCTGGCCGACGACGGACCGCCACCCAAACGGGCGGCCAACTTCGTCTCCGGCTACGAGACCATGCCGGTGGACTTCACCCCGACGGCGCCGGCCGGCGGCCTCGGCGCTGAAACGGTGCGCGGCCGCTGACCGCCGCCGAGCGAGGTCGATCGGCCGCGCTGGCCGCGCCGACGGCGACCCGCGGGAGCTGGCGCCGGACGACGGCCGGCTGGTCAAGACGGTGGCCTGTGCCGACTTTCGTCGGGCGCTCGGCCTTCGTGGACGAGGTCGGCCGGCTGGCCGAGGCGGCCAACCACCATCCCGGACATCGACATCCGCTACAACCGGGTCACCCTGGCCCTCATGACCCACGACTCCGGCGGGATCACCCGGCGCGACCTCGACCTGGCCCGAGCCGGATCGACGGGAGTACGCCTGGCGTCGTGCCCGGGAGCTGAACGGCCCGGCGAGGCAGGCCAGGCTCACGGTCAGCCGACCGGCAGGTCCCACAGGGGGAACCAGCGGTCGAGGTCGGGCTCGACTTCGAGGTCGTCGGCGACCAGGCTCCTCAGCTGGAGCTCCTCCTCGGTGTCCCGGTGCTCGTGGCCGTCGGGCACGAAGGGGTAGAAGGTCCCCCGCTTGAACAGGTAGACGAGGAAGGCGGTGGACGGCACAGCATCGCCGGCCGGCGCGGCGGTGCGTCGACCAGGACCGCGGCGGGCGTCGGGCGGGGCGGTCGCCGTTGCGGATCACCCGCCGGCGCCGGCAGGGCGGCACCGTCGGACGGTGCCGGCGGCCAGCCCGAAGACCGAGCACAGCAGCTGCGGACCCCATCCGGCGTCGGCCAGCGAGGAGTTGACCAGGTGGACCTGGGTGACCAGCTCCTCGATGTCGGTGTCCTCGACGACCAGCCACTGGTAGCCGAAGCTGTCCTCTCTTGTGCGCAGCCGCCGGTGCCGTCCATGGACAGGAGCTTGACCACCTCGGCCTGCATGTCCTCGAATCCCTGGCCGGTGGGCGGCTTGAAGCACACGCCGGCCCGGCCGGAGCAGGACATGCCGGCCGCGCTCTGGAGGGTGATGGAGGCCGACGGGCAGGGCGAAGAGGGCGTCGAGGTTGGCCTGGACCGGCTTGGTCCGGCCGAAGAGGGTGTCGAGGAGCCCATCAGCGTGCGAGTTCACCGGCGAGCAGAGCGGCTCACGGCGGACGGCCCAGCTCGGCCTCGATCCGGGCCAGCTGGGCCAGACGCTGGTCGAGCGACGGGTGGGTCGAGAACAGCGTGGAGAGGCTGACGCCGTTCTTGGCGATGGCCGGCGTGAAGTAGAAGGCATTGAAGCTCTCGGCCGACCGCAGGTCCCGGGTGGGGATGCGGGACATCTCGCCGGTCACCTTGACCAGCGCCGAAGCCAGGGCCGAGGGCCGCCCGGTGAGCAGCGCGCCGGACCGGTCGGCGGCCAGCTCGCGGTAGCGGGAGAGGGCCATGGTGAGCAGGAAGCTGATGGCGTAGACGACGATCGAGACCAGCAGCACGGCCATCTCCACCAGGGCGGCGTTGCCCTGGCCACCCTGGTTGTTGTCCGGTTCCGTCCGCCGAAGCCGCCCATGAGCCCGGTCCACAGCATGATCCGGGTGACCAGGCCGGCCACCATGCCGAGGAAGCTGGCGATGGTCATGACGGCCACGTCGCGGTGGGCGACGTGGGACAGCTCGTGGGCGAGGACGGCCTCGAGCTCGGGCTCGTCCAGGCGGCGCATGAGCCCGCTGGTGGCGCAGACCACGGCGGACTTGGGGCTCCGGCCGGTGGCGAAGGCGTTGGGCACGTCGGTGTCGGCCAGGGCCACCCGGGGCTTCTTCATGTCGGCCAGGGCGCACAGGCGGTCGATGACGCCGTGCAGCTGGGGGGCCTGCTCGGGGGTGACGATGTGGCCGCCCATGCCGAACAGGGCGATCTTGTCGGAGAACCAGTACTGGACGAAGAGGATGACGCGCGGCGAACACCAGCACGACCCCGAAGGAGATGCCGAAGGCGATCAGCAGCCCGATCACCGCCCCGTACAGGATGACCAGCATCAGGCCGGTCATGAACATCCGCACGGTCAGGCCGTGGTCTGGGGGTATGCGGCGGTTCGTGCTCATGGGGTCTCGGTGCGTTCGGTGGTCGCCCAACCATGATGCCGCGTCGTCGGCGTCCCGTCCGTGGGACCGGCCGCACGCTTCGGCGAGGAGCCGCCTGGTCTCGTCCAGGGTGGCGTCGGCGAACGGGACGACCAGGTCCGAGGGGGCGAAGTCGTCGTCGGGCACCGGCTGGCCCGCCTGACCGGACCTCGGCGGCCACGGCGGTCAGGGCGTCGGCGAAGCCGTCCTCGTCACCGGCGTCGACGGCGGCTATCAGGGCGTCGTCGAGCGGGTCACCCGAGTCGCGCCCGGCGTCGTCGGGCACCACGTACTGGCCCTCGCCGAGGATGCGGACGATCACGATTGGGCCTCCCGGCACTCGCCCGACCCCGTCGGCCGTGGCCCCCGAGCCGGGCCGGGCGGCCGGCGCCGGCGGGGCCCCCGTGCCCACCTCGGCCTTCAGGGCGGCCAGCTCGGCGTCGACGGTCGAGGTGGTGGAGGCCTTGTCCAGCTGGGCCTGGATGTCGTCGACCGGCTGCGTCAGGTCGGTGAGGGCTCCCGACGCCAGCAGCTCGTCCATGGCGCCCGGCCCGGGCCTGCATGCCGTCGATCTTGTCCTGGGCCCGCTGCATGGACATGCCGGCGTCGCTCATCGACTCGGAGATGCCCGAGACCGCCTCGCCGATCTTGGTCTGGGCCTCGGCCGCCGTGTAGGTGGCCTTCATCGTCTCCTTCTTGGTGCGGAAGGAGTCGACCTGGGTCTGGAGCTTCTGGGCGGTGTCGATGAGCTTCTGTCTCCTGGGCGGCGACCTGCTCGTGCTGGGTCTGGAGGTCGGTGAGCTGCTCGGCCAGGGCCGCCCGCCGGGCCAGGGCCTCACGGGCCAGGTCCTCGTTGCCCTGGCTCAGGGCCGCCTTGGCCTGCTGCTGGAGCTTGTCGGCCTGCTGCTGGAGCTGGGTGGCCTGCAGCTCGATGCGCTTCTTCGCCGTGGTGACGTCGGCGACGCTGCGCCGGACCTTCTGGAGGCTCTCGAGCTGCTTCTGGTAGGAGAGGTCGAGCGACTCGCGGGGGTCCTCGGCCTTGTCCAGCAGCTTGTTGGTCTTGGCCTGGACGATTCCGGACAGACGCTTCATGACGCCCATGCGACGGATCCTTCCTCGTTCTCGCGACTGAAGCTTAGGGCCTGCGCTGCCCGGTAGCGTGATCGGCATGCCGGATGCGCTCCTGCCTGCTCACGGTGCATGCCCATCCCGACGACGAGTCCTCCAAGGGCGCCGGCACGGTGGCCCGATACCACGCCGAGGGCGTCCAGACCGTTCTCGTGTGCTGCACCGGGGGCGAGGAGGGCGAGATCCTCAACCCGGCCCTCGACACGGCCCGAGGTGCGCGACCGGCTGGGCGAGATCCGCACGGGAGGAGCTGGCCCGGGCCACCGAGATCATCGGCTACGACGAGGTGGTCATGCTCGGCTACCGCGACTCGGGGATGCCCGGCTCGGAGGCCAACGCCCGACCCGGACTAGCTTCGCCCAGGCGCCTCTCGACGAGGCCGTGGGCCGCCTGGTGCCGTCGTCCGCCGTACCCGTCCCCAGGTGCATGGTGGTCTACGGCGACGAGCAGTCCGGCTACCCGCACCCCGACCACCTCCGCGACCACGAGGTGGGCCTGGCCGCCTTCCGGCGGCCGGCGACGGTCGCGGTTCCCCGGGGGCGGGCGAGCCCTGGCAGCCCGCCAAGCTCTACTACACGGTCTTCTCGGTGGCCGCGCTTCCGCGAGATCCACGAGAAGTTCGAGGAGCTCGGTCTCGAGTCACCCTTCGACGCCGAGTGGCGAGCGCGATGGGAGAAGGTGCCCGACGAGCCGGTCACCACCTCGATCGACATCTCCGAGTTCGCCGACGTGCGGCGCCAGGCCCTGCTGGCCCACGCCACGCAGGTCGACCCGAAGTCGCCGTTCTGGTTCGGGCTGCCGCCCGAGCGTCCTCGACACCGTGCATCCCGTCGACGAGTACGAGCTGGCCAGGGTGGCCGACGGGGTACCCGTGGCCCCGGCCGGCACCGTGGAGGACGACCTGTTCGCCGGCGTGCGCAACGAGGGCTGAGACGGGGAGGGCTGAGACGGGGAGGGCTGAGACGGGGCGGGCTGAGACGGGGCGGGCTGAGGCGGGGCGGGCTGAGACGGGGCGGGCTGAGACGGGGCGGGGTCAGGCGGCGGCGGCCAGCCCGGAGGGGCTCGTCCCGCCGAGGATCGGTATGTGGATCTTCCCGGCGCTCTGCAGGAGGATCAGGGTCACCGCCGTCAGCAGCAGCACGACCAGCAGCACGACCAGCACGACCTGGACCCTGGGCCAGATGGCCGGCCCCGCCGCCTGCTGCCCGTCGGTGCCGGCCGCCCGGGCGACCGTCGTGGTCGTGGGGGCACCGGCCGCTCCCAGGTGGGAAAGGGCGAGGGCGGCCACCCGGGTGCCCAGGTCGGCGGCGTCGCCCCCGGGCTTGAGGAAGCGGTAGGTGGCGTTGGGTGTCTTCAGGCTGAGCAGGGCACCCGGCTCGGTGTGGGGCAGGGGCCGGTTGGTGGCCACCGGGTCGATGACGATGGTGCCGAGGGCGTCCTCGGCCTCGGGGTCGCGGTTGAGCTCGGGGTCGACCCACCACTCGGGCAGCACACCGCCCGACCACGGTTCGACGACGTAGGTCGACAGCAGCGCCCACGGCAGCACGCGCGGGGTCCCCTCGCCGCCATGGGAGACGCTGACCCCCTCGTCGTCGACGACCAGCGAGATGTCGTCCACGGTCACCGGGTTCTCCGCGCTGCCGCCGAGGAACAGCACGCCGTCCAGCCGGAACGCGGCCGGACCCGCCGGGGCGGTGGGTCCGGTGTGGGGTTGGCGCACGTCCGTCACGTCAGCAGTCTCCGTGGGAGGGGAGCGTACCGCCGGTCGGGGGCGGCGCCGTGGACGCCGGCTCCGGCCTCAACGGCGCACCGATCTCCGCATGGCCTCGCGCAGCGCCCGGTAGCCGACGGTGACCACGCCGGCCCGGTCGAGCACGTCCCTGATGCCGCGCTCGTCCACCAGCAGCACGTGGTCGCTGACCCGGTCCTCCCAGTCGGTGGTGATGGCCCGCAGCTCGGGGGTGTCGACGGCCGGGCGGAAGGAGATCTCCGTCAGGCCGGGCTCGAGATTCGAGATCACGTCGGTGAAGGTCCGGCGCTCGGCGAACGACACGCCCACGGGCATGCCGGCCCGACGGTCGGCGAAGAGCACGCCCTCGTCGGCGGCCAGCTGGCGGATGGGGAAGCCCAGCTGGCGCTCGGCGTCCCCTCCCGGCAGCCGTACCGGGAGGCCGAACTCCACCGCCAGCTCGAGGACGATGTCGAAGAATTCGGGACGGAGCAGCAACGTGCCCAGGTGGGAGTCGAGGTGGCTGATGTCGAACCCCCACAGCACGGCCCGTTCGATCTGCGCCCGGCACTCCCGTCGCACCTCGTCCGGGTCGGCGTGGTCCCAGGTGTCGGCGACGGTGCGGGGGAAGCCGCCGTCGCCGTCGAGCAGCGAGGGGGCCTGGGTGATGGGTCCCCACCGGTAGAGCTCGTGCTCGGCGTTTACGGTGAGGCGGACGCCCACGTCCTCGCCCCGGTAGCGCGACGCCGCCTCGCGGGCCCAGGGTGCCGGGACCATCAGCGACGACGTGGTGGCGAACCCCTTGCGCAACGAGTCGTAGACACCGAGGTTGGCGGCGTGGCAGAACCCCAGCTCGCCGCAGGCCAGGATGACCAGTCTGGTGTCCGGCGGGTAGCCGAGCTCTTCGGCGACCGTGCGCATGCCCGAGACGGTAGCGCCCGCAGGCGCGGCGCCCGTCAGGCGGCCCGGCGGCCCCGGTCGAGGATGGCCCGGGCGGCGGCCACGCCGGCCAGGCCGACGGCGCGGGTGTGCTCGTCGATCCGCCAGTCGGGGTCGACCCCGTCCAGGGGCAGGCGGGGCTGCTCGGGCTGCTCGGGGAGATCGGAGAGACCGGGCTGCTCTGGGTGATCGGGGTGTTGGGGGTGTTGGGGGTGCTCGTCCGCCGGCGGCCGGCGGTCCGGTGCGGGTGTCATGGGGGCAGTGTGCACCCGGGCTGTGACACCGGACGTGGGGACGCCCCGCCGGCGGGGCCGGTGGCGGTTCAGGCGGGCTCCGCGCCGAGGTACCGGCGCAGGGCGACGCCGGACCAGACGAGCTCGACCACCCCGAAGGGCCACGCCCCGGCGATGAAGCCGTAGGCGCTCGACAGCACGCAACCCACGGCGAACAGCAGGATGAACCGGCGGCCGTGCGACTCGAGGGCGTACATCGCCATCATGAACGAGAGGGCACAGACCCCGTAGACGGTGACGGCGATGCCCGACATCCCCCAAGTCAAGCAGCCCGGACGTCACCCTCACGGACCGGCACCGGGCGGGGACGCCTCGACGCCGACGGCGATCGCCCCGGCCCACCGGACCGCTTCCCACCCGCTGGTGGTCGGTGGCAGACTACATCCGTGGTATCCCCCCTGCTGGCGTCCTCCTCCGGTGCGAACGCGGTGGCCGGCGGGATCGTGGGCGCCGTCGTGGTGGTCATCGTGGTCATCATCCTGCTCAGGTCGGTGCTGCGGGTGGTCACCGAGTACGAGCGGGCCGTCTTCTTCAGGCTGGGCCACATCCGCGAGTCGGCCAAGGGCCCCGGCGTCATCTTCAAGTGGCCGGTGGCCGACAAGCTGGTGAAGGTGTCACTGCGCGTCGAAGTGGCCGACATCCCCCCGCAGTCGGTGATCACCAAGGACAACGTGACCGTCCAGGTGGACGCGGTGGTGTACTTCCAGGTGGTGGATCCCGTGCGGGCCATCATCGGCGTCGACAACTTCCGGTTCGCCAGCGAGCGGGTGGCCATGACCTCGCTCCGCTCGATCGTCGGTCGCCACGAGCTCGACAACATCCTCGCCCACCGCGACGACGTCAACAACGAACTGCGGACCACCATCGGCGCCTCCACCGTGAACTGGGGGGTCGAGGTCCGCCAGGTCGAGATCCGCGACATCGTGCTCTCGCCCGAGCTGCTGCGGGCCATGGCCCGCCAGGCCGAGGCCGAACGCGAGCGGCGGGCCAAGGTCATCGCGGCCACCGGCGAGCTCGAGGCCAGCCGCGAGCTCGCCGATGCCGCCCTGACCCTCTACGAGGCGCCCGGCGCCCTGCAGCTGCGGACGCTCCAGACGCTGGCCGAGGTGGCCACCGAGCACAACTCGACCCTGGTGTTCCCGCTGCCCATCGAGATCATGGCCGGGTTCATGAACAACTACCGCCCGGGCACCAACGACCCGCCGCCGAAGCGGCCGCCGCCACCGCCGTCGGGGCCGCCGGTCGTCTCGGACCCGCTCGGGGCGGTCGGGCCGCCGACGTGAGCCCGCCTCCGGACCGGGTGGACGCTCACTCCGCGTAGCGGCTTACGACCGAGGCGTCCTGGTCGCGCACCTGCTCGGCCAGCTCGCGGTGGTACCGGTCGAGCTCGGAGGCCAGGCGGGGGTCGCCGAGGGCGAGGATGCGGACGGCCAGCAGTCCGGCGTTGCGGGCGCCGTTGACGGCCACGGTGGCCACCGGCACCCCCTTGGGCATCTGCACCATGGCCAGAAGGGAGTCGAGGCCTCCGAGGTTGGCCAGGGCGACGGGCACGCCGATCACCGGCAGGGGCGTGGCCGCGGCCAGCACGCCGGCCAGGTGGGCGGCGCCGCCCGCAGCCGCGATGACCACCCTGATGCCGTTGGCGGCTGCGCCCTTGGCGAAGGCGATGGTGTCGTCGGGGGTGCGGTGGGCGGACAGGACACGCACCTCGACGGGCACGTCGAAGATCCGGAGGATCTGGACGGCGTCGTCCATGATCGACGCGTCGGACGAGCTTCCCATGACGATGGCGACGGACATGGCCGCATTCTGCCCGACCGACCCGCCGGCGGGCCACCTGTGGGCCTCCAAGCGGGCTGTCCGCGGGGCCCGGCGCCGGCACCGACGACCCGGTACGCTCGACGGGCCCGACCCGGAGACGGTCGAGGCCCCCGGAGGTGCCAACGGTGCGCATCGGCGTGCTGATCGACGTGAACGGTGAGATGGACGACGTGATCGCCAGGGCCGCCCGGGTGCGCGACGCCGGGATCGACTCGGCCTGGGTCTCCCAGATCTTCGGCTTCGACGCCCTGACCCTGCTGGCGGTGGTCGGCCGGGAGGTGCCCGACATCGGCCTGGGCACCGCCGTGGTGCCGACCTACCCGCGCCATCCGGTCGTGCTGGCGACCCAGGCGCTCACCACCCAGGCGGCCGTCGGTGGCCGGCTGACGCTCGGCATCGGCCTTTCCCACCAGATGGTCATCGAGACGGTGTTCGGGATGTCCTTCGACAAGCCGGCGCGCCACATGCGCGAGTACCTGTCGATCCTCGTCCCGCTGCTCGAGGGCGAGCCGGCGGCGTTCTCGGGGGAGACCCTGCGGGCCACGACCTTCGGGCCCCTCGACGTGACGGCACCGGCACCACCGGTGCTGGTAGCCGCGTTGGGCCCCACCATGCTCGGCATCGCCGGTCGGATGGCATCGGGCACGGTCACCTGGATGACGGGGCCCGACACCCTCGAGCGCCACACCGTGCCCACCATCACCCGGGCGGCGGAGGCGGCCGGCCGACCGGCGCCGGCGGTGGCCGCCGGTCTGCCCGTGTGCGTGACCGACGACGCCGCGGCCGCCCGCGCCGTGGCGTCGACCAGATATGCCGTCTACGGCCAATTGCCGTCCTACCGGGCGATGCTCGACCGCGAGGGGGCCGGCGGCCCCGCCGACGTGGCCGTCGTGGGGAGCGGGGCCGAGGTGACCGAGCAGATCGCCAGGCTGGCGGAGATCGGCGTCACCGAGTTCTGCGCCGCCCCCCTCGGTTCGCCGGAGGAGGTCGAGGCCACCTTCGACGTGCTCGCGGACCTGGCCGGTAGGTCGAAGGGCGGTTGACGGCCGCTCAGCGCGGGATGCGGGTGGCCTTGAACTCGTTGAGCTCGGGATGGCCCACGGTCAGGTCGAGCACCCGGTCGATCGTCGAGGTGGCCAGTTCGGCGCGGCCCTCGGGCCGGGTCATGAGGCGGACGAAGACCGCCCTGTCCCCGGCGATGAACGTGGGCACGCCGAAGACGTCGTGCTCGGCCACGCACTTCTCGTGCTCGGCGCGGACGACTCCGGCCGGCCACCCGGCCGCCACCTCCTCCAGCACCCACTCGGCGTCGGCCCCGCCCGCCCTGAGGGCCCCGGCCACCACGTCGCCATCGCGGAGATCGCCGCCGGCATCATGGCGGGCGGTGAACAGCGCCCGGTGGACGGCGGGGAAGTGGTCGGCGTCCATGTCGCGTACGACGACGGCGGCCGCCAGCGCCAGCAGGTTCGCCTGCCGGTCGGGCTGGTCCCACGCCGGCAGGCCACCTTCCTCGACGTGGGCCTGGTCGAGGAAGAACGGTACGAACGTCACCTCCCACGGTGCCCCGGCCGCCATGCCGTCGAGCAGGTGCTCATGGGCGTTGCGGGCGAACGGGCAGCGGTAGTCGAAGGTGACGGCGAATTCGGTCGGATGCGCTTCCACGGCAGGTGCAACGGCGGGGATCGCCCGATGATTCCCGCCGGAGGACGGGCACCGTCGGCGGCCGGCCTTAGTGCTCGGGGACGAACCGCCGGCCGACGAGGCCGAGGACGGTGCCGATGGCGACGGCGCCGAGCACGTCGGAGGCATGGTGGGCCCGGAGGTGGACCCTGGTCACCCCAACGAGGCCGGCCGCCGCGAACAGGATGGCGTTGCCGACGGGATCGCCCCGCTCGGACAGCACCGTCGCCGCGCAGAAGGCCGCCAGTGTGTGCCCGCTCGGAAAGCTGCTGGTGCGCGGTTCGCGCAGGGGCACCACGTTGTCGCCCAGTCGGAGGTCGCTGCGGTCCGGACGGGGGCGGCCGACGACCCCCTTCAGCACGGCGTTGACCGTACTCGAGGCCACCCCGGCAACGGCCAGGGCGCGCACGGCCCGGGCCCGCCGGGCACCGGGCCGGCGGGCCCGCCATGCCGTCGAGGCCGCCCACACCAGGCCCCGGTCGCCGAGGCCCGAGATGACCTTGGCCGTCGCGTCCACGGTGGCGTTGCCCCTCAGGGGCTCGAACAGGCGGTCGACCCGGTCGTCGAAGGCCCGCACCAGCTCGCTCGGGGTGCGGCCGGTGCCGGCCGCCTCGACGGCCCGGACAACGTCGGGGCCGTCGACGGCGGCCGCCGGGTCGTCGGAGGTGGGGTTCATGCCGCTCCCTCGCCCGCGGCCGGGGTCAGGGTGGGGGCCGCCAGGGAGGGATCGCCCCCGAAGGCCGGGCAGAAGTCCCTGAAGGCGCAGTAGTTGCAGAGCGGCCCGGACCGGGGACGGAAGTCCTCTTCGCGACAGGCCCGCTCGATGGCCGTCCAGACGGCCTGCACCCGCCCCTCGTGGCCCCTCAAGGACTGCTCGGTCGGCTCGGCCGTGATGACCGTCGGCTCGCGCAGGTGGAGGAGCTCGACGCGCACCGGAGGCCGGCCGAGGACCTGCCGGCACAGCACGGCGTAGAGGTGGACGCCGGCCAGCTTCGACCGGGCGAAGGCGGCCGGCGGTGCCCGGCCCGTCTTGTAGTCCACCACGACGAGCTCGCCCTCCGGCGTGAGATCGAGGCGGTCGATGATGCCCCTGAGCCGGAGGTCCCCCAGGCGGGCCTCGAGGGTGAGCTCGACGCCGACGGCGCGGACCTCGTTGGGGTCCTGCAGGCGGAAGTAGTTGGCCACCAGCACGGCGGCGTCCTCCACGAACTCGTCGGCGGCTCCGGCACCGAGCGCCAGCGCCGTGAACTCGGGGTCGACCCTGAGACCGTCCCAGGCCCGCAGCAGCTCGTCCCGGGCGGCGGCCTCGGTGCGGGCACCCGCCAGGTGGTGCCAAAAGAGCCCCTCGAGGGCGGCGTGCACCAGCGTCCCCTTCACCATCTGCGGCGACGACGGCTCGGGTAGGCGCTCGATGGCACGGAAGCGGAAGGCCAGTGCGCAGTCGGTGAACGACGTGACCTTCGAGGGCGACAGCGAACGGGGTGGGGCGAACGCCATGGCCGACAGCCTACGGCGACGGGCTGACGGCCCCGGGGCGCGACGGTCCGGTCGGCGCCGCCACCAGGTGTTCCCGCACCGACCGGGCGACCTCGCCCGGCCGTTCCATCGGGCCGAAGTGCCCCATCCCGGCGAGCTCCTCCACGCCGGCCTCGGCCAGGCGGGCCGCCAACCGGGCGAGCGTCCTGGGGCCGAAGGCGTCGGTGTCGGCGCCGCACGCCAGGGTGACCGGGCAGGCCACGGCGGGCAGGCGCCCGAACCCCGGGTGGGTGAAGCCGTAGGCGTAGACAGCCGCCTCGTCTTCGCGCCGGCACCGCAGGCGGATCTCGTCGCCGTCCCCGCCCTCCGACGGCGGGACGACCTCGAAGCCCTCGGTCACGTAGGCCAGTAGCGCGTCGGGGTCGAAGGTGTCGAAGGGGGGCTTCGAGGCGAAGTTGGCGAAGGCATCGGTGGCCGAGGGGAACGTCTCCCGGCGCCGGCGGGCGCCGGCCGTGAGCGGGTTGTCGTAGTTCGGGGCCGCCATGGGCTCGTCGGAGGGGAGGACGACCGGCTCGAAGCAGTAGAGGCCGGCGAAGGTGCCGGGCCGGGCCTCCTCGGCGAGCAGGGAGGCGGCGCCACCGGACGAGTGGCCGAACCCGAAGGGACGGACGAGCCCAAGGTGGTCGACGGCCGCGGCCACGTCCTCGGCGAACCCGGTCCACTCGGCGCCCTCCCCGGCCGGTCGGCCCGAACGCCCGTGGAAGCGCAGGTCGAGCGCGACGCAGCGGAACGAGTCCGTGAGCGCGGCCACCAGGGGCCGCAGCACGCCGGCGCAGAACCCGTTGGCGTGCGCCAGGACCAGGTCGGGCCCGGAACCGCCCAGGTCGTAGAGGGCGATGCGGGTGCCGTCGGCGGAGGTGCACCAGTCGTCGGGCATGCGGGTCCGACGCTACCCGGGCACCCCCGCCCAGGGGTCCGCCACCGGGCACCGGACACGTCCGACCCTGTGACGACGTTGTTTACTCGACTGTCATGTTGGTCGGGTAGAAAAGAGGGTCCATGGAGACCTCCGTCGAGCACTTCCTCACGCACTGGGGCTACCTGGCCATCTTCGTGGCCACCCTGGTGTCCGCCATGGGGCTGCCGGTGGGTGCCGAGGCGGCCATCATCTACGGCGGGGTGCTGTCGAGCGCGGCCGGCACGACCGACGGCCGGCACCTGAACCTGATCGCCGTGATCGCCGTCGCCGTCGCCGGCGAGCTGGTCGGTTCCTACCTGGGCTACGGCCTCGGGTACCTGGGAGGACGACCACTGGTCGACAGGGTCGGCAAGTACGTCCTCCTCACCCACAAGGATCTCGATCGGGCCGAGGCGTGGTTCGCCCGCCGGGGTGACGCCGTCGTGTTCTTCGGGCGGTTCATCCCGCTCGTCAGGTCGTTCATTTCGTTCGCGGCCGGCATCGGCGAGATGGCCCTAGGGAAGTTCACCGTCTTCACCCTGCTCGCCTGTACGATCTGGTGTGTCGCGCTCGCCGGACTCGGACATGCCCTGGCCGGCAGCTACCAGCATGTGATGAAGGCCTTCAGCTACGTGGGCTACGCCGCCGCCGCTGTACTGCTGGTGGTGCTGGTCGTGCTCTTCGTCCACCGGATCAGGGTGGTCAGGGCGGAGCACGCCGCCCGGCGGGAGGCCGACGAGCCGGTGGGGTCCTGAGCCATGGGACCCCGGGCGACCCCACGACGGCGGGCGGCGGCCCCGGACCACCTGGTCCGGTCGGATGCCTGGAACGGCCTGCGGACCGGCGACCCGGTGGTCATCGAGGGGGTGCGCATGCGCGGCGCCAGCTGGGAGTTCCGGGCCCATGTGACCAACCTCCGCAACGGCAGCCAGTCGGTGGAGGTCGTGGGCGGCCGGCCGGGGGACCGGGCGGTGCGGGCGTTCGACCCGCAGCGGGTGTACGCCGTGAAGGGGACTCGGCGCACGGCGGGGTCGGCCACGAACCGGCGGGCCGGCACGGCCCGGGCCGCCGTGCAGGGTGAGCTGTCGCTGGCCGACGCCCCCCAGCTCCCGTTGGGGTGACCCGGTGCCGGCGGCAGCCGCGGTGGCAGCCGCGGCGGCAGCCGGGGCGGTGGTCCCGGACCCGGCGTGGGCGGCGACCAGCGGCGGGTAGTCTCCCGGCCTGATGCCCACCGTCGTCTTCTTCCACGCCCACCCCGACGACGAGGCCATCGCCTCGGCCGGGACCATGGCCGGCCTCGCCGCCGACGGGCACCGCGTCGTGCTGGTGACGGCGACCCGCGGCGAGCTCGGGGAGTGCCCCCGGGCTTCCTCGACGAGGGCGAGACGCTGGCCGAGCGACGGGCGGTCGAGCTGGCCGATGCGTGCCGGATCCTCGGCGTCGCCCGGGCCGAGCAGCTGGGCTACGGCGATTCGGGTATGGCCGGGGAGGCGTCGAACGACGATCCGGCGGCGTTCGCACGCGCGGACGTGGACGAGGCCGCCGGTCGGCTGGCGGCCATCCTCGTCGAGGAGGGTGCCGACGTGCTCGTCACCTACGACGAGCACGGCAACTACGGGCATCCCGACCACATCATGGTGCACACGGTGGGGATGCGGGCCGCCGAGCTCCACGGCACAGATCGGGTGTACATGGTTACCCAGAACCGCGACTTCCTGCGATCGATGATGTCCGAGGCGGACACCCTCGGCCTCGAGATCCCCGCCGACCGGGTGGCCGCCCTCGAGACGCTGGGCGAACCGGCGGAGAGGATCACCACCCGCGTCGACGTCGGCGCACACATCGCGGCCAAGGAGGCCGCCATGCGGGCGCACGCCAGCCAGATCGGCGAGACGAGCTTCTTCCTGTCGATGCCGCCCGAGGTGTTCGCCACCGTGTGGGGGTCCGAGTGGTACGTCCGGATGAAGGGCGGGCCCGGCAAGCCGGCGGAGGACGGGCGCGAGGCCGGACTGCTGGCGTGAGCCCCGGGCGGCCGCGTGTGCCGCCACCGGGGGCGGGGCCGCCACCGCCGCCGCGGATAGCCTGCCACCGTGGCTGCCACCCACCGAATCCTGCGCGTCCACGGCGGTCGCCTGGTCAACGCCGAGCCCCGGGCGGAGCTCAGCGGTGAGCTCGACGCTGCCGCCGCCGACGGGTTCGAGCTCATCGACTCGTTCGCGGTGGACGACAACGTGTACCTGGTCCTCCGCCGCCGCGACTGAGCCCTCCGCCCTGGGTCCCGGGCACGTCGGTGCGACCGGTGGTGGCCGCCGGGACCATACTGGATGCCGTGACCGGCGAAGAGGGACCGACGGGTGCGACCACCACCCTGGCCGACGGCATCGGCGTGGGCGCAGCCGTCGAGGACTGGACCGGCGACGCCCGCTTCTACGAGTACAGCCAGGCCGCCGACCCCATGGAGGTCGGGGCCATCAGCCCGGTGCCCCTCCACCGGTTCGCGGCCGGGCTCCACTCCGGCGGTCCGACCCGGGTCATCCCGCTCGACCTCTCCGACGAGCTCGGCACCGAGGTGCCCGCCACCGGGCCGTCGGTGCTGGCCTCGTTCGTCCGCATCGAGGCCGGTCACGAGGTCGCTGTTGGCGGCCGGGCGACGAGCGTGCTGGCCTACGTGCTGTCCGGTCGGGGCCGTACGGAATGCGGGTCGCCGTCCGGCGCCGCCATGGGGTGGGAGGCCGGCGACGTCATCACCCTGCCCGGCGGTGAGCTCCGCCATCTCGCCGACGAGGACGCCGTCCTCTACCAGGTCGACGATTCCCCGCTGCTGGCCTACCTCGGAGTGGCCGGGACGGTGCCCAGGTTCGCCCCGACCAGATTCGACGGCGCCACTGCCCGGGCACGGCTGGCGGAGGTGGCCGCCGCCCCCGCCGCCACCGACCGCAGCCGGGTGGCGGTGCTGCTCGGCAACGCCCGCAACGACCGGACCCTGACGGCCACCCACACGCTGTGGGCCATGCTCGGCGTCCTGCCGACGGGTGCCGTCCAGCTGCCCCACCGGCACCAGAGCATCGCGCTGGACCTGATCATCGACTGCCGGCCGGGGTGTTTCACCCTGCTCGGCGAGTCGGTGGGTCCCGACGGCAGGATCGTGGCGCCCACGCGGGTGGACTGGGAGGCCGGTGGGGCCTTCGTCACGCCGCCGGGGCTGTGGCACAGCCACCACAACGAGTCGGGCGCCCCCGCCCACCTGCTGCCGGTCCAGGACGCCGGCCTCCACACCTACCTGCGCACGCTCGACATCCGCTTCACCCGGCGGTAGTCCGGAGCCCCGGGAGCCCCGGGAGCCCCGGGAGCCCCGGGAGCCCCGGGAGCCCCGGGTGGCCCGGGAGCCCCGGGTGGCCCGCCCGCTCAGGCGACGGTTGTCGGAACGGACAGGGCGGCCGCGTTGTCGTACATCACCTTGTCGGCGTCGGCCTGGGAGTAGCCCGCGTCGTCGAGGTCGCAGATGTAGGACAGGGGATCGGCCAGGCCCTCGGCGTGGGGCCAGTCCGAGCCGAAGATGACGTGGTCGACGCCGATCAGCCCGGCCAGGTCGGCCAGGTCGTCCTCGTAGAAGGGCGACACCCACACGTGCCGGCGGAAGGTGTCACGGGGATCCTCCGGCCACATGCGGCCCCGCATCTGCCACGCCTTCTTCAGCTTGGAGAAGAGCGGCCGCACCCATTCGGCGCCGTTTTCGATGGTGACCACGCGGAGGTTGGGGAAACGGTGGAAGACCCCGTCGGCCAGAAACGACGCCACCGTGTCGCTGATGGGCGACATGGTGAGGAGCTGGAAGAGCGGTGGCAGGCGGAACGCCTGGAAGTCGCCGGGCGATCCCCATTTCTCGAGCAGGAAGCCGTAGCCCACGTCGCCGGCATGGAAGGCGACGGTGATGCCGGCCTCGTTCACGCGGGCCCAGAACGGGTCGTGTGACGGATGCCCGAAGGAGCGGTTGCCGGCAGGATCCTCCACCGGTCCGGGCCGGATGTTGATGACCCTGGCCCCGTGGGCGAGCACGAACTCCAGCTCGTCCACGGCCCAGCCGACCTCCGCCAGCGACAGGTAGGGTGCCGCGAAGATCCGGTCCCGGTAGTTGAAGGTCCAGTCGTCCAGCAGCCAGCGGTTGAAGCCCCGCAGCGCAGCCAGCAGGGCCGGCCGATCGGCGGAGAGCGCCCCCTCCATCCCCACCCCGAGCGTGGGGAACAGGAAGTTCCCCTGGAGACCCTGGGCGTCCATCACCGCCAGCCGGGCCGCCGGCTCACGGTAGGCGGGACTGATCGGTTCGAGTTCCCCGAAGCCCGAGGCCAGCGAGGTGATGGCCACCTTGCCGCGGAAGTAGTCGTTGAGGGCACCCGGCTTGGCGCACGGGTCGAAGGTGGGGTTGGGGATGAACCGGTTGATGCTGCCGCCCACCAGCAGCCGCTTCTTGCCGTCGACCTCGGCCCATCGCATGCAGCGGCTCCGCAGCTTCGGATCGACGTGGCGGATGAAGGCATCCTCGGCCTCGTAGTAGTGGTTGTCGGCGTCGAATCCCCGCGTCGGACGCTCCAGCATGTCTCCCACCCTCCGCGTGCAATCGTCACATCCGGCACCGACCGTAGTTCCCGATCGGCCGGGTCCGCCGGGCCGAACCGGGCCGGAGTGCCGCCGCCCGGCCCGTCAGCCGGTGCTGGCGCCCACGACCGGTGCCGTCAGCGGTCGGCCCCCCATCGACCCGTTGAAGGTGGCGTCGCCGAAGGCGAAGACCCCGCCGTCGGCGGCCGCCAGCACGTAGCCGCCCCCGTAGGGGACGGCCGCCATGCCCACGACGGGTGCGTGCAGCGCCTGGCCACCCATCGACCCGGCGTAGCGGGCGTTGCCGAAGGCGAAGACGCCGCCGTCCGCCCCGACCAGCCAGTAGCCGGTGCCGGCGGTGGTGGCCGCCATGCCCACGACCGGCGCGTTCAGCGCCCGGCCACCGGTCGACCCGGCGAAGGTGGCGTCGCCGAAAGCGAACACCCCACCGTCGGCCCCCACCAGCCAGTAGCCGCCGCCGTCGGGGGTGGCGGCCATGCCCACGACGGGTGCGTTCAGCGCCCGGCCGCCCATCGAGCCGAAGTAGCCGGCACCGCCGAAGGCGAACACCCCACCGTCGGCCCCCACCAGCCAGTAGCCGCCGCCGTCGGGGGTGGCGGCCATGCCCACGACGGGTGCGTTCAGCGCCCGGCCGCCCATCGAGCCGAAGTAGCCGGCACCGCCGAAGGCGAACACCCCACCGTCGGCCCCCACCAGCCAGTAGCCGCCGCCGTCGGGGGTGGCGGCCATGCCCACGACGGGTGCGTTCAGCGCCCGGCCGCCCATCGAGCCGAAGTAGCCGGCACCGCCGAAGGCGAACACCCCGCCGTCCGCCCCGGCCAGCCGGTAGCCGGCACCGGCGCGGGCGGCGGCGTCGAGCGCCGGTAGCAGGACGGGGGCCCACGGCGTGCCCAACCCGGACGCCATGTCGTAGCCGGCGGTGGCCCGGTAGCACGACTGTCCGGTCAGGCCGCCGTAGGTGCACGTGTAGTTGTCCGGTGTGCCGGAGGTGTTCAGATAGTTGTCCTGGCCGGCGGTGATGTCGGTGAATGCGGACGGCTGGCTGCGTCCGAGCTGGTAGAGCTCCGGGCTGAGGAACCCGAGCCGGAGGGCGGGCGCGCCGTCGTCGGCGATGGCGGTGAGGGCGGCCCACAGCGGGGCGGCCGCGCTCGGTGCCACCCGAGGCCGTCCATCCCGAGTCGTCCTTGGTGGTGATCACGTACCCGGGCGCGCCGGCCAGCGCCGAGACATCGGGGACCTCCCTGCACACCGAGCCCGTCGGGGCCACGCAGGGCGCGCCGCTGGCGTTGCCGCTGGTGTCCGCGCCGACCTGCCATGACGGCTGCGGCCAGATCTCCGAGATGCCGCCCCGGGAGGCCAGATTGCCGGGATAGGACGAGGGTCGACCGCTGTTGCCGTCGAACGGGGCGGCGTAGCCCGACCCGTCGAGGCTGGCGCCCGTCTCGTTCCACACCGTCTGGTTGGCCGCCGTGATGGCCAGGTTCTTCTTGATCTCCGTGCCGCCCACGGCGGTCACATAGGGCTGGCTCGAGGGGTCGCCGACGTGCAGGCCGTAGACGTAGGAGGTCGATCCGAAGCCCGGCCCGTCGACCCCGTTGAGGCACCCCTCGGACCCGTCGTCGCCCGAGGCGGCGAACATCGACTGTCCCTGGGCCGCCATCTCCTCGAACGATTCCGCCTCGACCTGGGCCGCGCCGGGTGCCTTGGTCACCAGGTCCGGTTCGCACGCGCTGCCCGACGGGGTGGTGCCCCACGACGTGCTCACGACTTGGGCCCGGTCCTGCTGGGCGATGGTGGCGTACGCCTCGAGCGTGGTCGCCAGGCCGGTCGGTGACTGGTACACGAGGATGTCGGCCTTCGGTGCCAGGCCCGCCACCGTCTCGATGTCGAGGGTGGCCTCCCCGCTGGGACTGCCGGACGCGCCGCCCGCCACCGCCACCGGGGTGACCTGGGTGGAGATCTGGTAGCACTGCTCGTAGGTGGTGATGGCGGCCGGGTCGTAGGCGGCCGGCTCGAACAGCCCGACGGTGACCCCCTGGCCGAACCGGCCCTGCTGGTACTGGGTGTCGAGACCGTAGAGCCCGGCGATGGTGTCGGCGGTGCCGGCCGGGTCGTCGAAGGCGTTCTTCACGTCCGATGCGGCCGTGCACGGCACGGGCGCGCCCGGGATCCGGGATCGGTCCGCCGGGGCCGTTGAGGCGTCGGGCCGGTCGGGTGCGGCCGGCCCGGCCGGGACCTGCGGCCGGGTGCCGGCCTCCACCGGCGGTACCTCACCGGTCGCGGCCGGCCCGGCCTGCTGGTAGAGCCCGAAGATCCCGGTCACGTACGGGGCCAGGGTGGACGCCAGCCGCGGGGCGGCCAGGTTGGTGGTGGCCATGGAACCGTCGGCCAGGCGGACCTCCACCAGCTGGACCGCGAAGGCGGCCTCGACGGCGGCGGTCGATCCGGCCGCCGGGACCAGGAGGCCGTCCCCGGTGGTGGCGCCCACCTGCAGGCCGGCCGAGGCCAGCCACGAGCGCACGGCGGAGGCCGCGCCCGCGGCCGGCCCGAACCGCTCCTGTACCTGGAGGGGTGACAGGAAGTGGCGGAACTGCGGTCCGCCCGGGGTCGACACGGCCGCGGCCAGCGCGGCCAGTCCCGTGGGGTCCACCGAACGCAGGGCCACGGCCACCCGGAGCCGCCGCCGACGACGGCGCCGCGCCGACGACCCTGGTCGTGGGGTCGAGACTCGGTGCCGTGCCCACGGCGACGGCCGGTACCTCGGAGGCATCGGCGCCCGCACCGTGTGCGACCACGGCGACACCCGCCGGCACGGTCACCGCCGCCAGCGCGGCGACGATGGCCGCTGCGGTCCGCAGGCGGGCGGCGCCGGATCGGCGGCACGGGCACAGGCGAGCGGCCGACGGGGATCGAACCCGCATCATCAGCTTGGAAGGCTGAGGTTCTGCCATTGAACTACGGCCGCACGGTCGCGCCCCTCGGCGCTCCGGGCCACACACTGTAGGACACCGCCACCGGCGTCAGCCCTCCGTCCACAGCGGCTCAGGTACCTCGAAGCCGACGGGCGCACCCCACCGGTTGCGGTACGAGACCTTGTCCACCGGCCGGCGCCGGGCCACGCCCCACCGGCCCGTCGGGTAGCCGAAGCTCACGCAGCACGCCTGCAGCCAGCCGTCGCCGTCGGGCACTCCGAGGATCTCCAGGGTCTCCTCCGGATGGAAGACGCCGAGGATCACGGTGATGGCGCTGCCCACCCCCTCGGCCCTGGCGGCCAGCTGGGCGCTCCATATGGCCGGGTAGATCGAGCCGCCGGTCGGATCGTGCTGGATGAACCCGAAGAGGAAGAGGGGGACCGACTCGAAATTGTCCGCCAGCCACTGGGCCGACCGCTGGACCGACAGGATCTGCCGGCTCGACTCCGCCTCGGGATCCGCCGTGGCCCGCGCCAACCGGTCGGCGTAGATGGTGGTCCACAGCTTGTCGGCGGCGTCCCGGTAGAGCGGTCCGAGCCTGTCTTTGAGGGCGGCGTCGTCGACCAGCAGAAAGCGCCAGTTCTGGGCGTTGCCGCCGGTGGGTGCCCGGATGGCGGCGTCGAGGATCCTCGCCTGGACGTCGAGCGGCACCGGGTCGGGCCGCACCCGTCGCATCGCCCGGGTCGTGTAGAGCGCCTCGCGGACATCCATGGTCATCGGGTCCCTCCTGTCGCCGTACCGGCGCCGTGCCGGTCCGGTGCCGTGGTCGTCAGTCTCCGGCCCCGGCTCGCCACACCGTCCCCGTGCGCTCGTACTCGATCGCGTCGGCGACCGCGGCTGCGAGATCCGAGCCCAGCTCCCGTTCGACCAGCCACAGGGCCAGATCGATGCCGGAGGTCACCCCGCCGCACGTGACCAGGTCGCCGTCGTCGACGACGCGGGCCTCGACCACCCGGCCGCCCTCGGCCGCCAGGGCCCCGAGGGCCGACCGGTGGGTGACACACGGTCGCCCCGCGGTCAGGCCGGCGGCCGATAGCAGCATGGCACCCGTGCAGACGGCGGCGATCGTCAACCCCGGTCGGGGCGCCGAGGCCAGCAGGTCCGGCAGTTCCCCCTTGGCGATCTCGGCCCAGGCCCCGGCCGGCGCCCGGGCGGCCCAGCCGCCACCTGGGACGACCAGCAGGTCGAGGTCGTCGAGGACCAGGCGGTCGTGCACCGCCAGCTCGGTGCCGTACCCGGCGGTCACCTTCGGCGCGCCGGAGGCCGAGACGTAGGTGACGCCGACATCGCCACCGCGACGGCCGGCGGCCGCCAGTACTTCGTAGGGTCCCACCGCGTCGAGCTCGTCGATGCCGTCGAACACCAGGATGGCGGCGCGCACCCGCCGAGCATGCCAGATGGGATGCACCCCCGGCGCTACCGTGGCACCCGGCCCGGCGCGGCGCCGGTCGACACGGCCATGGGGGATCGGGTGGGGGAGAGCTCGTCGACGTGCCGGCCATTGGCAGGTTCGCATGGGTAGCGCCGTCGGCGGGTCGCTGCCGTTCGCGCTGGGCCTGGCCATCATCCCCATCCCCATCGTGGCCGTGATCCTGCTGCTGTTCACCCCGAGGGCGAAGGTCACGAGCAGCGCCTTTCTGCTGGGCTGGATCCTCGGCGTGACCGTGGCCACCGCCGTGCTGGTCTGGCTGGCCACCATCAGGGACATCGGTGGCGCCGGCGGCGACACCGATTCGTCGTCGATCGTCAAGCTCGTCCTCGGGGTGGTCCTCGTCGTCATCGGGGTCCGCCGATTCCTCACCCGTCCGAGAGCCGGTGACGAGCCGGCGTCGCCGAAGTGGTTGGCGAGGATCCAGACGATGCGTCCCCCGGGCGCCTTCGTCCTGGGCATCGTGCTGTCCGCCTGCAACCCGAAGAACCTCATCCTCATGGCCGGCGGCGCCATCGCCATCGCCGACGCCGGGGTGACCGGGAGCCAGCGGGTCGCCTCGATCGCCGTCTTCGTCGTGGTGGCGTCGGTGGCGGTGGCCGTTCCGGTGGTCATGGTCCTCGTGACCGGGGACCGCGCCCAGGGCACCCTCGACGCCATGAAGGCGTGGCTCCTCGCCAACAACGCCACCGTCGTCGCCGTGCTGCTGCTCGTGATCGGCGTCGTGCTGGCCGGCAAGGGCCTCGGCCGGTTCTGAGCGCGCCACGGCGCGCCTCACAGGGTGCGGCGGCACTCCTCGGTGACGATGGGCGAACCGGCGCGCAGCGGCGCCGTCCTTCCGGTCGGCACGAACCCCATTCGGCCGTAGAAGGCGCGGGCGCGGTCGTTGCCACCGGCCACCCACAGCGTGACCGAGGCGGCACCGTCGGACTTGGCCCACCCGCACACGGCTTCGACCAGCATGCCGGCGGCCGGCGTCCCCCGGGCCACGGGTGCCACCCACATGGCCGCCAGCAGGCGCCCGCCCGGTTCCCCCCATTCGGGGGAGTCGATGCCGGCGACGATCCCGACGTCCGCCTGGTCCAGGCGCGCCGCGAACCAGGCCGAGTCCTCGGCCGTCCGGCGCCACGCGGCTTCGTCCCACTCTGCCCAGTCGTCGTAGAGCGCCCAGAAGGCGTCGGGCGAGTCGAGCAGGGACGCCAGCCGGAGGCTGCGGATGCGCGTCCACTCGTCGGCGCCCACCCGCCCGACGTTCACCTCGGGGGGCGACGACGACGGGGTCACGGGCGCGCCCCCGTTCCGCTGGAGGCCGCCCGCCGTCGGGGGTCGGTCAACGCTCAACGGGCAGCGCCCCACCCTCGGCCGCCTCGAGCTCCGCCGAGTCGGGTGCGCCCCGGATGAGCCCGATGATGGCCACGGCGATGGCCGCTCCCACCACCGGACCGACGACGTAGATCCACCACCCCGTGAGGTCCGTGCTGACGATGTCGGGTCCGAGGGTGCGGGCCGGGTTCATGGAGGCGCCGCTGATCGGGCTGGCGAACAGTCCGAGCAGTGCCACCGTGCTGCCGACGGCCAGCGCGGCGTTGTGGCCGATGCTGCGGTACCCGGTTGCCGTGTTGAGGATGACCGTCACCAGGATCGCAGTCAGCACGATCTCCATCACCAGCGAGCGCCACTCACCGCCGTGCCGGTCGATCGGGTAGTTCCCCCCGGCGGCCACGTCCCCGTACATGAGCTGCAGGAACAGGGCGGCCACGACGGCGCCGGCCAGCTGCACGGCCAGGTAGGGCAGTACCCAGGCCGCCTTGAACACCCGGCGGGTGGCGAAGGCGAGGGTCACGGCCGGATTGATGTGGAGGCCGGACAGCGGTCCGAGGGCGTAGATCATGGCCATGACCACCGCCCCGGGCGCGATGACGGCGGCCGTCCGGCTGATCGGATCGGTGCCCACGTAGTGGTTGATGACGCCGGACCCGGCGGCCACCGTCACCAGGATGGCGGTGCCGAGGAACTCCACGATCAACCGGATCCACAGCGGCCGCTGCCGGAGGGTGTTCTCCTGGAAATGGATCAGGTAGCGCTCGCCGATCGAATCGGCCAGGGCCGAACGAGGCTCTGCCTGGGCAGTCATGGCGGTCCTCTCTCAGATGATGTCCGTGAGCGTATCCGCCACCCGGAGGCGACGGCCGGGCCACGGCACCTGCACGGTGCAACCGGTTGCCCCCGCGGGCGGCCGGTACGCTGGTGAGGTGCCGTCGAACCTCCCGGGAGTGCTCGGATGGCTGCGGACGGCGGTGGGTGCCGGCCTCGTCGTCGGGCCCGGTCCCACCCTCCGACTGTCGCGGCGTGAGTCGGCGACACCGGCGTCGATCCTGCTGCTGCGGACCATCGGCATCCGGGACGTCGTACTCGGCTCGGGCACGGTGGCGGCCGCCCGTTCGGGTGATCCGGTCGAGGTGCGCCGGTGGACGATGGTGGCTCTCTCCAGTGACTCGCTCGACGTCGTGGCCAGCCTGGTCGCGGCCCGCGCCATCGGCCGGCGCGAGGCCCTGGGGGCCACCGCCGCCGCCGTGCTCTTCGTGGCCCTGGACCTCCTCGCCCTGCGGGCCATCGCCACCGGCGACGGGCGGTCGGGTCCGGCGGCCTCGGACCCGTCAGCGGGCGAAGGCGTGCCAGCCGAGCCACATCCACCCCAGCAGGAGCAGCGCCCGCAGGGCGGCGCTGCCGGTGAGCGTCCCGAAGAGGTCGCCCACCCCCGGTAGCCGGCCCTTCGACGACGCGGCCGCCGCCTGGCAGCCGAGCACGGCGGCCAGCAGGAGCGCCCACACCGCAAAGGTGGCGACGCGCCACGTCACCTGGTCACCAGGTACCACCCGAGTGCCAGCCACCCGGCGAAGGCGGCTCCGTGGCCGATGCGGGTGGCGTCGACGGCGTCGAGCATCGAGCTGACGGTCGGATGTGCGGCCCTCGGCGCCCCGACGTAGCTGAAGAGCTCCCAGGCGACGGCGGCGGCGACGGGTACCGCCCACAGGGCCCACCGCCGGCCCCAGCGGGGTGGCGGCGGTGACGACCGCCCACGCCTACGGGCCAGCGCAGGTGGTACCGGATCCCCCCGCCACTGGGTGACGACCACGACGGCCAGGCCGGCGAAGCCGACGGCGACCACGGCATCGGCCGGGACGGTGAAGGGCCGTGTCGTCGATGCCACCACGGCCAGGGCGACGAGGGCGAGGCCGGTCACGGCTTCGGCCACCGACCTTCTCACGGGACGGGCCACAGGTCTTCGGGCTCGCGGCCCCTGGTCTCGGGAACCAGCCAGAACAGTCCGGCGGCCAGTGCCGCCGGCAGGAAGGTGAGCCGCGGCGGCCAGGCCCGAACCGGTTGCCGACGTCGGCCACGGCGCCGAAGACGACCAGCCCGGCGCCGCGCCGAGCACGCCGGCCACCACGTACCACCCGGCCACCGAGGCGCGCACCGAGGTGGGGAACAGCTCGTTGGCGAAGGCCCCGGCGGCCGGGGCGAAGAGCGAGCCGGCCAGCACGCCGAGGATGTAACCGACGACCAGCGCCGGCCGGGACCCGCGTAGGTGAGCGCTGCCGAAGGCGGCCATGGCCGACCATGGCCGAGGGCGCCGGTCGGCCGGCGCCCGAGGCGGTCGGCCAACCACCGGCCGGCCAGCAGTCCGACCAGCCCGGAGACACCGGCCACCACGACCATGGCCGCGGTCACCACGCCCGGGAGGTGCACGACGTTCTGGGCGTAGAGGAAGACGAAGCTGTTGGCCGGACCGGTGATGACCGAGACGGCGAAGGCGAGCAGCGGCCACGACGAGCCAGCCGGCGCCGGAAGGCGCGGCCCGACGGCCCCGAGCACCGGCACGGGATGGTCGTCGCGGCCGGCGGCGACGGCGAAGCGGTCGGGCTCGCCACCCAGCGGCGCGATGAGGGGACACCAGGCCAGCGGGACGACGGCCAGCAGGAAGACGCCCCGGAAACCGAGGGCGCCTGAGCCGAGGCTGTGGATGATGGCGATCAGTCCGGCCCCCACCCCGTAGCCGGCGGCGACAGGGCCACGGCCTTGGCCCGGTCGTGCGACGCCGTCTGCTCGGCCGCCGCCACCTGGGCCAGCGGCGTTGGTGGCGCTCGAGCAGCGGCCGGCCGCAGGGCGAAGATGGCCACGAACCACCAGTAGCCGGGGCTGGCGGCCGCCAGCATGGTGAGGGCCAGGCCGACGGCGCACGGTGGCGAGGAGCATGGTCCGGCGTCCGAACCGGTCGGCCAGCCCGGCCAGGGGCAGGGCCCCCAGCGAGGCCAGGCGCAGGATGGCCAGCCCGACGCCGAGCTCGGTGCCCGACAGCCCGGCCTGATCGGTGAACGACGTGCCGTGGGCCACGCTGGCCGAAGGTCTTGGCCACGTCGCCGAGGGCGGCCACCACGCCGAACTGGCCGAACCCCGAGCGAAGGCGGCCATGACGACCCCGACCACCGCCCGGTCGTTCCACCGGTGGAGGCGCAGGCCCGAGACGGCCTCCGACGGCGGCGTCACGGTCCGGGCACCGGCGCCACCCACCCGGGCGTCGCGCGCGGTGCCGTCGGCGGGCGCAGCCGCGCCGACGCCGGCGCCAGCCAGAACGGGGCGTCGAGCAGCGGCGAAGAGGACGAGCGCCGACGCCGGCGGCGCTCAGCGATGTACCAGGGCCAGGGCCCGAGCAGCCGCAGGAGGGTCCACTCGCCGGGCGGGGACCGCAGGAACATGTAGTCGGCGCCGCTCAGGGCGTCGACCGACGCCGACGAACGCCGAGTAGGCGAGGGTGATGGCGAACACCCGCCGGACGGCGCCGGGACGGGGTTCGATCCGCATCCCGACCACCAGGAACAGCGCGGCCAGCACGATGCCCGGGTGCCCGACCACGTACTGGAAGAACACGAGGTGGGGGAAGTCCGACGTCGAGGTCAGGCGTGATGACGGCCTGAAGGGTGCCGGCCAGGCCCCAGAAGTAGGTGAGCTCGACCAGCAGCGGCGCCGCCACCAGCAGGCGCCGGCGGCCACCAGGACGCCGACGTCGCAGAGGGCGAGGGGTAGCGAGGTCTTGGCCGACCACGTGCCCTGGAGGATCACGCCCACCGTGTAGCTCACGGCGTCGGCCAGCAGCAGGACGCCGATGAGCCGGGCGGCGATGACGGTCCAACGACCGGGCCGGCGCCGGGCGGCGAGGCACGCGCCGGCACAGACGAGGGCGGCCAGGGCCACCGAGGACCAGTACGCGGTGGGCGAGACGACGGTTGCCACTGCCTTCATCGTGACAGGCACGGCACCCCGCGTCCGGCACATGGCGGGTGGCGGCCGGAACCGCCCGCCGGCGGGCCGCCGGGGGTCAGCGCAACCCCATGCCACCGTCGACGACGATCACCTGCCCGGTGAGATACGGGGAAGCGGCCGCGTCGAGGATGGCGGTGGCGATCTCCTCGGGCTCGGCCGAACGGCCCAGGGGTGCCACGTCGGCCATGGCCTCGTGCAAGGCGCCCCAGTCCGCCGTCCACGGCGTCTTGACCAGCCCAGGGGCGACGGCGTTCACCCTGACCCCGGGACCGGTGACGTTGGCGAGCAGTGCCGTGAGGTGGTTGAGCGCGGCCTTGGACACGGCGTAGGGGATCGACGAACCGGTGGGGCGCACACCGGCGATGGACGTGACGTTGACCACCGAGCCGCCGCCGTCGGCCTGCAGATGGGGCATGGCCAGTCTGGTGAGGCGGAACGTGCCGACCACGTTCACGTCGAGAATCCGGTGGAAGAGCTCGTCGGTGGCGAGGTCCAGCCGGTGGTGGGGGACCACCTCGGTCACACCGGCGTTGTTGACGAGCACGTCGAGCCGGCCGAAGTGGTCGACGGTGGCGGCGACGAGACCTTCGGCGGCGTCGGCATCGCTGATGTCGGCCCGGTGGTAGATGGCATCGTCGAGCTCGGCGGCCACCTGTCGTCCGGCGTCCTCCGAGGTCGACGAGTTCGACGACGACGCGGGCGCCCTCGGCGCTCAGGGCCCGGGCGGTGGCCGCCCCGATCCCCGAGGAGGATCCGGTGACGAGGGCGACCTTTCCGGAGAATCGGGACATGCGTGCTCCTCGTAGTCGGTGTCGGTGTCGGTGCCGGTGCCGGTGGGGCCGGAACGCCCGACACCCTGGTCCGGGGTCCGACGGTAGTGTCGATCGCCATGGACGTCGGCATCGCCCTGCCCACGATGGCCAGGGGGCTCACCCGCTCCACGGTCGTCGACTGGTGCCGGGGGATCGATGCCGGACCGTTCTCCAGCGTGTCCGCAGGCGAACGACTGACCTTCCACAACCCCGAGCTCATGGTGACCGAGGCGGCCGCGGCCGTCCTCACCGAGCGGGTGGACGTACTGGTGAACATCAGCGTGCTGCCGTTGCACCCGGTGGCCGTGGTGGCCAAGCAACTGGCCACCCTGGACGTCCTCTCGGGTGGGCGGCTGGTCGTCGGCGTGGGTGTCGGGGGCCGGGAGCACGACTACCGGGCCGCCGGCGTCCCCTTCGAGCGGCGCCACGCCCGCCTGGACGAGGCCGTGGCCGAGCTACGGAGGTTGTGGTCGGGGGCGCCGCCCTTCGACGGCGCCGATCCGGTCGGTCCGGCGCCGGTGCAGGCCGGCGGTCCGCCCATCCTGGCGGGCGCGCTCGGGCCCAGGTCCATGGCCCGTGCCGCCGCCTGGGCCGATGGGTTCACGGGGTTCTCGATCACCGCGTCCGGGGACGAGATGGCCGCCTCCAACCGCCGGGCGCTGGCCGCCTGGGACGCCGCCGGACGGGACGGGGTGCCCCGGCTGATCAGCGGCTGCTTCTACGCCCTCGGCGGGGACCATCCGGGGGCCGTCCTCCGCGACTTCACCTACCAGTACCTGGCGATCTTCGGCGAGGAGTTCGCCCGGGCCGTCGCCGGCGAGATCGATCTGTGCACGCCGGACCGGTTGCGGCAGGCCGTGGCCGACGCCGGAGCCGCCGGGTGCGACGAGCTCGTCCTGGTGCCGGGCACCGTCGATATGCGCTGCCTCGAAGCGACCGTGGACGCGCTGGCCTGAGGCGATGACGTCGGACGACACGGCGGGCGACGACACGAGATCGGACGGCACGGCGGGGAGCGGCGAGCCTGACGGCCCTGCCCTCGGCCATGGGGAACAGGTGGCCGCCCTGACCGCGGAGGTCGACCGGCTCAGGGCCGAGGTCGACCGCCTCCGGGACGAGCTGCGCCGGGTCCGCAGGGACCAGCACGAGGTGCCCCCGCACCACCTCTGAGTCCGTGAGGACGGCCCGCCGGCACCGCCCTCAGAACCGGGGCCGCAGGACCATGTGGCTGCGGCCGTCGTCCGGTCGGACGGCCAGCACCTGGTGGACCTCGAGGCGATGGCGTTCGAAGCCGATGGCCGCCGACGCCATGTAGAGGCGCCACACCCGGGCCCGACCGGCGCCGGCCTCTGCGACGGCGGCGTCCCAGTTCGCCTCGAGGTTGGCGACCCAGCGCCGCAGGGTCAGGGCGTAGTGCTCGCGCAGCGTCTCGAGGTGGCGGACCTCGAAGCCGCCGTCCTGCATGAGCGACACCACCGAGCCGACCTCGTGCAGCTCACCGTCCGGGAACACGTAGCGCTCCATGAACGGGCTGGCGATGCGGGACGGACCCCGCAGCCCGGCGGCCACGGCCAGGCGCCGACTCGTGGCCGCCGTCCGGCCCCACGTGGTCGGGGCGCCGACCCGACCGGGCCGGCCGATCGCATGGTTGAGCAGCCGGCCGCCGGGAGGCAGCAGGTCGTGGAGCCGTTGGAAGTAGGCCTCCATCCTCCGCCGGCCGACGTGCTCGAACATGCCGATCGAGCTGACGGCATCGAAGGGACCGTCGTCGACGTCGCGGTAGTCCTGCAGGCGGAACTCGACCCGGTCGGCAAGGCCGGCGTCGGCCGCCCGCTTGGAGGCCCAGTCGTGCTGCGCCTCCGACAACGTGACCCCCACCACGGTCACGCCGTGGTGGGCGGCGGCATGCATGGCCATGCCGCCCCACCCACAGCCCACGTCGAGCAGGCGCATCCCCGGCCGCAATCCCAGCTTGCGGCAGACGAGCTCGTACTTGTTGGCCTGGGCGTCGGCCAGGTCGTCGGTGGCGCTCTCGAAGACGGCGCACGAGTACGTCATCGACGGTCCGAGCACCAGGCGGTAGAAGTCGTTGGAGACGTCGTAGTGGTGGGAGATGGACTCCCGGTCACGGGCCCTGGTGTGGATCCCCCCGTGCAACTTGGCCTCCTCGTCGGGCGGCGGCAGCCGCCGGGCGGCGTCGCGGCCGCCCTCCCGGAGGAGCTGGGCGATCGCCCGCGGGCCGAGCCGCAGGTGCGACGCCGACAGGTCGAGGTCGAGGAAGGCGTAGATGTCGCCGACGATGTCGAGATCGCCGGCGACATAGGCACGGCACAGGCCGAGCTCGCCCGGTCGGCCCAGCACCCGGGCGAGGGCGTCCGGGGACCGGATCACCAGGGTGGCCACCGGGTCGGGAGGCCCGGCCACGCTGGTGTCGTAGGCGACGACGCCCAACGGGACGTCGGGGCCGAGGATGTCGCTGATGACCTCCGCGATCGGCATGCCGGTCTCCTCCCGCTCCCGGCCGTCCACAGACGGGTCTGTCGCCGAGGGGGCGCCCGGCGGCCGACGACGGCCACGTGGACCTCCTATTCCCACTGCCATCCCGGGTCACACCGACCGGTGACGGCCCGTCGCCCGGGGGCCGCCGGCGGCCCGGGCTTCCCTCACCGTTGCCGGCGCACCCTCCCGTAGAGTCCGCGCACCGGCGCCGTCCACCGGAAGGTGCGGGTGCTCCGGAGCCGGTCGAGCTCCGCTCCGACCTCGCCGCGCTGGCGGCGGGCGGCCTCGAGCTCGCACCGGGCGGCCTCGAGCTCCGCCCCGAGCGGCCGGGGACTTCGAGCTCGCCCCGGGCGGCTTCGAGCTGCTGCCTGCAGTCGTCGAGCTGCTGCCTGGAGTCGTCGAGCCGGGTCGCCTGCATCGGCGACACCGGAGGCGCCCCGGCGCGGGCCTCCTCCGCGTCGGCCCTCGCGGCCGCGAGCTCCTCGTCGCGGCGGCGCAGCGACCGGGTCAGCTCATCCAGCTCGGACCGCAGGACGGCCTCACGGATCTCGAACCTGTCGTCCATGTCCTCGAGGGAACGGAGCCGCAGGAGGGCCTTTCGGACCGCCTCGTCCCCATGGTCGACGACGGCCTTGACGACGAATTGGTACGTCTCGGCCTCGGGATCGGTCAGTATGCGCTCTATCAACGGCCGCTCGAACTCCTCGCGGCTGACGCCGATCTCCGTTCCGAACACCGGCATGACGATGCGTTCGAGCTCGACAGGGGACAGGCCGCACTCGGCCAGCAGCCTCGAGCAGGGTCTCGTAGGTGAAGAACCTGAGGTGGGTGCTGTCCAGCAGTCCCACCGACCGGTACCTGAAGCGACCGTCGAGCAGGGCCAGGCGCACGTCGGCATGGGCCACGTTGGGTACCGACGCGACGACGAAGCCGGCCGGGCGGAGCAGGGCCGTGGCCCGACGCACGACGCCGGCCGGATCCTTGACGTCCTCGAGGACGTCCCCGAACACGATGGCGTCGAAGGTGTCGCCGGCCAGCTCCTCCCAGGTGGCGCCGTCCTCCACGTCGCCCACGACCACCCGGTCGGCGTGGTTACCGGCGCCCCGGGCGGCGTCGGCGTCGAGCTCGATCCCGACGACCGAGCACCTGCGGGCGGCGAACGCTCTGGTCACATGACCGCCGGCGCACCCCACCTCCAGAATTCGCCGGTTCCACCCCACCATGCGGATGGCCGACGCGTGGGCGTTGTCGGTGCCTTCGGGGTCGACGTCCACCTCGTAGATCGAGTACGTCTCGGTCACCCCGGTGGGGGTCGGGTCGTCCACGGCGGCGCCTCCCGGCTTCAGATCATGGCCCGGAACGGGACGCCCCGGGTCAGGTAGGCGTCGGACAGGGAGAACGGCCCGGTCGGCAGGGCGCCGGAGCCCCGTCGCAGGTAGGCGGCGCTCGGTTCGACGATCAGCCGCTCGACGAGCTCCGGTCGTGATGCGGCCAGCATCGTCCACTCGAAGACCAGGTTCGACAGGAACGGCATCCCGGCGAAGTAGGCGTCCTCCCCCTGCCAGAGGTCACCGGGCCAGTGGGCCCAGCCCCAGTCCTCCAGCACGTACAGGCCGCCCGGCCGCAGCCAGGGGAAGAGCAGCTCGAACGACGACCGCGAGGCCTCGTAGGCATGGGAGCAGTCGTCCACGATGAGGTCGAGGCCGGCCGGACCGACCCTCTCGGTCAACACCCTCGACAGCGTCCCGCCGTCGTCCTGGCGGGTGCCCCACAAGGTGCGGATGACGTCCCGCAGCCCGTTGGCGTCGAGGTAGTGCTCGAGGGCGGCGGACGGCTCGGTCTGCACGTCGACGGCCACGATCACCTCGGGGCGGAACAGCTTCTCGGTCAGCACCGCGCTGCCGCCGTGGAAGATCCCGAGGTCCACGACGGCGCGCACGCCGGCGGGTGCCTCCTCGACCAGGGTGTCCACCATCCGCCGGGTCTTCCCCAGGACGAAACTGTCGGGCCGCGACGAGGCTGCGTTGAGGTCGGCGGGCGACGTCAGCAGCCGGAACTCGACCCCGTCGACGTGCAAGGTGGCGTCGTCCTGCCAGCGCAGTGCCGTGGGCGACACCGTGTGGGGGGTGTGGTGGTGGGCGCTGAGGGTGCTCATGGTCGCTTGCGCCAGAAGGCGGCCGCCCAATCGACGGCCTCGATCGCTTCGTCGATGCCGTTGACCTCGCGGTAGTCGTCCACGGCCCGGCGACACGCCTCGATGGCCAGGTAGTCGTCGACGATCACGAAGCCGCCCGGCGACACCTTCGGGTAGAGGGCCTCGAGCGACTCGATCGTCGACTGGTAGTAGTCGCCGTCGAGCCGCAGGACCGCCAACCGGTCGACGGGAGCGGTGGGGAGCGTGTCGGCGAAGTACCCGGCAGGACGCGGACCTGGTCGTCGAGGAGTCCGTAGCGGGCGAAGTTGTCCTCGACCGTGCGCAGGCTGACGGCGAGTTGCGGGAAGACGGACAGGTCCTCGGCCATCTCGTCCGGGAACCGCGTGCGGTCGGGTGGGGGGAGCCCCCGGAAGGAGTCGGCCAGCCAGACCGTCCGGGTGGTGTCCCCATAGGCGGCCAGCACCGCCCGCATGAGGATGGAGGCACCGCCGCGCCACACGCCGGCCTCGAGCAGGTCCCCGCCGACGCCGTCGCGCAGGGCCTCGGTGACGCACCACTCGACGTTGTCGAGCCTGGCCATCCCGATCATCGTCTCGGCGGTCGCCGGCCAGTCCCGCCCGTGCTCCCGCAGCCGGAGCAGGCTCCGGGTGCCGCCGGGGTGCTTCGTGTAGGCGGCCTCCTCGTCCACGAAGAGCAGTCGCGTCAGGCAGCCCTTCAGCAGGTCGAGGTACCGGCGGGTGGCGGTGGGCGGGCCGGAGTGGCGGGCGGCGGCCGCGGGCGCGGCCGCGGCGTCACGGGCCACCGTCGCGCCGCGGGGGAGTCCGGTCTCCCCGTCGCGCCGGAGCGACAGGTCGGCTTCGAGGCGCTGCGCCCACCGGGCGATGGTGCGGGCGTCGCATCGGGCGGCTTCCAGTTCCGCCGTGAGGCGCTCCAGCTCGCGGTCGGTCGCCCGCCGCAGGGCGCCGTACTGCTCCGTCTGGGTCCGCTGGAGCCGGACGAAGCGCTCGGAGAGGTCCTCGTAGCTGCGGGCCAGCGACGCCGGCGCCGGCCGGTCGGCACCGGGGTGGGCGTCAGCGGTCGTCCCCATCGTCGAGGCGGGCCCGGAGAACGCCGGTCCGTACCCGCTGTCCTCGAGCGCCTGGCGGGTCGCCTCGAGGAAGGCCCGGCCGAAGCGCTGGTCCGGTTCGAGGTGGGCCCCCTCGGCCCATTCGTTCCATGCATTGACGAACACGATGTCGCGGCCCTCGGCCAGGCTGCGGTCCACGGTGCCGGTGAGCCACCGCCGGTAGACAGCGGGGTCGGCCCCGTGGAGCAGGAAGGCGGAGCTGTCGAGCTGGCGGGGGGAGTTGTCCCACCCCGGCAGCACACAGGAGTACCGGCGCCACGGCACGGGCTGTCGGGAGGCGAAGGCGGCCGCCACCTCGGCGTAGTCGAAGACGGTGTCGTCGGGGTGGCACCCCGGCGGCGCCACGGGCGGCGGCATGTTCTCCGGCACGCCGTGGGGAAGGAACTCCGCCGACGCGTCGCAGCCGATGCGGGCCGGGTCGCCGAAGTCGCCGTAGGTCTCGAACTTGCAGATGTACGGCTCGGGCAGGCCGGCGTCCGCGCAGTGCTTGCGCCACGTCTCGAAGGTGGACCTGGCGTTCGGGAGGAGCTGGGGACGGTACACGAGGAGGAGCGGTCGGCCGTCGACCGTGATGTAGCGGGGATCGCGGAACGCCTCGGAGAGCCAGCGGATGTGCTCCACGTCGTCGGCCTCGTCGTGCTCCTGGGGGATGAGGATCTCCCGGTTGCCGGCGTCCCATGCCCGCGTCCAGTTGTCGTTGGCCCAGCACAGACAGAACGGGAAGTCGGGAGCGCCGGACCGAGTACCTCGGAGAACGGCCGATCGAGGACGCGCCGTCCCTTGAACCAGTAGTGGTAGTAGCAGAACCCGTGGATGCCGTGGCGCCTGGCCATGTCCGCCTGGGCCTGGCGCACCTCGGGCAACCGGAGGTCGGTGAAGCCCAGATCCGCCGGCAGGTGGGGCTGGTAGTGCCCGTCGAAGCGGGGTGCCGTCCGTACGACATTGGTCCACTCCGTGAAGCCCGGGCCCCACCATGCATCGTTCTCGGGCACCGGGTGGAACTGCGGCAGGTAGAAGGCGATGAGACGGGGTGCCGGATCCTTCACGCCCGTCCCATGGTCAGACACGGCGGCATCTTACCCAGGGCCGCCGTCGGCCCAGAGGGTCGGGGCCGGGGCCCGGCCACGGGGTGCCGGGGTGCTGCCTGCGGTGGGTGCTGCGTTCCGGTCACCGCCGTGTGCCAGAGTCTGGCGATGGGTCGACGACCGGGCCGCCGCCGCGCCGCCGCGTGCGGGAGCCGCGGGTGAGCACGGCCACCCTCCGGGGTCCGTCCGGTGCCGACGGCGGGGCGGCCGATGGGCGCGAGTGGGCCGTGGAGACCCACGGCCTGACCAAGCGGTTCGGGGAGAACGTGGCCGTGAACGGCGTGGAGCTGCTCGTCCCCCGGGGCTGCGCCTTCGGCTACCTCGGCCCGAACGGCGCCGGCAAGACCACCCTCATCCGGGTGCTGCTCGGCCTGACCCACGCCGACGCCGGGACCATGTCCCTGCTCGGGTACCCGGTCCCGCGGCATCGTGATCGTGGCCCTGGCCCGGGTGGGGGCCATCGTCGACGAGCCCCGTTTCCACGGCCACCTGACCGGGCGGCAGAACCTGCAGATCCTGGCGGCGGCACGCGAGCCGGCGGCCAGGGACCGCATCGGGCCGTCGCTCGAGCGGGTCGGCATCCTGCACCGCGCCGACGACAGGGTGTCGAAGTACTCGATGGGCATGCGCCAGCGGCTCGGCGTCGCCGCCTGCCTGATCGGGGACCCGCAGCTGCTGATCCTGGACGAGCCCATGAACGGCCTCGACCCGGCCGGCATGCACGAGATGCGCGACATGATCCTGTCCCTGGTGGCCGAGGGCCGCACGGTCATGCTGTCGTCGCATCTCCTCGACGAGGTGGAGCGGACGTGCGACGCGGTGGCCATCGTCGACCGGGGCAACGTCATCCGCCAGGGCCCGATCGCCGAACTGCTGGCCGGGCGCGTCCCTCGAGCTGCAGGTCGAGTGCTCCGACGCCCGAGCGGGCCCGGGCGCTCCTCGACGCCACCACCGTCGGGGGCCCGCATCGAGGTGGCGACCGATCGGCCTCACCGTCACGCTGCCGGCGGGGACGGCGCGGGACGTCATCGCCGAGATCAACCGCGTGCTGGTCGAAGGCGGCATCGCCGTCTACCGCCTCCAGGAGGTCCAGGCGTCGCTGGAGTCGTGGTTCCTGCAGGTCACGAGCCGCCTGGGGGACCGAGTGATGACCACCCGTGCCGGCGTCGGCCCCCGGCCCCGGCCCCGGTGCGCCGTCCGCCGGGGAGCCCGGCGACCACCGGGGATCGTGGGTCCCGACGGGCGGCATGATCACCACCCGGTTCATGGAGCTGCGCAAGCGGCGGGGGCTGATGATCGCCCTGATGCGTGGTGAACATCGGCCTCCCCACGGTCTTCCTGGCGGTCCGTTTGATCGCGCACGCGGTCGACCCCAAGTCCTACGGCCCGGCCGGCGGCTACACGATCTACACCAGCCTGGTCGCCGGGCGTGATGTACGTCTTCGGCTTCATCGTCGCGGCGACGCTCGGGTGCACCGCGGGCTCGATCGACCTGACCGAGGGGATGTTCCGCCACCTGGTGGTGACCGGCCGCTCGCGGCTGGCCCTGTACCTGGCGCGGATCCCGGCCGGGCTGGCCATCGTCGTGCCGTTCGTGGCGGTCGGCTTCGCCATCATCTGCACGGTGTGCGTGTTCGCCGCACCGACCAGCCTCAACTACGACGGGGCCAACCTGCCGGCGGGCCTGTCGCGCGCCGGACTCGAGAGCTGGGCCGCCGGCCATCCCGAAGAGGTCATCTGCGACTTCAGCTACCGCGGCCCGATCCGTCGCCATCCCGTGCGGCCCCGGCGGCCCCGGCGCCAACGGCCCGGCACCGGTGATCCAGCCCCAACGGCCTGGCGTGCAGCAGTCCGGAGGGTCGGTGCAACGGGCCACGCCGGCACAGGTCCGGGCCGCGGCCGTCGCGATCGCCCGGCAGAACTACTCCGCCTACTCGCAGAGCTTCCTCACCCGTCGGTCTCCCTGATGGTCAGATCGGGGCTGTGGGTCGAGCTCGAAGCCACCATCGGCTTCATCGTCGGGCCTGGGGCTCGCCTCGCTGCTCGGACAGCGGACGGTGGCGGTGATCCTGATGATCGTGCTCGAGGTCATCCTGACTCCGATCATCTCGCCGGCGCGTGATCCCCCACCTGCCTCAACGTGCAGCGCGCGGTGGTCGGACTGGCCACCGCCCATCTCGACCCGGCGGACTGACCCTGCTGATCGGCGGCGGCGGCGGCCCGGGGGCACGGCCTGGCGCTCGCGCTGGTGCCCGAGTCGAGACGGTGGCCGTCTGCGTCATCGTCGGCCTGGCTGGTGGCCTGGACGGTCCTCGGGGCGTGGCGGATGATGACCAGGGACGCCTAGGGCGGCACGCCCGAGCCTGCTGAGCCCGCGGGGCCGGCGGGCCTCGGTCGGTCCCGGCGCCGTCAGCCGGCGCCCAGCGGCTGCGAGCGGGGGTCGGCTCCCTCGTGCCCGCCGGCGTCCCGGGCCACCCCGCCCCCGGCGAGCGAGGCGACCCTGGCGGCCGCACCGCTGCCCCGCCGGTGGGGACCGTAGCTCGGGGCCTCCTCGCCGACGATGACGCCGTCCTGCATGTGGACGACCCGGTCGGCGATGGCGGCGACCTCCGCCGAGTGGGTGACCAGCACGATCGTCATGCCCCGGTCGCGGAGCCCGCTGAACAGGTCGAGCACGTGGCCGGTCGACACCGTGTCGAGGCTGCCGGTCGGTTCGTCGGCCAGGAGCACGGCCGGATCGTTGGCCAGGGCCCGGGCGATGGCCACCCGCTGGCGCTCGCCTCCGGAGATCTCCGTCGGGTGACGATTGGCCGCGAAGCCCAGGTTGACCGACTCGAGCAGCTCATGGCCCTGGCCCGCCGCTCCCGGTTCGACCTGCCCGTGCCGAACATGGGCAGCTCGACGTTGGCGACGACCGGCAGCTGCGGCAGGAGGTCGTGGAACTGGAAGACCAGCCCGACGTAGCGGCGACGGTAGTCGCTGACGTCGCCGAGGGTCGCCAGCTCACGACCGGCGGCCGTGATGGTGCCCGACGTCGGCGTGTCGATGGCTGCCAGCAGATGGAGCAGCGTCGACTTGCCACAGCCCGACGGCCCGGTGACGGCCACCGTCTCGCCCGCCCCGATGGTGAGGTCGATCCCGGTCAGCGCCCGGACGTGGCCGGGGAACGTCCGTGTCGAGGGCACGGGTGACGAAGGCCGGCGGGGCCACTGGTCGCTCACTCATAGCTGAGGGCCTTCAGCGGGGAGAGGCGCGCCGCCCGGATGATCGGGTAGAGGGACCCGATGAGTGTCATGACGAGCGCGATGACGAGCGCCCGGGCGAAGGCACCGGCGGTGAAGCTGGGATGCAGCAACCCGACCAGCACCGGGAGCTGTGTCAACAGAGCGGCCACGATGAACGACAACCCCACGCCGATGGCGGCGCCGAGCACCGCTAAGAAGAGGCTCTCTCCGGTCAGCAGCGACACCGTCCGGCGGCGGGTCCAGCCGACGGCCCGCAGGAGGCCGAACTCCCTCGTCCGCTCGAACAGGGTCAGCAGCATCGTGTTGCAGATGATGACGGCGCCGATGAGGATGGCCAGCACGGTGCTCCCGTTGACGGCCGCCTGCAGGTAGACGAGGGTGCGGTCGGCCCGGCCGAACTGGCTGGCCGTCGTGATGGTGGTGAGCTCGGGCATCGAGTAGTCGATGCGGTTGGACACCGTCGTCGCCGACACGCCCGGTAGATCCTTGACGAAGGCGAGCGTCACGATGCCCGCCACCCGGTTGTACCCCTGGAGGGCGGGCAGGGGGAACATGGCACCGGCGTCACCGAAGGAGTTGCCGGTCGAGTAGAGGCCGGTGACCCTGTTGGTCGTGCCGTTCGCCTTGAAGGTGCTGCCGACGCCCAGGCCAAGGTTGGCGGCGGCCCGCCAGCCCAGCATGACCTGGTGCTCGGCGGTCGCGCCGTAGCTGGTGCCCGCCACCAGCCGCACCCCGAAGGCGGCCAGGTCGCCGGGGTTGATGCCGATCTCGATGAACGCCGGGTTATCGGCGTTGATCTTCTCGATCTCGACGAGGACGCCGACGGCGCTGGCGACCCCCGGCGTGTGCTGGATCCGGGAGAGCTCCTGCTCGTCGATGGTGCTCGACACGATGTCGGAGGCGCTCTTCTGGGCCACCGTGAAGTCCGCCTTGCCCACGGTGATGACCGCAGCCGCCGACTGCTCGAGGCCGTTGCTCGTGACGGCCAGGGTCACCACCGTCATGACCGCCAGGGCGACGGCGAGCGCCATGGCGACGGACCGGACCTTCTTCGCCCACAGGTTGCGGAACATGAGTCCTGGGAAGGTCATCGCACCTTGCCGTGGTGAATCTGACCGGCCGCCCAGCCGCGGTCGGTGCCCTGCGTTCGAACACCACCAGTCTAGGTTGGCCGGGGCCCGGCAAGCTCACGACGCCTGTCCGGCCGCCGATTTCGCCACGCCCGGCCGTGCCGGGTTGTCGCCTGTCGACGGGACTGGACGGCCCTTACGGATCGCGGCGCGACGTACGGATCCTCAACCGCGACGTGGGCGCGATGCGCGCGCGGCTATTCGGATGTCTGGCAGACGGACAGCGTCACGAGTGTCCCGCGGAGCACACGTGCCCCCGCCCCTGGTGACTGGCCGTCGACCACCGGAGGTCCGCCGCAGAAGATGGCCGACTCGGACGGGCGGGGCGGGTGATACGTCACCACGTACCTGAGGTGCTGTTGCACGATCGTCTGGGCCGCGAATTCCAAGAACTTCCCGTACACGCTCTGGACGGTGACGAGTTCCGGACCTGCCCCCGTCGATGCCACGACAGTGGCTTGAGGCGAGGAGCAGGACGAGCACATGACCGGCACGCCGACCACCAGTCCGGCAATCAGCACCACCCGCGCAATCGCTCCGGCCACGTGTCCACCTCCAGAACGTTGCTGCCGCATGTGATGGGAGATCCTCGCCCATGTCGGATGGTTTCGCCAGCCGGCGACCGGCGACCGGCGAGCCCCTCGCCGGGCGGCCGTTCAGTGGCCGGCGATCTGTCCACCGTCGATGTGCAGGATCTCTCCGGTGATGAACGGCGACGATTCGAGGAAGAGGATGCCGTCGACGATGTCGCCCACCTGGCCCACATGCCCGACCGGCGGGAGTTGGGTACCGAGGTCGTCGTAGCTCTCGGGCGGATGCTCCGGCGTGCGGATGATGCCCGGAGAGACCGCGTTCACCCTGATGCCGCGGGAGGCGAATTCGACGGCCAGTGACCTGGTGGCGGAGGCGAGGCCGCCCTTGGTGAGGGAGGTCAGGACGGAGGGCGAGCTGGAGTTGGCGTAGTCGGCCAGGGTGGAGGTGATGTTGACGATGTGGCCGCGTCCCCGTGCCAGCATCTCGCCGATGGCGCGCTGTGTCAGGTGGAAGAAACCCGTGAGATTGACGCCCACGAGGGCGGCGTAGTCGTCATCGGTGTAGTCGGTGAACGGCTTGGAGATGAACACGCCCGCATTGTTGACCACCGTGTCGACGTGCCCGAAGCGCCCCAGTGCCCCGTCCACGATCCGCCCGGCGGTGGCCGGATCGGAGATGTCCCCGCTGATGGTGAGCACCTCGGGGTCGTCGCTGGCCCCGATGGTCCGGGACGTGGCCACGACCGCCCAGCCGAGCCGCCGGTACCCGGCGACGAGGCCGGCGCCGATGCCCTGGGATCCTCCGGTGACGATGGCGACCCTGCGGTCCGGACCGCTCACGGGTTGCTCCGTCGCCCGTCGTCGGTGCGCGCCGGGTCGTTCGGGTGGGGCAACAGCGGGACGACCTCATCGGTGCGCCACACCCGTAACGGCATCGAGGCGAGGACCTCCTCGAGCCCGGCGTCGTCCTCGGCGGAGAACAGCCCGAGGGTCCGCCATTCGCCCGGCTGCAACGGGGGGCGCCACAAGCGCAGGAGGTGTCCTTGTGCCGCCAGTTCCTTCGAACGGGCCGCTTCGCGGGTGCGCATGTCCTCGACCTGTGCCTCAGTCGTGCCGCTCGGAGGGTGCGTGGTCATCGTGACGAGATATTCCACTCGGAGTGCCTCCGGTCGTCACCCCCGCCCGGACCGGCCGACCGGTGCCGCTTCGGGCGAGGAGCGGGGTGCGTGCGGTTCCGCCCGGGGCCCGCTCACGCCGTCGTGGCCCCGGCCGGGGTGATCTGGCCGGTCAGCGCCTTGAGTGTGGCCACGTAGACCTCCGAGAACGTGGGGAAGGGCTGGATCGTGTCGCGCAGCACGGGGAGCGCCACCCGGGCCCGGATGGCCAGCGTCGCCTGCTGCAGCCACTCGCCCGCCTCGGGGCCGAGGGCATGGGCGCCCGTTAGCCGGTCGCCGTCGCTGACGAGGGTCAGAAAGCCGTCGGACTCGGCGTAGTCGCGGGCATAGGTGGCTGCCTTGGCCACCTCGGACAGGCGCGTGGTGGCGCTGAACCGGTCCTCGGCCGTTCCCACCGAGGCGGCCTGCGGGTCCGTGTAGACGACGCTCGGCACGGCCTCGTAGTCGGCCCGTCGATCCCCTCCGAGGATGTTGGCCGCCACGACCTCGCCCTGGTACTTGCCCACATGCGTCAGCAGCCGGATGCCGGTGACGTCGCCGATCGCCCAGAGACCCTCCCCGGCCCGCAGGTGGTCGTCGACCGGCACGCCCTTGCGGTCGGCCTCGATGCCGACGGTGTCCAGGCCGATCCCGTCCACACGCGGACGTCGCCCGGTCGCCACCAGCAGGCGGTCGCCACGCAGCTGGCGGTCCCCGTTGTCGAGCTCCAGGACGAACTCCTCGCCGTCTCGCCGGGCGGCGGTCACCCGGGCTCCGAGGGCCAGCTCGACACCGTCGCGGAGGAGGACCTCGCCCAGCGCATCGCCGAGCGGAGCGGGTTCGCGGGAGAGCACACGTTCGGCCCCCTCGGCCAGAGCCACCTCGGCCCCTAGCCGACGCATGGCCTGCGCCATCTCGACGCCCACCGCCCCACCGCCGAGAATGAGGAGTCGCCGGGGGACGGCCTTCATCCCGGTCGCCTCGCGGTTCGTCCAGACACCGTCCAGCTCGGCCAACCCCGGGACGGGCGGGATGGCCGGATCGGAACCGTTCGCCAGCACGATGTGTGGGGCGGTGTGGCGGACGCCGTCGACCTCGACCGCGCCGGCCCCGGCGAGCCGCCCGGTGCCCCGGAGCAGCTCGATCCCCTTGCCGGCCAGCCACTTCTGCTGCCCGGCGTCGGAGTACCCCGAGACCATGTAGTCGCGCCAGGCCAAGGCGGCTTCGACGTCGACCTGGGCGCTGCCCGCAGCCTGGCGGGCGCCGTGGACGGCCTCGCCGGGGCGCAGCAGCGTCTTGGACGGGACGCACGCCCAGTAGGAACATTCGCCGCCGACCAGCTCGCGTTCGACCAGGGCGACGCGGAGGCCACCGTCGACCAGTTCGCCCGCACAGTGCTCGCCGGGTGAGCCGCCGCCCACGACGATGACGTCGTAGGCGGTCATGAGCCGGTACCGGGGCCGGCCGCCTGCTCCCGGACCATGAACTGCGCGTACCAGCCCGGCCAGTCCGGGTCGGCGTGCCCGAGCTCCTCCTCGTGGCGGCCGTGGGCCGCCTCGGCGCGGCGCAGGGCGGCGGCGAGCTCGGTCGGGGACTCATAGGTGGCTGGCATGGGCAACCTCCGCCTGTTCAGGCACTGCCGGCCCGGCGGCCGGAGGACAATCGGCATTCTGCAGCGTCGGTCAGCGGCCCGGAAGCCTCGTTGTGATCTCCTGGACGAACCAACCGTTACCGTCCACGTCGCGAAACGAAAGGTACGAGCCGTAGCTCTTGCGGTCGGGGGCCGGTCCCGGTGCCCGGGCCACGCTCCCGGCGTGGTGGAACACGCCGCCGGTGTCATGGAACACCTCGCTCACCTCCACGCCGTGTCCCGCCAGCTCGGCCCGGGCCGCCTCGATGTCGGAGACGACGAGCTGCAGACCGTCAGCCGAGCCGGGCGCGGCCGACGTGACCCCGTTGCCGAAGATGATGGAGCACGCCGAGCCCGGAGGCGTCAGCTGCACGACCCGGAAGTCGTCGTCACCGACGACGTCGGCATCCAACCGCCAGCCCAGGCCCTGGTAGAAGCCCTTGGCCTTGTCCACGTCGGACACCGGCACCACGACCACTTCAAGCCTCATCTCCACGATCGCCGCTCCTCCCAGGTGATGCCGAACGCCCGACCCGGGTCACCGGAATCGGCCCCGGGGTCGCTGTCGCGCCCGGCGCCGCCCGAGTCCGTGCGCCCGGGGCCGAATGCCCGGGCGGCAGGTCACTGCTGCCACACTAAACACGAGACGGCCAATGTCAACCCGAACCACGCCCCCGGGGGAGGCTGCATGCGACGCAGCGGCGGAAGCAGCCATGAGCACCTGCCGAGCGAGCTGCCCATCGTCCAGGCGCCGATGGCGGGCGGGCCCTCGACGCCGGAGTTGACGGCGGCCGTCTCCGGCGCCGGCGGCTACGGCTTCCTGGCGGCCGGCTACCTGCCGTCCGCCGGCCTCCACGACACCATCGCCCGCACCCGAATGCTGACGGGGGCGCCGTTCGGCGTGAACCTGTTCGTGCCGTCCACGCCGGCCGATCCGGCCGAGGTCGCCGCCTACGCGTCGGTTCTGCAACCGGAGGTGGAGCGACTGGGTGTGGCACTGGGGGAGGGTCGATGGGAGGACGACGACTATGCGGCCAAGCTGGAGGTCGTCGCCTCGAACGGCGTCCACCTGGCCAGCTTCACGTTCGGCTGCCCGACGTCGTCGTCGGTCGACCAGCTGCACCGGGCGGACGTGCTCGTCGCCGTGACCGTGACGTCGGGACCGGAGGCCGGGATGGCCGAAGACGCAGGTGCGGATGTGCTCATCGCGCAAGGGACCGAGGCCGGCGGCCATCAGGGCACCTTCGATGACCTCGCCCCGAATCACGTCCCGCTGCTGTCCCTCCTCGCCGAGCTCCACGAGACGACCCGGGTGCCGGTGATCGGAAGCGGGGGCATCATGACCGGAGGCGACGCCGCAGCCGTGTTGGCCGCCGGCGCCGTCGCCGTCCAGTCGGGCACGGTGTTCCTCTGTACCCCGGAGGCGGGCACGTCGGCTCCGTACCGGCGGGCACTCGTCGATACCATCTACCCCGACACGGTCCTCACCCGCGCCTACAGCGGGCGCCACGCCCGAGGGCTGGCGAACCGCTTCGCCCTGGAGCACGACGGCCAGGCCCCGCGGGCATTTCCGGAGGTTCACCACCTGACCCGCCCGTTGCGGGCCGCCGCCACCCGGGCCGGCGACTCCAGCGTGCCCAATCTCTGGGCCGGCACCGGCTGGCGGCAGGTGACGGCCGAGCCCGCCGGTACCGTCGTCCGCCGGATGGCCGCGGACGCCCGGCGCGGCCCGTAGCAATCGCTCCTCGTTCACGACGACACGGGTGGCCGAGGCCACCATCGGTTCCGGCCATCGGTTGCGAACCGAGCGAACGGCGATGTGGCCGCCGGAGGCGGCTCCGATGGACTCCGGTGGGGGGTCGGGCGACAATGGTGCGACGTGGGGTACCTGGTCGGCAGCGTGCGGGCTGGGCGCAGGCGTCCGGGGTCGGAAGTGTCTGATCCCGACGGAAGGAGCCGCGCACCATGACCGACGACAACATGGGAGCAGGCAACCGGGAGCGGGTCATCGAGTTCTACGACCTCATGTTCAACCAGTGCCGCCCCGCGGAGGCCATCGAGCGCTTCGCCGGCGACGTCTACATCCAGCACAACCCTGAGGTCGGTGACGGCAAACAGGCGTTCATCGACTACTTCGAGCGCATGGCGGCCGACTACCCCGGAAAGCACGTGGAGGTCGTCCGTTCGTTCGCCGACGGTGACTTCGTGATCCTCCACTGTCGCCAGACCTGGCCCGGTGACCACGACTACGCCGGCATGGACATCTTCCGTCTCGACGACGGCAGAATCGTCGAACACTGGGACGTGCTCCAGGTCGTACCTACGGAGTCCGCCAACGACAACACCATGTTCTGAAGGCACGCCCGCCGTGGGGGCGGGAGCCGGCACTCCGGATCAAAGATCCGGGACAAGTCGGCGGAGATTTGCGATGGCAGGGTCGAGGCTTCCGAGGTAGCGCGTCAAGTTGGTCGCGACGTCGGGGCGGGACAGCTGCGCTTTGAGCCCGCAGGTGATATTGACTCTGGCGTGTCCCATCCACGCCGAGATGTCGTCTTCTTGAGCCCACATGTAGTCGGCCTGTAGGGAAATCAGAGTGCCGCGGATCCAATCGGCGGGGGTGTCGGGTTGACGGCTGGGCGGGCACAGGCGGTTCTTGCTCGCGATGTCGGGCCGGGTCGCCTCGACATAGGCGATGAGCGAGGAGTTGAAGGATGCCAGACCGATGCGCATGGACTGCAGCCGTATTTCTCCGGGGGCAAAGATGGGTATCTCGGGCGCGGAGTTGAGGCCACCAGCGGCTGCATGCACGTGCAGTGTGCCTGAGGTTGTGGGGACGGTGCCCTCATCGAGCTGGATTTCGCCGGCTTCGATTCGGCGCACCCTTCCCAGGCGGACCGCTCCGTCGATCTGTCGCAGGAGTTCGATTTCGGCTGTGCTGACGGTCGGGCCGCGGAACATCGTCGCAGCTACGCTTTCGTCAACTCGCAGCATCTGGTGCGCCTGACCGAGCCGGTCGAAAAGGGATGTCGCGGAATCGGCTTCAGCGCACACCTCGAGCTGTTGGGCCAGTCCATCGAACAGTGTGCCGAGCAACTCGCCGCCTTGAGTAAACGCGCGGTTCAGGTACCACGCCTCGCGCGGCTTGATCCATCGGATGAGCGCTGGCGGAACGCCGTTCTCCAGCAGGTAAAGGACTGCATCGGAGCCGGTCTTGCCAGCGCCGATGATCACGTACCCGTCCGGCGGCTCCGGCACGCGGGCAAGCTCGTTCACCGGTACGCAGTGCACTCCGTCGGCGACGTCAAACGGGGGCTTGGACGTAGCAGGGATGCTGGGTTCGAGGTAGGTCGCGTCGACGACGGCCTTGCGGACCAGAACCTCATGGCGATCACCGGTCAGAAGTGAAACGAATTCGCCGCCTCCCACATAGTCGCATTGCGGGAAAAAGCGGACTCGGCCGGAAGCAAGTAGCTGGTCGTTCATGACGCGCTCGTAATACGCGGAGAGCTCGTTCCCGGACGCACGTTCATACATCCCCGCGTTGACACCCCGGGCGTCGATCGAGTCGGCCCCGAGAGGCATCGAGTTGACGCCGTAATACGCTGAAGGCTGGTGCAATCGTATGAACGGATAGGTGTCGTTCCAGTGGCCCCCGGGACCGTGACGACGATCAACGATCACCACCTCGGCATCGGATGACGTGATCAGAGAATCAGCGAATGCCATACCGGACGCACCTGCGCCGACGACGAGATAGTCAGCCTCCAGAACTCCACCCACGTCGTTCCCTCCTCAGCACTTGACCGTTGACCATGATCGAGCAAACGCAAATTCAGCCGGCAAGGGGCTCAGCTGCGGTGGGCCATCCGAGAGCAGGCGAGCTTGCCTTTGGAGGAAGGTAGCTGATCGGTCTTACGGAAGCGGATGCGCTGGACCGCCGCATTCCGCCTCCCTGTGGCGGATCCATTGTGTCAAGGCCACGGTTCGCGGTAGCCGCGTACTGGGGCCGGCCATGCGCAGGAACGGGGCCTCGTGCGTCAGACCGGGTCGACGGTGCACGTCACGGTCACGGTCTGGCCGGCGACAACCGGAATGAGGTTGTTCCCGGGCTCGGCCGGCGGCGGGACGCCCGGTGCCGTGCAGCTCAGGTAGTCGAGCGTCTCGTCGATCCCGAGGTCACCTGTGCCGAGTCGGTTGAGAATCTCCTCGTTCGTACTGCCCGTGGACGGAGGGGTCTCGATGGCGGCCCGGGTATCGAGACCGGGGATGTAGATGTCGGCGACAGGTGTACCAGTGCCTTTCATGGAGACCGGGTACGGCGCGCCCGACGGGTCTACGAAGAAGAGATCGACGGTGGCACCGAACGGGAGAGTGAAGTTCACCGGCAGGCCGTCGCATGCCAGCGGAACTGCCTGGGAAATGTCGGTCGTACCGCCAGAGAACACGTAGGCCGTCCCGGGTGTCGACGGGAACGCACTGGCGTACAGGGTGGTGTCCGTGCCGTAGGCGTAACCGCCGCTTGGACCCGGATGGGGGGCATCCATGGGCAGCAGCCAGCTCGATGCGACCAGGGCTTGATTCGTGCACGGCATCGAGTAGTTTCCGGACGCGTCCGTCGTGGCGACGGCCAAATTCGCGAGACCGATGACGGACGCGCCGGCGATGGGGTTCCCGTTCTGATCCGTGACCGTGCCGGTCACGGTTGGCGCGAGCGTGGTGGTGGTCACCGAAGGCGTCGTCACTGGCGGCGTGGTCGGCGGCGTGGTCGAGGGATCGACAGGGGTCACCGTCTGGGACGGCCGAGCGATTGTGGACGGCACCACCGCTACGGCCAGTTTCCTGGCGACCGTAGTGGACGTCGTCGACGTGGCCCGATGGTTCGCCCCGGCCGAGACGAGGACGGCGGCGATCACGGCAGCGGCGAGAACCAGGCCGCAAGCCACGAGCAGCTTCGCTCTCGCTGGTCCCGCCGTCTGTCCGGGCTCACTGGCGTCTCCGCCGCCAGTGCCGTCCCCACCGTCTGCGGCGTCCACGCCACCTCCGCCATCGCCGTCGTCTTCGCCACGATCAGCCACAACTCACACGCTACCGCCGCCACCGATCGACGTATCGTCGGGCCAGATCGGTGACCGAGGCACCTTCGAGAACCTCGTGCCCCGCCTGATAGCGCTCTTCCACCAGCCTCAACTAGACCAACATGCGCGGGCCTCTTCCGGACCTGTGGACGTGAACACCCACAGCGAAGGAGGCGGCGCCGGCCAAGTGGTGGATCGAAGTGTAAGGCAGGTACCGGGGCAGGTGTCGCCCAGGAACCGGGGCCGCGTCCGAGAAATGTCAGGCAGGTTCCGGTTCCACGGTGTGCATCATGAACCGGGTCCGCACGGCCCCCGTTCCCCCGCCGTGACACGGCGACGTGTTCCGTGTGTGGCCGGCGAACTGTCGGACGGCGCCGACATACCCCCCGACTCCCGGGCATCTCGACCGCTACGAAGCGAGTGGGACAGGCGCACCTCCAGCAGCGCTCACGGCGGACCCTGAGCACTCTTGGAGGTGGCGGGAATCGAACGAGCGAAGGTGCTGTCGCGTGTCTACATATAACACTGCACTTGTAGCCGATGAACAGGGAGGATAATAAAGTCAGATCTGTCCGCCAATGTCCGCCATTTACCCTTATTGTCCATCATTCCGTGTCTTGCCTGTGTCCCGTGCAGGCAGTGGATCACGACGACGCGATGCCTGTACCGGTCGGCGTGGTGTGAAGGTCATCTGCTGGACGTGACCTGACGTACAAGGATCCCGTGGCCGGGAGCGCGATCGGCGACGGCGGAACGGAGGTCTCGAGCGCGGCGTTCCTGTACGGAAGGGCCCGAATCAGTCCTTCCCGTCGAGCACGTGTCGGAGAGTGGCGGCCTCGGCCGGTGTCACCGTCTGCGCGAAGCGGGCAAGCGCAGCCTCACGGTCGTCGCTGGCGTCCAGCGCCTCCC
>CAWIPW010000015.1:0-5633 GCA_963838005.1 uncultured Actinomycetota bacterium
CCACCCGGCCGCCGGGGAGCTCGAAGTCCTCGGCAGCCTGATAGCTCGCAAGCCCCACTTGCGCCCCTACCGGGTACTTGTCGATCTCACCAGGGTGCGATTGGCGACGGCGCAGCGGGACCTCGAGTCCGCGTTCCGGGTGCTCCGCGAGGCAGGCAAGTTCATGGAGACCGGACCCGCGTCCTCGCTTCACCTCCTCCTGCGGGCCGCCGAAGCTCGCGTGCTCCTGGCGGCGGGCGATCCCGTCCGGGCAGAGCAGCTGATCCGGAGGCTGCGCGTCGGCACTCCCTCTCACACTCTGCTCAGTGCCCGGCTCGAGCTCAGGACCGACCGGCCTGCCCTGGCGCAGGCGCGCGTCCGATCTGGCCGGTTCACGTGCCCCAGAGACACCATTGAGGCTTCACTCTTGATGGCGAAGGCGGTAGTGGCCAAAGGTGGCGACGAGCGTGAGGGGCTACAACGCGCCACGGCCCTGGCCGCACCAGATGGCCTCGTCCGGATCTTTCTGGACGAGGGACGGGCAATCTCCCGAGCGGCACGCGTCGAGGCAGAACTTCTCAAGACAGAAGGCGGCGACGCCTTGGCGATGGCGCTCGGCCGCACTACCAGGACGGTCACCGACTTCTCCCGGTCGCCGCTGCGGCTCACCTCGCGGGAGATACAGGTGCTTCGATTCCTGCCCTCCCATCTCAACTACAGCGAGATCGCCGCCGAGTGCTTCGTGTCCGTCAACACGGTGAAGACACACATTAAGGGCATCTACATGAAGCTCAACGCGTCGTCCCGATCCGAGGCGATCGCCCGTGCACGCTCCCTCGGACTGCCGGGAGTCTGAACCGCGGACGAACGTGGACCGGGCACGCTGGTTACGACGACGAGGTGACGGTGACCTTCAGCATCCGGTGGATGACGTCGGGGGGGCTGCCTGAAGAGCTCCCTTGCGCATTGATCTTTTCGACAACGTCCATCCCAGAGGTGACCTGGCCGAAGAGGGAGTACGTGTTCGAGAGCGATTCGCCCTCCGTACCGGCGACGATGAACCACTGGCTCCCACCGGTATTCGGTTGGCCGGTGTTGGCCATGACCACGGATCCGAGCGGATACTGGTCGGCAGCGTTCGAGGCCTTGGCGGGTAGCTCGTCGGGGATGGTGTACCCCGGTCCGCCGCTCCCCGTCCCCGTCGGGTCCCCCGTCTGATCCACGAATGACGGGATGACCCGATGAAAGGTCACGCAGTCGTAGAACCCGTGCTGAGCCAGGAAGACGAAGTTGTTAACGGTTTTGGGGGCATCCTTCGCGTCGAGCGCAATCGCGAAGGTGCCCAGGTCGGTCTTCACGGTGGCGGTGTAGGTCTTGGCGGGATCGATGGTCATGGCCGGTGCGCTGCTCCACTTCGTCTTCTTCAGAGGAGTGGCCGGATTCTTCGGGCAACCCGCCGCCACCGACGTTGCGTTGGCGGCGGCCTGCGCCTTCGCGTCCGCCGCCGATCCGCCGGTCCCCGGGGAAACGGTGACGCTGGTGAATCTCGCGCTCTGCTGTGTGGCTGCGTTCGCCAGCACCTGCTTGTCGGCGGCGCTGAGTGGAACCTGGCTCCCCGTGGTCGTACTGGTCGTGGAGCTCGAGGGCAGATCAGTGGAGATGCCGGTCAGTTCGAATCCGGCGCCGCGCCGCCAGGCGATGATGTAGCTCGAGTCCGATCCGAGTCGCTCGACGGCCGTCGATCCGAGATCCTTCGGAGGACTGAGACCCGCTTGGGTCTTGCCGTTGGACGCGAAACTCTTCAAGAGCGCGGCGGCATCTGCCGTTGATTCGCAGTAGAGCACCTCGGACACCAACCCGATCTTTCCCGACGCGCTGGCGAACTCCTCCTGAGCGCCATCGGGGCACCCGCTGATGCCGGTGTCCGTGGAGGCGGAGGGTGCGTTGACGACCTTGGGAAAGCCTGCCCCCTTCGCGGCCGATTCGGGAAGCAGCACGCTGGTCGACGGCTTGGACGTCGACGTGGCGGCTCCGGCGGACACCACGGCGACGGGACCAACGAGGGCGACGACGGTTGCGCCAATGCTTGCCGCGGCCAGCTTCAGGGTCAGCTTTCTCACACGCACTCGTCTTTCTGAAATGGGTAGACCTCGCGGTGCCCGGGCGGGCTGGGCCGACGTGTTCGGACGGCGGAGGGCTTGGACGAGGAACTTAGCTGAACCTTTTCGAGAATGGAGGTCGCCCCGGCCCCCTTACGGCACACGGCCCTCCGCGGTGAGCAGCCGGACGGGGTCGGTGCCGTCCCATGCTTCGCTCGCCTTCGCCATCTTGTGCAGGTTGGCGAGGAACCCGGGCGTCTGCTCGATCACCTCGGTATAAAAACCGAAATCCGCGACGGTGTCGAAGTAGGCGACGCGCAGCTTGCGGGCCATGTTCTCCGCGGCGAGGTCATAACCCAACTGCTGGTAGTACGCCTTTTTCCCGTCGTAGTCGGGGGTTACCGTGGCGAGCTGATGGAAGGCGGACGTCCCGTCGCGACTCCAATCACGGAAGATGCTGGGACGGTCGCAGAGCTGCTGGATCAGCTCGATCTGCACCGGACCGGCCTGCGCCACCGCGACCTGACCCCTCACCGTGGTCTCCTCGCCACGGTAGATGAGGTGCTGATCGAAGACGGGAACGACGTGGAAGGGCCCGACACCAAAGACGCGGGCCCAGCGCGCCGCCGCGGTGAGCACGTCGTCCACCACGAACCCCAGCTGGAAGAACCGGTACTCACCCTCCGGCCACGGCTGTTCGAAGAGCGGATGGTCCATCACGGCGCCGGGACGGGACGGACGAGGATCTCCTGCATCACGGTGGCGGCGAGACGACCGTCGGCGTCGTGAATCGCGCCCCGGGCGAGGCCACGGTCACCGATGATGGCGAGCGCTTCCTGCGTGTAAAGGTGCCACTGGTCGAACCTTACCGGTCGATGGAACCAGATGGCGTGATCGAGGCTGAGGCCGTTCGACCTCCCCGGGCCCGCTCCTGCCGGATGGGACCGGAAGATCATGTCCATGAGGAAGAAGTCGCTGGCGTACGCGAGGAGCGCGGTGTGGAGCGGCGGGTCGTCTCCGACACTGCGTGGAAGCCGCATCCAGTGGGACCGTGCGCTGCTCGCCGAGCGCCCGCCGAGAAAGGCCGGCGCCTCACCGATGCGGAACTCGATCGGCGGTGGCCGGTCGATCCAGTGGCGGCCATAGGGGCGCTGTTCGGGAACCATCTCTCCCGCCCAGTGCTGGAGCAGGGGGACGTCGTCCGGCGGCGCCACGCCGGGAGCGGGGCCGGCGACGTCGGGCTCGGTGCCGTTGTCGTGAAACGAGACGAGGGCGACGAGCAGCGGGCGGTCCTCCTCGAGCACGGTGACCTGTCGTGTCGAGACGGAACGGCCGTCGCGCACCCGATCGACGGCCAGCTCCAGGGGACGGCCCGGAGTCCCGGCCTTGACGAAGGCGGCGTGCAGGGCACGGGGCGCCTTCCCGGTCACCGTGGCGGCGGCGGCCACCAGCGCCTGGGCCAGGAACTGACCCCCGTAGACGTGGGCCGACACGCCGGCAGGCTCGGAGGGGGCTACGAACCGGTCCTCTCCGATCCGTTGCAGGTCCAGTACCCGGAGGAGGCCGTCCAGCGAGGCGAGGATCGCCGGCTCGAGTAGGGGGTCCTCGGTCACGGGGGCAATGCTAATGTCCGCCAGATGTCGATGTTGGATCAAAGATTTTTTTGGTTCGGGCGATGCTGAGCGGTCAGAAGATCCTGATCACGGGGCCGAACGGGCGCATCGCCTTCGGGCTCGCCCGGACACTCGCCGGCGCCAACGAGGTATGGGGAATCTCCCGGTTCACCGATCCGGCGAGTCGCGCCGAGGTCGAGGCGTTGGGCGTGACCACGCGCGCCCTCGACTTCGGCGACGGTGAGTTCGGCGATCTGCCCACCGACTTCACCTACCTGTTGCACATCGCCGCCGACTTCGGCAACGACTACGACCGGGCGCTGCGGGTGAACGGCGAGGGCACGGGCCTCCTGCTGGCGCACTGCCGAAAGGCCACGGCGGCCCTGGTCATGTCGACGGTGACCGTCTACAAGCCGCACCCCGACCCGTGGCACCCGTTCCGGGAGGACGACCCGCTCGGCGACGCCGGACTGCCCCAACCCCAGCCCTACTCCATCGGCAAGATCGCCGAGGAGGCGGTGGCTCGCTACTGCGCCCGGGCATTCGATCTCCCGATCACGATCGCCCGGATGGGCAGCGCCTACGGCGATCGCGGCGGGCTGCCGCTGTGGCATCTCAACAACATCGCCAACGGGCAGCCCGTCGTGGCCCGCTGGGACCCGCTGCCCTACAGCCCGATCCACTACGACGACATCAACGCGCAGGTCGAGCCGCTCCTCGACGTGGCCAGCGTCCCGGCGACCATCGTCAACTGGGCCGGCGACCAGCCGGTGACCGTGCAGCAGTGGTCCAGTTACTTCGGCGAACTGCTCGGGATCGACGCGCACGTGGTGACCGAGGTCGTGCCGGCCGCGTCGATCGGGTCGGTCGGCGACCACACCAAACGGTCCTCGATCACCGGGCCCTGCCGGGTCGACTGGCGGGACGGCTTCCGCGACATGGCCGCCCACTACTTCCCCGACCGCGTGAAGGCGGGCTGACGTGGGGCGCTACCCCTCCGCCGATCGGTTGCTCGACGAGGCTGCGGCGCACGCCGCCCTGTCGGACTTCGGCCCCGGCGACTTCCGCGAAGGGCTCACGGTGCTGCTGGACAGCCTCGAACGGGACGGCGACCTGAGCCCGGGCACCGATGCCGCCGTGGTGGGCGACCTCCGCCGTCGCCTGGTCAACCGACTCGAGGTCGAGGCGTGGTACGGCGCGCACCCAGACGTCGAAGAAGTCCCGGTGCGCGGGCCGGTCGACATCAACGGCCTGCCCCGGACGGGCACCACCGCCCTCGCCGACATGCTCTCGCTCGACCCCCAGTTCCGCTGCCTGCGGGGGTGGGAACAGGCCAAGCCATGCCCACCCCCGACACCCGCAGGCGAGGCGGACGACCCGCGTCGCCTGGCGTTCGCCAAGGGGCGGGAGAACCTGTCCGCCGAGCACAAGGCCATGCACATCTTCGAGATCGACGCCACCATGGAGGACACCGAGGTCCTCGGGATGGCCTTCCACGGCCAGCAGATGACGCTCCCGGTGCCCGGCTACCGCACCTGGTGGAGGGGAGCCGATCTCACGCAGACCTACCTCTACCACCGTCGCGTGGTGAAGCTCCTCGGGTCTCGACGGCCACCGGACCTGTGGCTCTTCAAGGCACCGCACCACAAGTTCCACCTCGAAGCGCTCGTGTCGGCCTACCCCGATATCCGCTTCGTCATGACCCACCGGGACCCGGCCAAGGTCGTGCCGTCGTACACGAGCCTCGTCTCGACAATCCTGCCCGCGCCCGACGGCGAGCGCGACCTGCAGGCGCTGGGCCGGGAGATCTCCGAACACCTGCGAGAAGGTATGGAACAAGCCATTGAGCAACGCGGGCGCATCGGCGAGTCCCGGTTCCTCGATGTCCACCACCGCGACCTCGTCGCCGACCCCAAGGGGACCGTCCGACGAACCTACGAGT
>CAWIPW010000016.1:0-224320 GCA_963838005.1 uncultured Actinomycetota bacterium
TTCGACGATGCCAAGGCCGTGGTGCCCGTCGACGACGGCACCGGACTCTACTTCTCGGGCAACGAGAAGCACTTCGACTCGACGGTCCCCACGGTCGCCCGCGGCCACCGCGTCGCCGGTGCCGGCATGTCCGGCCACGACCTGGTGGAGGCCCTCCACCGGGCGGCCGCGTCGGCCGGGGTCGACGTCCGAACCCGGGCACGCCTGGTCGGGCTGGTCCGGGACCGCACCGGCCGGGTCGCGGGCGTCGATGCCGTCGTGCTGCCGGGCGACCCATACACCAGGGCCGTCCACACGCTCGGCTACCGGCTGCTCGACGTGGCCGGGGCGGGGATGCGGCGGGTCCCCCGCCGGCTGGCCGACGCCGTGGAACGCTTCGAGGACGGTCGCGGCCGCCGGGTCCGCATACGGGCCCGCGACGGTGTGGTGCTGGCCACCGGCGGCTTCTCCTACAACCACACGCTGCTGGCCGACCGCGCCCCGGCCTTTGCGGGCACCATGCCGCTCGGGACCCCGGGGGACGACGGCTCGGGCATCCTGCTGGCCGAGGCCGTCGGGGCCGGCACCCGGATGATGGACCACTGCGGCGCGTCCCGCTTCATCGCGCCACCGACCGCCTTCTGCCAGGGCGTGCTGGTCGACGAGCACGGGACGCGCATCTGCGACGAGAGCCTGTACGCGGCGACGCTGTCGGCCCGCATCGCCGAACACGGCGGCCGGGCCTGGCTCGTCGTCGACGCCTCCACCCGGCGCCAGGTCCGCGACCAGATCCGCAGCGCCACCCGGCTGCGCACCCGCCCCCTCGGCCAGCTGTTGTCGGGCCGCGCCAACCACGTGGTGTTCCCCCGGCTGTTCGGATCGATCAACCTGTACCTCAACCGCCGGACGGCGCCCGACCTCGACGGCCTGGCCGCCCGGTGCGGCATCGACCCGGCCGGGCTGCGGGCGACCGTCGACGCCTACAACGAGGACGTCCGCCACGGCCGCCCCGACGCCATGGGCAAGCCGGCCGGTCTGGTCGGCACGGTGGAGGTCCCACCGTTCGCGGCCGTGCCGTGCCACCTCGACAGCCTGCTGTTCCCCGCCCCGTGCATCACCCTGGGCGGGCTGGACGTCGACGCCGGGCAGCGCGTGCGGCGAGCCGACGGCACCGTCATCCCCGGGCTCTACGCCGTGGGCCGCTGCGCCGCCGGTGTCGGCCCGCGCTCCTACGTGAGCGGGCTGTCCCTGGCGGACTGCGTCTACTCCGGCCGCAACGCCGGTCTCGGTGTCACGGCGGCCGCCGAGGATCGGGTCGGCGCGGCCGGCTGATCAGCGGGCGGCGTCGTCGGGCAGCGGGTACGGCGTCGCCGGCAGCCCCGGATCGGGTGGTCCCACCACTGCGTCTCCTCCACCCGCGACGTGATCCGCCAGCCGGCGGCCGTCCGCGCCAGCCGGTCATGGTAGCGACCACCCACGGTGAAGAGCCACGGCTCGCCGTCGATCACGAGCTGGTTCGGATTGTGGAAGATGGAGGACGCCCGCGCCGTCCGACCGGCGTCGTCGACGACGACGGCCCGGTTGACCACGAGATGCTGGGTCCAGGTGAAGGTGGGCACCACCTCGGACAGCCACTGCCGGACCTCGGCGAACGAGCCGCGGATGCCACCGGCCGAGCGGTAGTCGAGGTGGGCATCCCCGTGAAGACCGAGTCGAGGCCGGCCCAGTCGCGGCCGTCGATGGCGGTGGCGTAGCGGGTCAGCAGGTCGTCGATCTCAAGCCGATCGCACAGGATCCGGAGCCGCTCGTCCACGGAGGTGGACAAGCGCGTCCGCTCTCCGGGGGCCGCCCGGCGTCCGTCACCCCGATCCCGACACGGGGGCGAGGGAGTTGCCCGGTGCGATGTCGGCGCAGTCCGAGGGTGCCGACTGACCGGTGAAGCGGGCGGACATCCACGAGTAGGCATCGAAGATCCACACCAGCGCCGTCAGGACATGGTCCAGGTCGTCGTACTCGTTGTACTGCACCGGGACACCCCGTGCGCAGTACTCGCGAGCCAGGGTGCGAACGTCGCCGGCGATCATCACGCCGTCACCCGGGCCGATGCCCGGCTGGTCGTTGGCGGTCCCGTCGAGGGTGCCGTTCGCCCCCTGGTCGATCATGAGCGGCGTCGTCGGGGTACCCCCGCTTCCCATGATGAGTTGGTTGGCGACCTGATCGAACACCGGGACGCTCTCGGGGACCTCGTACTGGGGAAGTGCGAGCTGCGAGAACGTCAGCCCGCCATAGCCGCCGAAGAGCCCCTGGACGATGGACGCACTCTGCAGCCCGTCGAACAACTGGAGGCCGTACGGGCTCATGTACTGCATCAGGTCGACGTCGAACGCCCTGGCGATGCCGATGAGGGCCATCGGCAGGACGCCCGCCCAGAGCGAGCTGCCGCTGATGTAGCTCAGATTGTGCGCCGGGTCGACGAGGACGCCGCCGTAGGCGGCGCCGACGAGCAGCCTGTCGATCTCCGGTGCATAGGTGGCGCGCGAGCTCGGATGCCCATTCGGTGGCGATGGCCCCGCCCGAGTAGCCGAGCATGCCGATCTTTCGCGTGCCCGCCAGGTGGGTCATGTGCGAGCCGAGTGCCGCCCGCAGGGAGTCGAGGGTGTTGTAGCCGTACTCGGGACCTGCCGCGAAGTCGGCTGCCTCGCCTTCGGTGTCGGGGACGACGATCGTGTAACCGGAGAGGACGCCGGCGCTGATGAGGACCGATTCGACGTTCGGGATCAGGCCGCCGAGTGTCACACCGCCGGAGATGGCATAGGAGGGCTCGTCGTCGGGACTGAGCGAGTCGTAGAACGACTGGTAGGAGATGACCCACGGTGCACCCCGCCGGATCGAGCGGCTCGAGGACCGAGGTGACGTTGACCGTCGGTTGTCCCGTCACTCCGGTCGATCGGTAGAGCAGCTGGACGACCTTCACCGGGAGCGAGATGCCGAGCACGTGGTACTCGAGCGGTGCGGGTCTTGAGCACCCTGCCGGGTGCAACGCCCGACAGAGGCGTGATCCCCGTGTAGCCGTAGAAGGGATCGGTCTGCGGCGTCGACACGGCGGCCGCCACCGGAGGGATCGCCGACACGATCATGGCGGCGACGCCGACCACCACTCCGGCGACCAGTCCACTCCTCAGGCCCGACCTCCAGAGTCGCCCGCCCGCTGATCCTGTCGACCGTCGACTCCTGGGGCCCGTGGCGCGAGTCGCGCTCGGACCCTCCAGCGGCTGGTGCACGGGGTTCTCCCTCCGGGTTGCCGACTACGGCCGGCAGGCCCCCTCGATCCCACCCCCAGCCACCATGTGCCCCTCCGTGCGGAGAGGTTTCCGCATTCTCGGGGCGGTACACATTCGATGTCAAGGCTGACGCAGGTCCGCTATCCGGACCCGCGACCCGGGTGCCGGACGAAGGCCGGCCACGAAGCGGTCGATGCCGCCGTGCCTAGACGGGGTTGAGCACGACCGGGGTCGCGGTCGCGCCCGGTGCGCACGCCCGGGGATCCCACGGCTGCAGGGCCTCGGTCGTCGGCGACGGCGGTGCGAACGCACCCGAGGACGCCGGGGACGATCCCGTGCCCGCGGCCGCCGGCGTCGCCGAGGACGCAGCCGTGGTCGCCGTCGTGCCGGGGCGCCACCGTGGCCGCGGCGCGTTGACGGAGAACTGGGTACCGGTGACCACGGTGACCTGGGCTCCGTCGGTCACCAGGCAGGGGTCGTAGCCCAGGATCACGGCGCCGGTCATCGAGCGGGCCACGGCTTCGGCGGCGGCCTCGGCCGCGGGCGCGTGACCCGTAGTAGACGACCGTCTCGGACACGTCGCCCACCGGCGAGATGTCGCCCACGCCCACCGTGTGGAAGCCGAGGGCGGAGAGCGCCGAGGCCGTGTCGGTGGCCTGGTCGTCGGCCCCGGTGCCGTTCTCCACCGACACCGTCACCGACGAGGGGGCCGGCAGGGGGTCGCCGGTCATGGTGTCGATAGTGGGGCCGACCCCGAGCACCTGGTCGATGGTGGCCTGATCCTGGGCCTCGGCGGGGAACTCGGCCTGTCCGTAGGGTTCCCCCTGGTAGATCAGGTCTCCGTCGTCGCCGTCCGGATCGGTCACCACGGCCACCGGCAGGGTGAGCTGCGGCACCGAATTGACGTTGACCGAGTGGAAGTCGAGCACCAGGTTCGCCATGTCGTTGACCGACCAGGACTGGTCGAAGGTGAGGTCGGCCTTCACCGAGTTGATCAGGCTGCAGATCGGTGATCGGGTTGCCCAGGCCCTGCTTGGCCACGGCGCTGGCCAGGACGCGGAGGAACTCGTGGTCGCGGCGGATACGGGCCAGGTCGCTCTGGTTCTCCTGGGGCCAGTACTCGGCGTACGAGCTGGTCGTGCCGGGCCGTCGTACTGCAGGTGCCGGGCCCGCACCACCTGCGAGCGCCTGCGTGCCATCGAGGTGGACGCAGGTCGCGGCCTGGACGTTCAGACCCGGACTCGACGTCGAAGACGGACATCGGGGAACGACATGTTGATCCGCCCGAGCGGCGTCGACGATGTTGGCGAACTGGTCGAAGTTGAGGGAGACGGCGTGCTGGATGGGGATCCCGAAGTCCTCCTCGATGGCCGCCACCAGCTGGGTCAGCCCCTCGTAGAGCCCGGCGTCGACCTTGTTGGCCCTCGTGCTGCGGGCATTGGGGATGAACAGGTCCCGGGGGATGGAGAGCAGCGCCAGGCGGTGATGGGCCGGGTCGGCGTGGAGGATCATGATCACGTCGCTGTTCACGCCGTTCACGCCCTGCGAGCACAGCCCGTAGGCCGGGTTCTGCGTGCGCCAGTGCGCAGCGCGACGTCGAGCCCACCATCAGGATGTTCTCCGGTGCCCGCCTCGGCCCCGTCGTAGCGAACCGTGCAGCCCTCGGACCTCGACCCGATTCAGGCCGTGGGTCAGGTAGTAGATGTAGCCGGCGCCGCTCCCGACGACCAGCAGGAGGACGACCGACAGGCCGATCACCACGCCGCGCTTGACCCGGCGGCGCCGGCGGGAACGGGCGGTGGTCCTGCGGGCGGCGGTTCGGCCACCGCCTGACCGGGCCATCTCGTCACCGAGGGCCATCAGCCCGGCCTCGTTGGCGACGGGACGCCGAGGACGGGCACGGCGACGGTCCCTGCGGGCGGGAGGTGCCGTCGACCCGTCACTCCGGCCCGCGCCCGCGTCCCGCCCCCCGATTCCTCTCCGGCCATGGGAGCCAACGGTAGCAACCACCCCCGCCTGGGAGGATTCGCCACCGCTATCGTCGATCAGAGTGGACCTCGACCGCATCGACGCCAGCACCGCCTGCGACCGCCTGGCCGCCGGCGAGGTCGGCAGCGAGGAGCTCCTCGACGCCCAGCTGGCGAGGATCGAGGCCCGCAACCCCTCTCTCAACGCCGTGGTGCGGCTGGACGTCGTCCGGGCGCGGGCCGCCGCCCGGGCCGCCGACGCGGCCACCGCCCGCCACGAATCGTGGGGCCCCCTGCACGGCCTGCCCGTCACCGTGAAGGACTCGTTCGAGACGGAGGGGCTCACCACCACCAGCGGCGCCACCGAGCTGGCCGGCCACGTCCCGACCAGGGACGCCGATGCCGTGGCCCGCCTGAAGGCGGCCGGCGCCATCGTGTTCGCCAAGACGAACCTGCCCGAGTACGCCGGCGACGTCCAGACCTTCAACGACGTCTACGGGCTCACCCGCAATCCGTGGGACCCCGACCGGACGGCGGGCGGTTCCTCCGGCGGGGCCGCCGTGGCCGTCGCCACCGGCATGACGCTGCTCGAGCTGGGGAGCGATATCGGCGGGTCGATCCGGGCCCCGGCCCACTACTGCGGCGTGGCCGGGCACAAGCCGACGTGGGCGGCGGTCCCGGGGCGTGGTCACATCCCGCCTGCGCCCGGGAGCCGCCTCCGGTTCGACCTGGGGGTGTTCGGCCCCATCGGTCGCAGCGTGGCCGACCTCGAACTGGGACTGGCCGTGCTGGCCGGCGACGACGTCGGCGGTGTGCCCGGGGCGCGGCTCCCGGCCGCCCCGGGCCGCCTGGCCGACCTCGGTGGCGTGCGCATCGGGGTGTGGTCCTGCGACCCGGCCGCGCCCACGGCCGCGGCGGTGACGGCGTCGCTGGACGGCCTGGCCGCCGATCTGGCCGCGGCCGGTGCCGCCGTCGATCCCGGGGCCAGGCCGTCGGTGCCGTTGGACGAGATCTTCGCCGCCTACCTGCGCCTGCTAACGGCCGTCCTGAGCGCCACCCTCGACGACCAGAGCCGCGCCCTGTTCCACGCCGTGGCCGACGGCACCGACTGGACCACCACCGACCCGGTGCTGGCGGCCGCCCAGGGGGGCGTGGCCGACCACGCACACTGGCTGGCCGCCGACGAGCACCGCTGGCGGATCGCCGGGGCGTGGGACGCGCTGTTCGCCCGCCACGACGTGGTGCTGACGCCGTGCGCCCCGGTGACGGCCTTCCCCCACGACCTCCGTCCCATCCTGGAGCGGACCCTCGATGTCGACGGTGCGGCCGTGCCGGCCATGCTGCACCCGGCGTGGGCGGCGCCGGCGTCGCTCGCCCTTCTGCCGGCCACCGCCGTCCCCATCGGCCTCGTCGACGGGCTGCCGTGCGGGGTACAGATCATCGGTCCCCGCTTCGCCGACCGGACCACCCTGGCCGTGGCCGCCCACGTCGAGGCCGTGTGTGGTCGCCTGGCGCCTCCGCCGGGCTGAACCGCGGGGCCGGTGCTACGCCGGCACGCAGGTCATGGACGTGGCTTCGGCCAGCCGGGTCACGACGGCCCCTCAGTCCGACCGGTCGCCGGGATCATCCCGGTCGGCCGCCACCAGCTCCGCCCAGAACACCGGTCCGGCCGGGCCGACCTCCACGCCCAACCGCCCGCCCATGGCCTCGGTCAGCTGCCGGCTGACCACCAGGCCGGACCCGTCGCCCTCCAGGCTGCGGGCGGCACTTTCGGCCAGCACCCCCGGCGTGAGCAGCTGCTTGGCCGCCTCTCCACTCGACCCGGGTGCCGACCGTGCGGCCGTCACCACCGTCCGGCCGCCGTGCGACGCCGACGACAGCCTGACCTCCCGGCCGCCCGCCGGCACCCGCAAGGCGTTCGAGGCCAGGCTCACCAGCACCTGATGGAGGCGCCGCCGCTCGGCCAGCACCGGCGCCGTCGAGAACGGGCCCACGACGAGCGAGATCGTCCGCTCGGCGGCCTCGGAGGCCAGCAGGTCGGCCACCTCCCGGGCCGATGCCGCCAGGTCGACGGGCACCATGGCTGCGCCGGGGGCGCCCATGTCCAGCCCGGCCACCTCGACCGTCTCGTCGACCAGCTCGAGCAGGTGGCGGCCGGCGAGCGCCATGCGTCGGGCGACCTCCCTGAGCTCCGCCGGGTCCGGCTCCACCGCCGCCAGGTCGGCCAGGCTGAGGACCGACTGCAAGGGAGTCAGCACCTGGCGGCCCAGCTCGGCCAGCATGTCGGCCCGGGCGGCCTCGGCCCGGGACGCCCGGGCCGCCAGGGAGACCTCGAAGGTGACGTCGCGGAGGACGGTCACCATGCCGCTGGTCCCGCCGTCGCGCCCACTGATGGCGTGGCGGTGCACCTCGATGACGCCGTCGCCACGGGGGCGCGACACCCTGAACCTCGACAGGTGGTGTTTGACGGAACCGTCCAGTACCTGGCCCATCCCCTCGGCCACCGTCGCCTTGTCGTCGGGGTGGACCATGACGACGTCCATGACCCGCTGGCCGATGAGCTCGGCCGGTGCCGCCCCGAGCACGTCGGAGGCGGCGTCGCTGATGTACACGATGGTCCCCCCGGCGTCGACCAGGCTGATGGCGTCCGGGCTGGCGGAGAAGATCCCCTCCAGCAACCGGTTGCGCCGCTCCAGCTCGTGCTCGGAGCGTTTGAAGTCGGTGATGTCGCTGACCGTGCCCTCGGCCAGCGGCCCGCCCGGTCCGGCGCCTCCCGGCCGGATCCTGACCAGCACCGAGGTGGCCACGCCGTTCGCATCGACGGCCCGGCCCCGGAACTCGGCCGGCTCCCCGGTCGTCACCAGGTCGAGCAGGGCGGTCGGATCGACGCCGGGCCCCGTCGTCAGGCGGCCGGCCCACGCCGCCCATGGTTCCGGCCCACCGGCGACCAGATCGCCGAGGCCGCCGGCCGCCGACGGCGCCGCCGTGAACGAGACCGTCGGACCGGGAGCGTCGACGCGCAGCAGGGCCAGCCTGCCGCTGTCGAGGGCCAGGCTCAGCAGCGCCCCGGCGACGTCCTCGACGGCGGGCCCTTCCCCGTGGGCGGCCGTCGGGTGTCCGACCTCTTCGGCCATATGGCGTTCCTCCTGCCGGCACAGGGAGCCTCGGCACCCAGTGTTCCATGCGTCCCCGGTCGGTGCCCGTGGACCGCCAGCGGCCGGCGACGCGCCAGGTGGTCGGTCACGGCGTGGGCCCCCTCGGCGCACCGGCGCCTGACCCCGAGCAGCGCCCCGCGCCCGCCTTCCACGGGCGCCCCCACCGGCTCGAGCAGCTCGGCCGCGAGCACCGCGGTCGAAGGTCACGAAGAACACCGGCTCGATGAGGGCCCCGCAGCGGTCGGTGAGATAGGCCACGCCGAGCAGCGGGTACCCGACCGCCAGCACCCGCAGCGCCGTCGAGAACAGGCGGGCCGGCCACGCCGTCGACCCGCGAGTGCGACCGACGGCCAGGACCACGGCCACGGTGGCTGTGACGAACTCGGCGATCCCCGCGGCGATGTGCACGTAGTGGTGGACGGGCAGCGCCAGGTGCCACTCGAGTCGGCGGCACGTGGCGCTCACCCCTTCGGGGCAGGCGTAGGCGTACCTGCCGCCGACGCCCCCGGCCGCCGCGAACGCCACCAGCCACGGCCACTCCCTCCGCCGTGCCCCGCCGGCACCCGCGCCCCGCACGACCAGGGCGGCCACCAGCAGTACGCCGGCCGCCGTGTCGAGGCGCTGGTACACGGTGGCGTCCCGGAGGCCGGTGGCCTCCAGATCACTGAAGAACCCGTTGATCGACCCCAGCCTGCCCGGCTGGAAGGCGACCGGCACCCACCAGTTGTAGGCGGCCAGGCCGGCCACGCCCAGGCCCCCGGCGACCACCTGCCGCCGGCGTGCCCGAACTGCGGCGCCGTCTCCGTGGATGCCGTCGCCGGAGCCGACGGTCAGCTGCAGGGGTGCAACCGTCACGAGAGGCACAACACCGCAGGTTCCCGTGTTATTTCGGGGTGGTTCAGGGCGGCAGCCGTGAAGGGTGCCCCGGCCCCGAGCGCAGGTGGCGGGAACCGCGTCAGGGGCCGGGACGGGCGGAGGTTAGCGCATTCCGTCGACACGCTTGCACCCGCCACGCAATGGATCCCCGCCTTGCCGGCGGGCGGTGACGAGGGCGGGCCCCGGGACGGGCCCGGCGCTCAGGCCGATCCGGCGGTGGAATTGAAGGTGTAGGTGAAGGGCGCCGCCGGCGGCTTGACCAGGAGCTGGGTGGTGCCGTTGATCGAGACCGCCACCACCACCCCGGCCGATCCCACCTGGACCGTCAGGGCCCCGTTGGCGTCGAACGTCTTCGTCTGTCCCGGCGGGACCGTCTGGTCGAACACGGGGGTCAGGGAGTCGGGCCCGGTCACCTGCAACCAGCAGGGCGAGGACGTGGCCACCCCGACGGCGAACGCCTGCGAGGCCACCGAGTAGACGGAGGCCGCGCTGTTGGACGAGACCAGGTTCACGGCGGCCGGCGGGGGTGCCTGGTGGTGGGTGGGCGCCGGCGGGGGCGGGGGGAGCGGCTGGCCGTCGGGCAGCGTCACCCTCAGGACGTGCCAGCTGGCCAGCTGGCGGGGGTGGGTCCGCATCGCCCACACGCCGGCCACCGCGGCCACGAGGAGGAGGGCGGTCAGCCAGGTGACCAGACGCAGGAGCAGCGGCGCCCGGCGTCGCCGGCGGGCCTTGCGGGCAGCCCGGCGGGCCACCCTGACGTCCGTCGGCCGCATCGCCTGCAGCATCCCGGTGGGCGGTCCGGTGTCCACGGGCCCGGCGGAGGCCGAGCGACCGACGGCGGGCACCGGACCGGTCTGGGTGAACGCCCGGAGGTGCTCGGGCGCGGCGGACACGGCGGTCACCACGCCGGTCACGGGCGGCATGGTCGCCCCCCGGCCGTTCCCGCGCCGGCGGGTCCCGGCCTCCTGGGTCGACCACGCCTCCATCAGGCCCAACGCCAGGGCGTCACCGTCCAGGGAGAGGAAGGCGGCGTACCGTCGCAGCGTGGACAGCGCGAGCACCTGGTCGGGGAGGTTGCGCAGGTTGCCGGACTCCAGCGCCTCGAGGAGCGTGATCGGCCGCCCCAGGCGGTCGTGCACGGTGAGCAGGTCGAGGCCGCGCGTCTTCACGCGCCGTGCGGAGCATCAGGCCGATCTCCGCGGGAGAGGACGGCGCTGCCTGTCGCTGACCGTTTCGTCGGCCGGTGGCTGTGCCCCTGTGGCGGATCACCTGGTCGTCTTCCTCCGTGGCGTCGGCCTCCCAGCGTACTGCCTGGTCGTGCCACGTCCCGACTACCGGCCGGCCCCGCCGGCGGGGCCCGTGGGCGGAATGCCGCCGGGCTTCCTAGTGTTGTGGATGTACCGGTCGGCACGCGCCGGCCCGGGCGTCGCCACCAGGGCGACAGGAGGAGGCCGAGCATGCCAGCGGTGACAGTCGACGACAGGTTGGCGCTGCCGGCGGTCGAGGCGCCGGCACCCGGCGCGCTGGACCGGCCGGTGCGGTCGGTCACCACGGCACCGGCGGGCCTCGAAGGCGAAGGGTTTCCGGTCCGGCGGGCGTTCGCGGGGGTGCCGATGACCCAGCTCGACCCCTTCATCCACATGGACCAGATGGGCGAGGTGGAGTACGCGCCGGGTGAGCCCAAGGGCACCCCGTGGCATCCCCACCGTGGCTTCGAGACCGTCACCTACATGATCGACGGCACCTTCCGCCACCAGGACTCGATCGGCGGCGGCGGGCTGATCACCAACGGCGACACCCAGTGGATGACGGCCGGCGGCGGCATCCTCCACATCGAGGCACCTCCCGAAGAGCTGGTCACGAGCGGCGGCCTCTTCCACGGCATCCAGCTCTGGGTGAACCTGCCCTCGGCCAGCAAGCGGATCAACCCCCGCTACCAGGACATCGGGGGCGATCACGTCACGCTGCTCACCTCGCCCGACGGCGGCGCCCTCGTCCGGCTCATCGCCGGTGACATCGGGAGCCGGCACGGGCCGGGCACCACCCATTCGCCCATCACGTTGCTGCACGCCACCCTCAGCCCCGGGGCCCGGCTCGTCCTCCCGTGGGACCCGACCTACAACGCGCTGCTCTACGTGCTCGCCGGCGACGGCGCCGTCGGTCATGAGCGCCGCCCCGTCCACACCGGTCAGCTGGCCGTGTTCGGGCCCGGTGACACCGTGACCGTCGAAGCGTCACCGGCGCAGCAGGGCCCGTCGTCCGAGCTCGACGTCCTGGTCCTCGGCGGCCGGCCCATCGACGAGCCCGTGGTGGCCTACGGACCCTTCGTCATGAACACCGAGGCGGAGATCCGGGAGGCGTTCGAGGACTACCAGGCCGGTCGGCTCGGCACCGTTCCCGCCGATCACCTCGAGGCCTGATCCCGCCGGCCGCCTTCGTCAGGGGGCCGTCACGCCACCGCCGCGGCCGCGGCCGTCTCGTCGGTGATGGCCTGGATGTCGCGGCGGTTGGCCTTCACGATGAAGATGGCGGACAGGGCGGCGCCGAACAGGCAGGCGGCGGCGATCCAGAAGCCGACCGTGAACCCGTGGACGGTGGCCTGGGAGGTGTTCTCGCGGGTGGGGAGCTTGCCGACGAGGTAGGCGGCCGTGGCCGTGCCGGCCACCGTGTTGAGCAGCGACGTCCCGAGTGAGCCACCGATCTGCTGGCTGGTGTTCACGAGCGCGCTGGCCACACCGGCGTCGTGGTTGCCCACCCCGAGCAGCGCGGTCGATCCCATGGGCACGAAGGCGAAGCCGAGGCCCAGGCTCATGAGGAGCTCGGCCGGGAGCACGTGGGTCCAGTAGCTCGTGTCCACCCCGATCTGGGTGAGCCACAGCATGCCGGCGGTGCCCACGAGAAACCCCGACGTCATGACGGGGCGCGGCCCGAGGCGGGGCAGCACCTTCGAGGACACGGTGGCGGCCACGATGATGCCGACGGAGAACGGGAGGAAGGCGAAGCCCGACTTCAGCGCGGAGAAGCCCAGTGTCCCCTGGAAGTAGTAGGTGAGGAAGAGGAACATGCCGAACATGCCCGCGCCGAGGAGGAACGACGCCAGGTACGAGCCGCCCCGGTTGCGTTCACGGACCACCCGCATGGGCAGCAGCGGGTTCTTCGACCGCACCTCGATCAGCAGGAAGGCGCCGAGGAGCACGACGGCGATGGCCAGAAACGACAGCGTGGTCGTGGAACGCCAGCCGTCCGACTCGGCCTTGGTGAATCCGTAGACGAGGGAGGCCAGGCCGGCGGTGACCGTGAGCGTGCCGGGGATGTCGTAGCTGGTGTTGCCCTTCGCCTTCGACTCCCGCACCACGGCGGCGGCGGCCACGGCGGTGACGACGGCGATGGGCACGTTGACGAGCAGGCACCAGCGCCACGACGCGTACTCGGTCAGCACGCCACCCATGAGGAGCCCGATGGCGGCACCGCCGCCGGCGATGGCGCCGTAGACGCCGAAGGCCGTGGCCCGTTCGTGCACCTCGGTGAACGTCACGGTGATGAGGGACAGGGCGGCCGGTGCCAGCAGGGCGGCGAAATCCCCCTGCAGGGCCCGGGACGCGAACAGCATCGGGCCGGTCACGGCCGCACCTCCGAGTGCGGACGAGCACGCGAACCCGATCAGGCCGATGATGAACATCTTCTTGCGACCGGTGTAGTCGGCGATGCGGCCGCCGAGCAGCAGGAAGCCGCCGAAGGTCAGGGTGTAGGCGGTGATGACCCACTGCCGGGTGCTCGGCGAGATGTGCAGCGCCTTCTGGGCCGAGGGCAGCGCGATGTTGACGATGGAGGCGTCGAGCACCACCATCAGCTGGGCCACGGCGATGATCCCGAGCGCCAGCCACCGGCGCGGGTCGGGGCCGTCGGCCGCACCGTCGCCCGGGCCGAGGTCGGCCTCTGCAGGGATGACGTCGGTCATGGTCGCTCCTCGGATCGGTCGACGGACGGCGTCGCCCCGCCTGCCAGCAGCGGCAGCAGGACGGCGTCGGCCACGTGATGGATGAATGCGGGGGTGACCGCCTCCCCGTTGACGACGACGCGCGAGACCACCATCGCCCTGGCCACCTCGAACACGGTGTCGGCCGCGGCCGCGCTGTCCAGCTCCCCGCCGGACGGCCCGGAGGACCAGCCGCCGGAACCCGTCCTGCTTGCCCTCGATGACCTGCACCCGCAGCAGCTCGGCCAGGGCCGGATCGCCCTGGGCGGCACGGAGCACGCCGGCGATCAGCGCGCCGTCCTCGGCCGCCATCATTTCGGACATCCGGGTCACCATGGCCACCAGGTCACCGTGAAGGGAACCGGTGTCGAAGGCGGCGGCCAGATCGACCGGCTGGTGGCAGCGGACCGCCGCCGCCACCACCTCGGCCTTGCCCGACCAGTGGCGGTAGATGGTCGCCTTGCCCGCCTTCGCCCGCTCGGCCAGGGCGTCCATGCTCAGCCGGTCGTAGCCCACCTCCGCCAGCAGTTCGAGGGCGGCATCGAGGATGGCCTGTTCGCGGGCGGCGGCCCGTGCGCCCGCCGGCCGGGCGCGTCCGGTCGCCGGATCGGCGGCCGCGGTTCGGCCGGCGCCGTGCTCGCGGGTGTGGTCGTCGCAGGTGTGGTCGTCATAGGGAACGTGCTCTCCAGCGCGGGTGCCCAGCGTCCAGGCAGCTCAACGGGGGTGATTTGGCCTCGACCGGCGGTTCACGCCCTCTTTCAGAACGGAACCGTTTCGTTCAGATACGTTACTCCGACCTCCAACTGAACGCAACCGTTCCGTTGGATATTCCCGGCGGTGACGTCAGCGCCGGCGGCGGACGGCCACCGCAGCCACCGAACCGGTCAGGGCGGCCACGACGACGATCGGGCACAACCACCACACGTTGTGCCCGTGGTGGGTGGCCACCCAGGTCACGGCGAGGACCGTGACCACGGCGACGGCGATGCGCCAGTCGTCGCCGACCACGAAGTCCACCCAGAACCGGCCGAAGCGGCGCAGGCCCGTCATCCGGCCGGCTCCGGACCGACGGCCCGGCGGACCCCGGCCACCATGGTCAACGACGTGGCCGCCACCACCACCACGAGCACCGGCAGGGCGAGATCGCCGCCGGGCCACGAGACGCCGGCCCCCTCGGCCCCCCAGAACGTGCCGAACGAGGTCAACATGATCCCCACCGCGAACTTCATGGTGTTCTCGGGGACGCGCGCCAGGGGCGCATGGACGGCCAGGCCGACGACCCCGACCACCACCGCCGCCGCCACGGCACCGGCGGCGGCCAGGCCCACATCGTGGGCGGCGCCGCCCACGGCGAGGACGATGAAGACGACCTCGAGGCCCTCGAGGGCCACGCCCTTACCGGCGACCGTGTAGGAGTACCAGTCGAAGGTGGTGCCGGCACCGGCGGCGGCCCGTGCCTGGGCGGTCTCGTCGGCGAAGATGACGTCCTCGTCGTGGCGGGCCTTGAGCCCGCTGGCCCGCAGCATCGCCTTGCGCAGCCACTGCAGCCCGAAGACGAGCAGCAGGCCGCCGACGACGAGCCGCAGCGAGCCGATGGGGACCCGGGTCACCAGCGGGCCGAGCACCACCACCACGGCGGCCAGGCCACAGAGGGCGGTGCCCGCGCCGAGCAGGGTGGCCCGCCACCCCCGGGTCACGCCGACGGCGAGGACGATGGTGAGCGCCTCGACCATCTCCACGGCCGAGGCGAGCATGGCTGACAGCACGACGAGGACAGCGTGCACGTGACCTCCCAGGCGCCAGTGTGCCAGGCCGCCGGCCGCCGCCGTCAGCCGGTACGGAGGGCGTCGGCGTCGCCCTGGCGACCCCGGATCAGGTCGTTGACGGCCTCACCCGGCCCGACATGGTCGGCCAGCCCGGGCGGGAAGTACGAGAGGTACAGCGTCCGGCGGCCGCCCGTCCCCATCGGCGCCGGTGACCGGTGGACCACGTCCTGGACGTGGACGGTGACGTCGCCCGGCTCGGTGCGCACGGCCATTCGGGGCCAGCCGACCATGGCGGCGTCGTCGAGGTCGGGCCGGACCGACTGCCCGTGCGAACCGGCGAGCACCTCGAGCTGGCCGGTCTCGGGCGATGCACCCGTGAGCTGCACGCCGAGGCTCACGGCCGGGCACATGACCGGATGCCCGCCCAGGCCGCAGTCCTGGTGCCACGGCAGGTTGGCCAGGCCGCGCAGCCGGCCGGGGGGCTTGACGAGCAGGGTCGGCCCGTCCATCCGGTCCACCATGGGAACGACCGGCGAGCCGAGCAAACCGGCGAGCCGGTGCATCCGGGGATCGTCCGCCAGGGACGCGATCCTGGGCCCCTTGCGGTCGGCGTAGATGACCCGGCACAGCACCTGGTCGCCAGCCGGGCGCTCGGCCCACCAGGTGAACGGGTCGTCCGGCGATGCCGACCGCTGGATACGCTCGGCCTCGGCCGCCAGCCGCCCGGCCTCCTCGGCGTCGAGTACCCCGCGGACGTGCAGGAAGCCGGTGGTGCCCAGAAAGCCCGCCATCGCCCCGTCGGCGTCCTCCAGGGTGAAGGTCCGCCGGAGATCGAGGGGATTGCCGTCGACGTCGGCGAGCCGGACCCGCCCGGGGTCGTAGACGGGAGTACCCGAGTACAGGGCCCGCAACGCCCCCTCCCACCGGGCCAGCTGCCCGAAGGTGCCCGAGCGCAGGTCGAGGGCGCCGGCCAGCTGGAGGGTGACGAGCGTCCGCATGGACAGTGCCAGATCCGACCAGGCGGCGGCGCCGAGGGCGACCCGGATGCCCTCCCCGCCGACCGTCCCGGCGGAGATGTCCAGCCGGCCCCGCCGGACCCGGTAGGTCCAGGCGTGGCCTTCCACCTCGAGGACGAGCGGGTCGAGGCCGCCCGCCGCCGACCCCGCCGGCAGGCCCCTCGCCGAGGCGAGCAGCCGGGGGGCCTCGATCCGGTGGAACGTGACCGGGTCGAGAGGTCCGATCGTCACCCGACCAGTGTGGCCGCCGGCCGCCGAGGGTGCCATCGGCGGACGGGCCCCGCCCGCGCCGTTCTCACAGCGGACGCACAGGGGGTCCCCAGGCGCGCCCGACCCGCCGATGCGATCCTATGGGCGGAGGTGTGCCCATGACGTCCGTCGATGCAACCGAGCAGCACCGGATCCTCGTGGTGGACGACGAGCCGTCGATCACCGACGCGGTGGCGACCGCCCTGCGCTACGAGGGTTTCGACGTGGAGATCGCCGCCACCGGTCGGGCTGGCCTGTCCGCCGCCCAGAGCCGGCCCCCGGACCTCGTCGTGCTCGATGTCATGCTCCCCGACCTCGACGGCATCGAGGTGACCCGGCGCCTCCGCGCCGACGGCATCACGGTGCCGATCCTCTTTCTGACGGCCCGCGACGCCTGGAGGACAAGCTCACCGGCCTCACCGTCGGAGGGGACGACTACGTCACCAAGCCGTTCGCCCTGGCCGAGATCGTGGCCCGCATCCGCGTCATCATGCGCAGGACCCAGCCCGGTGCGGACGACGACGGGATGCTGCGCTTCGCCGGTCTGGAGATGGACGAGGGCGCCCATCTCGTCCGCCGCGACGGCGGGACCGATCGAGCTCACGGCCACGGAGTTCAACCTGCTGCGGTTCTTCCTCCTCAACCCGGGCCAGGTGCTGTCCAAGGCCCAGATCCTCGACCACGTCTGGCACTACGACTTCGGCGGCGAGGCGAACGTGGTGGAGACCTACGTGAGCTACCTCCGCAAGAAGCTCGAGGCCCACGGACCGCCCCTCATCCACACCATCCGGCTGGTCGGCTACGTGCTGCGCGCCCCCGAACCCGGGCGTGGCTGAGTGTCGCTGCGGACCCGCCTGCTGCTGGCGTCGGTGGCCGTCACCCTGGTGGCGCTGCTGGTCGCGGATGCCGCCACCTACGCCGCCCTCGAGTCGTTCCTCACCGACCGCATCGACCAGAACCTCAGCCAGAGCGTGACCGGTCCCGGCTGTGGGGCCGGGCCCGCCGCCCCGGGCGGTACCGCCGGCGCCGGCGCCGGGACCAGGGGCACCGGCCGGTCGGTCGGTCGTACCGGCGGGCGGGGGCCGAGCCGAGCGGCGGGCCGGACTTCCTCGAGTGCATCCGCGACGGCACGGTCGTCGTCGCCCACGCCGCCGTCGAGCCCGACGGCGAGATCGTTCTCGCCGGCACTGCCGGCGCACCTCCCCACCGGCACCGCCGGACCCGACGGCACCTCGAACGTGTACCTCACCGTCCCCTCGACCGCCGCCGGCGGTCCCCAGTTCCGCGTGCTCGTCCACACCGAGGCCGACGGGGACGTCACCGTGGTCGGCCTCCCGCTCGACTCGGTGGCCGAGACCCTGCACCGGCTGCTCCTCATCGAGCTGGCCGTCACCGTCGCCGCCCTGGCCGCCTCCGCCCTGCTGGGCTTGTGGCTGGTGCGGCTCGGGCTCCGACCACTGTCCGACGTCGAGGCGACCGCCGAGGCCATCGCCGCCGGCGACCTCGGCCGCCGGGTGCCGGGCGACGACAGGCGGACCGAGGTCGGTCGCCTGGCGCGGCGTGCTGAACACGATGCTGGCGCGGATCCAACAGGCGTTCGCCGAGCGCGACGCGCACGGAGGCCGAGCTGCGCCGGTCGGAGGAGCGCATGCGGCGGTTCATCGGCGACGCCTCGCACGAGCTGCGGACGCCGCTGGCCGCGGTCTCCGCCTACACCGAGCTGTATCGGCGTGGTGCCGATGTGCGGCCCGACGACCTGGCCCGGGTGATGCCAGGGCATCCGGGGCGAGAGCGCCCGGATGGAACAGCTGGTCGAGGACCTGCTGCTGCTGGCCAGGCTGGACGAGGGCCGGCCGCTCGAGTCAGCGCTCGGTCGAGCTCGTCACCTGGCCGCCGACGCCGTCCACGCCGCCGTCGCCGTCGGCCCGGCCTGGCCGGTGACGCTGCAGGCGCGAGCGCCGGTCGAGGTCCTCGGCGACGCCGGCCGGCTCCGCCAGGTGCTCGACAACCTGCTCGCCAACGTCGCGCCCACACCCCCGAGGGCACGGCCACGACGGTCACCGTGCGGCGCGACGGCGACACGGCCGTCGTCGAGGTCGCCGACGACGGTCCCGGACTCGACGGCGAGCAGGCGTCGAAGGTGTTCGAGCGCTTCTACCGGGCGGATCCGTCCCGCGCCCGGAGCAGCGGCGGCGCCGGACTGGGGCTGTCGATCGTCGCCGCCATCGTCGAAGCCCACGGAGGCACCGTGGCGGTGGACTCGACCGTGGGTGGGGGCACCACCTTCTCCGTCTCGCTCCCGGTCGGCGGGGTGGCCGCCGGCGGGGTGGCCGCCGATTCACAGGACGCGCTCAGGCCGCCCTGACGGCGGATTGAACCCGGCGGTCCACACTGGCCGCATGAACGAGCCACCCGATCCCGACGATCACCTCGACCGTCGCAGCACCGCCGCCGCCCGCCGAGACCGGTCACTGCGTCGGCTGCGGCGGATCACCGCCGCCGTCGGCGCCGCCTGCGCGGCGGCGGTGGCCGCCGCCACAATGTCCTTCGCCACCACTTCGGGTGCAAAAGCGACCTCGAAGACGACGGCGGCGGCACCGGTGTCGGCGCGCACCTCCGGCGCATCCGCCGGCGTCACCTCCACCACCTCGCCGTCGGCGTCCTCCGCCTCGTCCTCTTCCACGTCAACGACGACGACGGCCCCGACATCCTCTTCCGGTCACGCCAGCGCCACCACGGGAGCGTCGTGACGACGCCGCCGGCCACCGCCGCCTTCAGGGCCATCGGCACGACCGTGACCGTGGCCGTGGGCGACCCCGACGTGCTGGCGGAGGCCACCGCCATCGTGCAGCGGCACGTCGAGGCGCTCGACGCGGCCGCCAGCAGATTCCGTGAGGACAGCGAGCTCGCCGTGCTGAACCGCGCCGGGGGTCGCACCCTCGCCGTCTCGCCGCTGCTGGCCGAAACCCTGGGCGAGTCCCTGGACGCCGCCCGGCGCACCGGGGGCCTCATCGACCCCACCGTCGGCCGGGCCCTCGAGGTGTGCGGGTACGACCGCGACTTCCGCCGCGTGGCCGCCGACGGTCCGCCGGTCACGGCCGTCCTTCGAAACGTACCCGGGTGGCGGCGGGTCGATCTCGACCGGGCCGCGGGCACCGCCCGCATCCCGCCGGGGGTCACCCTCGACCTCGGTTCGACGGCCAAGGCGGGCTGCGCCGACCGGGCGGCCCGGGCCGCGGCCGCGGCCACCGGTGCCGGCGTGCTCGCCAACCTCGGAGGTGACATCGCCGTGGCCGGAACCGCCCCCGACGGCGGGTGGGTCGTACGGGTCGCCGACCGCCACGACGACGCCGGGCCCGGGGGCGTCACCGTGGCCGTCACCACCGGCGGCATCGCCACCTCGGGGACAGCCGCACGCCGATGGACACGCGGTGGGCGCACGCTCCACCATCTCGTGGACCCGGCGACCGGGGCACCCGCCGACACCTGCTGGCGCACGGTCACGGTCGCCGCCGGCACCTGTCTCGATGCCAACGTGGCCTCCACGGCCGCCGTCATCCTGGGGCCGCGGGCGCTGGCGTGGTTGGCGAAGCACGGTCACCACGCCCGGCTGGTGGCCGAGGACGGGACGCCGGTACCGGTGGGCGACTGGCCCCACGACGCCCTCGAGGCGGGCGCCACGCCCGCGCCCACGGCCCCACGACCGGGCCTCCCCCGTCACGAGGCGTAGCCGCTCAGGACGGTTCGACCCTGCGGGCTGGTCACCCACACCTCGCTCACGGCCGCCGCCGCCACACCGCACGAGAGGTGCACGACGACCGGGCCGCGCCCGGTGGGTTGGTAACTGCCGGCCACCCACCAGACGCCGTCCGTCGTCGCCATCCGTACGGTCAGCACCTCACCGACGGGCGCGCCCGACTCCGTCAACGTCGCGGCCGTACCCCAGTCGGCCGCGGTGAGCGCCACCGTCGCCCGCCCGGCCTGGCCTGTCAGCGTGACCACGTGGGCCGGCGAACGCGCCGGCCCGTTCGAGGCCGTCAGCGCGGCGATGCCCACCGACACCACCACCACGATCGACGCCGCGATGGCCAGGACGCGGAGCCGGTACGACCGGCGCGACTGCGCCTCGTCGGCCCGCACCCGCCCGACCACCTCGTCGATGAGGCCGTCGGGCGGCGCGGCGTCCACGTGCACGTGGTCGGCGTCCGCCACCGCCAGGGCGTCGGCGGCCACGCTGAGCTCCGCCAGTTCGACCCGGCAGCGGACGCAGGTCGTCAGGTGCGCCTCGAGCGACTGCGCCTCGGGCCCGTCGAGCCGGTGCAGCGCCAGCATCGCCAGCGCCCCGCGGCGGTCCTCGCACGTCGGTCCGTTCACGCCCCCCACCCCATCTCCTCGAGCACCAGGCGCATCGAGCGCAGGCCGTAGTAGATGCGGCTGCGGACAGTGCCTTCGGGGATGCCGAGCTCCTCGGCCACCTCGTGCCCGCTCCGCCCCCGGAGGAAGACCTCGACCAGCACACCGGCGTGCTCGGGACGGATGCGCCGGATAGCCTCCTCGACCTGCCACGACCGCAGGCGCTGCTCGATGCCGTCGTCATGCCACCCGATCTCGGCCGGTCCGTCCGGCAGCGGCACCGCCGGGCGCCGGCTGCGGGCCCGGGCCATGTCGATCACCAGCCGCTGCTCGATGGCGAACAGCCAGGTCCTGAGCGATCCCTTGGCCGGATCGAAGCGTTCCCGCGCCTGCCAGGCGCGGACGAACGTCTCGGCCACGACCTCCTCCGCCAGCTGCCGGTCGGCCAGGCACCGCAACGCGTGACCGTACAGCTCACCGCCGTGGGCCGCATAGGCCGACCGCAGCTGGGCCTCGTCAGCGACCCCCGGCTCGGCGGCGTCCAGGCGTCCGATCGTGGGCGCATCGGCGCCACGCCGGCCCATCTCCGACGGCGGCCCGCTCATGGCGGCGGTGTCCGCTGACCGTGCGACGCCATACCCGACAGGTCCGGGCCGCGCGTCAGTACCCGCTGCCACCGGACGACGTGGTCGTCGTCGAGCTCGAGGCGGACCCCGATGCCGTTGCCTGCACCACGTACCACACGCCGTCCACACCCTGGCCCGACGCGTCACTCGGATTCTGGTCGCCCTGGTACAGGTAGAGCGGATGGTCATGGACGGTCACCTGGACCGATCCGTCCGACCGGGTGATCGTCCCGAGTCCGGTCACCCCCTTGCCCGCGGTCGCCGCCGACACCGAGGACACCGTGAGGGGCATCCAGATCTGTGCGCACCCACCGGTGCAGGTGGACGTGCCGGGCGGATCCGGCTTGTACGTGTAGAGGGTCATCCCGCTGCCGTCGACGAGGATGGCGCCCAGTGCGCCTTTGGTGACCACCATCACCGTGGCGCCGCCCGAGGCGCCCGTCGTCGCGGACGGGGTCGTCGACGTCGTGGACGGGCTCGACGATCCCGATGAGCACGCGGCCGCCAGCAGCGCCACCGCCGTCAGGCCCGCCACCGTCCAGGCGGCGCGCCGTGCCCCCATCCTTCCGTGCTGCCGTCTCATGTGCGTGCTCCTCGCTCTGCCGCCACCTGGACTACGTCGGCGGGCGCCGGATCGTTCACCGGGTGCACAGCGGATGCAATCGCGTCGGGACGCGCCGACAGAACCGGAGCTCTGTCGGCGGCACGCAGGGGGCCAGTGGCGGGACTACCTCCTGCGCACTCGACGTCGCCCCCGTGGCGGGATGGGGACGAGCCGTGATTCCATGGTAGCCATTCGGTCCCGCCGCCATTCGGATGGTTCCGAATGCAATTCGGATGGTTCCGGTTGCAATTCGAGCCGGTCGGCGCGTCCGCGGGCGCCCGCGGAACTGATGGGTTGCGGCTCCGCCGGGACCGGGTGCGCACCGGTCGCGACCCGGGCCGCGACCTCAGGAGGGCGTGCCGGGTTCAGCGCGCGACAGGGACGCCGCCTCGGCCTCGGCCGCCTCCTCGGCGTCGAGTTGTGCGTCGATAGTGATTGCCCGCCGCTCCTCGGTGCGCACCCAGCGCACGGCGACGGGGATCATGGCGAAGAACATCAGCATGTCGCCGCCGACCCACATGATCGATCCGCCGACGTGGAGGTCGGTCACGATCGACGGTCCCCAGGGCCGCGTGAACGTCTGGTAATAGGGAAAGATCTCGTGGGCGGACATCGCCAGGGTGAGGCCGGTGAAGGTGTCGATGGGAACGGCCAGTGCCAGGTAGACGAGCTGGAGCGCGGGCGACAGCCGGTGGCGGGTGGGCTCGATGGCGACCACCGGCCGCCAGAACAGGTACCCGACCACCAGGAAGAGCAGGTGCTCCAGGTCGTGGGCGGTCTCGTGGGTCAGGGTGAAGTTGTAGAGGCCGGTGAGGTGGGTGATCGGGATGACGGCGGCGTAGGCCACAAACCCGAAGAGCGGGTGGCCGATCACGGCGGCGACGCCTGAGCCCATGGCCGCATCGACGGCTCGACGGAGGCGTCCGGCGCTGGCCCGCTGGAGCAGCTCGAGCGGCGCACCCATCGCGAACAGCGGAGCGGCGATCATGATGAGCACCAGGTGCTGGATCATGTGGTCGTAGAAGAGGACGTCGTCATAGGCGCCGATGACCGACTCGACCGCGATCGACGTGCACACCAGGCCACCGAAGAAGGCGACGGTGCGGGCTGCGGACCAGTGCCCGCCCGGGGCTGCGTCCGACCCGCCGGCGCCCCAGAGATAGAGCCCGGCCGCCGCCAGCAGCATCACCGTCGGCTGCCACTCGAAGGCCATCGTCGTCAGGTGGCTCCAGTCGAGCGGGGGCGGGACGGCGTCGGCCACGATCACGAGGGCGCTCATTCGCCGTCCCCCTCCACAGGTACGCCGATGAGCCACGACACCGCCGAGGAGGCCTGGGCGGCCGTCCACCCCGGCTGCTCGGGATGGGCCTGGTGGGCAAGGCCTTCGTCCGACAGGAAGTGCTGCAGCGGGGCCACCAGCTTGCCGGTGTAGTCGGGTGCGGCGCCGGTGTCGAACCGCTCGTCGCCGGAGGGACCGAGCATGATGAACCCGTCGGAATGGTTGACGTCATAGGTGAGCGGCTGGTGGGTCAGCCAGTCGATGGACGGGGGGTCGTCCTCGGGCACCTTCTGGTACCAGATCCCGAGGTACGACGAGATCGTCGCCAGCCCGGCCGGCGTCTCGGTGACGAGCTCCCAGGTGGCCCCGGTGAGCTGCGCGTAGGCGGCCAGGCGGGCGACGGTGTCACGGCCCGGATCGACGGTCATCTCCACGATCTGGACGTCCGTGGCCCTGCCCCGACCGGTTGAGCTCGCGCTGCACGATTGACAGGTTGGCGGTGTCCATCGGGCAGATGTCCGTGCACAGAGTGAGGAACGGCACCAGCAGTACGGCCTTGCCCTCGAGGGAGGCCAGGTCGAACGTGCGGCCGTGCTGGTCCGTCAGCGCCACGGTGGACACCGACGCCGGTACCGGCCTGCTCTGCACTGTACCGAGCGAGACCGGTGCCGCCGGCGACGCCGGCGGTCCGGTCGAACAGGCCGCCACCAGCAGCCCGGCAGTGGCGGTGACCACGCCGACGACCGCCCGGAGGCGGCCGGGTCGGGTCACCAGGTAGCGGTCCATCGGCGGCAAGCTAGCCCAGCAACTTCAGCCGGTGACCGCGGCACCCGAGGGGTCGACCACCCACCACAGCCCACCCAGGTTGTTCAGCCCCTGACCGGTCGCCTGGCCCGGCGCGGCTGTCCGGCAACCACCGGTAGAGGGGCCACCCGTTGTAGGTGATCTGGGACGTCCCGTCGGTCCGTACGGCCGACGACAGCAGGGCGCTGCGCACCCCGGCGCCGGCGATCGGGCGGGTGACCCCGGCCGGCAGGGTCAACGGCGGCCACTGGAAGGCGCAGACCTGGTAGCAGGTGGAGCGGCCCCGGTTGTCCGGCTCGAAGAGGTACAGCGTGAGCCCCTGGCCGTTGACGAGGATCGGCCCGAGGCTTCCTACGGTGGCCACCTTGACCTCGTAGGACGGTCCCGACTCGAGGTCGTGGAGCCGGCCGGCGTTGCCCACGCCCACCTGGGTGGCGCCATGCAGCGCATTCCCGCACCCCGAGGCCACGAGAGACTGCGACCAGCACGCCGGTCGCCGATGGTCGGAACCGCACGCGTCGGGGGGGAGGAACAGCCATCGCGCCTACCGGGATTAGCAGCCCGACGGGCCGCGGCGCAATCCGCGGCCACCACGTGCGCCGGCGGGCACCGGTCCCGGGCAACCGTGCGCCCGAGGGCCCGCCAGCGGACCCCGCCCCTTCAGCAGTACCGCCGCCATTGCCACCAGGAACACCCGATACGTCAGCCCACGACCCCAACTACGCATTTCGTCACCCTTCGACCCGTTTGGAAACACCTAGCGATTTAGGCCACACGCTAGGAGGGGAAGGCGGTCGGAAGTACCCTGCATTCGTCCAGTCCACCCGGCAATTCCGAACGGCAACCCTTGCACTTGGAAGGGGGCGCGAAGCCGTCATCTCACGAGGGGGCGTAGCCCCGCAACGCAGGGAAGTTACCGATCTCACGTTGTGTGAGGACACGTCGAGGCGCGCGAGCAGGAGCCCGGATGTTCGACCTGCGTGCCACTGTGCGAAGACATCTCAGCAAGGGGTTTCAATCACCGCGATGAGTGATGAGAACTTCCGTTCTCGGTGGGTCGTTGCTCCGTTCGATTTCGTTCGTCGTCGACGCGCAAGCGCAACAACGCGTCACGGCACGACGCCATGCGCAGGACATCGGCGCCGGGTGACGACTGTCCCCCGTTCCGGGTGGATTCGAGCGAACGCCAGTAGTTTCAGTCCGCGTACACACAAAGTGGGGCGAGCGTTCGCTGTCGTTCCCGCGTGGGACAATTTCGCGAGCGAGGAGCGAGGTGGCGCCTCGTGCGAGGATCGCCGAGCGGTGCCGCCCCGGAGCAGTCGAGCCGGCTGGCCAGGGCAGTTCCGGCCGTTCGGCGGCCACTGTGGAAGTGCCACAAGACCGACGGCCGGGCGTGGCGGACGGTGCCGGTCTGGTCAGTCGGAGGTACACGATGAGGAACCGACCAGCCCACGGTGCGGAACGACGGTCCCTCCGGAAGACGCTGCTGGTCGCCGTGGCCGCCGTGATCGTCGTCCCGGTGCTGGCGCTGACGGAGACGGCCGGCGGGCAGCCTTCGGCGCCGTCGGCCTCAGGGATCGTCCACCGTGCCACCGAGACCGCCAAGGTCACCACCGCCACCGACGGTTCCTACGCGGTCGTCGATGCCGTCGGTGCGGTGGCCACTTACGGTGGCGCACGGTACGCGGGTGACCTCCTCGGTGCGCCTCTCGCGCACAGCGTGGTGGGGGCGGTCACCGACCCGGCCGGCGGCTACTGGCTGGTGGCCGCCGACGGTGGCGTGTTCACCTTCGGCGACGCCGGATTCCACGGATCGATGGGCGGCCGCCGGCTCGATCGTCCGATCGTGGGCATGGCGGCCACGCCCGACGGCGGTGGCTACTGGCTGGTCGCCGCCGACGGTGGTGTGTTCGCCTTCGGCGACGCCCGTTTCGACGGATCGATGGGCGGCCGCCCGCTCGATCGACCGATCGTGGGCATGGCGGCCACGCCCGACGGCGGTGGCTACTGGCTGGTCGCCGCCGACGGCGGTGTCTTCGCCTTCGGCGACGCCCGTTTCGACGGATCGATGGGCGGCCGCCCGCTCGATCGACCCATCGTGGGCATGGCGGCATCGCCGCAGGGCACCGGCTACCTGCTGGTCGCGGCCGACGGCGGCGTCTTCACCTTCGGTGGGTTCGGATTCGCGGGATCGTTGCCGGCCCGGGGCGAGGTGGTGACCGACATCACCAGTGCCGCGCCCACGCCCGACGGGCGGGGCTACTGGATGCTCGGCCAGGACAGCAACGTCTACGCGTTCGGCGACGCCGTCGACAACGGCGGCGGCACCACGCCCGACGAGGTGCCGAACTACCCGCCGATGCTGGCGATCCCGTCACCGGCGGCTGTCGCCGTCATCTCCGACGGGGTGGGTCCGGAGGCGGCCCACCAGGGTCCGGTGCGCATCCTCTTCGCCGGGGATTCCCTCGGCTTCACCGAGGGACTGCTCTCGAAGCTCGAGAGCGCCTCCGGCTACCGGGTGGAGCAGGGGGCCACCATCGGCTGCGGCATCTCCCACGGGTGGGGCTACGACTGGAGCGGCGGGGCGCCCGGTCCGGGCCTGCCGGCATGCGGCCAGTGGGCCCAGCAGTACTCGTGGTTGTCGCGCTACTACCACCCCGACGTGACGGTGGTGCAGCTCGGCTTCTGGGAGTCCCAGCACTGGCTGCTCGACGGCACGTACCAGACCCTGGACGACCCCACCTACTACGACACCATCCAGACGGGTCTCCAGTGGGTGGCCGCGTTGCTCCACGCCGACGGCGGCAAGGTCATCCTCGAGACCACGCCCTACTGCGACGACGGCACGCCGAGCTGGGAGACCGTCGATTTCAACCGGATCGTCCGCTACGTGGCCGCCGCCGCCCCCTCGTACGTGACCGTGGTCGACACCAATGCCGCCATCGACCCGAACGGCGCCTACGCCAAGTACATCGACGGTATCCAGGCCCGCACGGACGACGGTGTGCACCTCACGACGGCCGGCATCGACGACTTCATCGACCCCGTGCTCGACCCGGTGGCGGAGTCCCTCGGTCAGGAGGTGTACGCCAGCCAGGCATGAGCGCCCGGGCCCGTCCGACCCACGGCCTCCGGCCGGTACCGTCCGGCTGTCCGGTCGGTGCGGAGATGCCATGATCGGGGCACGGGCCGCAGGGCCCGCGTGACCGAGGAGGCCAGTGATGACCGATGCCAAGACACCGCCGGCGGACAAGGACGACGAAGATGACATCGAGGTCGTCGAGGTGGTGGTCGAGGGCACCGACGAGGCCGGCGACGTCGTGATCGACGACGTCGTCATGGTGGGCGACAAGGACGGCAATGTGCTGGCGTCCGACGAGACCATCGCGGTGGAGACCGCCGACGGCGTGGTGGTCGTCGACGAGACGGTGTCGGTCCGGGGTGACGACGGCGAGATGCACGTGGTCAGCGAGACGGTGACCGAAATCGATCCCGAGGACTGATCGGACGGGTCCGGGCCACCCGGACCCCGACCGTCCGGCGGCCGGCCGGCACCGGTGGCCGTAGGCATGCACCTCCCGGTTTCGCCACGCTGGCCCCCGGCTCGGTCACTCTGCGTGTACGCTCGGCCCTTCGCCGAAGGCCCCCGGGGGAGGACCGTTGGAACGCTGGCTCGGAGGGCTGGGGCGCGTCGCCGTCCGCTTCCGCTGGATCGTCATCGGCCTGTGGCTGGTCGTGACGGTGGCGTGCGTGCACGTGCTGCCGTCGCTGTCCAGCGTGGTCGACACCCAGAACTCGGCCTTCCTGCCGTCGGGCCAGCCGAGCGTGCAGGCGGCCGCGCTGGCGGCGCCGTTCCAGTCGCAGACGGCGCAACCGGCGCTGCTGGTGGCGTCGATGGCCGACGGAGGATCGGTCACCCAGCCCAAGGTGGCGGCGGCCGTCACCGCGGCGGAGGAAGCCGTCCGGGGTGTGGGGCGGGTCACCACCGTCAAGGACCTCGCCACCTCGGGCAATTCCAAGGCGCGCATCGCGTCGGTCGAGGCCGACGTGCCGGTGTCGGGGGCGACCACCAATGACACCGTGGCCGCCATCCGCCAGGTGCTCGCCCAACCAGGTTGGGGAGGGACGCCCCGGCCGCCCGGGCTGGAGCTCCATCTGACCGGGGTCACCGCCGTCAGCGCCGACAACGCCAAGGCCAACCAGTCGGCCCAGATCAAGACGGAGCTCCTCACCTATCTGGTGATCCTCATCATCCTCCTGCTCGTCTACCGCTCCGCCCTGGCGTGGGTCGTCAACCTCCTCCCTGCCGGCATCGTGCTGGCGCTGGCGGAGCCCCTGGTGGGAGGGCTGGCCCGCGCCGGTCTCCCCGTCTCGGCGGTGACGCCCGTGATGATGACCGTGCTCATCCTGGGCGCCGGGACGGACTACGGGCTCTTCCTCATCATGCGCTTCCGCCAGGAACTCGAGCGCGGCGTGGAACCCCGCGAGGCCGTCGTCTCGGCCATGGGCCAGGTCGGCGAGCCCATCGTGTACGCGGGCCTCACGGTGTCGGGAGCGCTGTTCTGCCTGTTCGTCAGCGGCTTCGGCATCTACAAGGGTCTGGGACCGGCGCTGGCCGTCGGCATCGTGGTCATGGTGCTGGCGTCGATCACGCTCACCCCGGCGCTGCTGGCGGTGTTCGGCAGGACCACCTTCTGGCCGTCGAAGGTGGTCGCCGGTCCCCACCGGGACGGGCTGTGGGCGAGGATCGCCGAGCGGTGCGCCGCCCGCCCCGGCGTGACCCTGGCGGGCGGCGTGGCCTTTCTCGGCCTGCTGGTGCTCGGCTGCTACGCCTTCTCCACCACCGGGTTCTCCGGTGGGACGGCCAGCCCTGCCGACTCGGACTCGGCCGTGGGGACCGCCATCATCGACGCCAACTTCTCCCAGACCGTCACCAATCCGACCGGCTTCATCTTCACCTATCCGTCCTCCGTGTGGACGGCGCCGGGCGGCCTGGACGAGGTGGCCCACGCCCAACAGCAGCTGGCGGCCTCGCCCCACCTCGCCCAGGTCACCGGGCCGCTGAACCCGGTCGGCCCGGGCATCACCCTGACCGCGGCCCAGCTGACCCAGCTCCACTCCTCCCTCGGACCACCGGGGTCGCTGCCGACCACACCGCCCCCGGGCCTCACGCCGCTCGAGCAGCAGGCCTTCCAGCTCTACCGGGCCCAGTCCCAGTTCATCAGCGCGGACGGGCGGACCGTCCAGTTCGCGACGACCCTGAAGACCGGCGATCCCACTTCGGCGGCGTCGGTGGACTCCGTCCCGGCGTTGCGCTCCCTGGCGGCGTCGGTGGCCGCCTCGACGGGCGCGACCGCCAACGGCGTCTACGGGATCGCACCCATCTCCTTCGACGTCGAGGCGGTGGCCAACCACGATCTGCTCGTCATCTTCCCCATCGTGGCCCTGGTCATCGGCGTGCTCCTCGGCCTGCTTCTCCGCAGCCTGATCGCGCCGATCTTCCTGCTGCTGAGCGTGGCCCTGTCCTATGGCGCCACGCTCGGCCTGACGAACCTGCTGTTCGTCCACATCGGCGACCAGTCGGGCATCAACTTCGTGTTGCCGTTCCTGCTGTTCGTGTTTCTGGTGGCGCTGGGGGAGGACTACAACATCCTGGTCATGAGCCGGATCCGCGAGGAGTCGCAGGTCCACGGCATGGAACCCCACGGCATCCACCGGGCCGTGGTCGCCGGTGTGGGTGGTACCGGCTCGACGGTGACCTCGGCGGGCATCATTCTGGCGGGCACGTTCGGCGCCGTCGCCATCGCCGGTGGCAGCGCACAGCTCGCCCAGATCGGGGTGGCCCTGGCGGTGGGCATCCTGCTCGACACCTTCATCGTGCGGACTCTGCTCGTTCCGTCCACGGTGCAGCTGCTCGGGCGATGGACGTGGTGGCCGTCGAAGCTCTTCCGCATGGAATCCGCACCGTCTGCGCAGGTGGAGGCATCCGCGCCCGCCAAGGTGTGAACCCGGTCGGGCACCGTCGCCGTCGGATTGCGGACCTTTTTGTAACCCGGGCGGCTTCTGTGCGATGTAGCAGGCGATACTCGTGAGGGGCGACGGTGAGGAAGCTCTCGTTGCGGCAGCCAAGAACGGTGATGCAGATGCGTGGGAGGTCCTCTACCTGCGCATTTACCCGCGGCTCGCCGCCTTCGTCTGGCGTCGCGTCGACGGCGCGTCGGTGGACGACGTGGTCAACGAGGTCATGGCCAGGGCGGTGGCCTCGATCCGGCGCTTCCGCTACGGGGGTGCCGGGTTCGATCCGTGGATCTTCGGGATCGCCCGGCGCACCATCGCCGACCACTACCGGCGACGGGCCCGGCTGCGCCGGTCCGATGACGCCGGCGGGTCCGCCGGCGGGGTCGACACCGCTCCGGACCCCACCGAGGGCGTCGAGCTGGCCGAGGAGTACCGGCGGGTCCGCCAGCGGTTCGAGCTGCTCGGTGACCGCGACCGCGAGCTGCTCGAGCTGCGGGTGGTGGCGGGTCTGTCGGTCGAGGAGGTCGCGACCGCCCTCGGCAAGCGACCGGGCGCGGTGCGCACGGCCCAGTCGCGGGCGCTGGCCCGCCTGCGCACGCTGATGGAGGTCGACGATGCGTGACGACCAGCTGCTCGAGCTGCTCGACGCCTCGTTCCCCGTCGTCGACCTGCACCCGCCGCCGGCCTCGGTGGTGGACCTTCGCCGGGCCGTGGCGGGGATGCCGGGGCCCGCCAGGCGTTCGGTGCTGCTGGTGCCGGGCCGGCTCGGCCGATGGTGGGCGGCGGTCGTCGCCGCCCTGGCCCTGGCGCTCGGTGGCAGCGGGGTCGCCGTCGCCACCGGCCTGCCTGCGGCCGATCCGGTGGCCCAACTGGCGAGCGACATCGGTCTGCCCGTGCAGCCGCCGGCGCTCCGTCGCGCCGATCGGGCCCTGTCCCTGCTCCGAACCGACCTCAGTGGCGGGTCGCCGTCGCTGGCCGACGCCCCGGACGACATCTCGTCGATCGAGCACTACCTGTCACAGCTCACCCCCGACCAGCGAGCCGGGCTGACCGGCCAGACGCGGATGCTCATTGCGGAGGCGTGCCGGCGACTCCAGGTCGAGCGCCCCGGGGAGGCGCTGCCCGAGGCCTGTCCGGCGGGTGCGACGGGCTCGTCGGGTGCGTCGGGTGCGACGAATCGGGAGGCGACGGCGCCCCCGGGGACGACCGGCACCGGCGCCCGCGGGTCGACCGGCGGATCCTCGGATGGCTCGACGGGAACGGCCGGCTCCGAACCCGGTGGCAGCGACGACGGGGGCGCTCCCACCGGCGGCAGCGGCGTGCCCTCGGGCGCCGGGGGAGGCCGTCCCGACGAGGGCCCACCGCGCACCACGACGTCCGTACCCGGGAGCGGTGAGGGGTCGGGCGGGTCGCCGCCGAGCGTGCCGGGCGGGTCGCCGCCCGCCGGCGGGAGTTCGGCTCCGTCGGGCGGCCAGGGATCGCCGAACGGTAGCCAGGATGACCAGGGCGAGAGGGGCGGGTCGCCGCCGGAACCCGGTGACCGGACGTCGATTCCCGAGGCTCAGCCCCAACCGCAGCCCGGACCCGGCTCGCCCGGCGCCGACGGCTGATTTCCGCGTCGGCCTGTAACACGTCGGCGTGTGGGGCGATGTAGCCGGGTGACAACACCAGCGGGGTGAGGACGCCCCGGGGATGAGGGGGGCACATCGTGGACGAACTCCGGCCACCGGTATCGCAGTACCCGACCACAATGGTCGTCGGGCGCAACCCGCGGGGGCCGGACCGTCACCGGCGGCTCCGCCAGATCGGGGTGACCGTCGCCGTGATCCTCGGCAGCGTGGCCGCCGCCGCCGGCGCCGCCGGCGCGGTGGCGTCGGCATCCGGTGGCACCCAGAGCCAGGCGCCGTCGAACCGTTCCTCGGTGGCTCCCGGAGGGCAGTCCGGCCGGCGCGGCCGGCGCGGGCTCGACGGCACGGTGACCGCCGTGTCCGGTTCCGGGTTCACCGTCCAGACGGGCCGGACGGCCAGTGTGAACGTGACCACCGGCGCCAACACCGTGTACGACGAACCGGGCACCACGATGACGCCGACCACCGTCTCGGTGGGTGACCGCGTGCATGTGGTGTTCGCCCGGTCCGCCGATCCGTCGACGTCGGTGACCACCACCAGCTCGTCGCCGGTCGCCGCCCGGGTGGACATTCTGCTGCCACGGGTCGTCGGCATGGTGACGGCCGTCAACGGGTCGACGATCGTCGTGACCACACACGGCTCGACCACCCGCGACGTCATCGTCTCGGACACGACGACCTTCACCAAGGACGGTGTTGCCGGTGCCGCGCTGACCGACGTGGCCGCCGGACAGTTCCTGTCCGCCATCGGACCCGCGGACGCCACTGACACGTCGGGCATCGATGCACTCGCGGTCGAGGTCCGGACGGCGCCTACGGGAGCGGGCGGTCCCCGCGGACCCGGGGGGTCCGCACCGGCGGGGGGCGGCGCCGGGCCGGGGAGCGCAACCTCGGTCACCACCACCGGTGACGGTGACGGCGGCGGCGGTGGGTGGACGGACGCGACCTCCACCTCCACCACGACCGATCCGACCGAGATCCACGGGAGCGTGCAGTCGGTGAGCGGGAACGACATCGTGGTGGCCGTCGACGGCGGCACGACCGTGACCGTGGTCGTGTCGTCCACGACCACCTTCGAGGGCCCCGACGGCTACTCGCTGGCCTCGGTGGCAACCGGCCAGCAGATCTCGGCCGACGGCACGACCAACGGGGCGGAGTTCGACGCCAGCGACGTCCGGCTGTGCCCTCCGGGGGCAGGTGACGGGCCCGGCTCCGGGACCGGTCCCGGCAGTGAGGACGGCGCCGGACAGGGGAACAGCCAGGGTGCCGGTGGTTCGACGGGGGCCCCGTCCGGACCCGGCAACCGGCCCGGAGGTGCGGGCGGCAACCAGGGCGGTGATCAGGGCGGCAACCAGGGCGGCGGCCCCGGTGGCGGTGGCGGCCCCGGTGGCGGCCCGGGTGGCGGCCCCGGCGGAGATCAGGGCGGCAACCAGGGCGGCGGTCGCTGAGCGCCTGGCCGGCCGGGCGCCCGTGACCTGCGGGCGTCCCGCCGGGACCGGGTTGCACGTCGGGGTCCGTACCCTCAGCATGGTGCGGTGCTCCGTCCCGTTCCCCGGGTGCCGGTGTCAGCCGGCGCGTTGATCTCCGATGATGAGGGGCGCCTGCTGATCGTGAAGCCCACCTACAAGTCGGGCTGGACGGTGCCGGGTGGCCAGCTCGAGGACGACGGCGAATCCCCGTGGGAAGGATGCCGGCGCGAGGTGGCCGAGGAGACGGGCCTGGTGGTCACATCAGGCCGTCTCGCCTGCGTCGACTATCTCCGGCCGCACGGTCACAACCCGGGGGGCGTGCGATTTCTGTTCGACTGCGGACGGCTGCCGGCGGCCGACCTGGCCGGTGTCCGCCTCCAAGAGGAGGAGCTGTCCGAGTACCGCTTCGTCCACCCCGACGAGGCCATCCGGCTGTTGAGCGGACCGGTGGGACGGCGGGTCGCCGCCGCCGTGGCGTCCCCGGGTTCGACCAGGTACCTCGAGGGCGGCAATCCGGTCGCAGGCGTCGGACCTCCCGGCTGATCGGCCGACCCGCCGGCGGGTGCCCGTCAGGGGCGCGTTCCGACCGCCGCCCCGGGGCCCGGGTGTTCGACGCCGCCACCGCCACCGGCGACACTGACGACGTGGCAGACGACGGGTACCTCCACGGCCATCACGACAGCGTGCTCCGTTCCCACCGGTGGCGCACGGTCGAAAATTCGGCCGCCTATCTCCGGCCCGACCTGCTCCCGGGGACGGCCGTCCTCGACGTGGGGTGCGGGCCCGGGTCCATCACCCTCGACATGGCGGGGCTGGTGGCTCCGGGCACCCTCGTCGGCGTCGACGCCGGCGAGGATGTGCTGGAGGAGGCCCGGGAGGCCGCACTCGATGCCGGCGTCGGTAACGCCGAGTTCCGGCAGGGCGACATCTACGACCTTCCTTTCGACGACGGCACGTTCGACGTGGTCCATGCCCATCAGGTGCTCCAGCATCTGGCCGATCCGGTGGCCGCGTTGATCGAGATGGGACGGGTGTGCAGGCCCGGTGGCGTGGTGGCGGCCCGGGACGCCGACTACGGGGCCATGACGTTCAGCCCCGACGACGCCGACCTGACGGCCGCGCTCACCGCCTACCGGGCGGCGGCCGCGGTGGCCGACGGCGACTGCGATGGCGGGCGCCGCCTGTACGGGTGGGCGCTGGCCGCCGGCTTCACCGAGGTGGTGCCCTCCGCGTCGGTGTGGTGCTTCGCCACCCCGACGGAGCGGGCGTGGTGGGGCGGCCTGTGGGCCGAACGGTTCACGGCGTCCCCGCTGGCGGCGCGCTCCGTCGGCACGGACTGGCCACGCCGGCCGACCTCGAGCGGTACGCGTCCGGGTGGCGGCGCTGGGCCGCCCAACCGGACGGCTGGTTCGCCGTGCTCCACGGCGAGGTTCGCTGCCGGCCCTGACACCTCCCGGCTGGCGGTTGCCGGGTGCCGGGTGCCGGGTGACCGCGGCCGACGTTGCCGGTCACGGTCACCCCAGGCCGGGGGCGACGGCGGCGACGAAACGCCCGGGCGCCTCGAGCATCGGGTAGTGCCCCACGCCGTCGAGCATGGTCACGGGCGTAGCCGGCCGGGTCGTGACCAGGCGGTCCACCATGGCCGGGACGGCCACCGGATCGTCGGCGCCCCACACCACCGTCAGCGGCGACGGGTGGGTCTCGATGGCCCCGGTGAAGCGGCGCTCGTCGCGCCGGCGTTCCTCGATATAGCGGACCAGGCGGGGGAGCAGTGTCTGGCCGTCGTGATCGAGGACGGCGTCCGCTAGTGCCTCCACCTCCGCCTCGGGGACCGCCGAGGACGGCGAGAAGGTCACGGCGATGCCGGCGGCGAGGGATGCCCGATCCGGGAACGAGGGGTCGGCCAGGCGCTCGTCGGGCAGCGAGAGGAGCAGCTGCTGGCCCTCGGTCAGGTGGGCCAGCCCGATGTAGATGCTGCCGTTGGTGAGCACCCGACGGGTCACCTCCACCGGCCACCACCCCTCGAGCTGGCGGGCCAGGAGCTCGCCGCCGACGGTGTCGCCGACATCGTGGGTCAGCAGCGCGCAACGCCCGATGTCCAGCCGTTCGAGGACGCCGGCGGCGACGTCGGCCTGCAGGCCGACGGTGTAGGCGCGGTCGGGCTTGTCGGAGTGGCCGTAGCCGAGCATGTCGAAGAGCACCACCCGCCGACGGGCCGCCAGTGCGTCGACCACGCCGGGGAAGTCACCCGACGACGTCGGGAACCCGTGCAGCACGACCAGTGGTTCGGTCCCTTCGGTCCCGTCGGCCGCCGGGATGTCGACGACGAAGATCCCGTGCCCGTCGACGTCGAGCAGATGGCCCCGTTGCCGCCATGCCGCGCCGGCGGGTGTCACCCCGCCAGCCGGTCGACCAGGAACGCCAGCACCTGGTCGAGGGCGGCGCGGGTCGGGGTACCGGCGCGGTCGTCGAGGTCCTCGGTGAGGACCGAGTGCGCCCCCCGGCGGTGCCCGTGGGGATTCCCGGGGGCCGAGTCGAGCTCCACCCCGATGAAGTTGTCGCCGAGCTCCTCGCGCAGGCGCTCGAACCGCTCCGGTGGCGACGCCCTGTCGCCGGTGAACCTCAGGCCGAGGACGCAGACGCCCTCGTCGGCCGCCCGTTCCTTGACCCGGGCCAGCTCGGTGTCGGAGATGCCGAGGTCGCGGCGGCCGGCCCGGCCGAGGCCGGCGGGCAGCGAGGGCTGGCTCAGCACCGGCGCCACCACGGTGTCGTCGACCATCATGGCCAGGGCGAACCCGCCGGTCAGGCACATGCCCACCACGCCCACCCCGGGGCCGCCGCAGCGCTCGTGCTCCCGGCGGGCCAGGGCGCGGAGCCACACCGTGATCGGGCTCGCCTTCCCCCGGGCGAGCATGGTGAACTCCCTCGAGATGCACGCCCGGGTCACGGTGGCGGCCATGTAGGGGACGGTCGGGGGTCGCCCGTCGTCACCGAACAGGCTGGGCACGACGGCCGTCAGACCCCGGGCGGCGACCTTGCGGGCGAACTCGGCCACCGCCGGGGTGATGCCCGGCACCTCGGCGCAGATGATGACGGCCGGACCGGTCCCCCGGCGGTAGACGGTGCGGGTCCTGCCCCCGTCGGTGAACGAGCTCTTCTCGAAGTCATCGAGGACGGCGGTCATGGGAGCGAGCCTACGGCCGTCCCGGGCGGCCACGCCGGGTCGCGGCTCACGGTGCCGCCCGGACCCCCGGACCGCCGGGGACCTCCGGGGCCACCGGGGCCACGGTGGCGACCACCGGGCGGTGGTCGGAGCCGCCGGGTCCGGCCACGCCGCCGTCCCGGGCCGTCGCGGCCCGGTTGACGAGCACGTGGTCGATCTGACTGTGGGGACGCCAGGTGGGCCACGTGCGGCCGTGCACCACCCGGCGCCATCCCGGCAGCTGGGCCGCCACCGCCGGCCCCCAGAGGTTCATGTCCCCCAACAGCGCGGCCGGCACGTCCGGCGGCGGGAGGGCGGCCCGCAGCCGCCGGTACTGGATGGGCGACCACTGGAGGAGGTGGGACATATGGGTGCCCGTCACCACCATGGCGGTCCCGCCCACCTCGACCGTGCACGAGATGGCGGCCCGCCGGGCCCCGTCGCGGGGGAGGCGTCCGAGGATCGCGGACGTCCACGGCCAGCACCGGCACCCGGGTGAGCACGGCCAGGGACCAAGTCCCGGAGGAGTGGGGACGTCGCTGGCGGTTGGCGGCCCGCCGGCCGGGCCGGGCCTGGTCGAGGCGCAGCGTGTCGTGGGCGTGTCCCGGTGGGGGTCGCCAGCGTTCCGAGGCCCCCGGATCCGGGCCGTAGAGGCGGCCCCGGGCCAGCTCGGCCTGGTGGACGTCGTAGCCGAGGGCGTCGGCCACGCACTCGGCGGTGGACGCCCCGCCGTCGGTCCGCCACGACTCCTGCAGCACGATGAGGTCGGCGTCGAACGCGGCACACGTCCCGACGACGTCGAACGGCCGTCCCCAGCCGTCGACGCCACAGTGGACGTTCCACGAAGCCAGGCGGACGCCCACCCCGGGCGCCGGCCTCCCGGTGGTGCTCAGTGCCGGCCGAGCGAGTCGGCCGCGGCCGCCAGCTCGTCGCGGAAGTCGGGATGGGCGACCGCCACCAGCGCGTGGGCGCGCTCGCGGACCGTCAGTCCGACGAGGTCGGCGGCCCCGAACTCGGTCACCACCACGCCGGTGTGGTGGCGGGGGGTGGAGACGATCGACCCCTCGGGCAGGACGGGCACGATGCGCGACCGGACCTCGCCCCCGACCGCCGCCGTCGAGTGGAGACAGATGAGCGAGTGGTCGTCCAACCGGAGCTCGGTGCCGGCCACGAAGTCCTCGTGACCGCCCACTCCGGAGATCTGCCGCCCGTCCACGGCGTCGGCCACGATCTGCCCGTAGAGGTCGACGCTGAGGGCCCCGTTGATCGAGACGAGGGCACGGTTCCGGCCGATCACCGTGGGGTCGTTGACCACCTCCACCGGGAGGAACGCCACGTCCGGGTTGCCGTCCAACCAGGCGTAGAGCTCCCGCGAGCCCAGGGCGAACGTCGTCACCGAGACGCCGTCGAAGACGCCCTTGGCGTCGTTGGTGATCTTGCCCGCCTGGTGGAGCCGGAGCAGGCCGTCGGTGAACATCTCGCTGTGGATGCCGTACCCGCCGCCCGGGCGGTCGGCCAGCAGGGACGCCACCAGGCTGGGAATGGCGCCGATGCCCGTCTGGAGGGTGGCACCGTCGGTCACGTACCCGGCGGCGATGGCGGCGATGGCCCGGTCGGCCTCGTTGGGGTCGGCTTCGGGCAGGGCGAAGACGTCGACGTCCGTCTCGACCAGCACGTCGATGCTGTCGAGCGGGAGTGTGTTGTCGTACTCGGGCGGCAGGCTGGCCGTCCGGGGCAGGTGCGGGTTGACCTCGACGACGAGCAGTCGGTCGGGGTCGCGGCCGGCGGCCAGCAGTTCCGGGCGCGTGGCCCCCAGGTGCAGGGACAGGTTGACGGCGCCGTCGACGGGCGGTGCCGCCTGGGCGGCCATCACCCGGGGCTCGAAGCGCTTGAGGATGGGCGCGAACTGCCGGAAGCCGCCGGGCACCAGCTCGATGCGGTGGCCCTGGTCGAGCAGCAGCCGCTCGATCGGGCCGAAGAACCCCGACCGGTAGGAGACCGTCGGCTGCGTGAGCACCTCGTAGTAGCCGAGGAGCAGGGCACCCCCGAGCACGAGGTCCTCCCAGTCATCGCGCCCGCCGAGGGCGGTGAGGAAGGCGTCGGGATTGGCCGGCCCGAGCCCGAACCCGATGGTGTCGCGCCTCCCGATCAGGGCGGCCGCCTCCGCGGGTGTGCAGGTGCGCGGCGTCATGGGCCGATTGTGCCAGGTGGACGGCACGGCGGCCGCGGTTCCGGCCGCCGGCGCCTCCGGCCCCTGCACCGGCGCCGCGGCCGGCGCCGGCGCCGGCGGTACCGTGCTGTCCATGGCCGAGGACGGGCGATGACGGGCGGGCACGCCCACTACGACGAGTTCGGGTACTTCGCCGAGAACGCCGCCGAGGCCGGCCTCGAGTGGCGGGGTCCGCCCGAGGTGGCGCGCCGGTCCGTGGTGGTCGGCGCCGCCGGGGACGGGGGTGACGGCGACGCCGGCCGGTCGGTCAGCGCCCTGGTGTGGGGGAGGGATCCTGAGCTGGTGCTGCTCCATGGCGGTGGGCAGAACGCCCACACCTGGGACACGGTGGCCCTGGCCCTCGACCGGCCGCTGGTGGCCGTCGACCTGCCCGGCCACGGCCATTCGGACTGGCCCGGGGAGGCGCGGGCGCTCGATCCGGCGTCGATGGCCGACGACGTGGCCGCCGCCGTCGATGTGCTCGCCCCGGCGGCGCGCACCGTCGTGGGCATGTCGCTCGGCGGGCTGACGTCCATCGCCCTGGCCGCCCGCCGACCGGACCTGGTCGGACGGTTGGTGCTGGTGGACATCACCCCGGGCGTGGACCAGAAGAAGAGCTCGGACATCGTCGCATTCCTGTCGGGGCCCGAGACGTTCGCGAGCTTCGACGAGATCCTCCAGCGCACCGTGCAGTTCAATCCGGACCGGTCGCTGTCGTCGTTGCGCCGGGGAGTGCTGCACAACGCCGTCGAGCTCGACGACGGCCGGTGGGCGTGGCGCCACCAGCTCGGCCGGCCGGCCGGGGACGGGGGGCTGCACGTGGACCGGATCGGCTTCACCGACCTGTGGGACGCCCTCGGGGCGACCCGGGTGCCGGTCCTGCTGGTCCGGGGGGAACGGTCACCGGTGGTCGACGACGCCGATGTCGCCGAGCTGCTGCGGCGCCGGAGCGACGCCCGGGTGGTGGTGGTCGAGGGCGCCGGTCACAGCATCCAGGGCGACCGGCCGGTGGAGCTGGCCGCCCTGGTGGCCTCCTTCATGGGGTGACGGCACCGGCCTGTCGGCCGCCGTCCGCCGTCAGGCGGCGTCGGCCATCTCGCCGGCCGGGCCGCCCACGACGCCGCCGTCCTCGGCACCGACGTCGGCCAACGCCGCCGTCAGCACCTCGGTGACGTCCGACGCCAGGTGGAAGGTCATCGCCTCGCGCACCTCGTCGGGCACGTCCTCGAGGTCGCCCCCGTTGCGGGCCGGCAGGACCACCTCGGTGAGCCCGGCCCGGTGGGCCGCCAGCACCTTCTGGCGGACGCCGCCGATCGGCAGCACCCGGCCCTGCAGGGTGACCTCGCCCGTCATGCCCACCGCCGACCTCACGGGCCGGCCCGTGAGCAGGCTGACCAGCGCCGTGGTCATGGTGACACCGGCGGAGGGGCCGTCCTTCGGGACGGCGCCGGCCGGCACGTGCAGGTGGAACCGGCGGCCGGTGAAGGCGTCGGGCCCAATGCCCAGGTCGGCCGCGTGGGACCGCACGTAGGAGAGGGCGATCTCCGCCGACTCCTTCATGACGTCGCCCAGCTGGCCGGTGAGGGTCAGCCCTTCGGTGCCGTCCATGACGGTGGCCTCGATGTAGAGGACGTCGCCGCCCGTGCCGGTGACCGCCAGTCCGGTGGCCACCCCCGGGACGGCCGTGCGATCAGCCGCCTCGAAGAAGAAGCGCGGCCGTCCCAGCCATCCGCGGATGTCCCCGGCGTCGACGACGACCGGCGAAGCGTCCTCGCCGGAGGCGAGACGGGTGGCCACCTTGCGCAGCAGGCGTCCGAGCTCGCGCTCGAGGGCGCGCACCCCCGCCTCCCGGGTGTGGTCGGCGACGATGGTGGCCAGGGCGGCGTCGGTGATCTCGACCTCCCCGGGCCGCAGCGCGGCCCGCTCCATCTGGCGCCCGACCAGGTGGTGCCGGGCGATGGCCACCTTCTCGTCCTCGGTGTACCCGTCGATGCGGATGACCTCCAACCGGTCCAGCAGCGGGCCGGGGATGGTGTCCACCATGTTGGCGGTGGCGATGAAGAGGACCCGCGACAGGTCCAGCTCGACCTCGAGGTAGTGGTCGCGGAACGTGTGGTTCTGTGCCGGGTCGAGCACCTCGAGCAGGGCCGAGGACGGGTCGCCGCGGACGTCGACACCGAGCTTGTCCACCTCGTCGAGCACGATGACCGGGTTCATGGTGCCGGCATCGCGCAGGGCGCGCACCAGCCGGCCCGGTTGGGCCCCGACGTAGGTGCGCCGGTGCCCGCGGATCTCGGCCTCGTCGCGCACGCCGCCGAGGGCGACCCGCACGAAGGACCGGCCCAGGGCGCGGGCCACCGACTCGCCCAGCGAGGTCTTTCCCACTCCGGGCGGCCCGACCAGGGCCAGAATGGCGCCGGCGCCGCGCCCCTTCACGGGGGCCAGCCCCCGCTCGGACTGCAGCTTGCGGACGGCCAGGTGTTCGAGGATGCGCTCCTTCACGTCGGTGAGCCCGTCGTGGTCCTCGTCGAGGATGCGGGCCGCCTCGGGCACGTCCAGGCGGTCGACCGACTCCTCGCCCCAGGGCAGCTCCAGCACGGTGTCGATCCACGTCCGGATCCACCCGTGCTCGGGGCTCTGCTCGCTGGTGCGCTCCAGCTTGTTGATCTCGCGCTCGACCGCGGTGGCCACGTCGTCGGGCAGGTCCCGGTCGGCCAGCGCCGCCCGGTAGTCGTCCGGATCGGCCTGTCCGTCGGCGGACAGCTCTCCCAGCTCCTTGCGGATGGCCTCGAGCTGGCGACGCAGGAGGAACTCGCGCTGCGTCTGCTCCATGCCCTCCTCGACGTCGTTCTTCACCCGCTCGCGCAGGGTCAGGTCGGCCAGCAGCTCGCGGGCCCAGCCGAGGACCAGGCGGAGCCGGGTGGCCACGTCGGTGGTCTCGAGCACCTCGACCTTCTGGGCCGGGGTGAGATCCGGGGAGTAGCCGGCCATGTCGGCGACCCGCCCCGGCTCGACGATGTCGCGGAGGCGCTCGGCCAGGCGGCCCGCACCTCTCGACAGCAGGATGTTCTCGAGGACGGCCCGGTACTCGCGGGCCAGCTCGGTGGTCTCGTCGCTGGCCTCGCCCTCGTCGATGAGCTCGACCTGGACCCACAGGGCGCTCCCGGTGCCGGGCACGGCCGTGCCCAGGGCGGCCCGCTCGAGCCCCTGCACGACCACGGCCTGCCTGCCCCCGGGCAGGTCACCGGAGTCCACCACCTCCGCCACCACCCCCACGGACGCGAAGCGACCGTCGATCCTGGGCACGATCACGAAACGGCCGTCCACGGTGGCGGCGGCGTCGACGGCGGCGACGGCCTCGTCGCTCTCGAGGGCCATCGTGAAGCCCATCCCGGGCAGCACGACGCCCGAGGTCAGGGGGAGTAGCGGCAGGTTCTCGGTACGAACGGTCATGGCGGCCCTTCCGGTCCGGGTAGATGTGTACTTGTGGTTGCAACAAAGTAGGTGCCCAGGTATTCCCCGGGGCGGTCGCCCCGGCCGGGCGGGCAGCTCCGGGCGGGCGCCACCGGTCTGCGGCCACGAGGTGGTAACCCGCAGGTCACACGCGCCCGAAACACGGACGATGGAACCATGGGGTCGATGGGGACCGCACCACCGCGCCCCGCCCGTTCCGGCCATGTGATCGTGTGCGGGCTCCAGGGCATCGGGCTGCGCACCGTCGAGCACCTCCACCTGGCCGGGGTGGAGGTGGTGGCCGTGGACGACGAGGGCGACCCCCGCCTGCACCGGGCCCTCGACCACTGGGGGGTCGAGTGCGTCATCGGGAGCCCCCGCGAACCGGGCACCCTGGAGGCCGCCGGTCTGGCCGGGGCGAAGGCGGTGGTGTGCGTCGAGCGCAGCGAGCTCCACACCCTCGAGACGGCGCTGTTCATCCGGGAGCTCCGGCCCGACGCCCGGGTCGTGCTCCAGCTGGCGAACATGGCCGTCGGTTCGGCCGTGGCCCAGGTCACCGGGCCCGGCTCGGTGCTGGACGTGGCCGCCCTGGCCGCGCCGTCCATCGTGGAGGCCTGCATGGGCCGCCACCAGCACACGCTCGACCTGGGTGGGACCCGTTTCGTGGCCGCCGAGGTGGTGGCCGAGCGGGCCACCAGCCTCCGCCGTCTCTACGGCGACCTGGCCCCGGTCGCGGTGGTGCCGGCCAGGGGCGGCCCGGTGGAGGTCTGCCCGGGACGTGACCACCGGGTCGGCCCGGGCGACCGGGTGGTGGTCCTCGGCACCCCCGAGGAGCTCTCGGCCGTGAAGCTGGTGGCGGCCACCACCCCGGTCGACGAGGGCGACGAGGGCGACAGGGCCGACGGGGCCGCCGCCGGCGGGGACCCAGGCGACGCCGCCCCGCCCAAGCCCAGGCCGGCCGGCGTGGGCCGCCTCCCCCGCCAGCTCCTCGGGGCCCTGGGTGGCGACGCCGACCGGGCGCTGCGCCGGGCCCTGCTGGCCGTGGCCGTGGTGGTGGTGGTGTCCACCGTCGTCGTCCGGCTGGGCTACCGCCCGAGCACCGGCGGCCACCTGACCATCGTCGAGTCGCTCTACTTCATCGTCGAGACCATCTCCACGGTGGGGTTCGGCGACTTCTCCTACGCCGCCCAGGAGCAGTGGCTGCAGATCTTCGCCATCCTGCTCATCGTGACCGGCGCCGCCCTTCTGACCACGACCTTCGCCCTCCTCACCAACCTGCTCGTGAGCAGGCGCATCGAGGCGTCGCTCGGGCGCCGGGGGGTACGGGCATGCACGGCCACGTGGTCATCGTCGGGCTCGGGGCCGTCGGCGTCCGGGTACTCGAGCTGCTGCGGGCCGAGGGCCGAGACGTGGTCGTGATCGAGCGCGACGAGGGCGGCCGGTACCTCAACCAGGCCAGGGCGCTGGGCTCCCCGGTGCTGATCGCGGACGCCACCCAGCGGCGCACCCTCGACGACGCCAACCTGTCGGCGGCCTCGGCCGTGGCCGTCCTCACCAGCGACGACCTGACCAACATCGAGACGGGGCTGGCCGTGCGGGCCGCCCTCGGCGACCGGTGGCGCACCATGCCGGTGGTGCTGCGGGTGTTCGACCGGCGGCTCGGGCGCCAGGTCGAGCAGCACTTCGGGTTCCGCCACGTCCGCTCCACCTCGGCCATCGCCGCCCCGTGGTTCGTGGGCGCCGCCCTCGGCCTCACCGTCCTGGGCTCCTTCACCGTGGAGCACGAGCCCTTTCTGGTCGGGCGGCTGACGGTGGCCCCGGGCAAGGGCCTCGACGGGATGGCCATGCGCGATCTGTCGGCCCGGATCCGGGTCATCGCCCTCAGCCGGGTGGCCGACGGCGGCCGGCTCGAGCACCCTCCCCGGCGTGACACCCGGTTCGCCCCCGGCGACCGGGCGTACCTCGTCGGCCCCTACGAGGAACTGCTGGTCGTGCTCCGCCACGAACAGGCGTCAGGACCGGTGGCCAGCGAGCCGTAGCAAGGTGGTGCGAGACCACCCAGAGAGCGGGGTCCCTGGTCACGCCGGGATGGCGCCACCGTTAAATTCATTTGCAGCGCAACAGACGTTCGGAGTGCGTTCACCTCAATTTCGCTGCCCGTTCACCTGGCCCCGGTAGTACCGGGGTGGACAACGGCCGCCGGCCGTCACGCGCCCCGCCCGGGTGCGACCGGCTGCCGCCACCACGACTCACGGAGGTCACCAACATCGTGCGCACCCCCCCGACGTTCCGCCCCCTGGGCGCTCGCCGTCTGCTCGTCGTCGCCGCCGTAGGCCGGCGGCGTGCTGCTGGCCGCCTGCTCCTCCAGCTCGTCGAACCCGACGACCACGACCGCCTCGTCCAACACCACCACGGGCGGAGCCGCGACCGGCTCCAACGCCGCCTACCTGGCGGCCGACCTGAAGGCCCCGGCGGCCAGCTGAACGGCTCGGGGTCGAGCTTCGTCCAGCCCCTGCTGGCGGCCGCCTTCCCGGCGTACTCGGCCAAGAACTCGGGGTCCAGATCAACTACCAGGCCGTGGGCAGCGGGGCCGGCATCACCGCCTTCCAGCCGGGCACCGTGAACTTCGCCAACACCGACGTGCCCATGAGCTCGAGCGACCTGGCCAAGATGCCGGCCGGGTCGGGCAACGGTCATCCAGATCCCCGACTCCTCGGCGGCGTGTCGGTCTCCTACAACCTGCCCGGCATCACCAGCCACCTGAAGCTGGACGGCGCCGTCCTGGTCGGCATCTTCGACGGCACCATCAGGACTGGAACTCAGCCAGATCACCGCCCTCAACCCCGGGGTGAGCCTGCCGTCGAACGCCATCGTCCCCGAGGTCCGCTCCGACTCCAGCGGCACCACCTACATCTTCACCGACTACCTCAGCTCGGTGTCCTCCACTGGAAGTCGGGCCCGGGTACGGGCAAGACGGTGACGTGGCCGTCCTCGGCGGTGGCGTCGCCCAAGAACTCGGGCGTGGCCGCGGCCGTCAAGTCCACGCCCGTACTCGATCGGCTACGTCGAGCTCGGCTACGCCATCAAAAACGGGTTCACCTACGCGGCCGTCAAGAACGCCGCCGGGGCCTACGTGGTGCCCACGCTGGCCAGCGTGGCCGCCGACGCCGCCCAGAAGCCCAACGTCTCGCCCACCGACTTCTCCGTCGTCAACGAGCCCGGCGCGGCCAGCTACCCGATCACGGGCTACACGTGGGTCGTGCTGCTGGCGAACCAGACCAACGCCACCACCGGGGCGCCACGGTCAAGGTGCTCGACTGGCTGACCCACACAGGCGGCGGCCAGGACTTCGCCACCGCCAACGACTACGTGTGCTGCCGTTGCCCGTGCAGACCAGCAACCGCACCCAGCTGCTGACGGTGACGTCGGGCGGCAAGACGCTGTTGACGTCGTGAGGAGCTGAACGGTACCCGTGAGCGACCTCTCCACCAGGCCCGGGGCGACCGGCGCCGCCGGCGGCGCGGGCGCCCGGGGGGGGCCGCCGCCGGCTGGCGCTGCCCGACGGCGCCTACAAGGCGATGCTGGCCATCGCGGCCGCGCTGTTCGCGGGCATGGTCATCTGGTTCCTGGGCACGATGGTCTGGCACTCCCGGCCGGCGTTCTCCGCCCTCGGCTTCTCGTTCATCTTCCAGCAGGTCTGGGCCCCGGGCGCACCACTACGGCCTGCTGCCTTCATCCTCGGCACCATCGAGACGACCGCCATCGCCCTGGTGCTGGCGGTGCCCATCGGCCTGGGCACGGCCCTGGCCCTCGCCTTCATGGTGCCCCGGTCGGGTCAAGGCCCCGCTCGGCACGTCGGTGGAGCTGCTGGCGGCGGTGCCCAGCGTCGTCTACGGCCTGTGGGGCCTCATCGTGCTCGCACCCGTCTTCCGCGAGTACGTCGAGCCCTTCCTGACCTCGGTGTTCGGGTGGACCAGCCTGTTCAACGGGCCCGACGAGGGGACCGGCCTGCTGCTGGCGGGCGTGATCCTCTTCATCATGATCCTGCCCACCATGGTGGCCATCTCCCGTGACGTGCTCCTGGCCGTCCCCCACGACCAGATCGAGGGGGCCATGGCCCTCGGGGCCACCCGCTGGCAGGTGCTCCGCAAGGTGGTCCTCCCCGGGGCCCGCACCGGGCTGCTCGGCGGCGTTCACCCTGGCCACCGGGCGGGCCCTGGGCGAGACGGTGGCCGTGGCCCTGGTCATCGGCAACTCCAACTACATCGCCCACTCGGTGAAGGCGGGCGCCGGAACGCTGGCGTCGCTCATCGTGAACAACTTCGGCGAGGCCACCGGCACCCAGCTGGGCGTGCTGCTGGCCGCCGGGCTGGTGCTGATGGTCATCGGCGTGGGCGTGAACATCGTCGGCCCGCACGCTCGTCCGCAAGACGGGCGAGCGCACGGCGGCTCGGTGGCGGTGGCATGACGGTCGCCGCCCTCGACCCGTCGGCCGACCCGATCCTGGCCCGCCGCCGGGAGATCCAGCAGATCGCGGCGGCCTCCGTCCGCCGCCGCCACATCGGGTCGCGGATCGCCATCGGCGCCTGCTGGACGTGCCTGGGCATCGCCATCGTCCCGCTGGTGCTGGTGATCTTCTACGTGGTCTCCAAGGGCCTGCCGGCATGGAGCGCGACGTTCTTCACCCAGACGACGAGGAGACCTCCCAGGGCCTCGGCATAAAGAACGCCATCGCCGGGACGGTGGTCATCGCCGCCCTGGCGACCGTGGTGAGCATCCCCCTGGGCGTGATGGCCGGGCTCTTTTTGGCCGAGTCGGACGGCCGGGTGGCGGGTGCCGTCCGGTTCACGGCCGACGTCATGACGGGCGTGCCCTCCATCGTGGTGGGCATCTTCGGCTACCTGGCCATCGTCATCACCGTCTCGCCCCACTTCAGCTTCAGGGCCGCCTACAGCGGCCTGGCCGGGGCGTTCGCCATCGGCGTGATCATGCTGCCGATCATCATGCGGGCGGCGAGACGGCCATCAGGGGGGTGCCCGGCTCCCTGCAGGAGGCCGGCCTGGCCCTCGGGGCCCGCCGCTCGACCATCGCCCGCAAGGTGACGCTGCCGGCGGCCGTGCCCGGGCTGCTGACCGGGGTGATGCTGGCGGTGGCCCGTGGCATCGGCGAGACGGCGCCCCTGCTGCTCACCATCTTCGGCAGCGAGTTCCTGGTGTGGGACCCGAGGATGGAGATGAGCGCCATCCCCTTCATCATCTACAACGACAGCAGCCAGCCGGACCCGTCGATCGTCCAGGTGGCGTGGGGTGCGGCCCTCCTGCTGATGGTCATCGTGCTGGTGCTCAACGTCGGCAGCCGGCTGCTGGCCGCCTACCTGCAGAGGGAGAGACGATGACCGATCCCGTGATCACGGAGGGTTCGAAGGGCGAGCCGCTTCCCGTCACCACCGGGGAGATCCTCGCCCAGGCGCAGGCGGGGACGCCGGTCATGCGGCTCGACGACGTGAGCGTCGCCTTCAGCGGTCGCACGGCCGTGCGCGACGTGACCTTCGAGGCCTTCCAGCACCAGGTGACCGCCCTCATCGGCCCGTCGGGCTCGGGAAAGACCACCCTGCTCAGGGCGCTCAACCGCATGCACGACACCGTCCGCGGGGCCAAGGTGACCGGGACGGTCATGCTGGGCGACACCGACATCTACGGCGGCGGCATCGACGCCACCCTGCTGCGGTCGCAGGTGGGCATGGTGTTCCAGCGCCCCAACCCGTTCCCGACGATGAGCATCTTCGAGAACGTCACCGCCGGCCTGCGGTTCAACGGCGTGCGCAAGAAGGCGCTCCTCGAGGAGGCCGCCGAGTCGTCCCTGGTGGCGGCGGCGCTGTGGGACAGCGTCCGCGACCGTCTGAAGGCCCACGCCAGCACGCTGTCCGGTGGGGAGCAGCAGCGCCTGTGCATCGCCCGGGCCCTCGCCGTCGAGCCCGAGGTCCTGCTGATGGACGAGCCCACGTCCGCCCTCGACCCGGTGGCCACCAAGCGGATCGAGGAGCTCATCGGCGAGCTCAAGGACCGGGTGACCATCATCATCGTCACCCACAACATGCAGCAGGCCCTGCGGGTCTCCGACAGGTGTGCCTTCCTGCTGATGGCGGAGGACAAGGCGGGCGAGCTGATCGAGGTGGACGCCACGGCCAAGCTGTTCAGCTCGCCCGCGGACGCCCGGACCCTCGACTACGTCAACGGCCGCTTCGGCTGAGCCGGCCCGGGGTCGGCCCGGCACTCACGGGCCCCGGGGTGACGGGCCTGGTGTGGGGACGGGGACGCTCGCCGTCGGGGTCGAGGCGGAAGCCGACCCCCCTCACCGTGACCAGGTAGCGGGGCGAGGTCGGATCGGGCTCGAGCTTGGTGCGGAGCCGGTGGACGTGGGTGTCGAGGGTGCGGCTGTCCGTCAGCTCGCGGCCCGGCCACAGGAGGTCGATGAGCTCCTCCCTGGTCCGCACCTGGCGCGCCGGTGAGAGCAGCACGGCCAGCAGGTCGAACTCCCGCCGCGACAGGTGGACCGTCCGCTCGCCCACGGTCACCTCGCGCCGGATGAAGTCGACCTGGACGGGGCCGAAGCTGATCTCGGTACGGCCGCCGGGGTCGCGGCGGGGGCCGTCCGGCGGTGGGCCCGGCCGCGGCTCGGCCGCCGCCCGCCCGGCCGGCGCCATGCGCCGCAGCACCGCCTGGATGCGGGCCACGAGCTCGCGGAGGTGGAACGGCTTGGTCACGTAGTCGGTGGCACCGAGCTCCAGCCCGAGGACCACGTCGAGCTCGGAGCTCACGGCCGACACCATCAGAATGGGCACCGGTGCGAGAGCTGCGCATGCGGCGGCAGACCTCGGTGCCGTGCATGCCCGGCAGCAGCACGTCGAGGAGCACGATGTCGGGGGGCCGCTCGCTGAACTGGACCAGGCCGGAGGGTCCGTCCCCGGCCAGGTCGACCTGGTAGCCCTCGCGCCGCAATCCGGAGGCAATTGCCTCGCGGTACGACTCCTCGTCTTCGACGAGAAGGATACGAATCGGGTGGCCGTCGGTGTACATCGCGGGGGGTGACACCACTGCCGTCGGGGACCCGGGTCCGGGCCGCCCTCCCGCGGGGGTGCGCTGCGTCGCATGGTAGGGGGGCCGGGTGAACGCGGGGTGGGCGGGGGGCGACCCCCGGGTGAACGTTCCGCGAACGATGCGTGAACGGGCGGTGACAGACCGGCCGCCGCCGGCGCCGGGGGACCTGCTCAAACCGTCGGGGCCCGCCCTGAGGACCGCTCGCCGCCCGAGGGGGGGGAGGGCGGCGAAGCCGTCAGGCCGGGCCCCTACGGTTTGAACCGGTAGCCGATACCCCGGACCGTGAGGATGTGGGACGGCGAGGCCGGGTCGGCCTCGATCTTCTTCCGGAGGCGCTTGACGTGGGTGTCGAGCGTGCGGCTGTCGCCCAGCCGGCGGTCGGCCCACAGGCGCTCCATGCACTCGTTGCGGGTGACGACCGTCCCCGACCCGGTCACCAGCAGGGCCAGCAGGTCGAACTCCTTGCGCGACAGGTCCACGGGCGCACCCCGGACGATGGCCTCCCGGAGGGACAGGTTGATGACGATGGGTCCCGACTCGACGGAGCCGGCCGCATGGGTCGCCGGTCGGCTGCCGACCCGGCGCAGGACGGCCCGGATGCGGGCCGTCAGCTCGCGCAGCCGGAACGGCTTGGTCACGTGGTCGGCCGCCCCGGCCTCGAGCGACAGGACGGCGTCGATCTCGTCGTCCTTGGCCGTGACCATGATCACCGGGACCGCCGACATGGCCGTGATCCGGCGGAAGAGGCTCATCCCCGACTGGTCGGGGAGGAAGAGGTCGAGCAGCACCAGGGAGGGGCTCCCCTCCATCAGACGCCGGAGTCCCTCCTCGCCGTCCTCGGCCACCACCACCTCGAAGCCCTCGGCCGACAGCCCGTCGACGAGGGAGAGCCGTGACGAAGGGTCACCGTCGATGACGAGGATGGTGGGGTGGCCGGCCGCGCTCGGCCTACCCTCGACGTCGCGGAGGGCCAGGGTCACGTCTGGTCCCTGGCACTCCGGCGTGGCCCACGCCCGGCCCCCGCCGCACCGCGGGCGGGAGGAAGTGTGGCCTGCGACCCCCTCGCCATCGCGTGCGTGCCGGCGTGTGCCATCCCCGTCGACCGTAGGGAGCCGAGATGAACGTGACGCGATCACTGCGTGACCGCCCGGTAAATGGTGGGTAATTTCGACCTGGCCGTCCCGCCGCTGTGAAGGCCCAGGTCAGCGGGGCGGCCACCGCGACGCCGCAGGTCCGGACAGGAGGGCCCATGGACTCGGAAGTGGTCGACATCCTGACCGGGGACCGCCTGGTCACCGATCTGGGCGGCGAGCTGGCCCGCTTCTGCCGGTCGAGGGGCGACGGCCTCGTCCATCTCTTCGCCCCGCACGCCACCGCCGGCCTGGCCCTGATGGAGCTCGGCGCCGGCTCCGAGGACGACCTCGCCGACGCCGTCGACCGGCTCCTGCCGCGCGACGACCGCTACCGCCACCGCCACGGCTCGACCGGCCACGGCGCCGACCACCTGCTGCCCGTGCTCATCTCCCCGTCGCTGTCGATCCCGGTGCTCGCCGGCCGGCCGGCCCTCGGGACGTGGCAGTCGGTCGTGCTCGTGGACCGCAACGGCGACAACCCGCGCCGGACGGTGCGCTTCAGCTTCGTGCCGGCCTGAGGTCTTCCGGACCGGTCGCACCCCGGGGGCCGCAGCCCGCAGCCGCAGCCCGCAGCCCGCAGCCGCACCCCGGTCCCACGCCCGCACCCCGGTCCGGGGCGCGCCGCCGAGTTCCCGTCAGTGCCCCGGCGGGGCCCGGTCGACGCCGCCCCGGGCCTGGCCACCGGAGGTCGCGTCTGGGATGATCGGTCGCACCAGCCGGGATGGGCCCGGCCGGGTCGGCAGTCTGGGGGAGCCATGCGGGTGCCGCTCACCATCGGGGACTTCCTCGAGCGGGCCGCCCTGGTCCACGGCGAGCGGGTGGCCGTGGTCGACGAGCCCGGACTGCGGAGCTCGCTCGGCGCCGTCACCTACACCGAGCTCCACCACCGGGCCCGGGCCATGGCCATCGGCTTCGACCGCCTGGGCGTGGCCCAGGGCGCCCGGGTGGCCATCGTGAGCCCCAACTCGGCCCGGTTCCTCGCCGCCTTCTTCGGGGTGAGCGGCTTCGGCCGGATCCTGGTGCCCGTGAACTACCGGCTGGTGACGGACGAGATCGACTACATCGTCAAGCACTCGGGCGCCTCGGTGCTGCTCTACGACCCCGACCTCGACGACACCGTGGCCGACATCGAGGTCGAGCACCGCTTCCGCCTCGACGGCCGGGCCGACGCCGAGCTGTTCGACCCGGCCGTGGGGGCGGCGGGGTCCCCGGTCCACTGGGACGGCGACGAGGACGCCACCTGCTCCATCAACTACACCTCGGGCACGACGGCCCGGCCCAAGGGGGTCGAGCTCACCCACCGCAACTGCTGGATCAACGCCACCGTCTTCGGCTGGCACACCACGGTCACCGACCGCGACACCATCCTGCACGTCCTGCCCATGTTCCACTGCAACGGCTGGGGCATGCCCTACGCCGTCACCGGCATGGGGGGCAAGCACGTCATCCAGCGCAAGGTCGACGGCGAGTCGATGCTGAACCGGATCGAACAGGAGGGCGTCACCCTCCTGTGCGGTGCCCCGGCCGTGGTGGCCGCCATCCTGGACGCCGCCCTCAGCCGCCGGGCCCACGGGGGCCGCGCGCCGGCCGGTGTCCGCATGGTGGTGGCCGGTGCCCCTCCGCCCACCAAGGTCATCGAGCGGGTGGAGTCCGATCTGGGCTGGGAATTCATCCAGATCTACGGCCTGACCGAGACGTCGCCGCTGCTCACCGTCAACCGGTCCCCGGCGGAGTGGGACGGCCTCGACGCCACCGAGCGGGCGACCCGCCTCAGCCGGGCCGGGGTGCCCGCCCTCGGCACCAGGATCGCGGTCGACGAGGACGGGGAGCTGCTGGCCCGGTCCAACACCGTGTTCAAGGGCTACTGGAACCAGCCCGACGAGACGGCCGCCGCCCTCGAGGGCGGCTGGTTCCACACCGCCGACGGCGGCCATCTCGACGGCCCCTACACGGTGATCTCCGACCGCAAGAAGGACGTGATCATCACCGGCGGCGAGAACGTGTCCTCCATCGAGGTCGAGGACGTCCTCTACCAGCACCCCGCCGTCGCCGAGGTGGCCGTCATCGGCATCCCCGACGACCAGTGGGGCGAGAGCGTGACCGCCCTTGTGGTGCGGGCCGAAGGGAGGACCGTGACCGGGGACGAGCTCATCGCCCACTGCAAGCAGCGCATGGCCCACTTCAAGGCCCCCCGGCGGGTCGAGTTCCGGGCCGAGCTGACCCGCACGGCCACCGGCAAGCTCCAGAAGTACAAGCTGCGGGAGCCCTTCTGGGCCGGGCAGGACCGCGGCGTGCACTGAGCCTTTTCCCTGGTGGGTGGTGGAGTCACACCCCCCTGCTGGACTGTCCCCATGGTGTCGATGACAGGACCGGGTGCTGCCGAACGGGAGGCCCCTGGTGGGACCCTGCGTGCCCGCCTGGACATGGCCCACTCGCTGCTGGCCGAGCTGGCGGCCGAGCTGGAGCCCGGGGTGCTGACCGGTCCCCATGCCCGCCTGCTCTTCGAGAAGAGCGTGGCCGTCGTCCGTCTGGGCGACACCATCAAGACACTGCTGGCCGGTCGTCTGGACGAGGTCGGGTTCCACCGGGAGGAGGGCTTCTCCTCGGCGGCCTCCCTGCTGGCCGATATCGAGGGCGTGGGCCTCGGGGCGGCCCGGGGCACCCTGGAGCGGGCCGAAGCGGCCTCGTCGCTACCCGGCCTCGAAGAGGCGCTTCGAAAGGGGGAGCTGTCCTCGGCCCAGGCGGCCGCCATCACCGACGCCGCCCAGTCGGCCCCCGAGGCCACCGACGAGCTCATCGACACGGCCCGGCGCGAGGCCCTGCCCACCCTGAAGGAGCGGTGCCGAAAGGCGAAGGCGGCCTCGGCGACGTCCGATCCGCTGGCCACGGCGAAAAGGATCCACGCCGAGCGCCACTTCCGCCACTGGAGGGACGCCGAAGGGGCCTTCTGCTTCTCCGGCCGGGACCTGCCCGAACGGGGTGCGCGGTTGCTCGCCGTCTTGGAGAGGGCCGCCAAAGAGCAGTTCGAAGCGGCCCGGGACAAGGGTGAGCGCGAGCCCCAGGCCGCCTATCTGGCCGACGCTTTCTTCGACCTGGTGACGAAAGAGGGTGGCGGGGCCGTGTCAGGCACGGCCACCACGCTGCTCGTCCGGGTCGACCTCGACGTGCTCCAGAACCGTCGCGTCGGCCCGGGCCAGTGCTGTGAAGCCGACGGGGTGGGCAGTCTCACCTACGAGGGCCTGGCGAGCCTCACCGACGACGCCTTCGTCTCCTGTGTCTATGAGCGGGCCGGCACCATCGAGAAGGTGGCCACCCTGGGCCGCCACGTCCCCACCGCCCTGCGCCACGCCCTCATGGTGCGCGACCCGGTCTGTGTGGTGCCCAGGTGCTCTACCCGGGCCGGTCTCGAGATCGACCACGTGGTCCCGTTCGCGGACGGTGGCCCGACCTCGCTCGACAACCTGGCCCGGCTCTGTCACCACCACCACTACCTGAAGACCTACGAGGGCTTCACCCTCACCCCCGTCGACACCGAGGGGGAGCCCCGGTCCTGGCGCTTCGAGGGGCCCGTGCCCTTCGGCCAGGAGCCCGATCTCGGTCTCGACCGTCCCGACAGCCCGTCGATGATCGAGCTGAGCAGGGCGGCCCGGGCCGGGCCCGACCCGCCGCCGCCCGAGCTGTTCTGAGGGGTCGCCGGCCGGGCCGGCCGGGCGGGTCGGCGCGCCGTTGCGCGCGCCCGGCGACCTCAGCCGACGCCGCCACCGGGCCCCTGCCGGCGCGGGCGGTGCCGTCGGGTACGGTGCGTCCGGATCGTCGAGCCACGCCGGAGGTACTGCCATGCCCGGGGACACGGACCGCCTGGACATCACCCGGACCGACGAATGGCGGGCGTTGGAGGCCGACTACGCCGCCGTCGCCGGTCTCGACCTGAGGCGGCTGTTCGCCGAGGACCCCGGCCGGGCCGAGCGCATGGTGGCCACCGCCGCCGAGCTGACGCTCGACTACTCGAAGCACCGGGTCACGGCCGAGACGATGGGGCTGCTGCTGGGCGTGGCCCGACGGGCCGGTGTCGAGGCCCGCCGCGACGCCATGTTCGCCGGCGAGCACATCAACACCACCGAGGACCGGGCCGTGCTGCACGTGGCCCTGCGCATGCCACCAGGCTCCCGGCTCGAGGTGGACGGCCGGGACGCCGTGGCCGACGTGCACGAGGTGCTCGACCGCATGGGTGACCTGTCGGACCGCATCCGCGACGGCCGGTGGCGGGGCCAGACGGGTCGCCCGATCCGGGCCGTCGTCAACATCGGCATCGGCGGGTCGGACCTGGGGCCGGCCATGGCCACCGAGGCCCTGGCCGACTACGCGGCCCCGGGGATCACCAGCCGGTTCGTGTCCAACATCGACCCGGTCGACCTCTACGCCAAGATCCACGACCTCGACCCGGCCGAGACGCTCTTCGTCGTCAGCTCGAAGACGTTCACCACCCTCGAGACCCTCACCAACGCCGCGGCCGCCCGCCAATGGGTGCTCGACGGGCTGGGTGCCGGTCCCGAGGCGGTGGCCAAGCACTTCGTGGCCGTCTCCACCAACGCCGCCGCCGTGGCCGAGTTCGGCATCGACACCGACAACATGCTCGGCTTCTGGGACTGGGTCGGGGGTCGCTACTCCTACGACTCGGCCATCGGGTTCTCGTTGATGGTGGCCATCGGGCGTGCGGCCTTCGCGGAGATGCTGGCCGGGTTCCACGCCGTCGACGAGCACTTCGCCACGGCGCCGCTCGAGCGGAACCTCCCGGTGATCCAGGGGATGCTGAACGTCTCTACGACGACTTCTTCGGCGCCCAGACCCACGCCGTCCTGCCCTACAGCCAGCGGCTGGCCCGATTTCCGGCCTATCTGCAGCAGCTGACGATGGAGTCGAACGGGAAGTCGGTCCGTCGCGACGGCGAGGCCGTCGACCACCCAGACCGGGGAGATCTTCTGGGGCGAGCCCGGCACCAACGGGCAGCACGCCTTCTACCAGCTGCTCCACCAGGGCACCAAGCTGGTGCCCGGCCGACTTCATCGGGTTCGCGTCGGCCACCGCACGATGTCGGCGACCAGCAGGACCTGCTGATGGCCAACTGCTTCGCCCAGAGCGCCGTGCTGGCGTTCGGCCGCACCGCCGACGAGGTGGCCGCCGACGGCACCCCGGCGGCGCTGGTCCCCCACAAGGTCATGCCCGGCAACCGGCCCAGCTCGACCATCGTCGCCCCCGAAGCTCACCCCGTCGGTGCTCGGGCAGCTGGTCGCCCTCTACGAGCACACGGTGTTCACCGAGGGTGTCGTCTGGGGCATCGACTCGTTCGACCAGTGGGGGGTCGAGCTCGGCAAGGTGATGGCCAAGCAGCTGGCGCCGGCACTGTCCGGTGGGGACGCTCCCGACCTGTCGGGCCACGACGCCTCGACGGCCGGGCTGGTACGGCGCTACCGGGCCCAGCTCGGCCGGAAGGTGTGACCGGCCCGCCGCTCGGGCCGACGGGCCTCCGTCAGCCGGCGGTCTGGGCCCGCCACAGGGCCAGGTAGCCGGAGTAGGTGATGGCGGGGGTCACGTACCCGGCCCGCACCAGTTCGTCGTGGAACCGGGGCAGGTTCCGCCACGGGATGCCCATGTCGACGTGGTGGGCCAGATGCCACCCGGTGTTGTAGGGGACGATCCAGAACCGGGCCCACATCGACTGGCGGACGTTGTGCGTGGTGACCCGACGGTCGTCGGACGCCTCGAGCCCACCGTGCTCGGCGATGGAGCGGAGGCGGTTGAGGACCCTCCAGACGGTCAACCACGGCAGCAGCCACAGCACCGGGTAGATCCACCACAACCCGGTGGCCAGTGCCATGACCGCCCACAGGGCGATCTGCACGCCGATTATCGACCACGCCACCCGGCGGAAGCCGGGGGTGCGGGTGGCCTTGAGGAGCGGCCAGAGGTTCTTCCATCCGGAGATGCCGACGGCGTCACGGACCAGGCGGCGCCGCAGGTTGGAGGCCGGGCCCGGGTAGCCCGAGTAGAAGGCCACGTCCGGGTCGCCCGGTCCGAACTCCTCGCGGTGGTGGGCGAAGTGGCCGCGCCGGTAGAGGCCGATGGGGATGAACGCCGGGTAGGCGATCAGCCAGGTGCCGACCCAGTCGTTGACCCGGCGGTTGGCGAACAGGAGCTTGTGGGCCGACTCGTGCATGAGGATGGCGAACCGGGCGTGGACCGGTCCCATGCAGATGAAGACGGCCACCACCAGCAGGGGGTTCAGGGTCAGGGCCACGGCCGCGAACATGGCGGCCACCCACGCCCACAGCAGGGCGATGGTGAGGGCGTTGCGCCGGCCGTCGATGCGGCGGACGTCCGCCCGCAGCTCGGGCCGCAGCATGCCGTTGGGCTGGAGCCGGTCGGTGGGGAGGACCGATGGACGGGCCCCGGGGTCGGCGACCATGGTGCTGGCCATACGGGTATATTACAGTTCAGACGATGACTGATGCAATCGCGTAATGATGGCGCCCCGGCCGGCGGCGGGTCGCCGCCCCCGCTGACGGCCCGGTCGGTGCTGGCCAGCGCCCTCCTGGGCGAGGACCCGCCCGAGCTCCCGGTCGCCCATCTGGTCCGGCTGGCCGGTCTCTTCGGCATCTCGGACAACCGGGCCCGCGTGGCCCTGACCCGCATGGTGGCCGCCGGCGAGGCCACCACCGACGGCGCCGGCCGGTACCGGCTGGCCGGGCACCTGCTCGCCCGGCGCCGTCGCCAGCAGGCGTCGTTGGCCGGCGACAGGACGGGCGGCCGGCCGTGGGCGGGGCGGTGGCTGATGGCGGTGGTGCGCGCCGGTGCGGCTGCGCCGGCGGTGCGGGCGGGGCGGCGCCGCGCCCTGGCTGCGGCCCGCCTGGCCGAGCGCCGCGACGGCGTGTGGCTGCGGCCGGACAACCTCGATGTCGACCTGCCCGAGGCGGTGGCGCGCGACGTGGAGCGGTTCGTGGTCCGACCCGAGGGCGACGCCGGCGCGCTGGCGGCCGGGTTGTGGGACCTCGGTGGCTGGGCGGCCGCCGCCGACGGCCTGCGGGCCGCGCTGGCCGCCGAACGTCCGGACGTCCCCGACCGCCTGGCCGACGGGTTCGTGCTCTCGGCGGCCGTGCTGCGCCACCTGCAGTCGGACCCGCTGCTGCCGCCCGAGCTGCTGCCGACGGCGTGGCCCGGGCGGGCCCTGCGCGACGAGTACCGCCGGTTCGACGCCGCCTACCGGCGCACCCTGGTGGCGTGGGGGCGTGGGGTGGCGACGGCGCCCACTACCGTCTGACGCCATGGACGACGTCCTTCCCCTCGCCGGTCGGGTGGCCCTGATCACCGGGGCCGGGCGCGGCCAGGGCGCAGCCACGCGGTGGCGCTGGCCCGCCTGGGTGCGGACGTGGCCGTCTGCGACATCTGCGCCGACCTGCCTGCCGCCGGCTACCCGCTGGCGACGTCGGAGGACCTGGCCGAGACGGCCCGCCTGGTCGAGGAGGCCGGCCGGAGGGCGCTGCCCGCCGTCGTCGACGTCCGGGACCTCGACGCCGTCACGGCCTTCACCGACCGGGCGGTCGACGAGCTCGGTGCCGTGGACATCGCCGTCGCCAATGCCGGGATCTCGGCCATCGTCGGCGTCGACGCCATGACGGCCGACGAGTGGCACCAGGTGGTCGACACCAACCTGACCGGCACGTTCAACGTGATCCGGGCGGCCGCCCCCCACATGAAGTCCAGGGGGTTCGGGCGCATCGTCGGGGTGTCGTCGATGCTGGGGCGCCAGGGCGGGCCGTTCGTCTCCGCCTACGCGACGTCGAAGTGGGGGGTCATCGGCCTCTGCAAGTCGGCGGCCGCCGAGCTGGCCGGCGACGGCATCACCGTCAACGTGGTGGCACCGGGCAACGTGGCCACCCCGATGATCCACAACGAGCGGCTCTACACCCTGATGCGCCCCGACCTCGCCCACCCGACGGCCGATGACGTGGCGCCGGTGATGGCCTCGCTGCACGTCCAGCCGGTCCCGTGGCTCGAGGCCGAGGAGATCACCGACGTCGTGGTCTTCCTGGTGGGCGAGGCCGGGCGGCACATCACGGGCACGGTGATCGACATCGACGCCGGCGCGGCGGCGCGGTTCACGGGCTGAGGCTGCGTCCGCCGCCGGCGGCACGGCCGGCGCCGCGCCGCAGCCCGGCGCGGTCGTCCCGACTCAGGAGATGGCGACCTCGTCCGAGAGCGGCAGGTCGGCCGAGGACTGGCCCACCTCGAGGCGGTAGGTGCCCGGGACGACGGTGGAGGCCCCGTTGAGCCACACGTCGGTGGCCGAGGACGGCACGTTCAGCGTGACCGTGGTGGATGCCCCCGGCGCCAGGCTGACCGACGCGAAGGCCACCAGCTTGCGGGGCGGCTCCCCGGCGGCGTCGGGGAACGTCAGGTAGGCCTGGGGGACGGCCCTGCCGGCGACCGGGCCCGTATCGGTCACGGTGACCTGCGCCTGCAGGCCCCCTGAGGTCTGCGTGACCGACAGGTCCGACAGGGCGAACGTCGTGTACGACAGCCCGAAGCCGAACGGGAACAGGGGCGCGATCCCGGTCGCCTCGTTGTAGCGGTACCCGACGTCGAGGCCCTCGGAGAAGGTGGACGTCCCGAGGATGCCCGGCCACTGCGACGGGGTGTTGATGGACGTGGCCGACTCGCTCGTCGGGAAGGTCACCGGCAGGTGGCCCGACGGGTCGACGTCGCCGTAGAGGACGGCCGCGGCCGCGGCCCCGTCCTCCTCACCGGGGAACCACGCCTCCACCACGCCGGCCACCTGGGAGAGCCACGGCATCAGGATCGGTCCGCTCGAGTTGATGACGACCACGGTGCGCGGGTTGGCCCGGGCGACCGCCTCGATCAGGGTGTCCTGGTCGCCCGGGAGCGAGAGGGAGGGCCGGTCGGCCGACTCGCTGCTCGGCGCGGCCACGAACACGACGGCGGTCGAGGCGGCCCGTGCCGCCGCCACCGCCTGGTCGATGAGGTCGCTGTCGAACTGCCATCCGAGCCGGATGGTGCCGGTGCCCCCCACGACCGGTCCCACCGCCGACCAACCCAGATCCGGGATCCAGGCCACCCTGACCGGGTAGGCGTGGCCGGCCGTGAGCTCGATGGTGCCCGTCCACGAGATCGGGAAGTGGTCACCGGAGTTGTCGACGACGAGCGTGTCGCCGATGAAGAGCTGGGCGCCCCCCGAGTCGCGCAGCGAGAACGAGTACAGCCCGGTGCGCGGCGGCGTGATGGTGCCCGTCCAGGTGGCGGTGACGTTGGACGACGAGACGGGCAGGGAGATGCGGGTCTGGGTGACGTCGGGGGCGTGCGGACCCTGGTTGGGGTGGGTGGGCAGCTCGCGGATGCGCTGGCGCAGGGCCGGGGCCAGGAGGTCGAGGCGGGTGTCGACGGTCGGGGTGACCCGCGCCAGGAAGGGACGGGCCACGCCGTCGGCCGTGACGTTGAGGGTGAGGCCGGTGCCCGATCCGGTGGCCGGTGTCAGGTAGGCGGGTGGCACCACCGGCAGGGACGACGTGGCGCTGCCCCCGTCGGCGTAGGTCACCGCCGTCGAGGTCCCGGCCCGGGCCGTGATGGCCTGCAGCGGGGTCACGGTGTTGTTGGGTTCGACCCACGCGCTGCCGCCGCCGGCCGTCACCGGATCGGTCGAGGCGTCGGCACCGATGACGGCGACCGAGTCGGCGGCCCCGGTCGGGAGGGGAAGCACCCCGCCGGCGTTGCGGAGCAGGACGGTCGAGCGCTCGGCGGTCTGCAGGGCCGTGGTCCGGTTGGCCGGCGTCTCGGGTCGGACGCTGGGCGAGCCGGTGTCCGGGTGCTGGACGAGCCCGAGGGCGAACATGCGGGTCAGGACCCGGGTGACGGCGGCGTCGACGGCGGACATGGCCAGGCGGCCGTCGGCGATGTCGGCGGCGAGCAGGCTGACCGAGGCCGGCTTGACCAGGTCGACCCCGGCCGCCAGGGCGGCCGCCGGATCGGCCGCCGCACCCAGGTCGGTGCGGATGTAGCCGGTGAAGCCCCATTGCTGCAGCATCGAGACCAGTTGGGCGTCCTGGCACTGGTAGGTGCCGTCGAGCTTGCCGTAGGCGCACATGATCGAGTCGGCGTGGCCCTGCTCGATGGCCGCCTCGAACGGTGACAGGTAGAGCTCGTGCAGGGCCCGGTCGGGGACGACGTCGTTGAGGGAGGCCCGGTCGGTCTCCTGGGTGTAGGCCACCAGGTGCTTGATGTTGGCATCGGCGCCGCCGGCCCTGATGCCCTCGATGTCGGCTACGCCCATGGCCGCGATGAGGCTGGGATCCTCGCCGTACCCCTCGAAGGCCCGGCCGTTCCAGGGGACCCGGTCCACGTTGAGGTTGGGCCCCTGGATGACGTCGATGCCCTGCTTGTGCGACTGCTCGCCCTCGACCTTGCCGTAGGCGGTGGCGACCGCCGGGTCGAAGGTGGCGCCGACGCCGAGCGGCGAGGGCAGCTGGGTGACCCCGACCGCGCCGGCGGCCAGGCCGGCCGGCCCGTCCTGGAGGGTCAGCGACGGGATGCACAGCCGGACCGAGCCGGCGTCGAAGTTCTCGTAGTTGGCGTCGGCCTTCAGCACGACCTCGCCCAGCTTCTCCCTGGACGTCATGCGGGCCACCACCATCGCCGCCAGCTGGGACGGGGAGTCACCGGCGGCCTCCGCCCTCGTCAGCCACGGGCAGGACCGCGAACTGATCGTGCGGGAGGCCTCCCGTGTCCCCCGGCTCTGCGGCAGCGCCGGCGTCGTGAACGACGACGAATGGTGCCCCACGACGTCGACGGTGACGAGGGTCGTCCCTGCGAGCACGACGACGGCCAGCCCCACCAGCACGGGCGTGCGCCACCGCCCTCCGGCCCTCCGGCCGGTGCCTTCGCCGGTCACGATCGAGGCCGCGCCGTGCGGCCCGTGCGGTACTGCGCCACGGTTCCCCCAGTCATGACGTTGGAGCAGCGTACTTTCGCCAGTTCATCCTGCGGCGGCGGCTCGTGTGCACAATGTGGGCATCGGCAGTTCGGCGGGGCCACTGAACGGCGCCATGCCCGCCACCGGGCCACCGGGCCACCGGGCCACCGGGCCACCGGGCCACCGGGCGGCGCCCCCGCCTGGCGCCCGCCCGCTGTCCCCCGTCTACGAAGCCCGGCGCCCGCCCACGACGTGCCGTCAGCGCAGGGCGCTGTCCCCGGCGCCGACCGATCCGACGTCCACGGGAGGAGCGGAAGCGTGGCTGACCCAGGTGGCGTACATCTCCGCGTACCGGCCGCCGGCGGCGACCAGGTCGGCGTGGGGTCCCGATTCGACGACCCGCCCCTCGTCGACCACGACGATCCGGTCGGCGCGCATGGCCGTCGACAGCCGGTGGGCGATGAGCACGGCGGTGCGGGCCTCGAGCAGGGCGTCGAGGGCGGCCTCGATCCGGGTCTCGGACTGCAGGTCGAGGTTGGAGGTGGCCTCGTCGAGGACGAGCACGCGGGGGTGGGCCAGGAAGGCCCGCGCCAGGGCGATGAGCTGGCGCTCGCCCGACGACAGCGACTGCCCGCGCTCGTGCACGGGGGTGTCGATGCCGTGGGAGAGCCGGGCCACGACGTCGGTGAGGCCGACCCTCTCGACGGCTTCGGCCACCTCGGCGTCGGTCGCATCGGGACGGGCGAAGCGCGATGTTGTCGCGCACCGTCCCGGCGAAGAGGAACGGCTCCTGTGGCACCACGCCCAGCTGGCTGCGCAACGACGCCATGGTCACGTCGCGGAGGTCGTGCCCGTCGAGGAGCACCCGGCCACCGGTCGGGTCGTAGAAGCGGGTCACCAGCTTGGCGATCGTCGACTTGCCGGCGCCGGTGGGTCCGACGAAGGCCACGGTCTCCCCGGGCGCGATCCGGAGGTTCACGTCGAAGAGGACCGGCACCGAGGGGTCGTAGCCGAACGACACGTCGTCGAAGACGATCTCGCCCTCGACCGGGCCGAGGTCGGTGGCGTCGTCGGCCTCGACCACGGTGGGCTCGGTCTCGAGCAGGGTCCGCAGCTTGAGGATCGACGACGTGCCCTGCTGGTACGAGTTGAACTGCTGGACCAGCAGCTGGATGGGCTGGAAGAACCGGCCCAGGTAGAGGAAGAAGGCGATCAGTGCGCCGATGGAGAGTTGGTGGTTGACGACCATCGTCCCGCCGATGGCGAGGAGGGCGGCCTGGCCAAGCACGCCGATCAGCTGGGAGCCGGGGCCGTAGACGGCGTTGACCCGGGCGGTGTACATGTTGGCGTCGCGGTAGTTCCCCACCACGTTGCGGTGGTGGATGACGTTGTGGCGCTGGCGGTTGTGCGAGGTGACGATGCGCACGCCGTGGAGGCTCTCGGAGAGGTCGGCGAGCACCAGGGCGATGCCGTCGCGGACGCGGGAGTAGCCCCGTTCGGAGGCGTTGCGGAACCACAGGGTCATGACGACGAGGATCGGCACCACCATGACGATGGTGATGAAGGCCAGTTCCACGTTGGTGAGGAACAGGATGACGGCGATGACCACCATGGTCAGGGCCTGGAGCGCCAGCTGCGAGAGCCCGTCCTGCACCAGCTGCTGGAGGTTCTCGATGTCGCTCGTCATCCGCGACATGACCACCCCGGCCTTCTCCTCCGTGTAGAAGTCGAGGGACAGGCGCTGGAGGTGGGTGAAGACCCTGATGCGCAGGTCGTGCATTACCCCGGCGGCCAGTCGGCCGGTGTCCTCGGCCTGCCACCGTTGGGACAGGGCGCTGATCCCCACGGCCACCAGGTAGAGCCCGGCCATCAGGGCCACCACGCCGAAGTGCTCGTGGCCCGGGGACATGCCGTCGTTGATGGCGATCTCGGTCAGCTTCGGGCCGAGCTGGGTGAACACCGCCAGGACGATCACCAGCACGACGGCGATCGCCGTCAGACGGGGATACGCGGCCAGCAGACGCCACAGCGACAGCCGCCGGGTGTCGTCCTCGGACACCTTCTGCGAGAAGTGGGCGTCGGGTGCCGGGTGGTCGGGCTCGTCGGCCATCAGGCGCTCGACGCCCGGGATCATCTCGGACGGGATGCCGCCGAACGGCAGGCCTGCCACCGGCGCCCCGGGACGGCCGCCGCCCCCGAGCGGCCCGCCCATGCCGGCGCCGCCTCCCCACATCGCCATCAGCCGTCACCCCCCGAGATCGGCAGGGATGTGCCGAAGAGCCCCGGGTTGGGGACGACGGGTCCGTCCCCGCCGCCGCCCACGCCCACGCCGCCCCCGCCGTCGCCGTCGCCACCGCCACCGCCGCCGCCCACGCCCACGCCCACGCCGCCCACGCCGCCACCGCCGGCGCCGTCCTCGTCCCGGAGCACGGCCGCCTCGGTCTCGGCCGCCTGGGCCAGCACCTCGGCGTAGAGCGGGGTGGTGGCCAGGAGCTCGGCGTGGGTGCCGTCGGCCACGATGCGGCCGCCTTCGAGCAGCACCACCCGGTCGGCCAGGCTGATCGTCGAGAGGCGGTGGGCCACGATCAGGGTGGTGCGACCCTGCATGAGCCGCGACAGGGCCTCGTGGATCTGCTGCTCCACCTGGACGTCGATGGCGCTGGTGGCGTCGTCGAGCACCAGGACGGGCGGGTTGACCAGCAGGGTCCGGGCGATGGCGATCCGCTGGCGCTGTCCGCCCGACAGCGTGTAGCCGCGCTCGCCGACGACGGTGTCGTAGCCCTCTGGGAGGACGCGGATGAAGCCGTCGGCGCCGGCGGCCACGGCGGCCGCCCTGACTTCGTCGTCGGAGGCCGTCGGCCGGCCGTAGGCGATGTTGTCGCGGATCGACACCGAGAACAGGAAGGGCTCGTCGAGCACCACGCCGATCTGGGCCCGGAGGCTGGCCTGCGTGACGTAGCGGACGTCGTGGCCGTCGATGCGGACGGCCCCGGCGGTGACGTCGTAGAAGCGGGTCAGCAGGCGGGCCACCGTGGACTTGCCGGAGCCGGTCCTGCCGACCAGCGCGACCGTCTCGCCCGGGGTGAGGTGGAGGTCGAAGTGGTCCAGCACCAGCGGCCCGCCACCGCCCGTCTCGCCACCGCCCGCCTCGCCGCCGGCCCCGTCGCCCGCACCGCCCTCCCCGCCGGCCCCGTACGCGAACGAGACCCGCTCGAATCGGACGTCGCCCACGCACCCGTCGATGTCCACCGCATCGGGGGCGTCCACGACCGACGGCTGCTCGTCGAGGATCTCGTAGATGCGGCCGGCGGACGCGGCCGCCCGCTGGCCCATCATGATGAGCATGCCGAGCATGGTGAACGGGGCCTGCAGCATCAGCAGGTAGGCGTTGAAGGCCAGGATGGCGCCGATCCCGAGCGTGCCCTGGATGACCATGGCCCCGCCGAAGAGCAGCACCAGGACCAGGCCCACCTGCGGGATGTTCTGGAGGGCCGGGGTCCACCGGGCCCGCAGGTCGGCGTCCTTGACGTAGGCCCACCGCAGCCGTTCGGCCGAATCCGCCAGCGCGGTGACCTGGGCCTGCTCGGCGGCGAAGGACTTGACCACCCGGACGCCGTTGATGTTCTCGTCGACGACGGTCGACACGTCGGCCAGGCGCGACTGGATGAGCCAGCTCACCGGGAACAGCGAGTTCCGCATCTTCACGCCGACGATGTAGACGAGCGGCATGGTGGACATGGCCACGATGGCGAGCAGCACGTTGATCGAGAGCATGTAGCAGAACGCCACCACGGCGATGCCGCACTGCACCAGGATCATCGGGGCGAACGTGAGATACATCTGCACCGAGCGGATGTCGGAGTTGGCCCTCGAGATGAGCTGGCCCGTCTGCACCCGGTCGTAGAAGGAGAACGACATCTTGGTCAGGTGCTCGTAGATGAGGTTGCGGAGGTCGAACTCGATGCCGTACGCCACCCTGAACAAAAAGAGGCGGGAGATGAAGCCGATGATCGCCCCGGCCACCCCCAGCCCCACCACCCACCACACGTAGAAGCCGAGCGGGACCGACGTCGTCTCGATGGAATTGGAGATGGCGTGGTTCAACAGGTCGGGGATCTGCACCTGCAGGACGAGGCCGGCGAAGGACAGGAGCAGGGCGGTGGCGAAGACGACACCGTGGGCCCGGACGATCGGCATGGCCCGCTGCAGCCACGTCTTGGACGTGTCGGGGTCGATGGTCGCCTTGGGCGCGCCGTAGAGGGGGACCTCGGCCACCGGCTCGAAGGTCGACGTGGGTGCCTCCGCGCCGGCAGCCGCCGACGACACCGGCGGTGGCGCGCTCACGGGCGCGCCGCCCTCTGGGCCTGATGGTGGAGACGGATGGCCGGGTACCAGCGGGCGAGGTCGTCGGCGGCACGGTCGGCGCCGCCGTCGCCGTCGAGCAGCGACGCCACCGACGCCAGCCGGTCGTCGGCGGCCTCGTCGGCCGCCGCCATGAGGGCGCGGCCGGCGGCGGTCACCGTCAGCGACACCCGTCGCCGGTCCTCCGCCACGGCCGTCCGGTCGACGAGGCCCCGCGCCACCAGCCCGTCGACGAGGGCGGTCACGCTCGGGGGCCGTACGGCCAGCCGGTCGGCCACGGCCGAGGCCTGGGAGGGGCCGGCGGCCAGCAGGCCGAGGACCCGGTACTGGGCCAGCGACAGGTCGAGGGGCGCCAGGGCCAGCTCCACCTGCTTGGCCAGCCACGCCACCGTCCGGCCGGGCCCGGCGGCCACGGAGAGGTTCGTCGTCACATAGTTAGAGTACCTAATGAATCGGCGGGGCCGTTCGGCGGGGTGGGGCGGGCGGTACGGTCCCCACCATGGCGCCCCTCAAGGTCGACGTGCTGCTGTCGTACTCGGTGCTCGACGCCGCCGCCCGGGCGGCCGCCCTCGAACGGACCGGGGTCGACGGGGTGTTCACCTTCGAGAACGCCCACGATCTGTTCTTCCCGCTGGTGGCGGCGGCACCCGTGTGCTCCCTCGACCTGCTGACCAACGTGGCCGTCGCCTTCCCCCGCAGCCCCATGCACCTGGCCGTGGCCGCCTACGACCTGCACCTGCTGTCGGAGGGCCGCTTCCGACTCGGGCTCGGGTCCCAGGTCAGGCCACACGTCGAACGGCGCTACGGCGCCCGGTGGGAGCACCCGGTGGCCCGCATGCGCGAGTGGGTGCTGGCCACCAAGGCCGTACTGGCCGCCTTCCAGGAGGGCACGCCCCTCGACGTCCGGGGCGAGTTCACCACCCACACCCTGATGACCCCGGCCTTCGACCCCGGGCCCAACCCGTACGGCGTGCCCGAGGTGCTGGTGGGGGCCCTCGGCCCCCGGATGCTCGAGATGGCGGCCGAGGTGGCCGACGGCATCCTGGTCATGCCGTTCAACACCGCCGCCCACATGCGCGAGCGCACGGTGCCGGCCATCGAGCGGGGTCTGGCGGCGGGCGACCGGGCCTGGACCGACGTCGAGGTGACGGCCGAGGTGGTGGTGGCCGTGGGCCGTACCGACGAGGAGCTGGCGGCGGCCATGAACGTGCGCCACCTGCTCGCCTTCTACGGCTCCACCCCGGCCTACCGCCCGGTGCTGGACGTCGAGGGGTGGGGGGAGCTCCAGCCCGAGCTCAACACCCTTTCCAAACGGGGCGAATGGGGCGAGATGGCCGGGCTGGTCACCGACGACATGGTGGAAAGGCTGGCGGTGGTGGGCACGCCCGAGCAGTGCGCCGCCCAGATCGTCGACCGGTACGGCCCGTGGGCGTCGCGGATCTGCGCATACTTCCCCTTCTACGAGGTCGACGACGGCCTGATCGCCGAATTCACGGCGGCCGTGAAGGCGGCCGCCGACCCGCCCTCTTGACATGGCTAACGCCGTTAGCCACAATAGCTAACAGCGTTAGCTAGGTGACGGTCACCGCAGCCCCTCCGAGGAGGTCCACCATGACGACCCCACCCGCAACCGGCCACTACCGCCGCCCCGGCTGGGCCACCCGCAACCTGCTCAACCGGGCCGTCCTCTTCCTGACCCGCCACGGCGTGAGCGTGTGGGGGAGCCGGATCCTCGAGGTGCGCGGCCGCACCAGCGGCGAGCCCCGGCGTACCCCGGTCAACCTGCTCGACGTCGACGGGAATCGCTACCTCGTCTCGCCCCGGGGCAACGGCCAGTGGGTGCGCAACGCCCGGGCCGACGACGGCCGCCTGTCGCTGCTGGTCGGAAGGCGCCGCCAGCGCTACGTCGCCACCGAGCTGGCCGACGCCGACAAGCCTCCTGTCCTGCGCGCCTACCTTCGGAGGTGGAAATTCGAGGTGGGCGTATTCTTCGACGGCGTCGGTCCCGACTCGCCCGACACGGAGCTGGCCCGCATCGCGCCCGACCACCCGGTGTTCGTGCTGTCCGAAGACGCGGCGGCCTGAGATGGCCGCGCCGGCCGCCACCCACGAACTGCTGCCGGGTGAGGTGGCCCGCCCGCCCCTTCCCCCCGTTCGCTCGGCCCGGGCCGACGAGATCGTGACCGCCGCCGGCCGGCTGCTCGAGGACGAGGGCCCCGGCGCGCTGACCATGCGTCGCCTGGCCGAGGAGCTGGGGCTGCAGGCACCGTCCCTCTACAAGCACTTCGACAACAAGGCGGCGGTGGAGCAGGCCCTCGTCGTGGACGGGCTGTTCGCCATGGGCGAGGTGTGCCATCGGGCCATCCACGAGTCCGGATACGGGCACCGGCTGGCCGGCCTGTGCATCGCGTACCGGGCCTACTGCACGGCCCACGCCAACCTGTACCGGTTGGCGACCGGCGGTCCGTTGGACCGGGACGGCCTCCCCGCCGGCCTCGAGGAGTGGGCCGGCAACCCGTTCTTCGTGGTGACCGGGGATCCGGCGCAGGCCCAGGCGCTGTGGTCGTTCGCCCACGGGATGGTGATCCTCGAGCTCGACGGGCGCTTCCCGCCCGGCGCCGATCTCGCCACCACGTGGGCGGCGGGCGCGGCCCGGTTCGGGGGCACCACGCAATTCACCTGAGCTGAGCTGAGCCTGGCAGGCTGGACCGGTGCGCATCGCCGTCGCCGGAGGCACGGGCACGGTCGGCCGTTACGTGGTCGACGCGGCCGGGGAACGTGGCCACGACGTGGTCGTCCTCAGCCGCTCGACCGGCGCCGACCTGCTCGCCGGCGACGGGCTGCCCGTCGCCCTCGGCGGTGTCGACGTCGTGGTGGACACCACCAACATCGAGTCGATCAGCCGAACGAGGGCAACCGCCTTCTTCACGGCCGTCGCCGGCAATCTGCAGCGCAGCGCGGCCGCCGCCGGGGTGGCGCGCATCGTCACGCTGTCGATCGTGGGCATCGACCGTGTGCCCGGCTTCGGCTACTACCAGGCGAAACTGGCCCACGAGGAGGCGGCCCGACGAGGGAGCGTCGCCGCCGACGTCGTCCGGGCCACGCAGTTCCACGAGTTCGCCGCCCAGGTCCTGCGGCGGTCGCGGGCCGGGCCGGTGGCCATGGTGCCCCGCATGCGGTCGCAGACGGTGGCCGCCCGTGCCCTGGGGGAGGAGCTGGTGGCTGTGGCCGAGGGCCCGGCCGTCGGCGACATCGTCGAGGTCGCCGGCCCAGGTGTCGAGGACATGGTCGCCCTGGCCCGGCGGGTGGTGGCCCGCCGCGGCGCCCACACCAAGGTCATGGGTCTGTGGGTGCCCGGCCACGCCGGCGCCGCCATGCGCGGTGACGCCCTGCTGCCCGGGCCGGGAGCCCGGATCGTCGGGCCGCCGTTCGGCGAATGGGTCGAGGGTGACGACGTGCTGGCGGTTCCCGCCTGACGCCGGCTGCCGGTCTAGGGGGTGAGGCGGCGTGCCGCCAGCTGGCGGGCCGTCGGCAACCGGACCTGCCACGCCCAGCCCAGTCGCTCGAAGAAGCGCAGCAGGGTGGCGGACGAGTCGACCTGCCCGCGGTCGGTGCCGTGCCGGGCGAGGGCCGGAAACGCGTGGTGGTTGTTGTGCCACCCGTCGCCGAGGCTCACGATGGCCAGCGACGCCATATTGCCGCTGAAGTCGTGCGACCGGTAGGGGCGTTCGCCGAAGACGTGGCAGAGGGAGTTGACGCTCCAGGTGACGTGCTGCAGCAGGGCGATGCGCACCCCGCCGGCCCAGATCAGCGCCAGGCAGGCGCCGAACAGCGACTGGGTCACCGCCCACCCGATGGCGAACGGCAGCACGAGCGACAGGGCGATCCACAGGGGGGTGAGCGCGGACACGACGACCATGTCCCGGTCGGCGAGGAGGTCCTTGCTCCAGCGGGCCGTGCTCGACGGGGTCGCCGTGAACAGCCAGCCGACGTGGGCGTGGAGCAGTCCGCGGAGCTGCCCGGTGATGCCGGGGCCGTGGCCGTGGCCGTGGGGCGAATGCGGGTCGCCTGGTCGATCGCTGAACACGTGGTGCCGGCGGTGGTTGGCCACCCAGCTGGTCACGGAGCCCTCGACGGCCATCGACCCGGCCACGGCCAGCCCGATCCGCAACCACCGGTTGGCCCGGAAGCTCCGGTGGGTGAACAGGCGGTGGAAGCCGAGCGTGATGCCGTGGCCGGTGACGACGTAGAACAGCGCCGCCAGGGCGAGGTCGAACCACCCGATCCCGTGTTCCCAGAAGAGCGCCACGGCCGCGGCCACCGCCAGCAGCGGGAGCGACACCACGACGGCGGTGACGACCCGGTCGGACGGTCCCGGGGCGGGGGCATCCGCCGTCTGCAGCGCCGGTTCCACTCCCGGGTCGGCCAGCACGTCCGGTCCCCCGGGTCCCCCCGGTCCGCCCGGTCCGCCCACGGGATCGATGACGGTCACAGCGCAGCCACGTTGCGGGCCTCGGTGCCGCGCCGGCCCGGTGCGATCTCGAACCGGACCCGTTGGCCCTTGCGCAGACCCCGCGGTCCCACTCCTCGGATCTGCGAGTTGTGCACGAAGACGTCGCTGCTGTTCGGCCCGGAGAGGAAGCCGTAGCCCCGCGCCGTGTCGTAGAACTTGACCGTGCCCGTGAGCGGGCCAGACGACGAGGTGCGCCCGCCGCCCGGGCCGGACGCCCTCACCGGTGCGCCCCCCGTGGTGCGGCGTCGCGGCCGGGGCTGGCGCCCGCCGTCCGCGGCTGCGGGCCGGGGCGAGCGCTCGGGCTGGACGTGCGGCGCGCGGTGTGCTCGCGGCGTTGCTCCATCTGCTTCGGTTGCGCCCGGCGCGAGCCCGCCGGATCAGGTGCGCCGAGCTCGGTGCCCAATCCCAACTTGCGCTGCACGGCCCGGGCGTCGTTGCGGACCTCGTCGGGGACCAGGGACACCACCGTGCCGGTGGCGCCGGCGCGACCGGTGCGTCCCGACCGGTGCACGTAGTCGGTGACCTCGGTGGCCGGATCGAAGTGCACGACGCAGGGCACGTCGTCCACGTGGATGCCGCGGGCGACGACATCGGTGGCCACCAGCGCCTGGGCCCGGCCGGTGGTGAAGGCGGCCAGCGCCCGGGTCCGCTGACCCTGGGTCCGGTCGCCGTGGATGGCGACCGCCTCGACCCCCTGGGCCTTCAGCTGGCGGGCCGTCCGGTCGGCGCCGTGCTTGGTGCGGCAGAACACGAACGTCTGGCCGTGCTCACGGACCAGTTGGGCGGTGACCCCCACCCGGTCGCCCCGTGCCACCCGCCAGAACAGGTGGGTCACATCGCCGGCGTCGTCGGGGTCGGCCTCCACGTCGTGGCGGACCGGATCACGCTGGTACCGGTTGATGATGCCCTTGACCTCGGACCCGATCGTGGCCGAGAACAGCAGCACCTGCCGGTCGTCCGCGGTCCGGTCGACCAGGCGCTGCACCGGCTTGAGGAACCCCATGTCGACCATTCGGTCGGCCTCGTCCAGGACGACCAGGGACACCTGGCTGAGCACGACGTCGCCCCGCTCGACCAGGTCCTCGAGGCGGCCCGGGCAGGCCACGACGATGTCGACGCCCCGGCGCAGGGCCTTGCGTTGGCCCTCGTAGCCGGTCCCGCCGTAGACGGTGGCCACCCGGTCGCCCCGGCCCAGCAACATCGAGACGACGGCCCGGACCTGGTCGGCCAGTTCCCTGGTGGGGACGAGGACGAGGGCGTGCGGCTTGCGGGGCTGGGCACCGGTGGCCGCCGCCACCAGCGGGATGGAGAAGGCCAGCGTCTTGCCCGAGCCCGTCGGGGCCCGGCCGCAGACGTCGCGACCGGCCAGGGCGTCGGGAATGGTGGCCGCCTGGATGGGCAGCGGGGAGGTGATGCCGTCCGCCAGAAGGCGTTCGGCGACGGGCACGGCGACGCCGAGCTCAAGGAAGGAAGGGATTTCGAGACTCCGTTCGAGTTGCAACATGGCCAACTCGAAGGGAACACTCGAAAAGGCCCCGGCAGCAGAGTGCTGGCGGTCGTCTCATGCTACCACCCGGGAGGCGTCGCTCCTGGTCGGGCACCGTTCGAGCGGTCGGGCGTGGACGTGGCCCGGTGGCGCTCCAGCCAGGCGAGCCAGACCACGGCCTGTCCCTCGGCCCCGTCGACGTCGACTCCGGTGAGCGTGGCAACGCGCCTGAGGCGGTTGGTCAGCGTGTTCCGGTGCACCGGCAGGGCTGCGGCCGTGCGGCCCCGGTCGAAGTCGTGCTCGACCAGGGCGTCGAGTGTCCGCACCAGGTCGGGCCGCCCCGGCTCGAGCGGCCCGTGACGCGCTCGACGAGGCGCTGCGCCGTGGCCGGGGAGCGGTGGAGCAACACTTCGGGCAGAAAGTCGCCGAAGGCCACCGGTCCCCGGTGGCCCCCGGCCTCGGCCACTTCGGTGAGCACCCGCAAATACGTTGAAGCGCGCCCCCGATCGCACCTGTGGCGGTGGCTTCGCCGACGGCGACGATGGCGTCCGGGGAGACGTCGAGGCGTCTCGCCACGGCGGTCGGACATTTGCGATCCCCGACAGCCGCCGCCCACCGGGTGCGGCCAGTGCGTGGCCGGCGCGCAGGCGCCTGGCCAGCCTGGTGAGGGCGTCGGAGGGGCCCTCTGGCATGAGGACCACGAACGGCAGCACCGGACCGGCGAGGTCGAGGCCTATGAGCTGGGCGAACTGCACGTCCTCGGGTAGCGGTCGCTCGCCCCACTCCAGACGGGACAGCAACGACCGTGCGACACGTCGTCGGCCGTGGGCGGGAGCGCCTGCACGGCTTCGTCGTATGCGTCCGAGAATGCGCCGCGACACCAGGTCGACGAAGTCGAAGAGCAGACCGGCACTGTCGATGAGCACGGCGCGCTCCTCGTCGGTCGCCTCGTCGAGGACGACGCCCCACACGAAGCGGGCCGCCTGGCGGTAGTTGGCCGGGACGGTGTCGGGGGCGTTCCGTTGGCGGCACAGGCTCGGGCGAGGTCGCGCACGCGATCCAGATCGTGCTCATCAGGGGGCGTGCCGGTCGTCAGCCAGTCGAGGACGAGGTCGATGTTCCACCGCACCCAGGCCGCAGGTAGGCATGTGATGGACGCGTCGATCGGAACTCGGCCGGTCGGCAGAAGCTCATCAGGACGCGGTCGGTGAACGTGTCGATGTCGGTCCGCTCCAGCAGTCGACCGATCGCCATTCCATGCCGCCCGTCGCCTGCATGGGCTCGAGTATGTCCAGGCTTGTGCATGTGCACAACCGGCCCCGTTGAAGTCGGTGCACGCACACGTTGTGGCCGTCGACTGCGGCCGTACCGTGACCCGGGCTCGGATCGGGCCGTCGGGGTCGCCAGGCCCCGGGCCGGATCCGCAGGGGTGGGGGTGGTCTTTGACGGAGGGAGAACGGCATGCGGTCGACCAGGACTTCCACGCGCGTCACGGCGTCGGTGGCGGTGATCCTGGGGGTGACCACCCTGCTGGCGGCCCGACCGACCTCGGCGGCCGCGCCGCCGCTGCCGGTGTTCCGCATGGAGTTCCCCGTCAACTCGCTGGCCCCGGACGCCGCCCAGGTGATCGAGAGCTAGGTGAGCCTGTACGCGCCGTTGCCGGCGGTCGACGGGCCGCATCCGGCGGCGTGCGACCGGATCGGCTACCTGCGGTTCCGCAGCGCGACCGGCCGAGCGAACCCGGCCGACGCCGACGCGATCTTCGTCGCCCAGCCGGGCATCTTCGAGGGCGCCGGCGCGCTCGACCAGGTGGCCCGCAACACCGTGCAGGCCGCGGCCGCCGCGGGCTACCACGTCGAGTTCTGGGCGCTCAACCGCGCGCGCCAACTGCCTCGATCGACAACTCCGGCGTACGGCGGCCGCCGAGCGGCCCAGAATCCGCAGGTGGCGCTGAACTACTACTACACGGCGGCAAGCGTCGACGGTCAGACAGTTCCCGGGGTTCGTCAGCGAGAAGAACGCCGCCCTGGCTGTCCCACGTCGGTCTGGCCCAGACGGTCGAGGACGAGTACACGGTCATCAGCCAGCTGCCGCCGGCGGTCGGCACGACCAAGGTCCTGTGCGGCGGGCATTCGCTCGGCGGGATCGTCACCGGCGCGTTCGCCAACTGGGACTTCTCCGGCACCGGCGATCCCGCCGACGCCGGCTACAACCAGTGCGCGGGCTACTTCGCCCTCGACACGCGCTTCACCTGTCGGCCAGCACCCGCTGCTGTCGGACTGCGACGGGGGCGGCCTGAACGGCATCCTGCACGATGGTCAGCAGCGCCGAGCCCGTACGTCGACGTCGCCGCCGTTCACGCCCGAGGTGCTGCAGCGCCTGCCGATCCTCGGGCATGGCCGTCCTACTTCCAGCCCAACGCCCGAAGACCACGGTGCTCGACCACGCTGCCGGACGACTCGAACTTCGACGTCCACCTTCCGCCTGCTGTTCGCCAGCAGCTGGTCGGAGCTTCCTGACCGGCACACCCGACATCCGCGCAGTTCAACGCCACCAACGAGGCGGCCGTCGGGTTCGTCTTCGGTGACGTCTCCCAGCCCATCGGCATCCTGCGCGCGAGCATCGGCGTACCGACGGGCGGACCGGTCGTCGAGAAGACCTTCCCCGTGGCGTACGGCTCGCCGCCGGAGCGTCGAGGGGCTGCTCGGGCGGCAACGATCTCATCACGCCCGACCCCTCGTCGGCGACGCCGAACGGCCCGCTGTACAGCTGGCTGAACTACAACCAGCTGCCGGCCACGCCGCCGTCGCCGGCGGACGACCCCGGCCAGCCGTACACGTCGGCCGCCAGCGAGGTGAGCGACATCACCCAGCTGTCACGCACGCTGTTCGACGCGCCGGCACGCTTCACCGAGAACTACTTCCCGATGCAGCTGGTGCTCGACGTCGCCGCGGCCGTCGGTCGGCGACCGCTCGGGCGAGCCTGGCCGGACCTGCGGTACACCAACGGCGTATCGCGCAGCGCCCGACCGCCTACGTCGACGCCGGCGAGGGCATCTCCGCCAGCCTGGGGGCGGCCTCGGCCGATCCTGGCGAGCGCGTCGCCGCAGGTGCATGTCGTCGCGCCCGGCTACAACCACCTCGACGTGGTCACCGCCGCGTAGCAGCAGAACAACGGTCAGCCCGAGATCACCAGCACGACGCTGGCGAGCTGGATGAGCCCAGGTCGTGGGGCCGCCCTCCCCGTAGCCGCCGGCCCGCCGGCCCGCTTCCGGGGCGCCGTACCATCGCGTCTGTGACCACCCTCGTACTCGTCCACGGTGCGTTCCACGGCGGCTGGTGCTTCGAGCGCCTCACCCCCAACTCGAGGCCAGAAGTATCCCGTCACGGGTCGTCGACCTTCCCTTCACCAGCGGGGCCGACGACGAAGCGGCCACGGTCGCCGTCGTCGACGAGCTGGTGGCCTCGGGTGAGCGGGTGGTGCTGCTCGGGCATTCGTTCGGGGGCGTCGTCATCAGCGGCGCCGGGGCCGTCGACGGTGACGCCGGCCGGCCGGGGGTGGCCCACCTCGTGTACCTGACCGCCCTGCTGCTGAGCGACGAGCCCGAGAACCCGACCGAGTCGTCGCCGGGAGTGGCCGCCATCGACTTCAGCGGGGACACGTCCTTCGTCGATCCGGCTGGCGCCGTTGGCGCCTTCTACCATCGCTGTGCACCTGCGGACGCGGCCTGGGCCGCGGCGCGGCTCCGGCCCATGGCGAACGACCGTCTGGGCCAACCGTCCTCCGCCTTCGCGTGGCGGACAGTGCCCAGCACCTACATCACGTGCACCGACGACCAGATGGTCCCGGTGTCCTTCCAGCGGCGCATGGCGGCCCGCGCCGGCGCCGCCGTCGAGCTCGACAGCGACCATTCCCCGTTCCTGTCGGCACCGGGCGAGCTGGCCGACGTGCTGGCTCCCATCGTGCGGTCCGCCTGAAGCGTCTGGGGGTCCCCGCCGCCGGTCGCCGGCTCCGCGTCTGTCGAAGTCGGCGTCGCTAGTCTCTCCCCGGATGATCGCCGTCGAGCAGCTCTCGAAGCGGTACGGGTCGACGGTCGCCGTCGACGGGCTGACCTTCTCACTGCAGCCGGGGGTGGTGACGGGCTTCCTCGGCGCCAACGGGGCCGGCAAGTCGACCACCATGCGGATGATCCTCGGCCTGGACGCGCCGAGCGGTGGGAGGGCCACCATCAAGGGCGTCCGCTACGCCGAGCTGGGATGGCCGCTCCGCGAGGTCGGGGCCGTCATCGACCCCAAGGCCTTCAACCAGCGCGCCAGCGGGCGGGCCAACCTCCGCATCCTGGCGGCCACCAACCGCCTGCCGCGCTCCCGGGTCGACACCGTGCTCGATCTCGTCGGTCTCGACGGGGACGCCGACCGGCGGGCCGGCGGCTACTCACTGGGCATGAGCCAGCGGCTGGCAATCGCCGCCGCGCTGCTCGGCGATCCCGAGGTGGTCGTCCTGGACGAGCCGGTCAACGGCCTCGACCCCGACGGCGTCGTCTGGATCCGGCAGCTCATGCAGTCGCTCGCGGCCGAGGGACGCACCGTGTTCGTGTCGAGCCACCTCATGAGCGAGATGGCGCTGACGGCCACCAACGTCGTGATCATCGACAAGGGGAGGCTGGTGGCCGATTCCCCGCTGCAGGAGTTCGTGGCCTCGCAGGCGAGGTCGGTGGCCGTGGTCCGCAGCCGCCGGGTGGCGGAACTGGCGCAGGCGCTCACCGCCGCCGGAGGCGTGGTGGAGCAACCCGACCCGACCACGGCGCGGGTGACCGGGATGGACACCGAACGGATCGGGGTGATCGCCGCCGACCTGGGCGTGGCCTTGATCGAGCTCACGACCGAGACGACCTCGTTGGAGGAGGCGTTCCTCCACCTGACCCACGAGGCGGACGATGGGCGGCCGACCGCGGCCGCCGCAGGTTCGGCGGTGGGCCGATGACAACCGTCGACGCCGGCCTGCCACCCCGCCAGGCCCCGACCGTCGACGGCGGGCGTCAGCATCTCGTCGACCCGGTCCGGGCCGAATGGCTGAAGCTGCGCTCGGGCCGGGCCACCAGGCTGGCGCTGGTCGTGGCCGTGCTCGTCCCCATCCTCCTCTCGCTGTGGGAGTGCCAGCAGGAGGTGTCCCAGTGGGCGCAGCTGACGCCGGCGGAGCGCCTCGACTTCGATCCGGTGTCGACCAGCCTGAACGGGCTGCTGTTCAGCCAGGTGGTGGTGGGCATCGTCGCCGCGCTGCTCTTCACGTCCGAGTACTCGACGGGCACCATCAAGACCACCTTCACCGCAGTTCCCCGGCGCACGCGCGTGCTGGTGTCGAAGACGGTCGTGATGATGGTGGTGACGTTCGTGGTCGTCGGCGTCACGGCCGTGGCCGCGTTCGCACTGGGCCAGGCGGTCATGGGGGGCAGCGGGCCGCCGGCCAGCGTCGGATTCGGCGATCCGGCCGTGCTCCATGCACTGCTGGGGACGGCGACCTACGGCGCGCTGCTCGCCGGGCTGTGCGTGTCGCTCGGGGCGCTGATCCGCTACACCGCCGGCGCCACCATCGCCATCGTGACGATCACGGTGATCCTGATGATCCTGGTCCTGCTGGTGCCGTTCCGCCAGACACTGGCCGCCTACGTGCCCGGCAACATCCTCTACGACCAGATCTCCCACCATCCCCAGCACGGCCCCTGGCAGGGAATCGTAGTGATGACCGCCTACTTCGTCGTGGCCTTCGCCCTGGCGGCCTGGCGGCTGAACGCCCGGGACGCCTGAACCGCGGATCGCGCCGGAGCCGGCGGCCCGGCCCGGCCCGGCCCGGCCCGACCCGGGTTCAGGCCGGGTACTGGGTGTAGGGGGGAAGTCCCGACGGCCGCGGGGCCGGTGACAGCGAGGCCGCGTAAGCCGGTTCGAGACCGGCACGGTCGAGTACGGCCGCCGGCACCTGGTCGAGCGAACCGATGACATGGTTGGACGGCACGGTGACGCCCTGGAGGGGGTGGCCGCCGCAGGCCAGGTTGGCCGAGATCAGGCCGGCCGACGGGTCGGCCTGCACCGAGAAGTTGCCGGCATAGGTGATGGGGCCGCCCCCGCAGCCCCCGAACGAGAAGTACGGCGAGGTGCCGGGGATGGCGGTGGGGGCCAGGGGGACGTAGAGGGCGTCCCACACCACGTTCGACCCGATGTGCACGTACATGGTCCCGTTGTCGGTGTAGATGCCCCAGCTCAGGTTGTGCTGCTCCATGACCACGTTGCCTTCGATGCGCTCGGCGTCCGACGTCGACGTGCCCTCGATGCCGTTGGTGTAGATGCCGCCGCCGTCGACGATGGTCCGCATGTGGTCGAAGATCAGGTTGTCGGAGATGACGTTGTCCTGCGAGTAGTTGGGCAGGGGCCCCAGGTGGGGGAGCCGCTCGCGCCATCCTCCCCAGCCGATGGAGATGCCCGAGTAGGGGACGTGGTCGATCTGGTTGTGGCTGACCAGCGTGTTGCGGGCATAGCCGACGAACACGGCGGCGTTGTCCTGATACTCGGCCGAGGTGGCGTGGAAGTAGTTGTCGGTCACCCGATCGCCCGACGTCTGGGCGGCCGCGGGTGCCCGGGGCTGGTCGACCCCTCCGATCGACAGCCCGCTGCCCGAAGTGTCGGTGAAGAGGTCGCCGGAGACGGTGTCGTCCTGGCTCCCGTCGCCGAGGGCGAGGCCCACGGCGCCGAGGTGGGTGAAGGTGTCGCCGGTGAAGGCCAACTTGCGGTCGTCGCCGAACGATACGTTCCCCGGGATCTGCGAGTAGTTCGTGTAGGGGCAGGTGGCGCGGGGTGAGTTGCAGGCACCCTGCAGCCGGTAGGCGTCGGGGCCGGAGAGGAACAGGCCGGCCTGAAACGACGAGTACCCGTTGTCGGAGCTCGGTTCGAGCCAGGTGGCGTACGAGAAGGTGACCCCGGAGAAGGTGATGTCGTGGATCGGGGCGCCGGGGCTTCCCCTCCCCTGCACCAGGGTCTGCAGGACGGGTGCCACCACGTGGGCGGTCGCCATGCTCTGGCCCGGCCGGGGCCGGTAGTAGAGGAGATGGCGGGCGGTGTTGAGGTACCACTGCCCGGGCCGGGTCAGCAGCTGGTGGGCGTTGGTGGCCACCGGCGCGACCTTCAAGGGCTGGCCGAACCCCGACTGGTTGAGCACGGTGCCGGGCGTGGGCCGCAGCGTGGTGTTGTCCCAGCACGGCTGGGACATCGTCACGGTGACGCCGGAGACGGAGGCCACCCGGCAGCGGGATTCCGTCCAATTGGACGGACCGCTCGGGTACACGAATTCCATCTGCGACGGGTCGGACCACGAGTCGAGGGCGGTGGAGCTGGCGGTGTAGCCGGTCGGCGTCGGCGTCAGGGAGACGGGCAGGGTGCCCTGGGCCACCTGGGCCCGCTGGCCGTCGACGTAGAGCTGGCGGGTGTCGAGCCAGGAGGGGACGGCTGCCACCCATGTGCCGGTCGATCCGGACTGCAGGTGCCAGCCCGTCACCGTGTAGCCGCCGCTGATGACGGGGTGGGTGCCCGGCTCGGCCCGGTAGTCCACGCTGAAGCCGTTGCGGCCGGAGTCGGCGGGTGTGAGCGTGAACGGCGTGGCCAGGTGGTAGGTGCCGCCGGCGAGCAGCACGACGGCGTCGGCGTGCATGGCGGCGAGGCGGGGCCGAAGGGCGTTGCGGGCGGCGGCCAGGCTCGTGTAGGGCGCGGTCTGGGTCCCCTCCCCCGGGCCCGGCCCGCCCGGCCGGACGTAGACGGTGAGGGGTCCCGACGCCGGCGGCTGGGACGTGGACGTGGTCGTGGACGGCGAACTCGAACAGGCGGTGGCCACCGACGCCAGGACCGCCGAGGCGGCGAGGGCGGCGCTGACGGCGCCGAACCGTGATCTCCGCAGGTGCCGGGCGGCGGGTGTGCGTGGATCGGGGGCCGACACCATGGCGAAACCGTACCGAGGCACGCCGTCGACACCGGGGATGTGGACGGACGGCGGTGGCCTGCGGCTACGGCACGGGGTCAGTCGCCCGCGCCGACTCGGGGGTGCGGAGGAACACCGTTGCCGCCAGGCCGACGAGTCCGATGGCCGCCACCACCACCATGGCGAGGGCGTAGGAACGGGTGGGGGTCGTGAGCCCGGAGACGAGAATCGTGCCGGCGATGGCCGTACCGAAGCACGAACCCAGGTTGGACACGCTGCGAGAAAGCCCGGAGATCTCTCCCTGACGCGATTCGGGAAAGGCCGACTGCACGACGTTGACCGACGGGGTCAGCATGATGCCGAGGCCGAGCCCGATGAGCAGGAGGCCGGGGGCGAAGGCCCATGGACTCGGGGAGTGCTTGACGATCCCGAGGAGGAAGCCGACACCGGCGATGGTCGTGACGAATCCGGTCAGGATGAGCGACCGCTGTTGGAATCGCCGCGCCAGGCGCCCGGCGGCCAGCGATGAGGCCAGGATGCCGAGGGTCGCGGCCGTGAAGATCACCCCGGTCTGGATGGCGTTGTAGCCCCGGACCACCTGCAGGTAGGCGGAGACGACGAACGACGTGCCCATCAGCAGCAGCCACTGCACGTTCTGAGTCACGAGGCCGATGTTCGACGTGCGGTTGTGGAAGAGCGCGGTCGAGAGCAACGCTTCCTTGCCGTCGCGCTCACGGGAACGGATCCACAGGAAGAAGCCGCCGAGGATGGCCGCCCCTATGACGAGGAGCACCGCCGTCAGCGCGAGGTCGTTGTCGGCAGCCAGGATCCCCAACACGAAGACGACCAGGCCCAGTGCGGACAGGATGGCGCCCACGGTGTCGAACGGTCGCGTGGGGTCCGGCGCCAACGGATCGTGGATCCCCCGGGCGAGCACGGCGATCGTGACGACGACCAGGGCCTGAAAGACGAAGGCGGCCCGCCAGCTGATGGCCGTGGTGATGAGGCCGCCGAGCAGGGGTCCGGTGGCCGCGCCCACTCCTCCCATGCCGCTGATGACGCCGAACGCCCGGGCCCGCGAGCCCAGGTCGGTGAAGAGCAACGTGGTCAGGATGTAGACGGGCGGGATCAACAGGGCGGTACCGACGCCCTCGAGGATCGAATTCCCGAGGATGAGGACCCCCAGGCTGGGCGAAACCGCACTCAGGATGGCGCCGACGGCGTAGATCCAGAGGCCCAGCGTGAAGCACCGCTTCCGGCCCCAGCGATCGGTGAGCTTGCCACCGGGGATCATGAGGGCGGCCATCACCAGGAGGAACAACGTGATGGCGACCTGCACCCCCTGAACGGTGGTGTCCAGGTCATGGCTGATGTCGTTGATCATCACGTTCATGTTCGAGCCCGCGAAGCTGCAGATGAACTGGGCCAGGGCCAGGGGCACGAGCATGTTCCGGAGCGCCGGCGTCATTCCCCTGTTGGCTGGCTCGCTCATTGGAGCTCCTGAGGCAGATGCCGATGGACCCGGGGTGGCGCGGGTCGCGCCGGGGCGGGCGCATGCAGCCTAGGTTCCTCGGTCTCGGTTCCTCGGTCTCGGTCGCTGGTCGGCCTTCATCCCCGGGGACTGGTCCTTCAGGATGGGCTGCGCAACCGCCTCGACCGTGGGCCTGGTCGCAGAGCGGGCGACGGGAATCGAACCCGCGTTCTCAGCTTGGGAAGCTGATGTTCTGCCTCTGAACTACGCCCGCGTGGCCGGGCGAGCTTCGCCCTTCCGCGCCGGTCACACTATCGTCTACCCGTCATGGTGCTCTCCGACCGGTCCATCCGCGAGGCCCTTGAGAAGGGGCGTATCGTCATCGAGCCTCTGGGGGCCGACTGCATCCAGCCGTCGTCGGTGGATCTGCACGTCGACCGCTTCTTTCGGATCTTCCGGAACCACACCAGCAGGGTCATCGACGTGCGTGAGGACCAGGAGGACCTGACCGAGCTGGTCGACATCGGCGAGGAGGTCCCGCTCATCCTGCATCCGGGCGAGTTCCTGCTGGGATCGACCCTCGAGAAGGTCGCCCTTCCCGACGACCTGGTCGCCCGGCTCGAGGGCAAGTCCTCGCTCGGGCGCCTCGGGCTCCTCATCCACTCGACCGCGGGCTTCGTCGACGCCGGCTGGGACGGGCACCTGACCCTCGAGCTCTCCAACGTCGCCAATCTCCCCATCACCATCTACGCCGGCATGAAGATCGGGCAGATCTCCTTCCTCGAGATGACGACGGCCGCCGAGCAGCCCTACGGGGCGGCCGGGCTCAAGTCGAAGTACCAGGGTCAGTGGGGTCCGACGCCGAGCCGGTACTCGGAGAACTTCCGCCCGTGAGCAGGCGTCGCCCGCCTGCGCCCGACCTTCCCGTTCCGACGCAGTAACCACCAGGAGGACCCTCAGTGCCCCTCAGAATCGGCCTCGGCCTCGGCATCACCGTGGTCATGTTCGCCATCGCGGGACGGCGTTTCTACTGGCTGTCGAGCCTCATCGGCTCCGGCCAGCCCGCGCCCGGCAGGTTCACCCGACCGGGCAAGCAGGTCGAGGCCGAGCTGGTCGAGGTCGGCGGCCAGCGCAAGCTGCTCAAGTGGACGGTCCCCGGCCTGGCCCACTTCTTCACCTTCTGGGGCTTCACCATCCTCATCCTGACCATCATCGAGGCCTACGGCTGCCTGTTCGACCGCGACTTCCACATCCCGGCCATCGGCACCTGGTCGGTCGTCGGCTTCCTCGAGGACTTCTTCACGGCCGCCGTGCTGGTGTCGCTGCTGGTGTTCGCCGTCATCCGGGTGAAGAACTCCCCGGCCCGCGAGGAGCGCGACTCCCGCTTCTACGGGTCCCACACCGGCGCCGCCTGGATGGTGCTGGTGATGATCGCCCTGGTGATGCTGACGCTGGTCACCTACCGGGCCGCGCAGGTCAACACCGGCAACTTCCCCTACACTACTGGGCCTTCTTCTCCCACGCCCTGGCCCGCGCCCTGGCCCCGCTCGGCACCGGGGTCAACAGCGTCATCGAGACGGTGGCCCTGCTGGCCAACATCGCCGTCATCACCGGCTTTCTGGTGTTCGTGTCCTACTCGAAGCACCTCCACATCTTCCTGGCGCCCATCAACGTGCTGGCCTCCCGGCGCCCCCGGGCCCTCGGCGCGCTGGACTCCACGCCCGACATGACGATGGAGAACGTGGCGACGAGGACGAGCGGTCTTCGGTGCCGGGCGCATCGAGGACTTCACCTGGAAGCAGCTCCTCGACATGGCCACCTGCACCGAGTGCGGGCGCTGCCAGTCCCAGTGCCCGGCGTGGAACACGGGCAAGCCGCTGTCGCCCAAGCTGCTCATCATGGACCTGCGGGACAACCTGTTCGCCTCGTCGACCGGGTCATGGCGAAGGCGACCGGGCGCCGGCCTCCAGGAGCTCGACACGCTGGTGCCGAACGTCATCGACCCCGACGTGCTGTGGTCGTGCACGACGTGTGGGGCGTGCGTCGAGCAGTGCCCGGTCGACATCGAGCACATCGACACCATCGTCGACATGCGCCGCTACGAGGTGCTCATGGAGTCCCGCTTCCCCACCGAGGCCGGGCTCATGCTCCGCAACATCGAGAACCAGGGCGATCCCTGGGGCCTCGGCAAGGCCAAGCGCACCGAGTGGACCGAGGTGCTCGATTCGAGGTGCCGGTCGTCACCGGGGACCATCCCCGACGACATCGAGTACCTCTACTGGGTGGGCTGCGCCGGCGCCCTGGACGAGCGGGCCCGCAAGGGCACCCAGGCCACGGCCCGCATGCTGCACCGGGCGGCGTGACCTTCGCCATCCTCGGGCCGAAGGAGAGCTGCACCGGTGACCCGGCCCGCCGCCTCGGCAACGAGTACCTCTACCAGGAGCAGGCCCGGGCCAACATCGAGACCCTGCACGACGCCGGGGTGCAAGAAGGTCGTCGCCACCTGCCCCCACTGCTTCAACTCCATCGCCAACGAGTACCCGTCGCTCGGCGGGGACTTCGAGGTGATCCACCACAGCCAGCTGCTCGACCATCTGGTGGCCGAGGGCCGGCTCACTCCCGGGGCGGCTACACGGGCACGGTCACCTACCACGACCCCTGCTACCTGGGCCGGCACAACCGGGTGTTCGACGAGCCCCGGTCGGTCATCGACGCCATCCCCGGTGCCACCCAGGTGGAGATGGGGCGCTGCCGCGAGCGGGGCTTCTGCTGCGGCGCGGGCGGGGCCCGGATGTGGCTCGAGGAGAACATCGGCAAGCGGATCAACATGGACCGCACCGAGGAGGCCCTGGGTACCGGTGCCGATGTCGTCTCGACCGCCTGCCCGTACTGCATGATCATGCTGGACGACGCCGTGCGGGCCCACCCGAAGGAGGACGAGGTCCGGGTGCTGGACCTGTCGCAGCTGGTGGAGGAGTCGCTGAACGAACGGGCCACCGTGGGTGCCCGGGCGGCGGCCCGGCAACGGCCCCTGCCCGTCACGGCCCCGTCGGCTGACGGGCTGGGTGACGGTGAACCGGCGCCGATCTGCCGGTGAGCGAGCCGGCGGCCCTGGCCGACAGCGACAGATCCGCCGATCCCCTGGCGTCCCGCCGCCGGACCCACGGCCGCCCGCGGCGACGGGTCGGGTCAGTGGAACGCTTTGGCGTCCGCCTCCCGCAGCCTGCTGGCCATGGCGGCCAGCAGCTTGCGGGCGATGCTCGGCACCTTGTCCAGGATGCCGGTGAACTGGCGTTGGCCCAGCACGAGGAGGGAGAGCTCGGTCTCGGACACCACTGTCGCCGAGCGGGGCCGGCGATCGAGCAGCGCGAGCTCGCCGAAGTAGGCGCCCGGACCGAGGGTGGCGATCTTCCGGCCGCCCCTGCGCACGGAGGCGGTGCCGCTCACGATCACGAAGAACTCGCGCCCGATGGCCCCCTCCTCGACGAGGACCTTGCCCGGGGCCACCGTGAGCTCGTCGAGCGACGCCCGGATGGTGCGCAACTCGGAGGCCGTGCACCCCGAGAACAGCCAGATGGTGCGGAGGTCGAGCGGCTGGGGCTTGGTGCGTGCTGCCATGCGCAGAGGCTAACCGCAGTGCCCGGCGGCGCGTCGGACCAGATTGCTGGGGTCTCGAGCGGCCGCGGTAGCCTTCGCCGATGGCCGACGGCGACCACCACGATGACGACGACGACGCTGGCACGGCGCGTCCGTGTTTGCACGGAACGCCTGAGCAAGGCCCTGCTGAAGCCGGCCACCGCCGGCGCCCGACGGTCGATGACGGCAAGCCCGTCTCGGTCGAGGAGCTGGAGTCCAGCGGTCGCGACCATGGACGACAAGGAGCGGCTCATCGGCCTGATCGTGGCGCCCATCGCGGCCGCCATCGCCATCATGGTGACCGGCGCCCTGATCGGCAACGACCCGGCCGCCCGCCTGGCCGACGGTGCCGTCAACACGCGTCACGTCAACCCGTCGCTCTATCCGAGGTCGGGGCGGTGCTGCTGGTGGTGGCGGTGCTCATGCTCGTGTTCTCCCTGATGCGGAAGCGACTGTTCGTCGGGATCGTGACGGCGATGTACGGGCTGGCCATCTTCAACCTCCACTACTGGGGGTTCGGGGTGCCGTTCCTGCTGGTGGGCGCGTGGTACCTGGTCCGGGCCTACCGGCTGCAGCGCGATCTGAAGGAGGCCTCTGCGGACGGGTCCGGCGGGGGCCGCGGTCGGGCCGGGGGAGCGCGTCGACCGTCCCGGCCCGGGCGTCGAAGCGCTACACGCCGCCCACGGCGGCCCCGAAGCGGCCGACGCCGTCCAAGCGACAAGGACAAGGACAAGGACAGCGACAAGGACGAGCGCCGCACCGGTTGAGCGGGCGTCTACGGCGTCCGGCGGCGGCGAACGACGGACGGCCACCAGCACGCCGAGGGCGGCGAGCAGCACGACCAGCAGGACCGTCGGCAGCACGTACACCCGCCACGACGTGCGCTCGGTCGTCAGGGCGCCGGCGGTGACGACGAGGGCGGGGTCGCCGTGGACGGTGACGCCGGCGAGCCGTGGTCCCCGGGTCGTAGAAGGAGTTGCCGGGGATCGTGCTCGAGGTGGCGCTGGCCGTCGAGGACGAAGGTGCCGTTGCACGAGTAGCCGGCGGCGTTGCGAGCCGCTCCCCCCGAGCAGCCCGATGCAACCGGTGATCGTGATCTGCACCGGTACGCCGTCGTGGTGGAGCCTGTCGATCTGGGCGTTCTTGTTGGCGCCGGCCGCGTAGAGGATGGCCACCAAAACGGCCAGCGACACCAGGCACAGGGGGATGACCACCCGGGTGGCGGCGCGCAGGTCGACATGGACGCTGGCTCCCCTGAGGGTGGAGACGGCCTCGTCACCGACGGGCTCGTCACCGGCGGCGCCGTCCGGCCGTGCCGGCGCACGTCCGTCCCCGACAGTGCTGGGTCGGGTGGATGGTGCGGGGTCACGTGCCCGGCCGCCGCCCGCCTGTCGACGGGACGCCCGTCGTCTCACCTGCGGCCGGCCATCCGGCGATCGTAGTGGCGGCGTTCCGCCACCCTGCGCAGTCGTGGCCCGCCGCCGCCACCCTCCGGCGTTCCCGACGGCCGCCCGCTTGCCGCCCGCCGCTCCCCGCTTGCGACCGCCGCCAGCCGCCGGTTCAGGCCCGCCCGGGGCCGTCCGCCCGGCGGATCACCGGCGGATCCCCGGCGATCGAACCGGTCGCCGAGGCGTCCGAAACCCGGCGGGCGAATGTGGCGGGCACGGCGGCGCGACCGCCGCCTCCGGATCCCCTGAAACGTCCATCTGACCTGCATATTCCCCAGTTCACGTAGTGGTAACACGGGCGTGACTGTGCCGACACGCCTGACTTGCATCCTTACTGCGGCCGGCCGAACAGCCTGCCGTGGCCCGTGCGCACATCGTGCCGTCCGACGTCAGGTCGGTGGTCCGGGTGCCGGGGACTCATTGCCCGCACGAGAGGAGTGCACAAGCCGTGCTTGCAGCAGTAACCCAAGTTCCGTATCCGAGTTGGCTCAATACGGGCGACAACACGTGGCAGATCGTTGCCGCCACGTTCGTCGGCCTGATGAGCCTTCCCGGCCTGGCGGTCCTCTATGCGTCGATCGTCCAGAAGAAGTGGGCGGTCAACGTGCTGGCCATGATGTTCGCCGGGTTCTCGTTGGTCCTACTGGCGTGGGTGCTGTGGTCCTACAAGATGGGCTTCGGCGCAACGTCACTGGGCGGCGGGGTCGAAGGACGGAGTACAGACCCAATTCGGTACACGGCAAGGGGTTGTCGTACTTCTTCCACAACTTCGTCGGTAAACCGGGACGGGATCACCAGCGCCAATGACGAAGGCAGTCAGGCGGTGTCGGCGGCCAACACCGTCATCCCGTTCCACTTCCCGACGACGTCGCTGGCGTACTTCCAGTTCGTGTTCGCGGCCATCACCCCGCTGCTGTTCATGGGGAGCGTGCTCGGCCGGATCAAGTTCAGCGCCTGGTGCCTGCTGGTGCCGCTGTGGTCGACCTTCGTCTACGGCGTGGACGCCTTCCTCCTGTGGGGCGGCGGCTACTTCGCCCAGGAGGGTGCGCTCGACTTCTCCGGTGGCTACGTCATCCACATGTCGGCCGGAGTGTCCGGCTTCGTCGCGGCGTGGGTCCTCGGTCCACGGCTCCTGAGAGACCGACAGACACGCCTTGCCCAACAACCTGGTGATGGCGGCGGTCGGTGCCGGCATCCTGTGGCTCGGCTGGAACGGCTTCAACGGTGGTGACCCGTACTACGCGGGTGTCGACGCGGCCGCCGCCGTGGTCAACACCAACATCGCCACCGCCGACGGGCGTCCTCGTCTGGATGGCCATGGACGCCTGGCTGTCGCAAGTCCAAGAAGCCCACGTTCCTCGGTGGAGTGAACGGCATGATCTGCGGCCTGGTGGGGATCACCCCCTGTGCCGGCTGGGTCAACGGCAGGGGTGCCATCGCCGTCGGCGCCATCGCCACCGTCATCGTGTGGGTTGCTGGAACTTCCTGCTCCAAGGTGCCGCCGTTCTCCAAGGTGGACGACGCCCTGGGCGTCATCTACACCCACGGCATCGCCGGCTTCTTCGGCGGCATGCTGCTCGGCATCTTCGGCGACCCGAACATGGTCGAATACGGCTGCGGCACGCTCGACACATCCGGCCAGGTCATCAACACGTCGAACGCCACGTACCTGGCGGCCGCCGGGAAGTGCGTGCCCTTCGCGGTCACGGTCTGATCTACGCCCCGCACTCCGCCCACCAGTTATGGGAACAGTTCCGGGCGGCCATCTGGGTCATCTTCTGGTCGGCGCTCGTAACCTTCATCCTGATGAAGGTCATCGGGTTGGTCCTCCGCGGTGCCCGCTACAAGGACGAGATCCTCGAGGTCGGCGACCTCGCCATCCACGACGAGGAGGCCTTCCCCGAGGAGACACTGGCCGAGCGGGTCGGGCGCACTTGCCGGGGCGGGCAGCAGCACCGCCGATCCCCGACCACCGGCCGCATCAGACAGCTGACCGGACCACTACGAGCGCAATAGGAGAACTACACAGCATGAAACTGGTCGTAGCGGTTGTGAAGCCGTTCAAGCTCGACGAGGTGAAGGAGGCCCTGAAGGACCTCGGTGTCCATGGCTTGACCCTGACCGAGGTCCAGGGGTTCGGTCGCCAACGGGGTCACACCGAGGTGTACCGGGGTGCCGAGTACGAGGTCGAGTTCGTGCCCAAGATGCGGCTCGAGATCGTGGTCGAGGACACCCAGGTGGACGAGGTGACGACGACGATCGTCGACAGTGCCGGCACCGGCAAGATCGGTGACGGCAAGGTATGGGTGCTTCCGGTCGAGGAGGTCGATCCGGGTCCGTACCGGCGAGAAGGGCGCCGACGCACTCTGATCCACTCGTCACGTTCGCCCTCTTCCGCCCGGACTTGTCCCCCGGACATTTACGAAGAGGGGCGCATACGACCGACGGCCGGCTCCCCTCGCCGGCCGTCGGTGCGCGTCCCGGGACGGTGCGCCGGGAGTCGAGCGGTCGGGCGTCGCTAGCCCTGCGAATCCGGCCGGCCCCGTGCGTGCCCGTCAGGCCGGGGAGCGCCCGTCAGCCGCCGGCCTGGCGGGCGACGGCCTCGGCGGCCGCCCTGGCCGCCTCGGGGTCGCCCAGGTAGCCGGCGGACACGACCGACAGGTCGTCGGCCAGGCGGTAGCGGTAGGGGATGCCGGTGGGCACCTCCAGCTCGGGGATGTCGTCGTCGGAGATGCCGTCGATGTGCTTGCGCAGCGCCCGGAGGCTGTTGCCGTGGGCGACCACCAGCACGGCCCCGCCCCGGGGCCCCTCGGCCATGAGGTCGGGGACGATGGCGTCGAACCAGTAGGGCAGGGCCCGGACGACCACGTCGGCCAGGCACTCGGTCGCCGGCAGCACCTCCGCCGGCACGTCCCGGTACCGGGGGTCGTCGCCGGCCCGGCGGTCGTCGCCCTCGGGCAGCGGCGGCGGTGGCGTGGCATAGCCGCGTCGCCACGCCTTGAGCTGCACGTCGCCGTACTTCTCGGCCGTCTCCGCTTGTTGCGGCCCTGGAGGTCCCCGTAGTGGCGCTCGTTCAGCCGCCAGTGCCGACGGACCGGCAGCCAGCCCCGGCCGGCGGCGTCCAGGGCGACGTTCGCCGTGCGGATGGCCCGGGTAAGCACCGAGGTGTGGACGATCCGCAGGTCCAGATCGGCCTGGCCGGCCAGCAGCTCGCCGGCCTGGCGGGCCTCGTCCAGTCCCTGCTCGGTGAGGTCGACGTCGTGCCAGCCGGTGAAGAGGTTCTCGGCGTTCCAGGTCGACTGTCCGTGGCGGAGCAGCACCAGATCGGGCATGGGGCGAGCGTAGCGTCGGGGCCGCTCGGGCCCGCGTGCCGCCGCGGCCCCGCCGCCGGTCGCAGAGGGGGTACCTCGTCGACTCCCTCCGATCCGGATTGGGTGCCTGCGGGCGGCGGCGCCCCGGCGTCGCGGCGCGACGGCTCCACCCGGACCTCCGGAAGCCGGTCCCCGGAGCGTGCCGGGAGGCGGCCCGCCGCCCCGATCGGTCCCCCTCCCGAGAACAGCGGTCCCACCCCCCGGACTGTCCCGTCATCGCATCCGGGGGTGAGCACACTGCTGACCTGGGAGTACGGCCCCCGTGACCGCACGTCTAAGGTGTCACAGAGAGTGTCATAAAAGTTAAGTGCATAACACTCAACTGTGGTAGAGTGGCGGCACAGGTACAAAGCAGACCGTGAGGGTCGGGTCCGTCGGATCCAGGGACCAGCAGGCACGGTGGCAAGAAAACGGAGGCAAGTGCGATGGCCAAGGCCGTAGGGATCGACCTCGGAACGACCAACTCGGTCGTCAGTGTGCTGGAGGCGGGCGAACCGGCCGTCATCCCCAACGCGGAGGGGGCGCGCACGACGCCGTCGGTCGTCGCGTTCTCGAAGTCGGGCGAGGTGCTCGTGGGCGAGGTGGCCAAGCGCCAGGCGATCACCAACCCCGACCGGACCATCCGGTCGGTGAAGCGCCACATGGGCACGTCGTGGACGATCGACATCGACGGCACCAAGTACACGCCCCAGGAGATCTCCGCCCGCATCCTCGGCAAGCTGAAGCGCGACGCCGAGGCCTATCTGGGCGACACCGTGACCCAGGCCGTCATCACCGTGCCCGCGTACTTCGACGACGCCCAGCGCACGGCGACCAAGGAGGCGGGCCAGATCGCCGGCCTCGAGGTGCTCCGGATCATCAACGAGCCCACCGCGGCCGCCCTCGCCTACGGCCTCGACAAGGAGGACAAGGAGCAGACCGTCCTCGTCTTCGACCTCGGCGGCGGCACGTTCGACGTGTCCGTGCTCGACATCGGTGACGGTGTCTTCGAGGTCAAGTCGACGTCGGGCAACACCAACCTCGGTGGCGACGACTGGGACCAGCGCGTCATCGACTGGCTGGTCAAGACGTTCAAGGACACCGAGGGCGTAGACCTCTCGCAGGACAAGATGGCCACGCAGCGCCTGAAGGAGGCGGCGGAGAAGGCCAAGATCGAGCTGTCCTCGGTCCAGGAGACGCAGATCAACCTGCCGTTCATCACGGCGACGTCCGAGGGCCCCAAGCACCTCGACGTCAAGCTGACGCGGGCCACCTTCAACGAGCTCACCGCCGACCTGGTGGAGTCGTGCAAGGGCCCCTTCGAGGCCGCCGTCAAGGACGCCGGCCTGTCGAAGTCCGACATCGACCACGTGGTGCTGGTGGGCGGCTCGACCCGTATCCCGGCCGTGCAGGAGCTCGTGCAGTCGCTGACGGGCAAGGAGGCCCACAAAGGCGTGAACCCGGACGAGGTGGTCGCCGTCGGCGCCGCCGTCCAGGCGGGCGTGCTGAAGGGCGAGGTGAAGGACGTCCTGCTGCTCGACGTGACGCCGCTGTCGCTCGGCATCGAGACCAAGGGCGGGGTCATGCACCGGCTCATCGAGCGCAACACCACCATCCCGACCAAGCGGAGCGAGGTCTTCACCACGGCCGACGACAACCAGCCGTCGGTGGAGGTGCACGTCCTCCAGGGCGAGCGCGAGATGGCCATGTACAACAAGACCCTCGGCAAGTTCCAGCTGGTCGACCTGCCGCCGGCGCCCCGTGGCGTGCCGCAGATCGAGGTCACCTTCGACATCGACGCCAACGGCATCGTGCACGTGTCGGCCAAGGACCGCGCCACCGGCAAGGAGCAGTCGATGACCATCACCGGCCAGTCCTCGCTGGCCAAGGACGACATCGAGCGGATGGTGCGCGACGCCGAGTCCCACGCCGAGGACGACCGGAAGCGCCGCGAGGAGGCCGAGGTCCGCAACAACGCCGACACGCTCGTCTACCAGACGGAGAAGCTCCTGCGTGACCAGGGGGACAAGTTCGAGGGCGACGAGAAGGACAAGGTGACCACGGCGCTGACCGCGCTGAAGGAGTCGCTGACCGGCTCGGACCTCGAGGCCATCAAGACGGCGACTGAGTCGCTGCTGACGGCGAGCCAGTCGTTCAGCCAGCGGCTCTACGAGGAGGCCTCCCGCGAGCAGTCGGCGGGCGCCCAGGCGTCGGACGGCTCGCCCGCCGACGAGATCGCCGACGACGAGGTCGTCGACGCCGAGATCGTCGACGAGGGGGAGTGACCCGGTGACAGGACCGCTCGACACCCCCGACGGAGAGGTGGCCGAGGTGGCCGAGGAGGACGTGGCCGCTCGCGGCCGCGCCGCCGGGGACGCCGACCCCGCCGATCCGGACGCCGCCCCTGACGCCCCCGGCCCCCCCGACCACGACGCCGCCGACACCGGCCTGGTCGGGGACGTGATCGTGGCCGACGACGACCCCCTGGTGGCGGCCCTGGCCGAGCGCGACGAGTACCTCGACGCGCTGCGGCGCCTGCAGGCCGAATTCGAGAACTACCGCAAGCGGGTGGCCAAGCTCCAGGCGGAGCAATCCGACCGCGCCGCCCGTTCGCTGGCCGAGAGCCTGCTGCCGGTGCTCGACGCCCTCGATCTGGCGGCCGAGCACTCCGCCGACGCCACCACCGACGACGCCAAGGCGCTGCTGGCGGCGTCCGGGCTCCTGAACGACACGCTGGCGAAGGCCGGGCTCGAGCGCATCGAGGCCGACGGGGCCGAGTTCGATCCCACCGCCCACGAGGCCGTCGGCCACGCCCCCGCGGCCGAGGCCGACCCCTCGGGCGCCGGGGGCGGCGACCACGAGACCACGGTGGTGGCCCAGGTCATGCGGCCCGGGTACCGCTGGCGGGGGACGGTGGTCCGCCCGGCCATGGTCCTCGTGCGCGGCTGAGGGCGCCGCGCCGTGCCGCCACAGCGAGAATGGTTCGAGACCGACTACTACGCCACGCTCGGCGTGGCCAACACGGCCACGGCCAAGGAGGTCACCAGCGCGTACCGGAAGCTGGCGAAGAAGTACCACCCCGACGCCAACCCCGGCAGTGAGGAGCGCTTCAAGGAGATCAGCGCGGCCTACGACGTGCTCGGCGACCCGGCCAAGCGCAAGGAGTACGACGAGGTCCGGGCGCTCGGCCCCATGGCCGGCGGCATGGGCGGCTTCGGCGGGCCCGGTGCCGGTTCGGGCACGTTCCGGGTCGAGGACGTCGGCGATCTCGGCGACCTCTTCGGGGGCCTCTTCGGCAGCCGCGGCGGGCGCCGGCCGAGGGGGACCGGGCCCCAGCGCGGCCACGATGTCGAGACCGAGCTCCACCTGTCCTTCGAGGACGCCGTCAACGGCGTGACCACCGCCGTGCACGTGACGACGGACGCCCGTTGCCGCACGTGCTCGGGCTCGGGGGCGGCCCCGGGCACCTCCCCGGTGACCTGTCCCCGCTGCGGCGGCACGGGCGCCCTCCAGGACAACCAGGGCCTCTTCTCCCTGAGCCAGATCTGCCCCGAGTGCGGCGGGCGGGGCACCATCGTGACGACGCCCTGCCCGACCTGCGGGGGCAGCGGGATCGAGCACCGCAGCCGCGAGGTGAAGGTCCGCATCCCGGCCGGTGTCGAGAACGGCCAGCGCATCCGGGTGAAGGGCCGGGGGGCCGCCGGCCGCTCGGGCGGCCCGCCGGGGGACCTCTACGTGGTGGTGCGGGTCGGCGCCCACCCCGATTTCGGCCGCCGCGGGCACCACCTCACCCTCACCGTGCCGATCACCTTCCCCGAGGCGGCCCTGGGGACCAGCCTGACGGTGCCGACGCTCGAACAGCCGGTCACCCTGCGGGTGCCCGCCGGCACCCCGACGGGCCGCACCTTCAGGGTGAAGGGCCGGGGCGTCCCCTCCGGAGGCCGAAAGTCCACGCCCGGCGACCTGCTGGTCACGGTGCAGGTCGACGTGCCGGAGAAGCTGACCGACGAGCAACGCGCCGCCGTCGAGGCGTTGTCGGGGATCCTCGACCCGGCGCCGCGGGTGCTGCCGGTGGTGGACGCCCATGAGTGACGCCGACGACCGGGCCGTCTACGTCATCTCGGTGGCCGCCGAGCTGGCCGGCGTGCACCCCCAGACCCTGCGCGTCTACGAACGCAAGGGGCTGCTCGAACCCGAGCGGACCGCGCGGCGGCAGCCGCCGGTTCTCCGACCGCGACCTGGCCCGGCTGGCCCGCATCCACGACCTCACCGACGCCGGGCTCAACCTCGAGGGCGTGCGCAGGGTGATGGAGCTCGAGGCCGAGGTGGTGCGGCTCCGCCGCGAGATGGAGGTCATCCGGGCCGAGGCCCGCGACGCCATCGCCCGCACGCACCAGCAGTACCGGCGGGATCTCGTCCCGCTGTCACAGTCGCCCGTCCCGCTGCGATCGGTGCCACGGTCGCGGCGCCCGGGACCGAGAGGAGGTGGCAGATGAGCCTCGACCCGGAACGTTGGACCATCAAGGCCCGAGACGCCGTGGCGGCCGCCATCGAGCGGGCCCGCGAGCTGCACAACCCCGAGGTGACACCGGACCACCTGCTGGCGGCGGTGGTGGCCGACCCCGAAGGCATCGCCGGGCCGCTGCTGGCCCGCGCCGGTGTGGAGGCGGCCGTCGTGCGCGACCGGGCCGAAGGGGCGGTGGAGAAGCTGCCGCGGGCCGTGGGTGGTGCCGACCCCCAGGTGGGTGCGGCCCTGCGCGATGTGCTGGACGCGGCCGACAAGGCCCGCGGGGGAGATGGGCGACGACTACCTGTCGGTCGAGCACCTCCTGCTGTCGATGGCCGACCGCCTGGGCGTGTCCAGGGACGGCCTGCTGTCCGCGCTCCGCGACGTGCGGGGCAGCCACCGGGTCACGTCGCAGAACCCGGAGGAGACCTTCCAGGCGCTCGAGCGTTACGGGCGGGACCTGACCGCCCTGGCCCGGCAGGGGAAGATGGACCCGGTCATCGGCCGGGACGAGGAGGTCCGCCGGGTGGTCCAGGTGCTGTCGCGGCGGACCAAGAACAATCCCGTCCTCATCGGCGAGCCCGGTGTCGGCAAGACCGCCATCGTCGAGGGTCTGGCCCAGCGCATCGTCGAGGGCGACGTGCCCGAGGGCCTGAAGGGCAAGCGTGTCATCGGCCTCGACCTGGCCGCCATGGTGGCCGGGGCCAAGTACCGGGGCGAGTTCGAGGAGCGCCTGAAGGCCGTGCTGAAGGAGATCACCGACGCCGAGGGCGAGATCATCACCTTCATCGACGAGCTCCACACCATCGTGGGCGCCGGCGGGGGCTCCGAGGGGGCGATGGACGCCGGCAACATGATCAAGCCCATGCTCGCCCGGGGCGAGCTCCGCCTCATCGGGGCGACCACGCTCGACGAGTACCGCCAGTACATCGAGAAGGACGCCGCCCTCGAGCGGCGCTTCCAGCAGGTCTACGTGGACCAGCCGTCGGTCGAGGACACGGTGGCCATCCTGCGCGGCCTGAAGGAGCGGTACGAGGTCCACCACGGCGTCCGCATCCAGGACGCCGCCCTGGTGGCCGCGGCCGTGCTGTCCGACCGCTACATCACCGGCCGGTTCCTGCCCGACAAGGCCATCGACCTCATGGACGAGGCCGCCAGCCGGCTCCGCATCGAGATCGACTCGATGCCGACCGAGCTCGACGTGGTCACCCGGCGCATCCGCCAGCTCGAGATCGAGAAGATGGCGCTGGAGAAGGAGACCGACCCGGCGTCGGCCGAGCGCCTCGGCCGGCTCGAGGAGGAGCTCGCCAACCTGTCGGAGCAGTCCTCCGCCATGACGGCCCACTGGCTGTCGGAGAAGGCGGCCATCACCGAGATCCAGGAGCTGAAGGGTGAGCTCGAGAACCAGCGGACGGAGGCCGAGCGGCTGACCCGGGCCGGCGACCTGGCCGGCGCGGCCGAGATCACCTACGGCGTGATCCCCGACCTCGAGCGGAGGGTGGAGGAGGCCACCGGGCACCTGGACTCGCTCCAGGCCGACCAGCGCTTCCTGAAGGAGGAGGTCGACGCCGAGGACGTGGCCGAGGTGGTGAGCCGGACCACCGGGGTGCCGGTGTCACGGCTGCTCGAGGGCGAGGTGGAGAAGCTCATCCGGATGGAGGACGCCCTCCACGCCCGCGTCGTCGGCCAGGACGAGGCCGTCAGGGCGGTGTCCAACGCCATCCGTCGCAGCCGGGCCGGCCTGTCGGATCCGCACCGGCCCATCGGATCGTTCCTCTTCCTGGGCCCGACGGGCGTGGGCAAGACGGAACTGGCCCGGGCCCTGGCCGGCTTCCTCTTCGACGACGAGCGGGCCATGGTCCGCATCGACATGAGCGAGTACATGGAGCGCCACTCGGTGTCGCGGCTCATCGGTGCCCCCCCGGGCTACGTCGGCTACGAGGAGGGCGGCCAGCTCACCGAGGCCGTCCGGCGGCGGCCGTACGCGGTGGTGCTCCTCGACGAGCTCGAGAAGGCGCACCCCGACGTGTTCAACACCCTGCTGCAGGTCCTGGAGGACGGCCGCCTCACCGACGGCCAGGGGCGCACGGTCGACTTCACCAACGCCGTGTTCATCATGACCTCCAATCTGGTGGGCGAGCCCACCGCGTACTTCAAGCCGGAGTTCGTCAACCGGATCGACGAGATCGTCCGCTTCCACCCGTTGACGGAGGCCGACCTGGTGCGGATCGTCGACATCCAGCTGGGCCAACTGCGGTCGCGCCTGGCCGAGCGGCGACTCGGCTTCGAGGTGACCCCGGACGCCGAGGCCTGGCTGGCCAAGGCCGGCTTCGACCCGGACTTCGGGGCCCGACCGCTGCGGCGGGTCATCCAGCGCAGCGTCGAGGACGCCCTGGCCCTGGCCCTGCTCGAGGGCCGCTACCCCGAAGGCGTCACCGTGACCGTCGACGTCGAGGACGGCGAGATCGCCCTGCGCTGACGGCCGGCCTCAGGCCGGCGCGTCCCTGCGTGTGCGCGCGTCAGCCGCACATGCCCGGGCTGCCGACCAGCGCCCGGGTCGGGTCGTAGCCGAAGCTCCAGCCGTAGTACATGGCGGCCATGTGGTAGGTGTCCGTTTCGATGGGGATCGTCGAGTGCGGGAGGTCGGCGCACAGGGCGGTGTTGACCTGTCCGGGCGTGGCGTCCGGGCCGAGGCTCATGATGAGGGGGTGAAGAGCTGCGGCCGCGTTCCACGCCAGCACGTTCAGTTGCTCTCCGGCGTCGCACGTCAGCGGTCCGAACGACCCGTCGGCGCCGTACATCAGTTGCTGGGAGCACTCGGCGACGACGGGTGCCACGGTCGCCGGAGGGAGCGGGGTGCGGTCCGAGGGGACGGTGCTCGTCGCAGTCGGCGGTGCCGTGGTCGTCGTCGGAACCGTCGTGGGCGGCACTGACGACGTGGGGATCGTCCGAGGGCGGGTCGGCGCGGCCGGCGTCGACCGGTGGCCGGCCAGCGCGAAGACCGCCACCGCGGCGATCGTGGCCGCCGCAACGGCGACGACGGCCCCGACGACCAGACCCCGGCGCCCGCGGTCGACGCCGTCCTGGTCGGCCTCCAGGGCTGCGGCGGCGATGTCTTCGGGCTGCCCGACGCGGTCGAGAAGGCTACGCACAGCCACCTCGTCCGGGTGGGGCAGTTCGGCCCGGGCTTCGGCCACGTGTTCGGCGATCTGGTCGACGAGTTGCCGCCGGCGGGCGGAGGGGAGAGGCCGCAGGGCGGTATCGAGCCGCTCCAGGTACTCCGTGACGATCCGGTCCTCCCGCTCTGCGTCCACGGTCATCGGGGCTGGTCTCCTTCGAGCACGAGATCGACGGCGGCGCGGAACGTCCGCCACTGGACGGTGAAGGCCTCGAGTGCCGCCTTGCCCTCCGGGCTGAGCCGGTAGTAGCGACGCGGTGGGCCCTGGGGCGACTCCTGCCAGGACGTCTCCACCAGGCCGTCGTTGCGCAGCCGAGTGAGGAGCGGGTAAACGGTGCCTTCGCTGGTGACCAGCCCGTCGCTCTCGGCCAGTGTGCGGATCAGCTCGAATCCGTACCGCTCGTGGTCGCGTAGCAGGGCCAGCACGCAGTACTCGATGGCGCCCCGCCGCATCTGGGCCAACAGCTTCCCTGCACCACCAGCTACCATGCTCTACATAGTAGTTGTTCGGGCAGTGCCGGGCTCGTTCCGATCTGCCATGCCGACCTGCGAAGACGTGCGCTGCGATGGGCGCCGTCGACGACACCTAGGGCGACGGGGTCCTCGTGTGCTGGCCCCGGGCTTCAGGTCGGGTCGATGCTGCGGGCGCCACCGCTCGTGACGTGGCGCGTCCACTCGTGGCCGTCCCAGAAACGGTGCTCGTGGCGCCCGGACGGGTCGGGGTGCCAGCCGGGCGGGGGCGGGCCGCCCGGGTCGCCGGCACCGACCGTGGCGGCCGTGGCGGCCGTGGTGGCCGTGGCGCTCGCAAACGGGCCGGCGGCGCCCTCCTGAGGACCGTCCGGCGCGAACCCCTGGCGACCGGGCGAGGTCGCGCCGACGTGACCGCCCGCCCGGCGCACGGGCGCCTTGGTCGTCGACATGGCGATCCAGGCGAGCAGGGTCACGAAGATCGACACCACCACGCTCACCGCGCCCCAGATGACCGGATGGATGTGCCAGGGACTGACACCGGTGCGCTTCCGGAACGACTCGGTGCGGGCGTAGTTGAAGGCGCCGATCACGAACCCGAACGCCAGCAGCGTCGGCGAGCTTCGGATGAACAGGATGGCGACCACGATCCCACTGTACGGGCCGCCCGCCGGGGGCGGGCCGCACCGGCGGCGGCAGAGGGGCGGCCGTCCGGGCCGGGATAGAGTGAGGCGTAATCCGCTTCTCGCGACGGAGGATGTGACGCGTGCCCGCAACGGTGGTCGTCGGGACCCAATGGGGTGACGAGGGCAAAGGCAAGCTCACCGATCTCCTGGCCAAGGAGATGTAGATGGTGGTCCGCTACCAGGGCGGCCACAACGCCGGCCACACCCTCGTGGTCGACGGCGAGACCTTCGCCCTGCAGCTGGTCCCGAGCGGCGATCCTCTACGACCACATCACCCCGGTCATCGGCAACGGCGTGGTCGTCGACCCGACCGTCCTGCTGGCCGAGGTGGACACCCTGGCGGCCAAGGGCGTGGACACCGTCGCGGCTGCTGGTCAGCGGCAACGCCCACCTGATCATGCCGTACCACCACGAGCTCGACCGGCTGACCGAGCGCTACCTGGGCAAGAACAGCCTGGGCACGACCCGGCGGGGCATCGGCCCGGCCTACGCGGACAAGGCCGCCCGGGTCGGGCTGCGCGTCCAGGACCTCCTCGACCCGAAGATCTTCCGCCAGAAGCTCGACGTGGCCCTCAAGGAGAAGAACGCCGTCCTGGCCAAGGTGTACAACCGCCTGCCGCTCGTCGGCCGACGACATCGCCGCCCAGTACCTCGACGAGCTGGCCCCCCGGGTGGCCCCGATGGTGGCCGACACCGTGGGCCTGGTCCACGACGCCCTCGATCGCGGCGCACACGTGCTGCTCGAGGGGGCCCAGGCCACCTTCCTCGATCTCGACCACGGGACCTATCCCTTCGTCACCTCGTCCAACCCGGTGGCCGGCGGCGCCTGCACGGGCGCCGGGATCGGGCCCCGCTACATCGACGAGGTCATCGGCATCGCCAAGGCGTACGTGACCCGGGTGGGGAGCGGGCCCGTTCCCGACCGAGCTGGTCGACGACGATGGGGGACACGCTGGTCGAGCGGGGCCACGAGTTCGGGATCAACACCGGCCGCCGCCGCCGTCCGGGGTGGTTCGACGCCGTCATGCTGCGCCAGGCCGTGCGCCTGAACTCGCTGTCCGAGGTGGCCCTGACCAAGCTCGACGTCCTCGACACCTTCGACACGGTGAAGGTCTGCGTCGCCTACGAGGCCGACGGGCAGCGGTTCACCCACCCGCCCTACCACCAGTCGGTCTTCCACCAGGTGACCCCGGTCTACGAGGAACTGCCCGGGTGGCAGACCGACCTGTCCGGCGCCACCGAGCTGGCCGACCTGCCGCAGGCGGCCCGGGACTACGTCGCGTTTCTGGCCGAGCAGATCGGCGTGCCGGTCCGCCTGGTCGGCGTCGGGCCCGGGCCGCGAGCAGTTCGTGCGCTTCGCCGCATGAGTGCCGGTACGTCGTCGGCCCGGGTCCGGCACCGGCCTGACCGGCGGGTGTGCGTGGTCGGGTCGGCGGCCGCGAGCACGCCCTGGCCGGGTGCTCGGGCCGGACCGCCGACGTGGTGGTGACCCCGGGCAACCCGGGCATCACGGCCGGACGCCCGAGGGCCACACCCTGACCGCGTCGACCGCGCCGGCCCGAGGAGATCGACGCCGACCTGTTCGTCATCGGCCCCGAGGCGCCGCTGGTCGACGGTCTGGCCGACCGGCTGCGGGCCGCCGGCCGGCTGGTGTTCGGGCCCGGGGCGGACGGGGCCCGGCTGGAGGGGTCGAAGGCCTTCATGAAGGAGCTGCTGGCCGAGGCGGGCGTGCCGACCGCCCGTTTCGGCATCTTCGACGAGCTCGGGCCGGCCCGGGCCTTCCTCCGCTCCCTGCCGGGTCCGTGGGTGGTCAAGACCGACGGCCTGGCCGCCGGCAAGGGCGTGCTGGTCACCGATTCGGCTGGCCGAGGCCGAGGCCGACGTGGCGGCCAAGCTGTCCGGCGCCGCCTTCGGCGAGGCCGGGCGGCGGGTGGTGATCGAGGAGGGCCTCGAGCGGCCCCGAGTGCTCGCTGCTGGTCCTGTGCGACGGCGCTGCGCCTGGCGCCGCTGGCGCCGGCCCAGGACTTCAAGCGGATCGGCGACGGCGACACGGACCCAACACCGGCGGCATGGGGGCGTACTCGCCGGTGCCCGGCTGTCGACGCGACCTGGTGGACCGGCTGGTGGACGAGGCGGTGGCCCCGCTGCTGGCCGCGCTGGCGGCCCGGGGCATCGACTACCGGGGCGTGCTCTACGCCGGCCTCATGCTGACGCCGGACGGGCCGAAGGTGCTCGAGTTCAACGTGCGCTTCGGCGACCCCGAGACGCAGGTGGTGCTGCCCCGCCTCGACGGGGACCTGGCCGCCCTGCTGGCGGAGGTGGCCACCGGTCGGTTGTCGACGGTGCCGCGGTTCGTCGACGATGCCGCCGTGTGCGTGGTGGCCGCGGCCGAGGGCTATCCCGGGTCACCGCGCACCGGCGACGCCATCTCGGGTCTGGGGGACGACGGTGCCCTGGCCGACGGGTTCGCCGACGGCGTCACCGTGTTCCACGCCGGTACCCGCCGCGACGGCCTGGGCCGGCTTGTGACGGCGGGCGGACGGGTCCTCGGGGTGACCGGCGTGGGACGGGACATCGACGAGGCCCGGCGGCGGGCCTACGCGGGCATGGAGGGCATCTCGTGGCCGGGCATGCAGGTCCGTACCGATATCGCAGGTGATGTACTGACCCGGATGCCGACCCCCACGGCCCCCACGGCCGCCACGGCCACCACGACTGCCCCGCCCGCCGCCCCGCCGGCCAGGCCCGTGCCGCCCGTGACCGCCGTGACCGCCGTGACCGCCGGGTCCGGCCCCGGAGAGGAGCGCGCACGGTGATCCCCCGCTACGCGCCGGCCGACATGGCCGCTCTGTTCTCGGACGAGGCCCGCCTGGCCATGTGGCTGGAAGTGGAGCTGCTGGCCACCGAGGCCTGGGCCCGGGCGGGCGTCGTCCCCGAGGCCGATGCGGCCGCCTGCCGCCGGCGTGCGCCGGTGGTCGACGCCGCCTTCGTCGAGGAGGTGGCCGAGCGCGAGCGGGTGACCGATCACGATGTCGCCGCCTTCGTCGACGTCGTCCAGCTGGCCATCGGCCCGCCGGCGGCCTCGTGGATCCACTACGGGCTCACTTCCTCGGACGTGGTCGACACCGCCCTGTGTGCCACTCTGACCCGGGCCGCCGACCTGCTGCTGGTGGCGGTCGGGGAGCTCGAGGCGGCCTGTGCGGCCCGGGCCGGCGAGCTGATCGACGTGCCGGCGGTCGGGCGGACCCACGGCATGCACGCCGAGCCCACGACCTTCGGTGCCAAGTTCGCCCTGTGGGCCCTGCAGGCCGGCCGCGACCGCGAGCGCCTGGTGGCCGCCCGCGGTCGGATCGCGGTGGGAAAGCTCTCGGGGGCGGTGGGTACCTACTCCAACATCGACCCGGGCGTCGAGGACGACGTGTGCCGGGCGCTTGGCCTGACGCCGGTGCCGGCCACCCAGGTCATCGCCCGCGACCGCCACGCCGAGCTGCTGTGGGCGTGCGCCTCGGTGGGTGCCACCATCGAGGCCATCGCCACCGAGGTCCGCCACCTGGCCCGCAGCGAGGTCGGCGAGGTCGAGGAGCCGTTCAAGCCGGGCCAGAAGGGCAGCTCGGCCATGCCCCACAAGCGCAATCCCATCCTGTCGGAGCGGCTGTGCGGCCTGGCCCGGGTGCTGCGCGGCTACCTCTCGGCGGGCCTCGAGGACGTGGCCCTCTGGCACGAGCGCGACATCTCCCACAGCTCGGTGGAGCGGGTGGTGCTGCCCGACGCCACCATGCTCACCCTGTACATGCTGCGCAAGGCCATCGGCCTCGTCGGCGGCCTCGTGATCCACCGCGACCGGGCGTTGACCAACCTCACCGAGGGCTCGTACGGCCTGGTCTTCTCGCAGTCGGTGCTGCTGGCCCTCGTCGCCGGGGGCATGGGCCGTGACGCCGCCTACAGGATCGTCCAGCGCGACGCCCGGGCCGCGTGGGAGGAGCGCCGGCCGTTCCGCCAGGTGCTCGAGTCCGATCCCGAGGTCACGGTGGCCCCCGAGGTCCTCGACGACGCCTTCGACCTGGCCCGCGCCCTCCGCCACGTCCACCGCTTCACCGATGCGCTGCCGTCCGTCCCTGCCCGTGCCGCCGGCGCCACCACCGGATCCGACCCCGTCCCCGAACCCGAAGGAGCCCCCCGATGACCACCGTCTCCCCGCTGCCCCTCCTCCAGTCCGGCAAGGTCAGGGAGCTCTACGACGCCGGTGGCGACCGCCTCTTGATGGTGGCGTCCGACCGCATCTCCGCCTTCGACGTGATCATGGCGGAGCCCATTCCCGGCAAGGGCCGGGTGCTCACGGCCATGACCGCCTACTGGTTGGAGGCGCTCTCCGACCTGGCCCCCAATCACCTCCTCAGCGCGGATCCGGCCGATTTCCCCGACGGCGCCGGTGCCCTCGAGGGCGGGCTCGACGGGCTCGCCGGCCGGGCCATGCTCGTCCGCCGGGCGGAGATGCTCGACATCGAGTGCATCGTGCGCGGCTACCTGGCCGGCTCGGCGTGGGCCGAGTACGAGGCGAAGGGGACGGTGCACGGGATGGCCATGCCGGCCGGATTGCGCCACGCCGAGCGCCTGCCGGAACCGGTCTTCACCCCGTCGACCAAGGCCACCGAGGGGCACGACCTCAACATCGGCTTCGAGGAGGCGGTCGCCATCGTGGGGCAGGGACGCGGCCACGGCCGCGTCGGAGCTGTGCCTCGAGGCGTACCGCCGGGCGGCGGCCCGGGCCGAGGAGCACGGGATCATCATCTGCGACACCAAGTTCGAGCTCGGCTACATCGACGGCGAGCTGGCCATCTGCGACGAGGTCCTCACCCCGGACTCATCGAGGTTCTGGCCGGCCGACAACTGCGAGCTGGGCACCAACCCGCCCTCCTACGACAAGCAGCCGTTGCGCGACTGGTTGCACGACCAGCCGTGGGACAAGCAGCCGCCGCCCCCACCGCTGCCGCCCGCCGTCGTCGATGCCACGTCCGCCCGCTACCGGGCGTCGTACGAGCTGGTCAGCGGTCGAAATCTCGACGACTGGTACGGTGCCCGAGCGTGACGCCCAAGGGAGCTCCGCCGACCACCACCTTCGGCGTGCTCGTCGAGGTGCACCTCCGGCCGGGGATCGCCGACCCTGCGGGCGCCACCATCGAGCGGGCGTTGCCGGCCCTCGGCTTCGCCGGCGTGCACGGCGTGCGCTCGGGCAAGTCGTTCCGGTTCGAGGTGGAGGCCGCCGACGAGGGCGAGGCCGCCCGGTTGGCGGGTGACCTGGCCGACCGGCTGCTGGCCAACCCCGTGATCGAGGAGGCCTCCGTCAGCATCGTGGGCGGCGCCTGATGGCGCCGCGCGGTCGGCATCGTCGTCTTCCCGGGCACCAACTGCGAGCACGACGTGGCCGTCGCCGTCGAGCGGCTGGGGGCGTCGGCCGAGCTGGTCTGGCACGGGGCCGACACCGTCGGCACGGTGGATGCCGTGGTGCTGCCCGGGGGCTTCGCCCACGGTGACTACCTCCGGCCGGGGGCCATCGCCCGGTTCTCCCCGGTGCTCACCGCCGTGGCCGGCTTCGCGGCCGCCGGCGGCCCCGTGGTCGGCATCTGCAACGGCTTCCAGGTCCTGTGCGAGGCCGGCCTCCTGCCGGGCGCACTCCAGAAGAACCGGGGACTCCGGTTCGTGTGCACCACCGTGGGACTGCGGGTGGCCACGTCGGACTCCGCCCTCACGGTGGGGGTGCCGGTCGGCACCGAGCTGCGGATCCCGATCAACCACTTCGAGGGCAACTACACGTGTGACGGTGGCACCCTGGCCGAATTGGTGGCCGAGGACCGGGTCGTGCTGCGCTACGTCGACAACCCCAACGGCTCCATCGACGACATCGCCGGGGTGTGCAACCGGGGTCGCAACGTCGTGGGCCTCATGCCCCACCCCGAGCGGGCGAGTGACGCGCTGCTCGGATCCACCGACGGCGTGGTGCTGCTCGAGGCCCTGTTGGCAACGGCGACGGCAACGGCGCTACCGGCGTCGGCCTGACCGCCGGCCTGACCGCCGGCCTGACCGTCGGTCGACGCCGGACGTGCGGCCCGTCAGCCGCGGGTGCGCGGGATCTTCGCCTTGGAGAGGGTGGTCGCGCTCACTCCCACGGCCCGCCACGACGAGTAGGTGATGCCCTTCCGCTCGCCGTAGCTCTTCGCAACCTTGACGAAGTCCTTCTCCAGTGCCGAGATGTCCACGGGCTTGGCCGACGACGTCAGTTCCCTCTTCAAGCGGCGCTGCTGCTCGACCAGATTGAGACGGGTGAGCTGGTCGGCGGAGGCCAACCTTGTGTCGATGGCGACCAATTGCTTCTGGATGGATTCAGGGGTCCGCTGGCGACCGGGTCGCCGGCGCGTCGACTCAAGTGCATCTAGATACCGGCGGATGGTGCGCCCCTCTTCGCGGCCCTTGGCCAACGCCTCTTTGTGGGCCTTGGACATGGACGATTTACGGCTCTTTGTTTGGGGTGCATTTGGCATAAGTGCAGTGTCGCAGCAACAACGTATGAGAAGCAAGTCAGGCCGGTGGGAACTGGCTGAATTTGCGGATGTGTTGTGAATAGACAGCCGATATGGGTGGGTTTTGAGGTGCCTGTGGACGGGTAAGAGTGCTACTCCGGCTGCGGTGGGACGCACCGGTCGGCCGCCGCTCGGCGCGACGCGGGGGTCGACCGGCTGCGGGCCAGCGGTACGGTGTCCCCGATGACCGCCGACACGCCCCCGTCCCCGACCGGTGCACGTGTCGCCACCGTCGAGGAGGAGGGAATCCACCGGGCCCTCGGCCTGACGGACGCCGAGTCGGCGGCGATCACGGAGGTGCTCGGACGGCCGCCCAACCACCTCGAGCTGGCCCTGTACGCCGTGATGTGGAGCGAGCACTGCTCCTACAAATCGTCCCGGTTGCATCTGCGCCGACTGCCGACCGACGGCCCGGGCGTGCTGGTGGGTCCGGGCGAGAACGCCGGGGTCATCGATGCCGGCGACGGCGTCGCCGTCGCCATCCGGATCGAGAGCCACAACCATCCGTCGGCCATCGAGCCCTACCAGGGCGCGGCCACCGGTGTCGGGGGCATCCTGCGGGACATCTTCACCATGGGGGCCCGTCCCATCGCCGTGATGGACCCGCTGTTCTTCGGCCCACCCGACGAGGCCCGGCAGCGGTGGCTGATCGAGGGCGTCGTGGCCGGGATCTCCGGGTACGGCAACTCGGTGGGCGTGCCCACGGTCGGCGGCGAGCTGACCTTCGATCCCTGCTACGCCCAGAACCCGCTCGTCAACGTGTTGTGCCTGGGGGTGCTGCCGGTCGACCGGCTCGTCCTCGGCCGGGCGTCGGGTCCCGGCAACCTGGCCGTGCTCCTCGGATCGGCCACCGGCCGCGACGGCATCGGCGGGGTGAGCGTGCTGGCGTCGGCCGGCTTCGGTGAAGGCGACGCCGACGCCGACGCGGCCAAGCGTCCCAGCGTGCAGGTGGGCGACCCCTACGAGGAGAAGCGGCTCATCGAGGCGTGCCTCGAGCTGCTCGACGCCGGCCTGGTCGTCGGCATCCAGGACCTGGGCGGGGCCGGCCTGGTCTGCGCCACCAGCGAGACGGCGGCCCGCGGCGGGGTGGGCATGGACGTCGACGTGTCGGCCGTTGCCCGGCGGGAGGCGGGCATGGTGCCCTTCGAGGTGATGACGTCCGAGAGCCAGGAGCGCATGCTCGCCATCGTCACGCCCGGCGACCTGGCCCGGGTGGAGGAGGTCTGCCGGCGGTGGGAGGTCCGCGCCGCCGTGGTCGGCAGGGTGACCGAGGCCGGGGCCGACGGCGTCGGCCGGCTGCGCATCCTCGACGGCTTCGGCGGCGACGTGCTCGGCGACGTGCCGGCGGCCGCGCTCAGCGAGGACGCCCCCCTCTACGACCGGGCGCTGCGCCGGCCCGGCGACCTCGAGGCCCGGCTGGCGGCGGACGCCCGACCGGGACGGGCCGTCCGGCGACGACGGCGACGCGCCGCCGATCTGCCGCGCTCCTCACCGACCCGTCGTGGGTCTACCGCCAGTACGACCACCAGCTCTTCCTCAACACGGTGGCCGGCCCCGGGGGCGACGCCGCCGTGCTGCGGCTGGCGGCACCCGGGCCTGCCGGCCACGTCGCGGGGCCTGGCCCTGTCGACGGACGCCAACCCCCGCTGGTGCGCCCTCGACCCGCGGGCGGGCACGGCGGCCACGGTGGCGGAGTCGGCGCTGAACGTCGCCTGCGCGGGCGCCCGGCCGGTCGCCCTCGTCAACTGTCTCAACTTCGGCAACCCCGAGCATCCGGAGGTGATGTGGCAGCTGTCGGAGGCGATCGACGGCATGGCCGAGGCCTGCCGGGTCCTCGGCATCCCCGTCGTCGGGGGCAACGTCAGCCTCTACAACGAGAGCGGCGGTGCCGACATCGACCCGACCCCGTCGTCGGCGTGCTCGGCCTCATCGACGACCTGGTCGGCCCGCCGCCGGGGGCCAGGCTGGCCGGCGGCGACGCCGTGGTGCTGCTCGTCCGCCTCGACCGGGGGCGGCGCCCGCCCTGGGCGGCTCGCGGTGGGCCGTGGAGCTGCGGGGCGGGCGTGGCGGTGTGCCGCCGGCGGTCGACCTCGGGGCCACGGGCGGCTGGTGGGACTGGTGACCGGCCTGGTGGCCGAGACCGTCGCCGGCCGGCGGCGGCAGCATCGGCGGTGTCCACGACGTGTCCGGTGGCGGCCTGGCGGTGGCCCTGGCCGAGATGGCCGTGCGGTCGGGCGTCGGCTGCTCCGTCTCCATCGGGGCGGTCGACGGCGCCAGGGGCCTCTTCGGCGAGCACCCGTCGCGGGTGCTCGTGGCCACCCGCAGCCGAGGAGGTGATGGCGGCGGCGGCCGCGGCCGGCGTGGACGCCCACATCCTCGGCACCGCCGGTGGGGGCCGGCTGGTCCTCGGGGACCGCATCGACCTCGCGGTCGCCGACCTGGTGGCGGCCTGGCGGGACCGCCTGCCCGGGCTCCTCGACGGCGACGTCCCGGTCACCAGCTGAGCGCGTCGCGACCGGCTGGCCCCGGCCTCGACCAGATCGCGGGCGGCCGCCTGCGGGCCGGCGGCCGTCCGGGCGCCGGTCGGCGAGCTCGTCGAGCACCCGGTCGGGCACCTTGAGGTCCCCCGTGCCGGTGCCGACCGTCAGGTCGGGCTTGATGCTGCCGTGGTGGTCGGACCCGCCCGTGGCCACCAGGCCGTGCCGGCGTGCCAGCGACGTCAGGTCGTGGCGCTGGCGCGGGGTGTAGCGGCCGTAGACGGCCTCGATGCCGGCGAAGCCGGCGTCGGCCAGCTCGGCCGCCAGCGCGTCGAGACCCTGGAAGGTCGAGCCCGGTGCTGAAGGGGTGGGCGAGCGCGGCCACGCCGCCCGACGCCGTGGCCAGGCGGGCGACATCGGCCGCCGTCAGCCGCGACTTGGGGATGTAGGCGGGCCGCCCGTTGCCGAGGTAGCGGTTGAAGGCCTCGTTGATGTCGTCGACTACGCCTTTGCGGACCAGGGCGGCGGCGAAGTGGGGCCGGCCGACGCCTTCCTCGCTGCCGGCCTCGGCCACCGCCTCCTCGTAGGTCACCGGCAGGCCCAGCTCGGCCAGCCGGGCGGCCAGGGCGACATTGCGGTCGTGGCGGTCGTGGCGGAGACGCCCGAGTTCCTCGCCGAGCGGGCCGGACCGGTCCTCGACGAAGTAGACGAGGACGTGGGTGCCACCGGACCCGACCGGGTGCACCGACACCTCGCAGCCCGGCACCAGCTCGATGCCCAGCTCAGCGGCCCGCCGGCCGGCGGTCGTCCAGGCCGCCGAAGGAGTCGTGATCGGTGAGGGCCACCGCCCGGCAGCCGGCCTCGGCGGCCAGTTCGGGGATGCGCTCGGGTGGATCGCTGCCGTCGGAGACGGTGGAATGGGTGTGCAGGTCGATCACCGGGCCGAGGCTACCGGCGCGCGGCGCGGTCGCTCCGGCAGGGGCGCGTGTCGGGTCCGGGCGGCGTCGGCCATCCCGGGTGCCGCCGGGCAACTAGGCTGGTTCCCGGGTCGCCGATCACGGCGTCCTCCGGGCAGCGACGGCCCTCGACCACCTGTGAGCACGGTGACGAACCGATGATGGAGGCCAAGGAAGCGTGCGGTGTCTTCGGGGTGTACGCCCCGGGGCGGCAGGTCGCACACCTGACCTTCGATGGCCTGTACGCCCTGCAGCACCGTGGACAGGAGTCGGCCGGCATGGCCGTCAGCGACGGTGACGCCATCACCGTCATGAAGGACATGGGCCTCGTCACCACGGTGTTCGACGAGCGGAAGCTCTCGGGGCTGCGGGGGGACATGGCCATCGGCCACACCCGGTACTCGACCGCCGGCTCGAGCTCGTGGCGGAACGCCCAGCCCGTGTTCCGGGGCGTCGGCAAGGCCGGCTTCGGGCTGGCCCACAACGGCAACCTGACCAACACCGACGACCTGACCGAACGGGCCGGCATGCTGCCCGGTGTGGTGGCGTCCGACAGCGACCTCGTCGCCGAGCTGCTGGCCCAGACGTACCCGGCGGAGGAGGTGGCACCGATCGATCCCGGCGGCGGCATGCTCGAGGACGCGTTGAACAAGGTGCTGCCGTCGCTGGAGGGTGCGTTCTCCTTCGTGCTCCTCGACGCCGACCGCCTGATCGGGGTGCGGGACCCGAACGGCTTCCGCCCGCTGTGCCTGGGACGTCTCGAGGCCACCGACGAGCTGGCCGAGGGCTGGGTGCTCGCCTCGGAGTCGCCGGCCCTCGACGTCATCGGGGCCACGTTCGTGCGGGAGCTGGAGCCGGGCGAGATGGTGGTGATCGACCGCAGCGGCGCCGTCCGCTCGGAGCAGCCGTTCCCCGAGGACCGGATCAACCCCCGCCTGTGCATCTTCGAGTTCGTCTACTTTGCCCGGCCCGACTCCCGTCTCTACGGCAACGAGGTCCACGGCGCCCGCCGGCGGATGGGCGAGCTGCTGGCGACGCAGTCGCCGGTGGCGGCCGACATGGTGATGGGCGTGCCCGACTCGGGCGTGCCCGCCGCCGAAGGGTACGCCCGCTCCAGCGGGATCCCCTACGGCCAGGGCCTGGTGAAGAACCGCTACATCGGCCGGACGTTCATCGCCCCTACCCAGGCCGAGCGGGCCAACGGCGTACGGCGGAAGCTGAACCCGCTGCGGGAGAACATCGCCGGCAAGCGGCTGGTGGTGGTGGACGACTCGATCGTGCGGGGGACGACCACCCGGGCCATGGTGAAGATGCTGCGAGAGTCCGGCGCCGTCGAGGTGCACCTCCGCATCTCGTCGCCGCCGTTCCGGTGGCCCTGCTTCTACGGGATCGACACCCCCGACCAGTCCGAGCTGCTGGCGTCGACGAGGACGCCGGCGGAGATCGTGGAATTCCTGGACGTCGACTCCCTCGAGTACCTCGAACTGGACAACCTGGTGACCGCCATCGACGCGCCCGGGGCCGGCTTCTGCAGCGCCTGTTTGACCGGCGAGTACCCGGTGCCGGTCACGGCCCAGGCGAGGTTCCTGCCCACGGCGCTGGCCGGCACGGCCGCCTCGTCGGCACAGGGCTCCTGACGGAGGTGCCGGCGCCACCGTCGGGCACGCCCGGCGGCGCCACCTACGCCGGCGCCGGGGTGGACATCGGGGCCGGCGAGCGGGCCGTCGAGTCGATCCGGGACGTGGTGGCGTCCACCCGCCGGCCCGAGGTGCTCGGCGGCATCGGCGACTTCGGCGGCCTCTTCGCCCTCGACACCTCGAAGTACCGGCGGCCGGTACTGGTGGCGGCCACCGACGGGGTGGGCACCAAGGCGGTCGTCGCCCGCCAGGCCGGCCGCTACGACACCATCGGCATCGACCTGGTGGCCATGTGCGTGGACGACCTGGTGTGCCAGGGAGCCGAGCCGCTCTTCGTCCTGGACTACGTGGCCACTGGCGCGGTGGAACCCGACCAGATGGCCAGGCTGGTCGGCGGCGTGGCCGAGGGCTGCCGGGCAGGTCGGCGCCGCCCTGCTCGGCGGCGAGATGGCCGAGCACGCCGCCGTCATGGCGCCGGGCGAGTTCGACATCGCCGGCTTCGCCGTCGGGGTCGTCGAGCACGACCGGCTCCTCGGTCCGGACCGGGTCCGGGCCGGCGACGCCGTCGTCGGGCTGGCGTCGCCGGGCCTCAGGTGCAACGGCTACACCCTGGCCCGCCACGTCCTCTTCGACCGGGCGGGCCGCGGCCTCGACGATCCGGCCTGGGCCGGGGCGTCGGTGTCGGTCGCCGACGAGCTGCTCCGCCCGTCCGTCCTCTACACCCCGGCCGTGCTGGCGGCGCTGTCGGCCGCCGGCGGCCTCGTCCACGCCGTCGCCCACGTGACCGGCGGCGGTATCCCCGGCAACCTGCCCCGGGCCCTGCCGGCGGGCACGGGGGCCGTCCTGGACCGCTCGGCGTGGACCGTCCCACGGATCTTCACCGAGCTCCGGCACCTCGGGCCGGTGGCCGACGACGAAATGGACCGGGTCTTCAATCTCGGGCTGGGCATGCTGCTGGTGGTCGACCCCGCCGGCGTCGACGCCGTCCTCGCCGCGCTGTCCGCGGCCGGGCGGCCGGCGGCCGTCGTCGGGCACGTGGAGGCCGGTGCGGGCGGAGTGGTCTACACGGGCGCGGCGCGTCTCGAGGACGGGTCGGCGTGACCGCCGACGGATCGCTCCCACCGACGCCGTACGGGGCGCTGCGCGACCACCTGCTCGCCCACTCGGTCCGTACGGGTTCGTTCGTGCTCAAGTCCGGGCGCACGTCGAGCTGGTTCATCGACTCGAAACAGACCGTGTGCCGGCCGGAGGCGATGGTGCTGGTGGCCGAGGCCGTCCTGTCGGCCGTGCCGGAGGACGCCACCGCCATCGGCGGCCTGACCATGGGCGCCGACCCGGTGGCCTTCGTGACGGCCGCGGTGGCGGCCACCCGGGGCCGCGCCCTCAAGGCGTTCAGCGTCCGCAAGGAGACGAAGGACTACGGCGGCGGCGGGCGCATCGCCGGGGCGCTCGACCCCGGCGACCGGGTGGTGGTCACCGAGGACACGGTCACCCGGGGCACGTCGCTGCTCGAGGCGGCCCGGGCCGTGCGCGAGGCCGGGGCCGAGCCGGTGCTGGCGGTGGCCGTGGTCGACCGGGGCGGCACGGTGGCGGCCATGGCCGCGGCCGAGGGGATCGCATTCAGGGCACTGTTGACGGCACCCGATCTCGGCTTCGACTACGAGGGCGGCTGACCCCGTCGTCGCAGGTGGGCACGGGCACCCGCCCCGCCCGACCGGCGCCGCCGCCCCGTCGGTAGCATCGGGGCATGGCCAACATCGAGCAGCTCACCCCCGAGGTGGCGCCGCCCCAGGCGACGTTCACCTCGACCGATCCGGCCACCGGTGCAACCGTGGCCACCTTCCCCGTCGACGACGGGCCCGCTGTGGAGGCGGCGGTCCGGCGGGCGGCGGCGGCCGCATCGTGGTGGCGGTCGATCGACTTCGGCGGCCGCCGACAGCGGTTGCTGGCCTTCAGGTCGGAGATCGCCCGTGGGATCGACGAACTGGCCGCGCTCGATGCACCGGGAGAACGGCAAGCCGGTGGCCGATGCCGTCCTCGAGCTGACCCTGGCGATCGACCACCTGGCCTGGGCGGCCGGCCATGCCCGCCGCGTCCTCGGACCGAGATCGGTCTTCCCCGGGCTGCTGGCCCTCAACAACGCGGCCACCGTCGAGTACCAGGCGCTGGGAGTGGTCGGCGTGATCGGCCCGTGGAACTACCCGGTCTTCACCCCGATGGGGTCCATCGCCTACGCCCTGGCGGCCGGCAACGCCGTCGTCTTCAAGCCCAGCGAGTACACACCGGCCATCGGTGAATGGCTGGTCGACGCGTGGGCGCGGTCCGTGCCCGACGGCGTGGACGTCTTCGGCATGGTCACGGGGTTCGGCGACACCGGCGCCGCGCTGTGCCGCGCCGGTGTCGACAAAGTCGCCTTCACCGGCTCGGCGGCCACGGGCCGGAAGGTGATGGCGGCGTGCGCCGAGAATCTCGTCCCCGTGCTGATGGAGTGCGGTGGAAAGGACGCCCTGATCGTCGACGACGACGCCGACGTCGAGGCGGCTGCCGATGCCGCCCTGTGGAGCGGGATGAGCAACGGCGGTCAGACCTGCATCGGCACCGAGCGGGTCTACGCCACCGAACGCGTCGTACGACCGCTTCGTCACCGCCCTCGTGAAGAAGGCCGAGGGGCTCGCAGCCGGATCGGGACCGGAGGCCGCGTGGGGGCCGCCCACCATGCCGTCGCAGGTCAAGGTGATCCGGCGCCACATCGAGGACGCCATCGCCCGCGGCGGTCGGGCGATCGTCGGGGGCCCGTCGTCGGTCTCCGAGGGCGGCGTCGGTCCGACGGTGCTGGTGGACGTGCCCGAGGACGCCGCCGCTGTGCAGGAGGAGACCTTCGGGCCGACGCTGACGGTGAGGAAGGTGGCCGATGCCGACGAGGCGGTCGAGCTCGCCAACGCCACCGGCTACGGCCTGGGCGGCACCGTCTTCACCAAGCACCGGTCGCGTGGCGTGGCCCTGGCCCGCCGGATGCGGTCCGGCATGACCTCGGTCAACGGGGTGCTGGTGTTCGCCTTCATCCCGGCACTGCCCTTCGGCGGGGTCGGCGAGTCGGGGTTCGGGCGGATCCACGGTCCCGACGGCCTGCGCGAGTTCACCCGGGCCAAGGCCATCACCGCCCAGCGGTTCGCCCTACCGGTGAACCTGACCAGCTTCACCCGACCGGCCAGGGCCACCGAGGTCGTGGCCGGGATGATCCGCCGGGTCTACGGGCGGTCACGCTGATCCGGTCCCGGCGGCCGACGGGCTGGACGGGCGGGCGGCCGGGCGGCCGGGCGACCGGGCGACCATCAGGCCGGTTCGAGCTCCCCGAGGCCCGACTCCAGCGCGTGCTCGATGGCGGCCCGCTCCCGCGACGCCTCGGCGGCGGCTTCCCACCGGGCCTCGACCCGGCCGAACCGCCAGATGAGGAGGGCGACGGCCCACACCACCGCGAAGATGCCGACGATGACGAATCCGGCGGTGTTGATGTTGAAGGCGGCCAGGCGCCCCCAGAACCCGCCGGTGAGGCCGGCCTCCTGGGCGATGAGCCCGCCGATCTCGATGGTGCCGATGAAGAAGGCCACCACCACCGACAGCCCGGTGATGGTGATGTTGTAATAGACCTTGCGGATCGGCCGGGAGAACGCCCAGCCGTAGGCGAAGTTCATGAAGCAGCCGTCGAGCGTGTCGAAGAGGGTCATGCCGGCGGCGAAGAGGATGGGCAGCGAGAGGATCGCCCAGAAGGGCAGCCCGCTGGCCACGGCCGTGCCCGACAGCACCAGCAGCGCGATCTCGGTGGCGGTGTCGAACCCGAGCCCGAACAGTACGCCGACGGGGTACATCTTCGGCTCCCTGTCGATGCGCCGGGCCATCGGTCCGAGGAAGCGGTTCATCAGCCCCCGCTGATTGAGCTGGGCATCGAGGGCCTCGTCGTCGTAGACGCCCCGGCGGAGCTCGAAGAAGATCCTGAGGACCGACACCAGGATGACAACGTTGAGGGCGGCGATCACATAGAGGAACACCCCCGACACCGTCGTACCCACGATGCCGGTGACATGGTGGAGCCCCGAGCCCCGTCGCGTACCTGGCTGTCGACCGCCCTGATGCCGAAGTTCAGCAGGACGGCCAGGGCGAACACGACGCTCGAGTGGCCGAGCGCGAACCAGAACCCGACGCTGAGCGGGCGCTTGCCGTCCGCCATCAGCTTCCGGGTGGTGTTGTCGATGGCCGAGATGTGGTCGGCGTCGAAAGCGTGGCGCATGCCCAGCGTGTAGGCGAGGATGCCGGTACCGAAGCCGAAGATCTCGGTGCCGCTCAAGCGGTAGTGGTGGGGGACGGCGGCGAACAGCATGGCGAAGCCGGCCACCGTGAGGGCGACCACGGTCGCGGTCATGCCGGCCACCCGCGCCCATTCGCGGGCCGTCAGCGTGTTGCGGAGCCGGACCACGGCGGTCCGCGGGCCGGTCATCGCTCGGCGCTCGCAGGGGGCGGCATCACCCGATGACACTAGGGCGACTGCGAATGACTCGCAATAGCAAAGCCTGTGCCGTCTGTGACCCCGGCCGGGCCCGGTGCCGGCGGGATCCGGCTCCGCCTGACCGGCTACGGCGAGGTCGCCTGCAGGATGAGACCGTTGCCGTCGGGGTCGTCGAAGGTGACGAACCGGCCCCAGGGCGCGGTCTCGACGTCGCCGTGGAAGGTGACGCCGCGGCCGGCGAGGACGGCGATGTCGCCGTCGAGGTCGTCCGTCTCGATGACGGTCCCCTTGGAGGAGCCCGCGGGCATGGAATCGAACCAGGTCACGAGGGTGACCGACGTCTCCGCCCCCGGCGGCCGGACCTGGATCCACCGCATGTCGGGCCCCATCTGGGCCTCGTTGACCAGCTCGAAGCCGAGCGTCTCGACGTAGAACCGCTTGGCCCGCTCGGGGTCGGTCACCGGCAGTGAGAACAGCTGGAGCCTGGTCAGCGCCACGGCGGCCACTGTAGCGATGGCCGCCCGGCCGGTGGCCGTCCGCCCCCTCCGTCCCCTCCGTCCCCCCCGCCGGAGGCCGGTAGCGACCGCCACTCCGGAGCCGCAGGCACCGTAGGGTGCGGCCTGGAGTCCCGATGCCCCCGCCGACCCACCAGTGACCACCGAACCGAACCTCGCCTTCCGCTCGCCCGCCGGCCGCTGGGTGGTGGCGGCCACCGTGCTCGGTTCGGGGATGGCCGCGATCGACGCCACCGTCGTGGGCATCGCCCTGCCCACCATCGGGCGCGAGTTCCACGCGCCCCTGTCCGCCCTGCAGTGGGTGGTCACCGGCTACGCCATGACGCTGGCGGCCTTCCTGCTGCTGGGCGGCTCGCTCGGCGACCACTACGGCCGGCGCCGGATCTTCAGTATCGGCGTGGTGTGGTTCGCGGTTGCATCGGTGGCCTGCGCCCTGGCGCCGGGCACGGCCGTCCTCGTCGTGATGCGCATCCTCCAGGGGGTGGGGGCGGCGCTGCTCACCCCGGGAGCCTGGCCATCCTCCAGGCGTCGTTCCGCCCCGACGACCGCGGCCGGGCCATCGGGGCCTGGACCGGCCTCGGCGGCGTGGCCACCGCCATCGGGCCGTTCCTCGGCGGGTACCTGATCGCGGCGGCGTCGTGGCGGTGGATCTTCCTCATCAACCTGCCGATCGGCATCGTCGTTCTCGTGGTGACGGCCCGGCACGTGCCCGAGACCCGCGACCCGACCGCCACCGGCCGGATCGACGTCGCCGGTGCCGCCTGTGCCATCGTGGCCCTCGGCGGGATCACCTACGGCCTGATCGAGGGTCCGTCGCGGGGCTGGAGCGATCGCGCTGGTGGTGGCCATGCTGGCCGCCGGCGCGGTCGGCGCGGCCGCCTTCGTGGTGGTGGAACGTCGGTCGGCGGCGCCGATGCTGCCGCTCGGAATCTTCCGGCGTCGGCAGTTCTCGGTGACCAACGCGGTCACCTTCGTCGTCTATGGCGCCCTGGGGGGCGCGCTGTTCCTGCTGCCGGTGCAGCTGCAGGTGGTCGACCGCTACACCCCGCTCGAGTCCGGCATCGCCCTGCTGCCCCTGACGGCGGTGATGCTGGCGCTGTCGGCCCGCTCGGGACGGCTGGCGACCCGGATCGGACCCCGGCTGCAGATGAGCGTCGGGCCCGTGGTCGTGGGCGCCGGCCTAGCCCTGCTGAGGAGGGTGACGGCGGGGGAGCCCTACGTGACCGGCGTGCTGCCGGCGGTGCTCGTCTTCGGGCTGGGGCTGGCCATCACGGTGGCGCCGCTGACGGCCACGGCCCTCGGTGCCGTGCCCGACGAGCACGCCGGACTGGCGTCCGCCGTCAACAACGACGTGGCCCGGCTGGGCAGCCTCATCGCCGTGGCCGTCCTGCCCGCCCTGGCCGGCATCTCCGGCGACACCTACCTCCACCCGGCCGAGCTCTCCGGCGGGTTCAAAACGGCGGCCACAGTGGCGGCGTGCTGGTGCGTCGCCGGCGGCGTCCTGGCCGCCTTCGGGATCCGCAACCCGCCCCGGGCGGCGCCGACGCCGGCGGCAGTCGAGGGTGCCGAGGTGGAGTGCTTCCACTGCGCCCTCGACGCCACCCCCCTCAAGATCGAGGCGTGAACGGTGCCGGCCTGGCCCCGTGCCGGCCGTCGTACGCTGGACTGTTGTACGTGAATGGCGCTTGTGTCACGCTGGTGGACAGTTAGCGATACAGCGTGCAACAGAGGAGGTCACGAGATGGCTGGCGCGTCGGGTGTGTTGTACGACCCTCTCGATCCGGCCACGGTGCGGAACCCCTACCCGACCTATGCGCGCCTCCGCGACGAGGAGCCCGTGCACCGGATGGCCGGGCGGGACGTGTGGGTGCTGTCGCGCTTCGAGGACGTCTTCGCCGCCGTCTCCGATGGGGCCACCTTCTCCTCGGCCCAGGGCCTGACCTTCGAGGACGACGAGATCGCCACCCTCGGCCTGGCGCCCACCATGGTCATGATGGACCGCCCCCAACACACCGCGTTCCGGAGGCTGGTCAACCGGGGCTTCACCCCCCGGCGGGTGGCCACGATCGAACCCATGGTGCGGGCCTTCACCCGTGAGTGCGTGGCCCGGCTGGCCGAAGCCGGGGAGGCCGACCTGGTAGCCGAGCTGGCCGACCCCCTCCCGAGCCTGGTGGTGGCCCACTACCTGGGTGTGCCCGAGGCCGACCGCCACCAGTTCCGGGGGTGGAGCTCCGCCATCGTGCAGGCCAACGCGGCCGGTGACCCCGTCCACGGGGCGGTGGCGGCCGTGGGCGCGCTCTACGCCTACTTCACCGACCTGGTCGAGGAACGCCGACGGCGGCCGGAGCTGGCCCCTGCCGGCGGCGACATGCTCGCCGACCTGCTCGACGCCGAGGTCGGGGGCGAGCCGCTCGACATCCCCGAGATCCTCGGGTTCTGCTTCGTGATGATCGCCGGGGGCAACGACACCGCGTCGGGACTCCTGTCGGGGAGCGCCGCCCTCCTGACGGCGCGGCGCGACGAGCGCCGACGCCTGCTGGACGACCTGTCCCTCATTCCGGTGGCGGTGGAAGAGCTGCTGCGCATGACCTCGCCCGTCCAGGGCCTGTCCCGCACGGTGACCCGCGACGTTCGCATAGGCGGCACGGAGGTGCCGGCCGGCCACAAGGTGCACCTGCTCTACGGCGCGGCCAACCGCGATCCCCGCGAGTTCGGCCCGACCGCAGGCGACCTGGACGTGACCCGCCGGATCGCCCGCATGCTGACCTTCGGTGGCGGCCCCCACCACTGCCTGGGGGCGGCCGCCGCCCGACTGCAGGGCCGGGTGGTGCTGGAGGAGCTGTTGGCGCGCCTGCCCCACTTCGCCGTGGACGCCGATGCCGGCCGGTACGCCCGTGGCGCCTTCACCCGGCGCTTCGACACGCTGCCGTTCACGGCGGCGGCATGAGGGCCGTCGCCGAGCCTGCCGGCACTGCGCCCGCCGCCACTTCGTCGACGGTCCGCCCGGCACCGTGGCTCCGGGAGGAACGGAACGACCTGGCCGTCGACCGGCTGCTCGACGCGGCCGGCCGGGCCTTCGCCGACCACGGCGTGGAGGCGACCCGCATGGAGGACGTGGCCCGCGCCGCCCGATGCTCGCGGGGCACGGTCTACCGGTACTTCGGCTCTGTAGCGAGGTTGCGGTCCGACTACGTGGCCCGTGAGGCCCGTCGCATGGCCTCCGCCGTCGGCCGGACGATCGACGCCGAACCCGGTGCCGGACCGGACCGGGTGCTCGTGACCGGCATCACCGCCTCGCTGGCGGCGGTGCGGGCCGACCCCGCCCTGCGGGCGTGGTTCACGGCCGAGGCCGTGGGGACGACCAACGCCATCGCCGGCCATTCGGGCGAGGTGAACGCCATGGCCGCCGCCCTCTGTGACCGGGTGATGGACGAAGCGGCCGGCGCCGGCCGGCTTCGGGCCGGGGTGACCCGGGCCGATGCCACCGAGTGGATCGTGCGGGTGATCCTCTCGCTGCTCACGCTGGAACCCCCTGTCCCCCGTTCGCCGGAGGACGAGGCCGACCTCGTCCGCCGCTTCGTCGTCCCGGCGCTGCTCGTCGATGGGGACGATCCGGGATACGCACCACGCCCCTGATCCCGGTGGGCTGGAAGACTTGTCGCCATGGCGGACGAACTGCCGGAGTTGCTGGTCGCCGACGCGGCCAAATGGTGGGCGTGGCTCGCCCGGCACCACGACGACCCGAACGGGGTGTGGTTGGTGATCGCCAAGAAGGGCACCACGAAGCCCACCAAGCTCACCTACGAGCAGGCGCTGGAGGCTGCCGTCGCCCACGGCTGGATCGACGGCCAGGTCGGGCGTCGCGATGACGCCACCTACCGGCAGCGCTTCACCGCCCGTCGCCGGCGGAGCCGCTGGTCACAGAGGAACGTGCAACTGGCCGAGCGGCTGACGGCCGAGGGTCGCATGCACCCGGCCGGCCAGGCCCAGGTCGACGCGGCCAGGGCCGACGGCCGGTGGGAGGCGGCCTACCCCGGACAGGCCGCGGCCGTGGTGCCCCCGGACCTGGCGGCCGCCCTGGACGCGGTGCCGGCCGCGCGGGCCAGGTTCGACGCGGCCACCAGCCAGAACCGGTACTCCATCGTCCATCGTGTCGAGGCCGCCGTTCGGGCCGACACCCGGGCCCGCCGGATCGAGGGCTTCGTGGCCATGCTGGCCCGGGGCGAGACGATCCACCCCGAACGGTGACCCGCGGCCGGCGGTGGCCGGAACCCGGCGTGGCCGCACCGGCGACCTCTCCCGAGAGACCGCCCACATCAGCTCCCCGACAGAAAGGTGACCACCGTGCCCGGTCTCGCCCCGCCCGCACCCGATGAGCGCACCCAGGTGCTCGACTACCTGGCCCAGCAGCGCCTCGTCCTGCGACTGTCCGCCTACGGGCTGACCGACGCCCAGGCCCGGTCGGTCCCGTCGGTGAGCTCGCTGAGCGTCGGCGGCATCATCAAGCACGTGGCCGCCACCGAGCGGTACTGGATCGACTCTGTGGTGCTCGGGCACCCGTCGGCTCGCGGGGGCGGGGGCTCCTACGGCGACACGTTCAAGGTCGGCCCGGACGAAGCACTCGACGACGTGCTGGCCGACTACTCGGAGGTGGCCGAGGCCACCGTCGACGCCGTCGACGCCATCGGCGACCTCGACCATGCGGTGCCCGTTCCCCGGGACTCGCCGTGGCTGCCGAAGGACATCGACACGTGGCCGTTGCGGTGGGTCCTGCTGCACCTCGTCGAGGAGACGGCCCGCCACGCCGGCCACGCCGACATCGTGCGTGAGCACATCGACGGCGCCACCGCCTTCGCCCTCATGGCCGCGGCCGAGGGCTGGCCGGCCACGCCCTGGCTGACCCCGTGGCAGGCGCCCGACTGACCTGCGACCGGGCGCGTCGTCACATGCCGGCAGCCCGGACGGGCGGCGCAGCGGCGCTACCCTCGGTGGGATCGTTTCCCCTCGACACCCGAGGTCCCCATGAGCAGCGACGTCCTGCACCTGTCGACCATCATCAAGCGGCCACTCATCGACGCGTCCGGCGACAAGCTCGGGCGGGTCCAGGACGTCATCGTCAGGCTCGGGGAGAAGCCCCACCCGCCCCTGGTGGGCCTGGTCGTCTCGATCGGGGGTCGTGATCTCTTCGTGCCCATCCGCAAGGTGGCCGGGTTCGAACCCGGCCACGTGCGCTTCGAGGGCAGGCGGGTCGATCTGCGCAGGTTCGAGCGCCGGCCCGGGGAGGTGCTGCTGGCCCGGGACCTGATGGCCCGTCACCTCATCAACTTCGTGGGCGGCCGCCTCATCAAGGCGAACGACATCGAGCTGGCCAAGATCGACGGCGAATGGGAGGTCGTCGGGGTGGACCCCTCGAGCCGGCCTTTCTTCCGGCGACTCCTCCCGGGTCGGCTCGGCCGCAATACCCGACCCGGTGCCGTAGTGGACTGGGCCAGCATCGAGCCGTTCGTGGCCCACGTCCCGACGGCCAGACTGCGCATCCCCTACCGGAAGCTGGCCCGTCTCGACCCCGCGCAGATCGCCGACCTGGTCGAGGCGGCGTCACACGAGGAGGGCGAGGAGATCATCAACGCGGTGGGGGAGGACCGCGAGCTCGAGGCCGATGTCTTCGAGGAGCTCGACACCGAGCATCAGGTGGAGTTCATCCGCAACCGGTCCGACCACGAGGCCGCCCGGTTGCTCGGTTCGATGGCACCCGACGACGCCGTGGATCTCATCACCGAGATCGACCAGGAGCGGCGGCTGCCGATTCTGAACCTGCTGCCCGAGGCGCAGCAGCGCAAGGTCCGGTCGCTGCTCAGCTACAACCCCGAGACGGCGGGCGGGCTCATGAGCCCGGACTTCCTCTGCCTGCCCGAGACGACCAGCGTGGCCGACGCACTGGCGGCCATCCGGGTGAGCACGGCACCGCCCGAGGCCCTCAACGTGGTGTTCGCCAGCGACGCCGAGGGCAACGTGGTCGGCTCGGTCTCGGCCGTCCGGCTGCTGCAGGCGGATGCCGGGGCCGCGCTCTCGTCGGTGATCCGGCCGAACCTTGCGCACGTCCACGCCGACTGGGACCTCGGCGCGACCGTGCGCAAGATGTCGGACTTCAACCTCACCGTCGCCCCGGTCATGGACAACGAGCATCACAACATGCTGGGGGTCGTGACGGTCGACGACGTGCTCGAACTGTTGATGCCGACCGGGTTCCGACGCGATTTCGGCACGACGGCAGTGGAGGACTGAGGGTTGCGGCGGGAGCGAAGACCGAGCACGTAGGTCCGGGGCCACCGCCGGATGTCCGCCTTCCCGTGCGGCCGTTCGGGGCGGAAGGCAGGGGACACCGGCGCCACGACGCGGGTAACGGGAGCGTCCGCACGCACCGAAGATTCGCAGGGCATGGCCCGCCGCTCGGCGACGGGCGGCCGCTCACGGTGGCCACGCACGCAGGACCTGGTGGGATTCCCGCGCCGTGGCCCGCGTGTGAACGACAGACGGTAGCCGCCCCCGGGGTCGGCCCGTGGGGAGACGGGCCAGGACGTGAGGACATGACGACGGAGAGGAGGTGAACGATGACCGAGGCGCCGCAAGACGACGGGGACGACCGCGAAGAGCGGGACGACCGCGACGAGGAGGAGACGAGCGCAGTCCTCGACGAGGCTCACGTGGGCGACATCCACGGCGCCTTCGGCACTGTCAAGCAGCACGACACCGGCGCCCGCCGGACGTTCACCGCCAGGTTGCTGACCCTGCTCGCCATCATGGGACCCGGCCTCATCGTGATGGTGGCGGACAACGACGCCGGCGGGGTGTCGACCTACGCCCAGGCCGGGCAGAACTACGGCCTCTCCCTCCTCTGGACGCTGCCGCTGCTCATCCCCGTCCTCATCGTCAACCAGGAGATGGTGGTCCGCCTGGGCGCGGTGACCGGTGTCGGCCACGCCCGGCTCATCAACGAGCGCTTCGGAAAGTTCTGGGGGGCCTTCTCCGTCGGCGACCTGTTCATTCTGAACTTCCTCACCATCGCCACCGAGTTCATCGGCGTCAACCTGGCCCTCGCGTACTTCGGGGTGAGCAAGTACGTCTCGGTACCCATCGCCGCCGTCCTGTTGATCGTCATGACGGCCACGGGGAGCTTCCGCCGGTGGGAGCGGTTCATGTTCGTCTTCATCTTCGCCAACTTCCTCATCGTCCCCCTGGCCATCCTCAGGCACCCGCAACCGGTCCGGTATTTGCACGGCCTGGCCGTGCCGGGCGTCGAGGGTGGGTTCAATTCCACGTCGGTGCTGCTGGTCATCGCCATCGTCGGTACCACGGTGGCGCCCTGGCAGCTCTTCTTCCAGCAGTCGAACATCGTGGACAAGCGGATCACCCCCCGCTGGATCAATTACGAGCGCACGGACACGGTCATCGGCTCCCTGGTCACCGTGTTCGCGGCGTCCGTGCTGATGGCGGTGACGGCCGTGGCCTTCGCGGGCACGCCCCTGTTCGGTCATTTCACGAACGCCGGGGCGGTGGCCAGCGGGCTGCAGCACTACGTCGGCAGCGCCGCCGGAGCGATCTTCGCCATCATCCTCCTCAACGCATCGATCATCGGGGCGGCGTCGGTCACCCTGTCCACGTCGTACGCCTTCGGCGACGCCTTCGGCGCCCGCCACTCCCTCCACCGGAGCTGGAAGGACGCCAAGTTCTTCTACGGGACGTTCACGGCGGTGGTGGCCCTCGCCGCCGGCATCGTCCTCATTCCCGGCGCCCCCCTGGGTGTCATCACGACCGGGGTCCAGGCGCTCGCCGGGGTGCTGCTGCCCAGCGCGACGGTCTTCCTGCTGCTGCTCTGCAACGACGCGGCCGTCCTCGGTCCCTGGGTCAACCGGCCGTGGCTCAACGCCCTGGCCGGTGTCATCGTGTCGCTCCTGCTGATGATGTCCCTGGTGCTGATGCTCACCACGATCTTCCCTCATATCAACGTGAACCGGATGGCCGTCGTGCTCGGCGCGATCCTCCTCGTCGTCTACATCGTGGGCGGGATCGCCATGCTCGGGGCCAGGTCGAGGCGGGAGAAGGTGCCCGCCGTCGCGGCCGAGGTCCGCATGAACTGGCGGATGCCCCCCCTCAACCTGCTGGACCGGCCCAAGTGGTCACGGGGCCGGCTGTTCGGAATGTACGCGCTGCGGGTGTACCTGGTGGTGGCGGTGCTGCTGCTGCTGGTCAAGGCGGTCGAACTGGCCTGAGCTCGCCGGCACCTGCCGGCGCGTCGGATACGCAATTTCTACTGGCCCGGCCGGGACCCCGGTCCTACCGTGGGACCATGGCCGGACACACCGCTTCGGGGGGCCACGGGGCGCGACCCGTTCAGCCCGCGGGTCCGGTGCCGCCGGAGTCGGCAGCCGCCTCTTCCCCGGGTGGCGTGTCTTCGGGGTCGAGTGGCAGGGGAACCCGGGCCACGATCACGTCGCTGCGCGACCGCAGGGCGGCCGACAGCACCAGGTCGATCTGGTTGTGGAGGAAGCGGTAACGGACCTTCCTCGGGACCACCACCGGGATGAGCACCACGATCTGCTCGTCGTTGCTTCCCGGACCTCGTCGATGAAGGCCACGATCGGCTCGACCACGGATGCGAACTCCGTGTGCAGCAGTCGCAGCTCCACGCCCGGATCCCAGACTGCCCACTGCTCCTGCAGGTCGCGGGCGAAGCCTTCGCTCTGGTCGTCGCCGTCGACGACCACGGACACGGCGATCACCTCGTGGCCGATCGACTCGGCCTCCGACAGGGCGTGTTCGGTCAGTCGGGACAGCCGGCTGACCGGCACGATGACCATCGTGGGCCTGCGCACCGGCTTGGCCGGCAGCGCGTCGAACCCGAGGTCGCGGGCCGCGTGCCGGTAGTACACCTGGATGCGGGTGAACAGCAGGATGAACGCCGGCACGGCGACCACGACGACCCACGCACCCTCGGTGAACTTGGAGATGAGGAACACCAGGGTGGCCACGCCCGTCACGACGGCCCCGAAGCCGTTGATGGTCGCCCGGCGCCGCCAGTGGGGCGGACGGGTGCGTCGCCAGTGCACCACCAGGCCCGTCTGGGACAGCGTGAAGCCGGTGAAGACACCGATGGCGAACAGGGGGATCAGGGTGTTGGTGTTCCCATTGACCGCGATGAGCAGTGCCCCCGACATCATGGCGAGCACCCAGATGCCGTTGGAGAAGACCTGGCGGTCGCCGCGCAGCGAGAAGATGTGGGGCAGGTAGTTGTCCTGGGCGAGCAGGCTGGCCAGCACGGGCAGCCCCCCGAACGACGTGTTGGCCGCCAGGGCCAGCACGACGGTGATGGTGAGCGACACGATGTAGTACGCCCAGTGCCGGCCCACGGCCATGGCCATGATCTGGCTGAGCACCGTCTGTCCCGACCGTGGGGCCGACCTGCCATCGCCGGGCCAGCACGGCCAGACCGACCAGCATGGCGCCGAGGATCAGCCCGAGCAGCAGCTCGGTCCGCTTGGCCCGGACGGCCCGGGGCTCCTTGAACAGGGGCACGCCGTTGGCGATGGCCTCGACGCCGGTGAGCGCGCTGCACCCGGCCGAGAAGGCCTTGAGGACGAGGAGGACGGTCACCGCCTGCAGCCCGTGGGTAGGGACCAGCGACGTACCCTGCTGGGGCTCACCCAACCCAGCGGATGGACCAGGCCTATGGCGATGATGGCCAGCAGGCCCACGATGAAGACCAGGGTCGGCAGCAGGAACGCCCGGGCCGTCTCGCCGAGGCCCCGCAGGTTGAGCAAGGTGATGAGGGCCAGGATGGCCAGGCAGATCGGCACGGTGGCCGACGCCAGACCGGGGAAGGCGGAGGTCAGGGCGGCCACGCCGGCCGCGATCGAGACGGCCACCGTCAGCGTGTAGTCGACGACCAGGGACGCCGCCGCCACCAGACTGGTCCCGGCCCCGAGATTGGCGCGGGAGACGGCATAGGCGCCGCCCCCGCCGGGGTAGGCGTCGATCACCTGGCGGTAGGAGAAGACCAGGATGGCCAGGAGGCCGACGATGGCTCCCGTGATGGGCAAGACCAGGTGCAGGGCCCCGGCACCGGCCAGGGCCAGCACGACGAGGATCGCCTCCGGTCCGTACGCGACCGATGTCAGGGCGTCGAGCGAGAGGGCGGACAGCCCCTCGACCGGGGTGATCTGCTCCCTGGCCGCCTCGCGTGCCGCCAGGGGCCTGCCGATGAGGGTCCGCCACACCGCCGCCGCGCCGCCTGCTCGGTCCGGGCCGCGCTCCGGCATGCCCGCACTCTACGGCCGGCGTCCGGCAGCGCCCGGGACCGGTCGGATCGCGAGCGCCACGGTGCCTATCTGGGTATCGATCGGAAATGGGCGGCGCCGCCGGCGGGTGCGGAGTCGGCCGGCCGGCACTGCCGGGTGAAGGAGCCCTCTCCATGACACTTTTCAACGATCCCCGTCTCCGCTCCCAGGTCACCTACGGTGCCGCCGTCATCGCACCGATCGCGGTCGGGGCCGCCCTCTACCCGGCCCGTGGCCATACGGCCGCCGCCAACCTGGCGCTGGTCTTCGTGATCGTCACCGTGGGAGTGGCCGCCGTGGGCCTGCGGGGTGCGGCCGTGGTGGCCGCCCTGGTCTCGGGCCTGTCGTTCGACTACTTCTGCACCCAGCCCTACCTGTCGCTGCGGATCTCCGACTCCTCGGATGTCACCACGACCGTCCTGCTGGTGATCGTCGGGCTCGCCGTCGGCGAGCTGGCTACCCGGACGCGCCGGGCCCGGGCCGAGGCGACGGCGGGCGTGGAGCGGCTGCACCGCATCCACGGACTGAGCGAGCGGATCGCGTCGGGCGAGGAACCCGACTTCATCGTCGTCTCGGTGGCCCACGAACTCCGCGAGCTCCTGTCACTCCGCGATTGCCGCTTCGTGAGGGAACCGGTGTCGGAGCCGGGAGCGCGGATCGAGGCGGACGGCACCGTGATCGTGGCCGGGGGCCGGTGGCAGACGGAGAAGTTCGGGCTGCCGACCCGCCGGGTCGACCTCCCCGTGCGCGGTGGCGGCCGCGTGCAGGGCACCTTCCTCCTGACCCCGACCCAGGGTGTGCCCGTCGACACCGAACGTTGCGTGGCCGCCGTCACCCTGGCCGACCAGCTCGGGGTGGTACTCGCCGACCGCCACGTGGCCGGCTGACGGCGTCACTGCTTCACGGCATCACGGCATCACGGCACGGCGGCGCTGCGACCCGGCGGCACGTCGCTAGCGACTGCCGCCGGCCTGCGCCTCGACGCTCGCCAGTCGGTCGGCGAGTCCGGTGAGCATCCGGTCCTGGGCGTCGAGGTGCTCCTGGAGCTTCACCGCCTCGTGGAGCACGGCGTCGGCATCTTTGAACGTCGCCTCGGAGCGTTTGTCGGTCGCCGCCGCCAGGATGTTCTGGCCGACGATGATCACCGACAACAGAACGAGCTGCAGGAACGTCTGGGAGATCCACGACACCAGGACGACCGCACTGTGGGCACGGATCGCCTCCGGCAGGCTGACGAGGGCGAGGGCGGCGAAGGCGTAGGCGCACCACATCGTGCCCACGCCGTCGGTGACCTTCACCGCGAACCAGGCGTTGAAACGGGCGGCGGCGTTCCCATGCGGGAGCTGTGCGGCCACCTTCACGGGTCCACCCGCGCCGTCGAGCTTGGCCTTCGTCCGCGGATGGGGAACGTAGCGGTAGATGGTGTGGTCGGCCATGGAGGCGCTCCTTGCTGGGTCGCACTGCCGGTCGGGCAGCAGGATGCGGGCAACGCCACATCATGGCCCTCGGGTCATGCGACCTCCGGTGCGGGCGGCGAGACCTGCCCGCGACCGTGCCTGGCACCGACCGCCCCGGGGCGACGCCCCGGAACATGTCGGCCGGCGCGTCGATCTGGTCAGATGTCGTTGGTGTGGGAGGTGAGTGCTCGGCCACGTGCCGGCACCGCAAGGAGGACGACCGGATGAAGAAGTACCTGCTCAGCATCTATCAGCCCGACGGCCCACCTTCGGCTGCGGTGGACCTCGTGCAGATCCGGCGCGACCTCGACGTGCTGAACGAGGAACTGCGGGAGGCCGGTGCTTGGGTATTCGCCGACGGGTTGTTTCCGCCGAGCACCGCCACCGTGGTGCGCGTGAGGGACGGCGAGCTGCTCATGACCGACGGCCCCTACGTGGAGGGGAACGAGCATCTGGGAGGCCTCACCATCATCAACGCCGACGATCTCGACGCCGCCCTCGAATGGGGTCGCAGGTTGGCGCAGGCGACCACGCTCCCGGTCGAGGTGCGACCGTTCGCAAGTGGCGCCGGAACGCACTAGGGGAGGTGCTTCGACCACGTCCCGGTCGCGAAGCATTGCGCAGTTGATCGGGTGGGGAGCTGCCCGTTGATGCATCGGATCCGGAATGCCCGAACGCGAAGGGCGAGGGATCACAGCCGAGCCGCGATCTCCTTCGCTTGCTGCCGGGTGAAGTTTCCTGAGATCTGCACCTGACCTCCGAAGGAGGAGAACGAGTCTTGCGTGGGCTGCGTGAGCGGTGCGGATATCACCTGTCCGTCGAAGACCACACCGATGAGCGAATGGAACTGCTGATGGGCCAGGGCGTCGAATTCGGACGTTCCGGCCTTCGTGAACGTGAGATCGACGGTCCATTGGCCCACGCGTGTGTAGTCGGCCCTCGCCGATCTGATCGCAGAGCCCATGACCGCGGCGGGACCGAGCACGTAGCGCACGTTGCCCTCCGTTGATTCGATGCCGGGCAGGAGCGCGTCGCTGCTCGAAGTGTCGCCGGCCGCAGGTGCGGAGCCGTACGATGCGAACTGTGGATCGGGTTGGATCCTGAAGAGACTGGAGGTGTATCCACTATTGCCGGGATCCACACCGATATTGGCGGCGGTCAGCGCGTGTGACGGACCACAGCCCGGCAGTTTCCCGGTGAGGGGAGCCGTACCGCTTGGGACGCTCAGCGGCGGTGCATAACACAGCACCGGGCGAATACTGAACTCAGACGCAGACAGCGCGGCAATCGGTGCCTGGGGGCGAGCCGACGCCTGCAGCGGAATTCTGTCGGGCCTACTCGCAGCAATACCGACACCCACCCCAAGTCCGAGGATGAGGACGACCACCACACTGACGGCTGCAATGAGCCGGCGCCGCCTTCGCCGCGCTCTCGCCTCGCGGAAGAGAACCTCTGTCTCATCCACGACGAGACCCTCCGGTGGCGAATCCGTGACGGTCACGCCGGACCTGGCGCATTGGAACCCATGGATCTACTATGACTAGTACCATGATCAGTGTCAAGGTGGACCGGACTGAGACCATTGCGTTGCACGATCAGGTTGCAGCCGAGATACGAAGGGCCATCGCCGAAGGCGAGGCGGGACCCGGCGAGCGCCTTCCCCTTGCGAGGGATCTGGCCGCGGTGCTCGGGGTCAACAAGAACACCGTCCTACGTGCACTGCACATCCTTCGCGACGAAGGCCTCCTCGACTTCCAGCACGGTCGCGGCATCACCGTCGCCGGTACTGCGCAGCAGGGCGTCGTCGTCACGCGCGTTCGCGAATTGCTCGAGTTCTGCCGCAGCCAGGGCTACCGAAACGAAGACGTCGTCTCGATCATCGAGAGCCTTTCGTAAGGCCGGAATCCGCGCGCACAGCCACGAGGCCTAAGTGAGCCAGTGATCCAGGTCCATGACGAGGCGTGCCCCGTCGTGCCCCACGCAACTGGATTGCCTGGGTACCAATCCGTGAGGTCGTCCCGGGACCCCCGGAGACCGGGCCCACCTCGGTTGCACCCGCCAGAGCTACAGCATTCGTCGTCGATACGTTCGCCGTGCCCACCGGCCGACGAACACCACTCCCGCTAGCACCAACACGATCAACAGGGTCGGTCCGGCGAACCGGATCAGTCCGTCGACCCCGGTCACGAAGCCGCTCACGCTGGCGTGCCAGGCGCTGCTCAGGCTCGAGGGTGCCGGGGGCGGAACCACCGGATGCTCACCGGCCTCTGAGAGTGACACCGAGAGCGTGGCATACGTGGTCTGACTGGTCAGCAAGTTGAGTTGACCCTGCAGTTGTTCGATCTGGCTCTGGATGGCATCGAGTTGGCTCTGGACCGACAAGATGTCGCCGATCGACGAGGCCTTGGACATGATGGTCAGGTACTGCTGGCGGCTGGCTTCGAGTGCGGTGATGCGGGACTGGAGATCGACGTACTGGCCCGTCACGTCGGTCGACGTCGATGACGCCGATTGCACCGTGCCCACGCTCTCGACCTGCGTAAGCAGCGTCTCGAACGCCGGCTGGGGAACTTGCAGCGTGGTCGTTCCCTGTGACGATCCACTCGCCGTCCCGCTGCCGACCTGAACCTGGGAGCTGGCGACGAATCCTCCGTCGCCCGTGGCGAAGCCCGCGAGCTTGTTGGACACCTCTTGAAGGGTCCCGTGTGCGATGGACAGGGCCACCGATCCAGTGGTCTCCACCTTGGCCGACTGGCCTACGGCCCCGGTGGGAAGCGGGGCGACGGTCGCGGGGCTCGATTGCGCACCCGATCCCGTCGCACCCGGAGTCCCGCCGGCGCCGTTGACCCCAGGACTCGGCGCCGCCGCTGCGGCCGAATTGGGAGCGGCAGATTTGCCTTCGGGAGGCAGAGCGTAGGTCGCGCCGCTGTGGCCTCCGGCGTTCGCACCGGCCGCCTCGCCGGTGGTCCGGTGATCGCCTTTGGCAGCGAGGGCGAGACCGGTACCCGCGAGGACTACCACAACCGCGGCTGCGATCTGAATGACCCGCCGACGGCGATGATCGGGCGCACTCGCCTGGACCGCCTGATGCTCCTCCCCTTCCTCCGGCTCCGGCGGCCGGGCCACAGCCAGGATCCGCGGCACCGCAGCCTGCGGGACCTCGATGGCATCGCCTGCCTCTCCCAGCGCCCGGCGCAGGAACCCCTCATCGACCACGGTCATCGCATGACACCGGGTTCATCGACGGCCGCATCACCGTCGGTGACGGCCTCCGGCCGCAGGGCCGGGTGTTGGGCCAACAGGTGGCGTGCGTCGTGCAGCCTCGATTTCACGGTGCCGGGACGCCTCCCGATGGCGGTGGCGATGTCACGCTCGCTCAGGTCGGCGAAGTAACTCAGCACGATGACGACCCGGAGGTCGACAGGCAGATCGCCGAGTGCGGCCACCAGGTCCCTGGTGCCGTCGATCCGCCTGGTCGGATCATCGGTAGGTGCCGCTCCACCGAGCTCTTCGAATCTCGACCGTCGGTCACGATGCGGTATCTCCTGGCGCAGTTTCGAGTTGCAGGCATTCACGACGACCCGGTAGAGCCAGGGCTTCACGTCCGCTCCCGGCGCCAGCGAGTCCCTGAACTTCCACGCACGCAGGAAGGCCTCCTGGACGGCGTCCTCGGCATCGGCCCGATTGCCCAGGATCAGGCAAGCTGTTCGGAACGACCTGGAGTAGCCGTCCTCCAGCCATTCCACCAGCTCGCCTTCGTCGGCCCGCCTTCTCATCACGCCGATCCTGGTCTTGTCGGACGCTGCCCACAATGGCTCACACCTGTACTGACGCAGCAGTGACCGAAAAGGTTGCCGCGAATCGAGGCGGATCTCCCGAATCGGTCGTGGCGTCTTGGCCATTCAACCTCGCATTGGCCTGTCAATGGCCACACCTGCTCCGACGGGTACGCCGAGGTCCCGCCTTAGGTGTGTCTTCCACCCGCGTAGGGCTTCACCCGAACCTCCGGATGCACGCTTTGTGGAACGACCGGTCGGACCAAAAAGCGGGTGTCTTTCTGGTATGGTGACCAGCTGCTTGGCAACGGTGAGCGGGCACCGGCTCGGTGTGGTGGGGGTGATTTTTGCCTGGCGGATGGCTGGTTCACTGGGGAGGGTTGATGAACGTCACTACATCGCGCCACACCTGGCTAACGCGGCGGAGCACGACTGGAGACAGTCAGCCGACCGGAATTCGACGAAGCCGTCGCATTCGGGCGCTCAGTGGGGTGAGCGTCGGGGTGGTGTTGATCCTCGCCGGCTGCTCGTCGAGCTCGACGACGACTTCGTCAACCTCCACCTCGACCGGCGGGTCGAGCGGCGGGAAGACTCCCATCACGATCGCGTTGGTGACCTCGTTGACCGGGCCGGGAGCGGAGCAGTTCCTGGGTGGACCTGATGCGTTCAATGCGCGAATCGCTGCGCAGAACGCACTCGGTGGCGTCAACGGTCACATGATCAAGGGAATCGTGGTCGACGACCAGACCACCCAGGCGACCCTGGCCATCCAAAACGCGCTCTCGAAGGGCGCGTTCGGACTTGTAGCCGAGAGCCCGTTGTTCTTCGCCGGTGCCAAGATTCCGCAACAACAGGGCGTCCCTGTCACTGGGGGCTCCGTCGACGGAACTGAGTGGGGTGAGCAGCCGTACACCAACATGTTCGCCGCCGATACCGGCAGCGTCGATCCTGCGCAGCCTGCGAGCACCTTGCCCGGCAAGTTCATGAAGGAGCACGGAGGCACGATTCTCGGGGCGTACGGCTATCCAATCGGCGGCACATCGAAGGTCGGTGCGGTAAACGCGTCGAAGTCGTTCGAACATGCGAGCGGCACCACCGGCGTGCTCAATACGAATGTTCCCATTGACTCAGTCGATTTCACGGGCGATGCGATCGTGGCCAAGCAGGATCACGTTGACGCCGTGTATCCCGACATGGGCAACCAGTCCAACAACGCGCTCGTCACGGCCTTCAAGCAGGAGGGTGTCAACCCGAAGGTCATGCTCCTTCCGGTTGGGTACGAGCAGGACGTCGTGTCGTCGACTGCGTGGCACAGTCTCCAGGGGGCGTACTACGCCTCGATGTTCCGGCCATTCTCCGCGCCCGACGCGGGTACCGAGAGCATGGATGCCGCGATGGAGAAGTACGCGCATTGGACGAAGAACCAGTATCCGAGCTTTGCGGAGTACGAGGCGTGGGTCGGGGCCGACCTGATGATCCAGGGCCTGGAGCTGGCTGGAAGTGATCCGACACGGTCCACCGTCATCAAGGATCTGCGGTCCATCAAGTCCTACAGCGCAAACGGGATCGATCCAGTGCCAATCGACTACTCGACGGTGTTTGGGCATTCGGCCTCCCCGAACTGCGAGTGGTTCCTGCAGGCGGAGACCTCCGGATTCAAGCTTCTTTCACCGACTCCGGAGTGCGGGACGTGGATGACCGGAAGCTGATCGATCCGGATTGATCGATCCGGATTGATCGATCGATCCGGATTCTCTGGCCACGTAGAGGGCACGACGTCAGGACGCCCACTGAACTGCCTCAAGCGACGAGCTCTCTGACCTGCGCTTCCCTGGTGGTCGGGACCGGCGTCGATCCGGTGACCTCACGCTTTTCAGGCGCGCGCTCTACCAACTGAGCTACCCGACCTCGTCCCGGCGAACCGGGGTGGCGGACCTGACGGGATTTGAACCCGCGACCTCCGGCTTGACAGGCCGGCGTGCACTCCAAACTGCACCACAGGTCCCTGACCAGCAGCTGCTGGGGATGTGTCGCACCCCCAACGGGATTCGAACCCGTGTTACCGCCTTGAAAGGGCGGCGTCCTCGGCCGCTAGACGATGGGGGCTCGGATCCCGCGCAGGGCTCATGGAGACTAGCAGAGGGTTCAGATCGCCCACTCGGGGTCGTCGTCGCTCCCGAGGTCCGGCAACGTGCCCGACAGCGCATCGACGATCGCCGCCACCAGCCACGACAGCAGCTCGTAGAGCTGGAACAGCCCGGCGTCGGGATCGTCCTCCGCCGGTGGCTGCAGGTCCTCGGACACGTCGAGGCGGGTGCCGAGCACCAGGCGGATGGTGTTCGAGCGCGTCGAGCCAACGCGAGAGCTCGGCGTCGTCGAGCGTGGTGGCCGACGCCGTGTCGCGCAACAGCTCCAGTGACCCGACGTGGCGGCGGTCGAGGGCGTCCCCCACCATCTTCCGGTAGGCACCCTCGTCCCTGGCCGAGCCGTCGCCGGTGTAGGCGGGCGGGGTGAGGCGGCGCACCAGCGGGTCGTCCGAGCCGATCAGGGGCAGCATCTGCTCCGGCAGCGAGGCCAGCACGTCGCGTACGGTCTGGTCGAGCCGGATCCGGTAGCGGCCGCCGCGGAGCGGGCGGACGGGTGGGGTGAGAAAGGCGCTCATGCCGTCACCGACGCGTCCGGCACGCACGCTCCGGCCCGGTCGGCCGGCCCCGGAGCTCACGTGGTCAACCCGACTGCTCCATCGTCGCCCACAGCCCGTATTCGTGCAGGCGGAACACGTCGAGCTCGGCGCGCTCACGGGTCCCCGACGACACCACGGCCCGCCCCTTCTCGTGGACGTCGAGCATCAGGCGGGTGGCCTTCTCCTTGGAGTACCCGAAGAGCTTCTGGAAGACGAAGGTGACGAACGACATCAGGTTGATCGGATCGTTCCACACGATGACGAGCCACGGGCCGGTCCTCGCTGAGGCTCCTCCCCGGCCACCGGCTCCCGGACCCCGACGGGCTCCTCGACCTCGGTCTCGACCTCGGCCGGGCTGACGACCCCGACCGGGGCGGTCATGCCGCCACCCCCACCGGCGCCGGTCGGCACGCCGGGTGTCGCGGCCGTCCTCGCGGTCGTGGTCGGAGGTCCCGTGGAAGTACCACAGCGTCGCCGACCACACGACGGCGGCGCCCAGGACGTGGATGCCGACAAGCAGGGGCGGAAGGTGGGTGAAGAACTGCGTGTAGCCGATGATCCCCTGGGCGACCATCGCCGCCAGAACGGCGCGCCCCGGTCCTGTATGGCCGCCGGGGCGTCGTCCTTCCACAGGACGTAGAGGAGCCAGAGGAGCACCGCCCCCGCCACCAGCACGACGATCGAGTGGGTCCGGACCATGTCGTCGAGGGGAACCGGGATGCGCTTGGCGCCGGGCCCGCCGGCGTGCGGCCCCGTGCCCGTGGTCACGCTGCCCACCACGATGGCCGCGGCCACCAGCGCCACCAGCACCCGGGAGAGGCCCAGCGCCCGGGGCGTCACCGCCACCCGCCCCCGCCCGCCGGCGTGGTCGGCCCTGAGTGCCAGCACCACCGCCACCGCCAGCAGGGCCAGACCCAGGTCGAAGTGGGTCTGACACTACGTACGGGTTGAGCTTCGAGTACACGACGAAGGCCCCGAGGACGGCCTCGCCGATGACCCCGAGGATCAGCCCACCGGCCAGCCAGGTGAGATCGCGCCGCCGGGGGGCGCGGCAACAGCGCTGCCACCAGCGTCAGCGCGCACATCACGACCAGGGCCACCACCACCAGGCGGTTGGAGAACTCGAGCAGCGGATGGAGGGAGAGCGCCGGCGTCAGCCGGTGCTGCGAGCAGGTCGGCCAGTCGGGGCAGCCCAGACCGGAGTCGGAGAGCCGGACGGCCGCACCGGTGGCGATGTTGACGACGACCACCGCCACGGTGAGGCGGCAGAGCAGCACAAAGGTCGCGGGCCTGACGGCGGAGCGTGACACCGTCGGACGATCGTACCGGCAGCGCTGCCGGCCGGCCCATACGGGCCGTCGGACGGACCGGGCGGGCCCGCTTTGTCGCCCCGGGCCGGCTGGCCGTAGGCTGGGCGGCGATGTCGACGCCGGCTGTGGCCCTCGGGACGGAGCGGGCTCGTGGGAACCGGATCAGCGCGTACGTTGCGCTCACCAAGCCGCAGATCATCGAATTGCTGCTGGTCACCACGTTGCCCAGCATGATCGTGGCCAAGCGCGGCCTCCCGTCCCTGTGGCTGATGGTGGTGACGATGATCGGCGGGGCGCTGGCCGCCGGCGGGGCCAACGCCATCAACATGTTCGTGGACCGGGACATCGACAAGGTCATGCACCGGACCCGGAAGCGGCCGCTGGTCACCGGGGCGGTGACCCCCGCGGCGGCCCTGATCTTCGCCATCTGCATCGAGGTGGCCGCGTTCGTCGAGCTGTGGGCGTGGTGAACCTGCTCTCCGCGGTGCTGGCGGTGACGGCAACCCTGTTCTACGTCTTCGTCTACACCCTGTGGCTGAAGCGGACCTCCAGCCAGAACATCGTGATCGGTGGCGCGGCCGGTGCGGTGCCGGTGCTGGTGGGCTGGGCGGCAGTGACCAACTCGTGGGATGGCCGCCGTTCGTGCTGTTCGCCCTCATGTTCCTCTGGACGCCGCCCCACTTCTGGGCGCTGGCCATCAGGTACAAGGAGGACTACCGGCCGTGGGCGTGCCCATGCTGCCGGTGGTGGTCACGTTCAAGCGGACGGCCTTGGAGATCCTCGCCTACACCGTGCTGCTGGTGGCGGTCTCCTTCGTCCTGGTCCCGGTGGCCCACATGGGCCCGCTCTACACGGTCACCGCCGGCGTGCTCGGCGCGCTGTTCATCTCGCTCGCCGTCCGCCTGTGGCACAAGGTCACCCCGACGGCGGCGATGCAGCGTCTTCACCTACTCGATCACCTACGTGACGCTGCTGTTCGTGGCCATGGCGCTCGACGTGCTGATCCGCTCCCGATGACACAGGTCAGCGATCCCCCCGCGGCCGCGGTCGCCGGCGGGGGCGATACCGGGGTCCCGGGCCTGCCCCACCGGTACACGCAGGCCCGTCCCCGGCGCCTGCGGGCGTTCCTCTTCGGCTGCGGCGTGGCCGCCGTGCTGGCCGTCCTCCTCTTCGTCGTGCTCGGGACCACCACCACCGGCCCGGGCGGGGGATCCACGTCGGCCTCGGTCTCCACGGGCAGTGCGGCCCCACTCTTCACCTTGCCCCGGCTGGGCGGCGGGCCGCCCGTGTCCCTGGCCGCCATCGGCCACGGCCATCCGGTGGTGCTCAACTTCTTCGCCTCGTGGTGCCCACCCTGCCGGGCCGAGACGCCCATGCTGGCCGCGACGGCCGCCCGCCTCGAGGCCACCCGGTCGACGGTGCGCGTCGTCGGGGTCGACGTGAACGACCCGAGCGCGGCCGCCCTGGCCTTCGTGCAGTCCAGCGGCATCACCTACCCGGTCGGCAGCGACACGAACCTGCACGTGACCATCGATCTCTACGGGCTGAACGGCCAGCCGAACACCTTCTTCATCAACGACCGGGGCATCGTCGAGGGCCACGTATTCGGGGCTCTCACCCCGGCCACCCTGGCTGCCGGGGTCGCTGCCATCACGCCGCACCAATAGGATCGGGCGGCAGCCGCCGGACGGCACGATCCGAGCGGTGCCAGACGATTCCCGGGGGGAAGTGCAATGCCAGAGGACCCGTCCGACACGCTGCACGGCCGGACCGTCGTGGTCACCGGCGTCACCGGGCAGGTGGCCGAGCCGGTGGCCGTTGCGCTGGCGGCCGACAACGAGGTCGTGGGTGCGGCCCGCTTCCGCGACGACGCGGCCAGGGCCCGGCTCGAGGCCGCCGGCGTCCGCTGCGTGCCAGTCGACCTGGCGAGCGGGGACGTGGGCGCGCTGCCGGCCGACGCCGACTACGTCCTCAACTTCGCGGTGGTCAAGTCGAACCGGTGGAACATCGATCTCGACGCCGCCGTCGGCGGTGTGGCCGCCCTGATGGAGCACCACCGGGCCGCCGCCGGGTTCCTCCACTGCTCGAGCACCGCCGTGTACAAGCCGATGGGCCACCACGTCTTCGACGAGGACAGCGAGCTGGGCGACAACCATGCCGTGTGGCCGTTCCTGCGGACCTACAGCATCTGCAAGATCGCGGCCGAGGGCGCCGCCCGCTGGGGCGCCCGGCGCTTCGGGGTGCCCACCACCATCGCCCGGTTGTCGGTCCCCTACGGCGACCGGGGCGGTTGGCCGGCCGTCCACCTCGAGCTGCTGTTGCAGGGCACCCCGGTGCCGGTGCACATGGACGCCCCCAGCGTCTACCACCCGCTGCACGAGGACGACATCGTGGCCATGGTGCCCCGCCTGGTGGCGGCGGCCACCACGCCCGCCACCACCGTCAACTGGGGCGGCGACGACGCCGTCAGCATCGAGGAGTGGTGCGGCTACCTGGCCGAGCTGACCGGCCTCGAGGCGTCCTTCGAACCGACCACCGAGACCATCGACAGCGTCCAGATCGACCTCACCCGGATGCACGAGCTCGCCGGCCACACCACCGTCGGGTGGCGGGACGGCGTCCGGCGCATGGTCGAGGCCCGCCACCCCGAGCTGCTCGCCCGCACCTGAGCGCAGGCGATCGGCTCAGCCGGACGGCGTGGCCGCGGTCACCGGCGACACATCCTGCACGGCGTGGCCGGCGACGTTGCCGGAGGGGTGGTCCCCGTTCGGCCACCACCGCCGGACCGCCAGCATGACGGCCACCCCGGCGACGAAGACGGCCATCGCCTCGAGGAAGGCGTCTCCCACGACCAGCTGCCCGAAGGACAGACCATGGCCCTGCCACCGGTCGTAGGGGATGCGCCAGATGGCCCCTGACCAGAACAGGGCGAAGGTGGTCGCCGCCCAGATCCGGCCGTGGGCGGGCCGGTCGTCCGCCAGCGCCAACCACAGCACCACCGGCACCACCCACACCAGATGGTGGGCCCAGGAGATGGGGGAGGCGGCCAGCCCGGTGGTCGCGCACACCAGTATCCCGAGGAGGTCGGACGAGGTCCGCTGCGCCCAGGTGGCCACGGCCAGGCCGACCGCGCCGACCCCGACCGCCGCCAGCACGAGGGCGGACTGCGAGACCCGCCCGTCGGTGGCCCGGACCAGCGCGCCGTGCACGCTCTGATTGGAGATGAAGGCGGCGTTGCCGATCCGGTGGACGTCGAGGACATAGTCCGTCCAGTAGGCCTTCGACTCGGCCGGTTCGACCACGGCCATGGCGGTGGCCAGCGCGACGAAGGTGGCCGTGGCCGTCCACGCCGCCCTGAACTGGCGGGTGAGGAAGAGGTACGGGACGAAGATGAGCGGCGTCAGCTTGGATGCCGCCGCGATGCCGGTCATGACGCCGCGGGGGACCCGATGGCCGTCGATGTGCCAGGTGGCCGTGAGGTCGGCCAGCACCAGCAGGGCGATCAGGATGTTGATCTGGCCGAAGCTGAAGGTGAGGCCCACCGGCTCGAGCACCATGGCCGGGTAGGTGAGGACCAGCGCCCACAACCCGATGTCGGACCGCCGCCACGTCGGGCGCACGGCCCGCAGCGACACGGCCACGAAGGCGACCAGCAGGCCCGTGCAGATGGCGTTCCAGGTGACCTGGGAGACGTCCCGGGTCAGGACGGTGAAGGGGAGGAAGAGGACGGAGGCGAACGGCGGGTAGGTGAACGGCAGGCGGGTGCCGGACAGCGTGACTCGGTAGAGGTCGCCGTGGAAGATGTGGGACGCGCCCATGATGTAGACGGCCAGATCGAGCTGGCGCTGGACCAGGGCGGCATGCACGGCCCGGGCCAGGGCGACGGCCACCGACACCGCGCCCACGCACCACAACGCCGTGCGGGTGGGACCGGCGTCCCGCCACCGCCACCCACCCGGGCCGCGGGGCTCGCCGCGCCGTTCCGGCCCTCGCTCCGCCGCCGTGGTCAGGCTCATCGGTGCCAGCATGGCACGCGGCCGCGACGCGGCTCCGGGAGCGCCTACTCCCAGCGGAAGGTCAGGGCGGCCGCCACCGGCGCGGCCACGGCCCAGACGGCCAGTACGGCCCAGTCGCGGGCCGAGGGTGCGGCCCCGGCGCCCAGGGCGGCGTGCAGCGCGTCCGAGAGCGCGGCCGCCGGGAGGGACCGGGCCAAGTCGGCCATCCATGCCGGCAGCTTGGCCAGGGGCACCAGCATCCCGCCGAGCAGCAGCAGCACGACGAAGAGCGCGTTGAGCACGGCCAGGTTGACGAGGGGCGCCAGGCGGCCGGCGAGGAGGAGCCCGATCCCGCCGAAGGCCAGGGAACCCAGCACCATGGCGGCCACGGCCGCGCCGACCAGGGCGTCGCTCGCCGGGTGCCAGCCGAGGGCGGCCCCCACCACCAGCACCACGACCGCCTGGACGATCTCGACGACGACGACGGTGGCGATCTTGGCGGCCAGGAGGCGGGGTCGGCCGAGGGGGGTGGTGCCCAGGCGCTTCAGCACGCCGTAGCCGCGCTCGAACCCGGTACCGATGCCGAGGGCCACCATCGACGTCGACATCACGGCCAGGGCCAGCACCCCGGGCACCAGGAAATTGACGGGTTTGGGCGTGCCGGTGGGCAGCACGTGGACGGCCGAGAAGAAGACCAGAAACAGCACGGGGATGCCGAAGGTGAGGAACAGCGACTCCCCGTTGGAGGCCAGCATGGTGACCTCGGCCCTGAACTGGGCGGCCAGCGGTCTCACGGCCGGGCCCGTCCCCGACGTGGCCGGCGGCCCCGGGGCCCGCGGCCGCGGCCCCCCTCGTCGTCGCCACCGTCCCCACCGCCCTCCGGCTCGCCGGCCGCCGTCGACGACGCTGCCGCCGCGGCCGTGATGGCCAGGTAGGTCTCCTCCAGGGACTGCCCGGTGCGCAGTCCGTCCAGGGTGCGGCCCTCGGCCGCCAACCACGTGGTCAGCGCGGCCAGCACCTCGGGCACGGGCCGGCCGGCCGGCGGCTGCAGCCGGTAGTTGCCGGGACGCTCCTCGGTCACTGTCGTGCCCGCACCGACGGCGCCGGCCAGGGCGGCCGTGTCGAGGCCGGGGGCGGTGGAGAAACGCACGGCACCGTCGGCGGTGGATGCCGCCAGCTCGGCCGGGGTGCCCTCGGCCAGGGCGCGGCCGCGGTCGATGATGACGACCCTGTCCGCCAGCACCTCGGCCTCGGCCAGTTCGTGGGTGGTGAGGAGCACGCACACCCCCCGTTCCCTGAGGCCGGCGATGACGTCGCGGACGGCCAGGCGCCCCTCGGGGTCGACCCCGGCCGTCGGTTCGTCGAGGAACACAACCGACGGCCTGCCCACGAGGGCCAGGGCCAGCGACAGCCGCTGCTGCTCGCCGCCCGACAGCCGGCGCCACGGCGTGCGGGCCACCCCGCGCAGGCCGACCAGGTCGAGGAGGGCGGTCGGGTCCTCGGGGTCGTCGTAGTAGGCGGCGAACAGCGACAGCACCCGAGCCGGCCCGAGCATCGGGTAGACGCCGCCCTTCTGCAGCATCACCCCGATGCGGGGGACGACCTGGGCGCGCCCGCCCACGGGGTCGTGGCCGAGGACACGGACGCGGCCGGCGTCGGGTCGGCGGTAGCCCTCGAGGGTCTCCATGGTCGACGTCTTGCCGGCCCCGTTCGGCCCGAGGAGGGCGACCACCTCGCCGGACGCGGCCGTGAACGACAGCCGGTCGACGGCGGTGGTGGCGCCGTACCGGACGACCAGCTGCTCGCAGTGGACCGCCGCCGTCGACGTGGCACCGGGATGGGCGTCGTCCACGGGCGGTCACGCTACCGTTGTCCCACCATGATCGACATCCGGCTGGTCAGGGAGGATCCCGGCGCGGTGCAGCGGGCCCTGGGCCGGCGGGGGGTGGACCCGGCCGAGGTGGACCGGTTGGTCGAGCTGGACGCGGCGGCCCGCGCCGCCATCGGCCGGCGCGACGAGCTCCGGGCGCAGGTGAAGGCATTGTCGAAGGTGGTGGGATCGGCCCGCCGGGACGGCGACCTGGTCAGGGCGGAGGCGCTGACGGGTGAGAGCCGAGCCCTCGGCGACCGCGAGCACGTGCTCGCCGACGAGGCCGACCTGGCCGCCGACGAGCTCCACCAGGCCCTGCTCTACCTGCCCAACCTGCCTTCCCCCGACGCTCCCGACGGCGAGGGTCCGGCCGACAACGTCATCGCCCGGACGTGGCCGGAGGTGCCACCCACCTACGCCGAGGCCCAGCGCATCCCCCACTGGGACATCGGCGCCGAGCTCGGCCTCCTCGACATGGAGCGGGGAGCCAAGCTGTCGGGCTCGATGTTCCCCCTCTACCGGGGGATGGGGGCCCGCCTGCTCCGGGCGCTGACCTCGTTCGCCCTCGACCGGCACGGCGACGCCTTCGAGGAGATCCGGCCGCCGACCATGGTCCGCACCGAGACGATGGTCTCCACCGGCCACCTGCCCAAGTTCGCGGACGAGGCCTACCACCTCGAGCGGGACGACCTGTGGGCCATCCCCACCGCCGAGGTGCCACTGACGTCGATGCTGCGGGGCGACATCCTCGACGAGGCCGTGCTGCCGGTCCGGCTGACGGCGGCCACAGCCTGCTTCCGGCGGGAGGCGGGCGCGGCCGGCCGCGACACCCGGGGGCTGCTTCGGGTCCACGAGTTCGACAAGGTCGAGCTGTTCGCGTACGCCACCCCCGAGCAGTCGCCCGCGCTGCTCGAGGAGCTGTGTGCCCGGGCGGAGGCGCTGCTGCGCGACCTCGGGCTGCAGTACCGGGTGCTCGACCTGTGCGCCGGCGACATCGGCAACTCGGCCGCAAGGACCTTCGACCTCGAGGTCTACGCCCCCGGCGTCGACCAGTGGCTCGAGGTGTCCTCGGTCAGCTGGTGCAGCGACTACCAGGCCCGCCGGGCCAACATCCGGTACCGGCCGGCAGGCGGATCGCCGGTCTTCGTCCACACCCTCAACGGGTCGGCGCTGGCGTGGGCGAGGATCTGGGCGGCGGTGGTGGAGACGGGCCGCCGTGACGACGGTTCCGTCGTGCTGCCGGCCGTGCTCCACCCCTACCTGGGCGGCCGGGCCGTCATCCCCGCCGATCCGCCGCCCACGTTCTGACCGCGGCCGCCCGACGGGCCGGCGCCGGTCGCGGCCGACTCAGCGGGCCGAGGGCTGATCCGGCTGGAGGGCGGCCAGAATGGTCCCGGCCACGACGTCGGCGGGCTCGGGCCGGCCCAGGAGGAAACCCTGGGCGAAGTCGCACCCGATGGGGCCGAGGCTGGCCAGCTGCTCCTGTGTCTCCACGCCGGCCGCCATGACCAGCATGCCCAGGGTGTGGGCAAGGTCGGTGACCGACCGCAGCACGGCATCGTCGCGCTGGGCCAGCCGGCCCGCGCCGAGCAGCGAGCGGTCCAGCTTCACGGCGTTGATGGGCAGCTCGTGGAGGTTCCGCAGAAAAGCGTGGCCCGGACCGAACCCGTCGATGGCCAGCTGCACACCCAGGTCGTGGAGGGCCACCAGGTGCTCCATGGCGTCCGAGCCGTCGCCGGGGGTGTCGCTGAACTCGATCATGAGCCCGAGCTCCTCGGGCCAGAGCCCGGTCCGCTCGACGATGGACGACACGACGTCGACGAGATGGGGGTCGTTCACCTCGCGCAGCGAGAGGTTCACGCTGACCGAGACGTGGTACTCGGGCGGCAGGGCGGCGTTCCACGCAGCCACCTGGGCGCAGGCCGTCTGCATGACCCAGGTCCCGATGGGCACGATGAGCCCGGTCTGCTCGGCGATGTGGAGGAAGTCCTGCGGCTCCAGCAGGCCGCGTTCGGGGTGGTGCCAGCGCAGCAGGGCCTCCACGCCGGCCGGCCGGCCGGTCCGCAGGTCGATGATGGGCTGGTAGGCGAGCGACAGGGCTCCATCGGCGACGGCGTCGGCGAGGTCCATCTCGATGGCCACCCGCTCGCGCGCCTGGGTGCGGACCGCCCCGTCGAACACCCGGATCCCGCTGCGGGCACCGCTCGACTTGGCCAGGTACATGGCGTAGTCGGCGTCGGCCAGCAGCTGCTCGGCGGCGGCGTCGGCTTCGTCGACCACGGCGATGCCGATGCTGACCCCGATCTCGAGGGGGTGGCCGCCGATCGTGAACGACTCGGCCAGGGCGGCGCGGGCCCGCTCGGCCAGGGCGTTGACCGAATCGAGGTCGGTCCCCTCCTCACAGAGGAGGACGAACTCGTCGCCGCCGAACCTGGCCAGCGAGTCCGTCTCCCTGAGCACGGACCTGATGCGGGCCGCCACCGCCACGAGCAGCTCGTCGCCGGCCGCGTGCCCCAGGCGGTCGTTGACCGCCTTGAAGCGGTTGAGGTCGAGGAACATCACGACCGGGTCGGGCCCGCCGTGGCGGTTCCGCCGGGCGATGGCCTGGGTCAGCCGGTCGACCAGCACCGCCCGGTTGATGAGACCGGTGAGGTGGTCGTGCAGGGCCATGTGGGCCATCTTGTCCTCGACGGCCTTGCGCTCGGTGATGTCGCGGAGGTTGGCCACGAACCCGTCCACGGAGGGTTGATGCTGCAGGTCGCTCAGCACCACCTCGGCGTAGCGGAACGAGCCATCGGCATGGACGAACCGCACCGGCCCGGACCCCTCCACCTCGGATTCGGTCAGCTGCGAAATCCAGTGGGCGACGATCTCGTCCCGCTCGTCGGGATGCATGAGGTCGAGGGCGCACTGGCCGACCACCTCCTCGGGGGTGCGGCCGAGGAAACGGAAGATGGCCGGGCTGGCGAAGGTGAGCGTGGTGTCGCTGCGGATGACCAGCGTGGTGTCGGACGAGTTCTGGACGAGTGACCGGAACCGGTCTTCGCTGGCGGCGATGGTGCGCTCGGCGTCCTCGCGGAGGCGGTTGGTCGTGGCGGTGACGCGGGCCACGAAGACGAGGAGGACCGTTCCCAGCAGGCACACGGCCTGCGCCTTCGACTCGGGCACGATGGTCGGCACCACCCCGAGGTAGATGGCGGCCTGCCCGACGGCGATGCAGCCGATGCTCCAGAACAGAGAGACGGTCCAACTGCGGCTCCCGTTGGCTGAGATGTCGATGATGGCCACGAACGCGTAGACGATCACCAACTCGGGTCCCCAGCCGGCCAGGTAGATGACGAGTGTCACCGCCAGGACGTGGCCGGCCACGCTGGCCTGCATCGTCAGCCGGGACGGCGACGTCGCCTGCCACCGGTCGATGGTGAACGTCATGGCCATGACCCCGCAGATGACCGCGATGTACAGCCACAGTGGTTTCTGGGCCAGCAGATGGTGCTGACGGAGGAACACGATCAGCAGGATGGCGACGGGGCCGAGGACGTAGGTGAGCGCGGCCGGGTTGCGCCGCAGCCAGCCCCAGATGGAGTCGCCCCAATGCCTGGCGGAGGGCGTGGTCGCGGCGGGAGACGGACGCTGACCTTGCTCGCCCTCCCCGGAGCCCGGGTCTTCGCTCATCCGCCACGTACCTCCCCGCCGGAATTATCGGCGGAGTGGGTTGCCCCCTTGAGAATCCACAGGCAGGGCGGCCGCCAGCCACCCGGAGGGCGGATCGTCGGGGTTCAGGCGCCGGCGGGGTTCAGGCGCCGAGGGTGATCAGACGGCGATCTCCCGGGGTGGGTCGAAGCGGTAGCCGACGCCGCGGATGGTGGTGATCAGCCGCGGGGAGGACGGGTCCTCCTCGACGTGGGAGCGGAGCCGCTTGATGTGGACGTCGAGCGTCTTGGTGTCGCCGTAGTAGTCCGACCCCCACACGCGGTCGATGAGCACGTCGCGGGTGAGCACCCGACCGGCGTTCTTCATCAGCAGCGACAGGAGGTCGAACTCCTTTCGCCGGAGGTGGACGTCCTCGCCGCGGACGAAGACCAGGTGACGGTCGGGATCGATCTGGATGCCGCCGGCGTCGATGACGGCGCCCCGCCGCCCGTCGCCGTCGTCCTCGGGGTCGCCACCCGGGGCCGTGCTGACGCTGCGTTGACGGTCGACGGCCGGCGTCCGCCGCAGCACGGCCCGCATGCGGGCGACCAGTTCGCGGAGGCGGTACGGCTTGGCCACGTAGTCGTCGGCGCCCACCTCGAGCCCCACGACGGTGTCGATCTCGGTCCCCTTGGCCGTCACCATGATGATCGGCACCGACGAGCGGGCCCGGATGGAACGGCAGACGTCGATGCCGGAGACCTTGGGCAGCATGAGGTCGAGCAGGATGAGGTCGGGCTCGAAGGCGTCGAAGAGCTTCAGGGCCTCGGCCCCGTCGCGCGCCACCGAGACGTCAAAACCCTCGCGGCCGAGGCCGACGACAAGCGCATCGACGAAGGATTCCTCGTCTTCGGCCAGGAGGACCCTGGTGTGTGCAGCGTCAGTGGTCACAGGCTGGTCACGAGCTGTACTCGGGCGGGCTGGGCAGGGTCAGGGTGAACGTCGACCCCTGGCCCTCGCGCGAGTCGACCTCGACCCGGCCCTGGTGGTTGGCGGCCACGTGGCGCACGATAGAGAGGCCGAGGCCGGTACCGCCAGTCTCACGGCTGCGGCCGTGGTCAACCCGGTAGAAGCGTTCGAAGATGCGGTCGAGGTCACGTGCCGGGATGCCCACACCGTGGTCGGTCACGGCCAGGCGGACCTCCTTGTCGGACTGCTCGCCGCTCACCGCGACGACGTTGTTCTCGTAGGAGAAGGTGACGGCGTTCTCGAGGAGGCTGTGGATGGCCGACACCAGCTGACGGCGGTCACCGAGGACGTAGACGGGCGGGTTCGGCTCATGGAGTTCGATGGTAATGCCGCGCTGTTCGGCTGCCGCCTTGACCCGCTCGACCGCTTCCGCCATGACGAGATTGATGTAGATGGGCTCGCGCGGCGGGGCCTCTTCGGATTCGATCCGGCTCAGATCCAGCAGGTCGTCGATGATCCGGCTGACCCGGAAGGCCTCGGTCTGGATACGCGAGGCTAACCGCTGGGCGACCACCGGGTCGGGCTCGACGGTGAGGGTCTCGGCCAGCAGGCCCAGGGCGCCGATGGGCGTCTTCAGCTCGTGGCTGACGTTGGCGACGAAGTCGCGGCGGATCTCCTCCAGGCGGCGACGCTCGGAGATGTCCTCGATGACGGCGATGACCCCGAGGGGCCGGCGGCCGTCGTCGATGAGCCGGGTGCGGACGGTCAGGGTCTGGCGGGGCGGGCCGTAGAGGTCGAGGGTGCGCTCGGCCGATCCGTCGTGCCAGGCGTTCTCGAGGAGCTCGGTGACGGCCTGGACGGCCAGGGCGTCGCCGTGGCGTCTTGCTCATCATGTCGACGGCCCGGGCGTTGCGGAAGGCGACCTCGCCGTTCTCGTCGCAGACGATGACGCCCTGGGGGAGGGTGTCGAGGGCGCGGCGGAGCCGGATGGCGTCCGAGCTGGCCTCGGTGACGGCCTCGGCCGCCTCCCCGGTGACCTGCTCGAGGTGGCTGAGGACGCCCTCGACGTTGCCGTCCTCGGGGGGTTCGACCCCCAGGCGGGTGGCCAGGGCCGTCAGGCGCTGCTGCAGGCTCTGGCGCCCGGCCCGCCGGCCCCACATGGCTGCGACCACCACGGCGAGCACGGTGAACGTGCCCAGCGCGATCAGCGCGATGACGTAGTGGTTCACGGACCACAGCATGTCAGGCCTGCCATCGGGCGGTGACCACGAATATCGGCGCCCCGGATTGCCGGCAGCGAATCATGGAACATCATGAAAACTATTGAAACGTCACTCCGCGACCCCTAGCCTGGTCCCATGATCGATGCGATCCCTGCCGACGGCGTCACCCACCTCCACGGTGGCGTTCCCTGGATGGCCATGCTGCGGCCGGCGGCCACGCTGACGGCCGGGGTGCAGCTGACGCCGGATCCGAACGCGCTCCCCGGCGGCAACGTGCTCCAGCAGCTGATGAACGGCCTCGGGGGCGTGGGCACTGGCCCTGGCCCTGGTCGGCCTGCTGGTGGGGGCGGCCGCCTGGGCGCTCGGCTCCCACGGCCAGAACTACCAGCAGTCCTACGTCGGGCGGCGCGCCGTCCTCATCTCGGGGCTGGCCGCACTGCTGATCGGGGCGGGCCCGGCCATCGTCAACTTCTTCTTCCGGGCCGGCCAGGGCGTGCACTGAGCGTGCCGGTGGCCGGGCTGCCGATCGTGCCGGCCGCGACGTGCTCGCCGGCCGTGGTCGTCCTCGGCCCGGTGGGCGACGCCGCCTGCCGGTCCCTGTCGAAGGCGGTGGCCGCACCGGCCTCGGCGGCGGCGTCCGCCCTGTCGGGCCTGGCCGGCTTCGGCGTCGGCAGCGTGCTCGACGCCGTGGGGGCGTGGGTGGCCGACGGGACGGTGTGGTTGCTCGGCCAGGTCGGCGGCGTCCTCGGGCAGACGACCCGCATCGACCTCGGCGGGTCGTGGTTCGTGGCCCACTATGCGACCATGGCCGCGCTGGCCGGCGTGGTCATCGTGCCCCTGCTGCTCGCTCGGGGTGCTGCAGGCGGTCCACCGCAGGACGCCGGTCGCCTGCTGCGGAGCGTGCTGGTCAATGTCCCGGTGGCCCTGCTGCTGACCGGGGCGGCCGTCAAGCTGGTGCAGCTCGGCCTGGCCCTCACCGACGCCATGTGCACGGCCGTGGCCGGGCCGAGCGGGGCCGACACCGGCAACTTCCTCGGCCCGGTGATCGAGGTCCTCGCCGTCCGCGTCGGCCGTCGGCGGGCCGGGCGTGCCGCCGTTCGTGCTGCTGGTCGGGGCCCTGCTGGTGGGCTTCGCCGCCTTCCTGCTCTGGATGGAGCTGCTGGTGCGGTCGGCCGCCGTCTACGTCGCCGTGCTGTTCCTGCCCCTGGCTCTGGCCAGCCTGGCCTGGCCGGCGATCGCCCACTGGTGCCGTCGACTGGTGGACACCCTGGTCGCCCTGGTGCTGTCCAAGTTCGTCATCGTGGCCGTCCTCAGCCTGGCCGCCGGTGCGCTCGGCCGGCTCGCGGCCTCGGGCGGCTTCGCCCCGTGATCGGGGGCGCCGCCCTGCTGCTGCTGGCCGCCGGGGCGCCGTGGGCGCTGTTCCGGTTGCTGCCGTTCGTCGAGGCCGGCGCGGTCGGTCCACCTCGAAGGTGCCGGGCGGCGGAGCGCCGCCACCGTGACGGGCCCGTCCCGGGCCTGGCCCGGTCGGCCCTGTCGCGGCCACGGCAGCGGCCGCCGGCGGCGCGGGAGCCGGGCGCGGGCGCCGTGGGCGGTGCCGGCGCGGCCGGCCTGGTCGGGGCCTCCGGCACCGGTCCCCTGGCCGCCGGCGCGGCCGCCGTGCCCGGGGCCGCCGTTGCCGGAGCGGCACCGGGGGCCTCGATCCGGCCCCGACCCGAGGGTGGCGCGGCCGGCGAGGCCGTCGAGCGGATCCTGCGGTCGGGGGCCGGTCGTGATGGCGGCGCCGGCGCGGCACCCCCGGCGACGCGCCGCCACTCGGCTGCGGCACGGAGGGCGCGAGTGGCCGGCCGCCCACCGGTGCTGCTGCCGGCGGCCACCGGCTCGGCCGTCCGCCACGCCCTCGGCCGCGACGCCCTCGGTCCCCGCTGGTCACCGTCGACCCGCCGCCCGCACCCCCCGGGCGAGCGGGGCGACGCCGATGGCGATCCCTGACGAGGCGCGACCGGCCCCGCTACCGGTTCGGCCCGCTCGAGCGGCGGGGCGTGATCGCCGGCTGGCGGGGCGGGCAGATCGCGGCGGTGGCCACCGGCCTGGTGCCGCCGTGCTGGCCCTCCGGGCCCGGCCGAGCGTGCCCGGGGCGCTCGTCGGCCTGGCGTCGCGTGGCCGCGGGCGTGGCCGCCGCCTGCTGGCCGGTCGGCGGCCGGACGGCCGAGCAGTGGCTGTCCGACCGTCGGCCGGTGGGTGCTGGCCGGGTGACCGGCCGGCGTCGGTGGTCGTCGGGCGCACCCGGTCGGGGCCGGACGGGCCCGGGCCCCGGCGCGCGCACCCGACCGGGGTCGGGCGTCGGCGTGTTCGACGGGGTGCGGATCGCCACGGTGGCCGACCAACGAGGGAGCGGCGCCCACCTGACGGCCCGGCCGGGCACCGCCGGCGCGGTGCTGGACGGCCGGGCCCGCACCGCCACCGTGGTGCTGTCGGTACCGGCCACAGTTTCGCCCTGCTCGGACCGGACGAGCAGGACCGCGCGTCGGCGGGTGGTCCCGGGTGCTGGCGTCCCTGGCCCGCGAGGGGTCGGCCGTCCACCGCGTCCAGTGGGTGGAGACCTGCCTGCCCGACGACGGCCGGGCCGTCCGCGGCCACCTCGCCGACCACGCCGTGCTCGACGACCTCGACACCTGCGGCACGGTCGTATTCGGCCCTGCTCGACGAGTCGGTGGCGGTCCACCCGTCGCCACCGGGTGCTGCTGGCCGTGACGGTCACGGGCCGGCGGGCGGTCCGCGCCCCGGGGCGGCCACGACCCGGCGCGCGGTCGCCCTGCAGGGAGGCGGCGAACCTGGTGACCGCTGCCTCGACGGGGCCGAGGTGACCGTGGAGGGCGTGCTCGGGCCGGCGGCCCTGTCGGCCGTGGTGCGCGAGTCGTTCTCCGACCTCGAGGCCACCGGTGGCGAGGGAGGCGGGCACGCTGATGACACGGGGAACCGCCGGGGAGCGGCGACCCGGCCTGGCCGTGGCCGATGGCGGTGAGACCGGTGTGGGACGCCGTCCGGGTGGACGCCACCTGGCACGCCACCTACTGGGTGGCCGAATGGCCGCGGGTCGACGTCACCCCCGACTTCCTCGGGCCCGCTGCTGTTCTGCCCGCTCCGCCGCACGGTGGCCGTCGTCATGGAACCGGTCGGCCCGGCCGAGGCCGCCCGCCAGGTGGCCCAGGCCCGCACCGCCGACCTCGCCGACGGCGAGCTGCGCCGGCGGGGCGGGTTCCTCGTGACCGCCCGCCGCCACCGCGAGCGCGAGAGCGTCGAGCACCGGGACGAGCGAACTGGCCGACGGCCACGCCCAGTACCGGTTCTCCGGGCTACGTGACGGTGACGGCCGACTCGACCGGGCCGACCTCGACGACGGCCCGCGCGTCGTCGAGCAGGCGGCCGGCCAGGCCCGGCTCGAGCTGCGCCTCCTCTACGGCGAGCAGGACGCGGCGCCTTCGCCTGCACGCTGCCCGTCGGGCGGGGCCTGTCGTGAAGGTGCCGGTCGGCCGCCTGGGCTCGGCCGGCCCACGTGGTCGACCACCCGCCACCTCGGCGGCCGCCTACCCGCTGGTGAGCGAGGCCGGGCTCGGGGCACGAAGGGGTGCTGATCGGCCGGGACCTGCTCGGCGGCTCGTTCGTCTACGACCCGTTCGCCCTCTACCGGCAGGGCGTGGTGACCAATCCGAACATGGTCGTGGTCGGCCAGATCGGTCGGGGCAAGAGCGCCTTCGTCAAGTCCTACCTGTGGCGCCAGGCCGTCTTCGGCCGCCGGGCCTGGGTGGTCGATCCGAAGGGTGAGTACGGCCCCCTGGCCCGGGCGTGGGGGGTGGCACCCGCTGTCGCTGCGCCCGGGTGGTGACGATCCGGCTCAACCCGCTCGACACCGCGCCATCGAGAGCCGACGGCCGAGTCGTCGACGCGGCCGGCGACGGTGCCGACCCGGCCGGCCGGCGGCGCATCGAGCTGACCGCCTCGCTGGCGGTGGCCTGCCTCGGGCGCGAGCTGCGTGCCGCGGGAGCGGGCCGCCGTCGACGCCGCCCTCCGGCGGCGGCGCGCCGGGCCGGCGACGGTGCGCCCACGCTGCCCCAGGTGGTCGACGCCCTCCTCGACCCGTCGGCGGAGGCCGCCCGGCGCCCTCCGCACCGAGCCGGCGCCGCCTGATGGAGGACGGGCGAGACGTCGCCCTGGAGCTGCGGCGCATGGTGCACGGGGATCTGCGGGGCATGTTCGACGGGCCGACCACGCCGGGGATCGACCTGACGGCGCCGCTGGTGGTGCTCGACCTGTCGGCCGTCTACAACTCGCCGGCGCTGGGCGTGCTCATGGCGTGCGCCGCCGCCTGGTTGCAGGGCGCGCTGCGGGCCGCCCACCGGCAGCGGGTCGTGGTGGTGGTGGACGAGGCGTGGGCCATCCTCGCCAACCTGGGGGTGGCCCGGTGGCTGCAGGCGTCGTGGAAGCTGTCGCGCGCCTTCGGCGTGGCCAACATGGCCGTGCTCCACCGACTGTCGGACCTGGGCTCGGTCGGGGCCGGCGGGTCGGAGCAGGTGGGCCTGGCCCGGGGGCTGCTGGCGGACTCGGAGACCCGGGTGGTCTACGCCCAGCCGCCCGGCGAGGTCGGCCGTTCGGCCGAGGCTGCTGGGGCTGACCGCCACCGAGGTCGACCTCGTCCCCCAGCTGCGCCGGGGGGTCGCCCTGTGGAAGGTGGGCCGGCGGTCGTTCCTGGTCGAGCACCGGCTGTCGCCGGCGGAGCACGCCCTGGTGGACACGGACTGGGCCATGTTCGGTGCGGTCGGGCCGCTGCGGGCGTGACCGCACAGGACGCGGTGGCCACCGTCGTCGGGCTGGCCGCCTACGCCGCCACCGGACTCGTCGGCCGCGGCTCCTCCGGCTGGCGCCCGCCGGCCGGACGGGGTGGTTCGGGCACGGCCCGGGGGTGGGGGATGACGGCACGGCCGTCCCGCCGGCGCCGCCGACCGCATCACCGGCACGTCCGGCGATCAACCGCCCTTGTCGGGCGCCGGGCGCCCGGTGGTCGCGGTGCCCGGTGGGCCCGCCGGGGCGACCTGGCCCCGCTCGACGTCGGCCGCGGCGGCCCACCGGCCGGGCGGCTGGTGATCGGCCGGTCCGGAGGTCGCCTGCTGGCGGCCGAGCGGGTGCAGTCGGTGGTGGTGTTCGGGCCCACGCAGAGCCGCAAGACGAGCGGGTTCGCGGTACCGGCCATCCTCGAGTGGCAGGGCCCGGTGGTGGCCACCTCGTCAAGACCGACCTGGTGCGCGACACCATCGGCCACCGGCGGACCGGGGTGACGTGGCCTGCTACGACCCCACCGGCGTGACCGGGCTGGCCACCACCACCTGGTCGCCCCTACCGGCCTCGGCGACATGGCCGGGGGCGCGGCGGGCGGCGGCCGCGCTGATCGAGTCCGCCCGCAACGACGCCGGACCGTTGACCGACGGCGACTTCTGGTACGCGACGGCCGCCAAGCTGCTCGCGCCCCTGCTGTTCGCGGCGGCCGTCGACGGCCGGGGGATGGCCGACGTCGGGCGTGGCTCGACACCCAGGAGGAACGGGAGGTGCTGGCCGTCCTCGACGCCACCGGCGAGTCCGAGGCCGTCAACGCGGCCGAGGCCTCCTTCGCCCGCGAGGCCCGCCAGCGGTCCTCGGTGTACACGACGGCGGAGACCGTGCTCGACCCGTTCGCCGAGCAGGTGGTCCCGGCCACCTCCGGCTCCGACGGGACCGTTGGCGGCCCGTGCGAGCTCGACGCCGCCGGTCTCCTCGACGGCGGGGGCACGCTCTACGTGTGTGCACCGGCGCACGACCAGCGCCGGTGGAGCCCGCTCTTCACGGCGGTGGTGCGCGAGGTCCTCACCCACGCCGTCACCCGGGTGGCCCGGACGGGGACGCCCCTCGACCCGCCCCTGCTGGTGGTGCTGGACGAGGCGGCCAATATCGCCCCGCTGTCCGATCTGGACACGTTGGCGTCGACGGCGGCCGGCCACGGCATCCAGCTGGTGACCGTCTGGCACGACCTGGCCCAGGTGTCCGCCCGCTACGGAGCGCGGGCGGCGACGGTGGTGAACAACCACCGGGCCAAGGTCTTCCTGTCGGGGATCTCCGACCCGTCGACGCTCGAGCACGCCAGCGCACTGATCGGCGACGAGGAGCCGTGGGCGACCTCGACGACGTCGGGGGGACCGGGCGGTCCGACCACGACGCGGGCCCCGTCCGCCCGTCGGCTGGCGCCGCCCGACGCCCTGCGCCGGATCGCGCCCGGGGAGGGCGTCCTCGTCTACGGAGGGTTGCTGCCGGCCCGCATCACCCTGCGGTCGTGGATGGACGACCCGGGGCTGGCCGTTCGGGCCCGGCCCCCCGGGGTCCCGCGAGCGGGGCGGACTGACGGAGCCGGCACGTGAAGAACCACGATGGCCCGATCACGACCCTGCACCCGGTCGCCGAGCCCGTCCTCCGTCAGCCCACCCGCCCGAACGCGGCCCGCCACTGCCCGCTTCTCTTCTACGACGGTGGCCGGCCATTTGTTCACTGGAAGGCGAAATTTCCCGAAATCCAACGGACGGCGCCATCGGAGCCGGTCCGACGGCCTCGGCGTGGCACCTCAGTGCGGCGCGAGGATTTCGTCTAGCCATATAGACGACTGCCCGTCTATGGAGGTAGACTAACGTGGTCACCGCCCCGGCGCTGGTCCACAGGTTGCGCGACTTCGGTTGCGAGCCGGTGCGACAGCGAGGTTCCCACCAGATCTGGCGGTGCGGCACCTGCCGGACGGTGGTCCCCGTGCACGCCGGCGATATTCCGGTCGGGACGCTCCGCTCGATCGAGCGCGATCTCGTACCGTGCCTCGGCCCGAGGTGGCTGAACCGATGACCGACCAGGGCAACAGGGGAGGACGAAGATCGTGAAGACCTACACCGCCCGCCTGGAGCGGGACGTGGACAACCGCTGGACGGTCGAGCTCGAGGAGGAGCCGCGCGTGCACACCTGGGGCAAGACCGTCGGACAGGCGCTCGCCCGCATGCGCGAAGCCGCCGCCATGTGGTTCGAGGTCGATGAGCACGACGTCGAGCTCGTCCCCCACCCGGTGCTGTCGACGTCCGCCGGCCGGACCGTTGAGCAGGCACGTCACGCCCGTGAGGAGGCCAGAAACGCCGATCGTCTCGCCGTCGAACGGACCCGCGAGGCCGCCGCCGTGCTCAACGGCCAAGGGATCAGCCTGCGCGACGTCGCTTCGATCCTCGGGATCTCCCACCAGCGCGTCCACCAGCTCCTCGCCCCGGTGCAGACACCGACTCGACGCAGGGCGGGCTGAACACCTGGCTGGGGACCCCACCGACCCCGACCCCGCCGTGGACGCGCCACACTGTGCGCATGGCAGCCCAGTTCATCTTCACCATGCGCGACCTCCGGCGGTTCTACCCGCCGGACCGCGAGGTGCTGCGAGGCATCAACCTCTCCTTCTACCCGGGGGCGAAGATCGGCGTCATCGGCTCCAACGGCTCGGGCAAGTCGTCGCTGCTGCGGATCATGGCCGGCGAGGACGACGGCTTCACCGGCGAGGCCCGCCTGACCCCCGGCTTCACCGTCGGCTTCCTCGCCCAGGAGCCCCAGCTCGACCCGGACAAGGACGTGCTCGGCAACGTCTCCGACGGCGTCGGCCGAGACCAAGGCGCCTCCTCGACCGCTTCAACGAGGTCTGCGCCGCCATGGGCGAGCCCGACGCCGACTTCGACAAGCTGCTCGCCGAGCAGGCCGACCTGCAGGACAAGATCGACGCCGCCGGCGCCTGGGACCTCGACCGCACCTTCGAGATCGCCATGGACGCCCTCCGGCTGCCGCCGGCCGACGCCGACGTGGCCACGCTGTCCGGCGGCGAGCGCCGCCGGGTGGCGCTGTGCCGGCTGCTGCTGTCCAAGCCCGACCTGCTGCTGCTCGACGAGCCCACCAACCACCTCGACGCCGAGTCGGTGGCGTGGCTGGAGCGCACCCTGCAGGAGTACCCGGGCACCGTCGTGGCCGTCACCCACGACCGCTACTTCCTCGACAACGTCGCCGGCTGGATCCTCGAGCTCGACCGGGGGGCCGGGCATCCCCTGGGAGGGGAACTACTCCTCCTGGCTCGAGCAGAAGCAGGCCCGCCTGGCCGGCGAGGAGCAAGGCCGACCGGCCCGCCAGCCAGCGCTCGCAACGCGAGCTCGAGTGGATCCGGATGTCGCCCCGTGCCCGCCAGGCCAAGGGCAAGGCCCGCATCAACGCCTACAACGACCTGGTGGCCGAGGCCGAGGCGGCCGAGCGGCGGGCCGACAGGCTCGAGATCACCATCCCGCCCGGGCCGCGCCTCGGCGACCGGGTCGTCGATGCCGAGGGGCTGGCGAAGGGCTTCGGCGACCGGCTGCTCATCGACGACCTGTCGTTCCTCCTGCCGCCGGGCGGCATCGTCGGCGTCATCGGTCCGAACGGCGCCGGCAAGACGACGCTGTTCCGCATGATCGTCGGCGAGGAGAAGCCCGACGCCGGCGAGCTCGAGATCGGCACCACCGTCGAGCTGGCCTACGTCGACCAGTCGCGCGACGGCCTCGACCCCGACGCCACCGTCTTCGAGGAGATCACCGGCGGGGCCGACCGCATCGTGGTCGGCAACCGCGAGCTGCACGGCCGGGCCTACGTCGCCAGCTTCGGTTTCAAGGGCAGCGACCAGCAGAAGACGGTCGGGCAGCTGTCCGGCGGCGAGCGCAACCGGGTGCAGCTGGCCAAGGTGCTGAAGAGCGGCGGCAACGTCCTGCTGCTCGACGAGCCCACCAACGACCTCGACGTCGACACCCTGCGGGCGCTCGAGGAGGCGCTGCTCGGCTTCCCCGGCTGCGCCGTCGTCATCAGCCACGACCGGTGGTTCCTCGACCGGATCGCCACCCACGTGCTCGCCTTCGAGGGCGACTCCGAGGTGCGGTGGTGGGAGGGAAACTTCAGCGACTACGAGGCCGACCGGCACAAGCGCCTCGGCACCGACGCCGACCAGCCCCACCGGCTCCGCTACAAGCCGCTCGTCCGCGACTGAGCCCGGGCGGCGCCCGCCCGCCCGGCGCCGGGCCGCCCGCCGTCCGGCCGCCCGGGATGGCAGCCGGTACGCTCGACGGCGTGGGCGACGCGGAGACGGCCAGCAGCGGCACGGCCGCCGGACCCGTCTTCGACCCCTTCGACCCGGAGTGGTCGAGGGATCCCTACCCGATCTACGCCGACCTGCGCCGCCAGGCGCCCGTCAGCCGGAGCTCGCTCGGCTTCTGGGTGCTGGCCAGGCACGCCGACTGCCTGGCCGTGCTGCGGGACCGCCGGGCCAGCTCGGACGGGGAGAACATCGACATCGAGCGCATGCCGACCACCTTCCGTCGCGATTTCGACTCCGACGACCCCATGGTGGTGGCCGCCCGGGAGCTGCGGCCCTTCCTCTTCCGGGACCCGCCCGACCACACCCGGCTGCGGGGCCTGGTGGCCAAGGCGTTCACACCCAAGGTGGTCGAGTCCCTCCGCCGGCGCACCGGCGAGGTGGTCGACGAACTGCTCGACCTGGCCGTCGGGGACGGCGAGATCGACCTGGTGGAGCGGTTCGCCTACCCCATCCCCGTGCAGCTCATCTGCGTGCTCCTGGGGGTGCCGGCCGAGGACCACGAGCAGTTCCGGGTGTGGTCGGCGGCCATGGCCAAGGGCCTCGACCCCGACTTCCTGCTGGCCGACGAGGACATCGCCGCCCGCCGCGAGGGCGTGACCGCTTTCGCCGGCTACTTCTTCGATTTGTTGGAACAACGGCGGGCCCACCCCGGTGACGACCTGCTCAGCCGGCTGGTGGCCGCCGTGGACGAGGACGGGGCCCGCCTGTCCGAGGGCGAGCTGCTCTCCACGTGCATCCTGCTGCTGGTGGCCGGGCACGAGACGACCGTCAACCTCATCGCCGGTTCGGTGGTGGCCCTGCTCGACCACCCCGACCAGCTGGCCCGGTGGCGTGACGACCCCACCGTGGCCCGTACCGGCGTCGAGGAGCTCCTGCGCTACGTGTCGCCGGTGGAGCTGACGGGCCGCTCCATCGCTCGAGGACATCGAGGTCGGCGGGGTGACCCTCGAAAAGGGCGACTTCGCCATGCTGCTGCTGGCCTCGGGCAACCGGGACGAGGACGCCTTCGACCACCCCGACCGGCTCGACCTGGGCCGGACCCCCAACAACCACCTGGGCTTCGGGTTCGGCATCCACCACTGCCTGGGGGCGCCGCTCGCCCGCATGGAGGCCCAGGTCGCCCTGGACCGGCTCATCCGCCGCTGCCCCGACCTGGCCCATGCGCCCGGTGCCGGACCGGTCACCTACCGGTCGACGGTCATCCTCAGGGGACCGGCCAGCCTGCCGGTCCGACTCCGGGCCTGACGGCCGGCGGCATCACCCGATCACAGCGTGGCCGCCCGGTCGAGCACGGGCTGCAGCCCGTCGAGGCCCTGGCGGACGGTGTCGACGTCGAGGGGCACGAGCAGGGCGGCCACGGCGTCGGCACCGGCCCGGCGGTAGGCCTCGAGGATGTCGGCGTCCAGCGGTGCGAAGTACGGGCACACCGTCACCGTGACCTCGTCCCGGGACCGGCCTTCGGCCTCGAGCAGCTCGGTGAGCCGGGCCAGCGGGGCGGCCACCTCGTCCGGCGTGCGCCCGAAGGTGAGCCAGCCCTGGCCGGCCCGGGCCGTCCGGGCCAGGGCGGCGTCGCTCTCGCCCCCGATGTAGACGGGGGGATGGGGCGACTGCACCGGCTTGGGGAACATCGAGCACGGCGGCAGCGAGGTCACCACGCCGTCGAACGACGACGGATCGTCGCACCACAGGGTGGAGAGCACGTCGAGGTACTCGTCGGTGCGGGCGCCCCGCCGGGGCCAGGGCACGCCCAGGGCGTCGAACTCCTCTTTCAGCCAGCCCACGCCCACCCCGAGGTCGGCCCGGCCGTTCGACAGCCAGTCGAGGGTGGCGACCTCCTTGGCCGCGTAGACGGGGTTGCGCTGCGGCAGCAGCATGATGCCAGTCCCCAGCCGCACCGTGGAGGTGCACGCGGCCAGAAAGGACAGCGTGGTCAGGGGCTCGAGCATCCCCGTCCCGGGCGGCGCCGGCATGCGCCCGTCCTCGGCGTAGGGGTAGGCCGAGGCGTAGTCGTCGAACAGCACCACGTGCTCGGGTACCCAGATGCCGCCGTAGCCGCGGGCCTCGGCCTCGGCACCGACGGTGGCCAGCACCTCGGCGGTGGCGAACGGGCTGGCGGTGGCCATCCACAGGTCGAGGCGCATGGGGTTCCCTTCTCGAGGTGGTCGTGAGCGGTCGGGACAGGTGGCTCAGCGGGGCGCGCCCGGGGCCACCAGCGGCCACGGACGCTCGCGCTCGACCACCCGGGCCAGGTCGAGCAGGAGCGGCTCCTCGTGGTGGCGGCCGATGATCTGCAGGCCGACCGGCAGGCCGTCGAGCGTGCCGATTGGGACGGACACCGCCGGGTTGCCGGTCAGATTGGCCGGGATGGTGAGGGCGCCGTTGTTGCCCAGGGCGCGCTCGAAGCCGTGCTCGCGGATGAGGTCGACGCCGTCGATCACGGTGGGCATCATGCCCTCGGCGTCGAAGGCGACGTCGGGGTTGGTGGCCGCCAGCACCACGTCGGCCTCGTCGAAGATCCCCGCCATGGCCTCGTTCAGCCCGATCCGGTACTGCTCGGTGTCGCCGGCGGTGCGCAGGGTGTAGTTGTGGGTGGCGATGTTCATGGCCAGCTGCAGCTCGGGTGTGAGGTCGTCGGTGCAGGCCGGGTAGCGGTCGCCGAGCTCGCCGGCCAGGCCGACGAGGTTGGACATGGCCCACTCCATTCCGCCGGGTGGCAGCGACACGGCCACGTCGACCCGGGTCAGGCCGGCATCGGCGATGAGCGCCTCGGCCGCCGCCACCACCAGGGCGGCCACCTCGCCGCGCACGACGGCCGCACCCAGGTCCACGGCCACCACCGCCCGCCGGCCCCTGAGGTCGAGCGAGTCGAGCCCGGCCTCCCACCCCGAGACGGGGGGCAGGCTCAGGGTGTCGCGGGCGTCCCACCCGTTGCAGGCGTCGAACCACCGGGACGTATCGCGCACGGAGCGTGCCATGCAGCCGAGGGTGATGGTGAGCGGCGGCTGGAGGGTGCGGGGCCCGCGGGGGATGCGCCCGTAGGTGGCCTTCAGCCCGAACAGGCCGGTGAACCCGGCCGGGATGCGGATCGATCCGCCGCCGTCACTGCCCGAGGCGATGGGGACGAGCCCGCCGGCCACCGCCGCCGCCGAGCCGCCCGAGGACCCGCCCGGGGTGCGGGCCGGGTCCCACGGATTGCGGGTGACGCCGTGGAGGGTGGAGCTGGTGCGGTTGACCCCGCCGAACTCGGGGGCGGTGGTCTGGCCGACGAGCACGGCCCCGGCCGACCGCAGCCGGGACACCATGGTGGTGTCGACGTCGGCCACCCGGTCGGCGAAGACCACCGACGCCTCGGTGAAGGGCCAGCCCGCCACCGGGTCGAGCTCCTTGATGCCGACGGGCACGCCGCCGAACGGCCGCGACGTGTCGGCGGTGGCCGCCGCCGCCAGGGCGGCGTCGCCGTCGACGTGGCTGAAGGCACCGAGCGTGCTGGCCGCTATGGCGTCCAGGGAGGCCGCCACCACCTCGGTGGGTGCCAGGTCGCCGTGGCGGTAGGCGTCCACCAGTGAGCAGGCGTCACCCGCCCACAGCTCCGCAGCCATGGGCCCGAAAGCTAGTGCGGCCGGCCCGGTGCCGGTGCCGGTGCCGGCACCGGGTGGCGGAACGGTGTCGCGCTAGAGGTCCTCGACCCGGACGAGATCGAGGTTGCGGAAGGTCGGGGGCGCGTCGCACAGCTTGGCCAGCTGGGCGGCGAACTCGGCCGTCTCGGGGTGGTTGGAATTCTCCATGGCCGCCTCGTAGGAGGGGAACTCGACGATGTTGATGTAGGTGCGGTCGCTGTCGCGGTCCTTGCACTGCATCCCCTTGGTGGCCGTGCGGATGCCGGCCGTCTTGGCCGTCCATTCGTCGAGCATCTTGTTGAACGCGTCGATGTCACCGGTCTTGAACTCGATGAGCTGGATGAACTTCATGGGGGCCTCCTGGCTCGGCTCTCGGTTGTCGCCGACCGACGCTACCGGGGCGTCCGCCGGAAGTCGATGGGCGCATGGCCGGCCGCGGCGGGCGCCGTGATCGGCGCGCGCCGTCCACCCGCGGCACGTAGCGTGGCGTGCATGAGCGACGCCACCGACAGCCCCGATCCCGAGGAGGTCCCCGTCATCGACACCGACGTGGACGGCCTCAGGACCGAGCCGGTCCACCCGTTCACCCTGGCGGTCGATGTCGGGGGGACCGGTCTGAAGGCGTCCGTGCTCGACGCCACCGGCATCATGGTGGCCGACCGGGTGAAGATCCCCACCACCTACCCGATGCCGCCGACCAAGCTGGTCACCGATCTCAAGCGGCTGGTGTCGCCCCTGCCCGAGGCCGACCGGGCGTCGGTGGGCTTCCCGGGCATGGTGCGCGACGGTCTGGTGCTCAGCGCGCCCCACTTCTCGACCAAGGGCGGCCCGGGCACCCTCGTCGACCACCACCTCCAGCACCACTGGCACAAGTTCGACCTGGTGGGCGCGCTGGCAAAGGCGTTCAAGCTGCCGACCAAGGTGGCCAACGACGCCGACGTCCAAGGCGCGGCCGTCGTCAAGGGCAGGGGCCTCGAGCTGGTGATCACCCTCGGGACCGGCTTCGGTTCCGGCCTCTTCTACGACGGCCTGCTCATGCCCCACCTCGAGATCGCCCACCAGCCCTTCCGCAAGGGCGAGACCTACAACGAGCAGGTGGGCGAAGCCGCCCGCAAGGAGGTCGGCGAGGAGCGCTGGCTGAAGCGGGTCCACAGGGCCATCGCCAACATGCGGGCCCTGACCTTCTTCGACCACCTCTACATCGGCGGTGGCAACGCCCGCCGCCTCGACCGGGCCGCCCTGCCCGACGACGTCACCGTGGTCGACAACACGGCCGGCATCTTCGGCGGCATCAAGTTGTGGGAGGGCGAGCATGCCGGGGTGCGGGCCGCCGGGTAGCGCTGCCGGCTGGGCACGCCGGCCAGGCGCGCTCGCCGGCGCGCCGCCTACGGGTGCCAACGCCGCCAGCGGCGCTCGACCTCCTTCAGGTCGCTCCGCCAGCCCTTGCGGGCCACCACGCCGGCGGCCTCCTGCAGCAGCACCAGCTTCTCCACCACCGGGGCCATCCCCGGCCGGTCGGTGCCGAGGGCCCGGAGCCACCCGACGGCCACGGCCGTGTCGTGGACGTCGCCCAGGCGGGTCTGCAGCGACTCGGCCGCCTTGGCCGTCTTGCGGGCCGGGCCCCCCTCGACCAGCGACGCCGTCTCGCACCCGTAGCGCAGGCTCTTCAGCCGGATGCGCAGCAGGTGGAGGTTGGCGTCGGAGGAGTCCTTGCGGGCCACCCGGGCGGCCGACCGCATGTCGCGCCAGGTCTGCTTGAGCTGGGGGATGAGGACCTTTTCGGCCGGGCGGTCGGCCTTGGCCGTGAACGGCGGGCCCTCCCACAGCTCGACCATGGCCGCCACCAGCCGGGCGTGGCGGTCGGAGGCCTGCACCTCGAGGGCGCGGGCGTCGGCCACCTCGATGGCGACGTCCAACCGGGTCAGCACCGGGTCGACGAGCTCCTCGTCGGCCACCAGCGGGCCCGAGATGGCCAGCAGGTCGCGGAGCACGTGGAGGTCCCGGGCCTCGCCCAGCACGTCGGTGTACCAGGACAGCTCGGCCCGCAGGCACGTGCCCCACTGCGGGTCGACGACCAGTCGGAAGGTGCGCAGGTTGGAGCGGATGCGGCGCATGGACACCCGGCTCTGGTGGACGCGGCCCACGTCGGTGGCCCGGCGGTGGGGGTGCGGGCCGTCAGGAAGGCGGGCGAGCCCGATGGACACCGGCTCCCCCGCCAGGCCCGCGGGCTCGCCCCCGGGCAGGTCGTTCAGCAGGAAGGAGCGGGCCGCCCGGGCCAGCACCCGGTGGAGGACCATGCCGGCGGTGGGCTCGGCGAACCCGTCGGTGTCGGCGTCGGCACCGCCCGGGCCGAACGCCGACGCGGCGGCCCTGGCCGCCCGCCCGTCCGCCACGTCGTCCCCGCCCGCAGTGGTCGCCATCTACCCCTACCTCCTCGCCGCGAGCCTACGGGCCGCCCCGGGGGCGTGTGACCGCGGCCGGGCTCGCGGTGCCGACGCGTAGCCTGTCACGATGCGCGCCGTGACCATCGTGGACCGTCGACCTCGAGTGGCTCGAGTACCCCGATCCGGTGCCGGGGAGGGGAGAGCTGCTGGTGGCCGTGCGGGCCGCGGGCATCAACGCCGCCGACCTCCTGCAACGCCAGGGGCTCTACCCGGCGCCGCCCGGCTACCCCCAGGACATCCCGGGCATGGAGCTGGCCGGCGAGGTGGTGGCCAGCGGGTCGGTGGCCACCCGGTTCGCCGTGGGCGACCGGGTGATGGCGCTCGTCGGTGGGGGCGCCCAGGCCGAGCTGGCCGTGGTCGACGAGGGCGTGGCCCTGGCCGTGCCGGACGGCGTGGACTGGCCGGCGGCCGCCGGCTTCCCCGAGGCCTTCACCACCGCCCACGACGCCCTGTTCACCCAGGCCCGCCTCCAGGCGGGTGAGCGGGTGCTGGTGACGGGTGCGGCCGGCGGGGTGGGCGTGGCCGGCGTGCAGCTGGCGGCCGCCGCCGGTGCCCACGTGGTGGCGTCGGTGCGCGACACCGGCCTGCACGACGCCGTGGCCGGGCTCGGGGCCCACGAGGTGGTGGTGCCGGCCGACGCCGCCGGCCGCGGGCCCTACGACGTGGTGCTCGAGCTCATCGGGGCGGCGTCGCTCACCACCGTGCAGTCGGCCATGGCCCCCCACGGCCGCATCGTGGTCATCGGCGTGGGCGGTGGCGGCGCCCGGGTCGAGCTCGACCTGCTGCGGGTGATGGCGACCCGGTCCACCCTCACCGGCTCGATGCTCCGGAGCCGGGACCTCGAGGAGAAGCGGCAGGTGGCCGCCCGCATGGAGCCGGCCGTGGCGTCGCTGGGCGCCCGGCGGTTCACCGTGCCCGTCGAGGCCACCTACCCGATGGCCGAGGCCGCCCTCGGCTACGAGCGCTTCGCCGCCGGCGGCAAGCTGGGCAAGGTCGTGCTGCTCAACGGCTGACGATCACCGACGAGCCGTGGCCGAACAGGCCCTGGTTGGCGGTGATGCCCACCCTGGCCCCCTCGACCTGGCGCCCCTCGGCGGCCCCCTCGAGCTGCCAGACGAGCTCGCATACCTGGGCGATGGCCTGGGCCGGGATGGCCTCGCCGAAGCACGACAGGCCTCCTGACGGATTGACCGGTACCCGGCCCCCGAGGGCGGTGTCGCCGTCGCGGAGCAGGCGCTCGGCCTCGCCGTGCTTGCACAGGCCGATGTCCTCGTACCAGTCGAGCTCGAGGGCCGAGGACAGGTCGTAGACCTCGGCCAGGTCGACGTCCTCGGGGCCGATGCCGGCCTCCTCGTAGGCGGCCAGCGCCACCGACCGCTTGAACCCCGGGCCGATGTCGCCCGACGGTCACGGCCGAGTCGGTGGCGAAGTTGGGCATCTCGATGACGGTCTGGGGGTAGCGGGGGGTCACCGTGGACACGGCGTCGATGGTGACCGGGTCGCGGCCGGCCCCGTGGCGCCGGGCGAAGTCGAGGGAGGTGAGCACCAGGGCGGCGCCCCCGTCGGAGGTGGCGCAGATCTCGAGGAGGCGCAGCGGGTCGGCCACCATGGGGGAGGCCAGCACCTCCTCGGCCGTGACCTCCTTGCGGTAGCGGGCGTTGGGGTTGGCCAGGCCGTGGCGGGCATTCTTCACCTTGACGGCCGCGAAGTCCTGCTCGGTGGCCCCGTAGAGCTCCATGCGCCGGCGGGCGTAGAGGGCGAAGTAGGTCGGGTTGGTGGCCCCCATCAGGTGGAAGCGCAGCCAGTCCGGGTCGTCCCTACGGTCGCCGCCGACGGGGGCGAAGAACCCCTTGGGCGTGGTGTCGGCCCCGACCACCAGGGCCACGTCGCACAGGCCGGCGAGGATCTGGGCCCGGGCGTTGGCGATGGCCTGGGCGCCCGACGCGCACGCCGCGTACGACGACGACACCCGGGCCCCCGTCCACCCCAGCGCCTGGGCGAAGGTGGCCCCGGCCACGAAGCCGGGGTAGCCGTTGCGGATGGTGTCGGCCCCCGAGACGAACTGGACGTCGGGCCAGCGCAGGCCGGCGGCGGCCAGGGCGTCACCGGCGGCGGCCAGGCCGTACTCGACGAAGTTGCGGCCCCACTTGCCCCACGGGTGCATACCCGCACCGAGGACGGCCACCCGCCTGTCGTCAGGCACCGGTCGACCCCCCGGCACCGGCGGCCGGCCCCGACGTCGGGCGCCACTTCCACACCAGGTACTCGTGGTCGTCGTCCTCGTAGAGGGTGTCGAGCACGACCTCGACCTCGGTGCCGACGCGCGAGGTCGTCGACGGTCACACCCGCCACCACCTGGCCCATGACCACCATCTGCTCGGCCGCCAGCTCCACGGCGGCCAGGGCGAAGGGGACGTAGGGATCAGCGGCCACATAGGGCGCCGGCGGCTGGTAGCAGGCGTCGGTGTACGACCAGACGGTGCCGGTCCGCGACAGGGGGACCTCGTCGAACTCGGTCCCGGTGCACTGGGGGTTGCGGCAGTACGTGGCCTCGCGGGGGAAGGCGAAGGTTCCACACGAGGTGCACTTCGAGCCCAGCAGGGCCGGGGCCTCGCCGTCGAGGGTGAACCAGCCGTCGATGGCGGGCACGCGGGTCTTGGCCGGGGGCATCGGAATATTCTAACGGACCGTCAGAAACCGGTGCCGACCGGTCTCAGCCGGCGGCCGGGCCGCCGAGGCCGCCCCGGGACCGCGACTCGGCGATGCGGGCCCCGTCCCAGCCGAGCACGTCGGCGAGCACCTCGTCGGTGTGCTGGCCGACGGTCGGGGCCTTCTCGGGCAGCGGCAGCTCCTCGCCCACGAACTTGAGCGGCGTGGGCAGCTCGTCGGCCCCCAGGCGGGCCTCGGGGATCCAGTGGAAGCGGTCCTTGAACTGGGGATCCTCGGCGATGGTCCGGGGGGAGTTCACCGGGCCGAGGGGCACGTTGGCGGTGACGCCGAACTCGATCCACTCGGCCGCCGTCTTGGTGCGGAAGATGTCGCGCAGCTCGACCCGGAGCTCGGTGTTGCCCCGGGCGTGGTCGGCGAACTTCGAGCCCGGCCACTTCTCGAACAGCTCGGGGCGGCCGACGGCGTCGCAGAAGTTCTTCCAGAAGGCCTGCTCCGAGGCCATGAACAGGACGTGGCGGCCGTCCGAGGCCTCGTAGACCTGGTAGCGGACCCCCTCGATCATGCCGGCCGTGCCCGGGGCCCGGCGCTCGTAGTCGTCGGCCTTGTTGCCGGTCACCTCGGACTCGGGGCGCTCGTACGCCTTCCACGTCTCGCTCCGGTACCAGTCCATGGCCGCGGCCGCATCGGACTGGGCGATCTCGAGGAAGGAGCCCTCGCCCGTCGTCTTGGCCCGAAGCACGGCGGCCAGGATGCCGAGGGCCCCGAAGAGCGGTCCGGCGTGGATGCCCATCGACGCGTGCTCGGGCAGGTAGGAGAAGCCCTCGTCGTTGACCTGGGGCGAGACGATGCCTGCCCAGGCGTCGAAGGCCACCCCGTGGGCGGGCAGGTCGCGGTAGGGACCGGTCATGCCGTAGCCGGAGATGGTGCAGAAGACGAGGTCCGGGGTTGAGCCCGCGCAGCTGCTCGTAGCCCACCCCTCGCCGGGCCAGGCCGCCGGGACGCATGGCCTCGACCACCACGTCGCACTCGGTCGCCAGCTGCCTTGAAGGTGGCCACGTCCTCGTCGCTGCCGGAGGTCCATGACGATGGACCGCTTGCCCCGGTTGACGTGGAGGTGCATGAGGGAGACGCCCTCGACGATGGGCCAGGTCATCTCGCGGATGTAGTCACCCGGACGGCGGCTCCACCTTGATGACCTCGGCGCCCAGGTCGACGAGCGGCATGGTGATGGCGGCGGGGCCCAGGGCCGAGCACTCGAGGACGCGGATGCCCGCGAGCGGGCCGGACGGAGCAGAACGATCGGCTGGTGGGGTCACGCTCCGATGATATCTGACGGACCGTCAGGTACCTCGGCTCCGCCCGTCAGCTGGTGCGGGGCCGGGCCGGGCGCCGGAACACCCAGGACGACATGCCCACCAGGCCGGCGAACCACACCAGCTGGCGGAAGCCGAAGGTCTCGGCCACGGCCGCGCTGAAGAGCGACCAGGTGACGCCCTCGCCGTAGATGTCGTAGGCCAGCTGGTCGTTGAGCAGCGCCACCAGCGACTGCTGCAGGGCGAGCAGCACCACCAGGGCCAGCAGCACCAGCTGGCTCTGCACCGACAAGAAGTTGCCGACCATCCCCCAGATGGAGAAGGCCACGGCCACCAGCACGGCCGGCGGAGCCAGCCAGTTCAGCAGCAGCGGCAGCGACGTCGACGACGTGCCGGCCGCCTTCTGGGTGCGCACGAAACGGCGGTGGAGGGTGACCGACTCCGACAGGGCCCGGGCCCAGCCCCGGCGTTGGCGGAACAGCTCGACACCCGACTCGGGGACGCGTGTCCAGCAGATGGGGTTCTGCGTGTAGGCCACTCGGTAGGGGACGTCGCGGGCCTGGAGCATGGCGTGGATCCGGAGTGTCAGCTCGAGCTCCTCCCACACCGTGCCCACCCGGTAGCCGCCGGCGTCGACCACCACCTGCTTGCGCCACAACCCGCTCGTCCGGCCCGCCACCGGGTGGGCGGTGAACGGCGCCCAGTGCATTCGCGAGACCAGCAGGGACCGCAGGTACTCGACCACCTGCAGACGCTCGAGGAAGTGGGAGGGCACTCGGCGGGAGGGCTGCTCGGGGCCGTCGCCGAGGACGCGGGCGCCGATGACGCCGCTGGCACTGCCGGTCCCCACCACATGCACGTCCTTCTGCAGGGGCTCGACCAGGGTGCGCAGGGCCGTGCGCTCGTAGCGGCAGAGGACGTTGCCGGCGAAGATGAGCGGGTACTGCGACATGTTGATGCCGGCGTTGAGGGCGTCACCGGTGCCACCGTGGACCTTGTCCACCACGATGAGGGACGGGTGGGCCATCGACCGGTAGATGCCCACGACGTCCTCGGTGAGCAGGGTGTCGCGGTAGACGCCCGGGTAGGGATCGAGCTCGAACTCCTCGTTCAGCTGCTCGAGGGTGTGGTCGGTGGAGCCGTCATTGACGACGATGAGCTCGAACTGGGAGTAGTCCTGGGCCAGCAGGGAGCGCACGGTGGAGAAGATGAGGTCCTCGTCGTTGTAGGCGGCCACGATGATGCTGACCGGTAGGTCGAGCTCGGAGTAGGAGGTGCGCACCGGGTCGGCGTGGCGGAGCTTGACCGCCCGGGGCAGGTGGATGATGGCCGTCACCGCCGTGAAGGCGTAGACGCCGTTGCACACCACGAAGTAGGCGAACAGCACGAGCTCTACGGCGAGGACCACCGAGCCCCAGGGCTCGGCCAGGGGGGTCACCGGGACTCCGGCGTGTCGTGGGGTGTGGGCCGGCGCGGCGCCTCGTCGGTGCGCCGGGCGAAGCGGGTGGCCGCGGCGGCCTCGGCGATGGCGTCGCGGGCGTACGGGTCGGGATGGGCGGCCATGCCGGCCGTCTGGCCGGCGGGCGTGGTGGTGTCGCCGATGGTGACGAGGACCTGGGCGGCCCGGCGGCGGACCCAGGCGTTGAGGTCGGAGGTCATGGCCAGCAGCATGTGGACGTCGCCGGGGGTGGCCACCTTCCGCAGGACGCGCAGGGCGCCGAGGCGCACGTAGGCGTCGGGGTTGGTGGCGTACTCGCGGGCCACGACGACGTCCTCGGGCGCGGCCACCTCGCCCAGGGCCCGCAGGGCGGCCGCCCGGAGCTCGGGGTCGCCGGCGGAGGCCAGGGTGCGGTGGCAGATGCCGCGGGCGATGTCCGGGCTGCAGCAGCGGGTGAAGCTGAGCAGTCGGGCGGCCGACGCACTGTCGCCGCTGTCGGTGGCCCGGGCCACGGTGGCGGACAGGGCCGGGTCGATGGTGCCGGGTCCCACCTCGCGCAGCATGGCCTCGACCCGGGTCCGCTCCCAGTCGGGCCGGGCCCGCACCTGCTCGAGCACGACGTCGATGGCCAGGGGGTCGAGCCGGAGGAGGCAGTGGGCGGCCGCCCTCGACAGCTCGGTGCCGGGGTTGGTCATCTGGGTGCGGGCCTCGACGGAGGCGGCCACGGCGCCGAAGAGGCCGAGGGCGTGGAAGGCGGCCACCCGGTCGATGTCGTCGCCGGTACGCAACAGGTGCATGGCGAAGCCCTCGAGGCCGGCCCGGCGGGCCGCCTTGACCATGGCCTGCTGGCGCTCGGCCCGGTAGGCGGGGCTCTGCTCGTACTCGGAGTACATGCGGACGAAGAGGAGGAGGACCTCGTAGCGGTCGGCATCGACGGTCAGGGCGGCCGGCCTGGCGGCGTTGTCGACGGGGGCGCCGTTGCCGGACGGGTGGGCGGCCGCGTCGATGAAGTACGCCCGCCAGCGCTCGGTCAGACGGGCACGGTGGCGCCGGCGGCTGTGGTTGCGGCGGTTGAGGGCGACCAGGACGACGGCGAGTAGGACGACGAAGCCGGCGAAGACGAGGGCGGCGATCTCCATGACGGCAATGAGGTCGTGGAAGAAGTGGGTCTCAGACACGGCGGGCTCCCTGGGAGAGGCGGGGGCGGTCGCCGGTCGGCTGTTTCGGAGTGGCCTTTGTGGGCGCGCTGAGCGACGGCGCCGACCTCAGGGACGGCAGCATCGACGGACAGGTCGACCCATGGACCTCTTCCGTCGCCATGCTGTTCGTGGCTCCTCGTTATGTCACGTGTTCCATCCGCTACGGGAATTGTCGGCCCGAGGGGTCGCAACTTGAGGGGTGAAGGGGCGGTCTACCTGGGAATCTGCGGAGGTGTCGGGGTGGTCACGGGTGGGGAGGGCGCCGGGGATCCGTGGGTGGTCGGTGGGGTCCGCGTCGGGCTGTACCCGATCGGTCCCGGCTCGTTGGCGGCTGTCCGGGGTCGGGTACGATGGCTCCCTGCTCCGGGCCGGTTTCGAGGTCCGTGGCGACTGCGCTCGTAGCTCAACGGACTAGAGCATCTGACTACGGATCAGAAGGTTGGGGGTTCGAATCCCTCCGAGCGCGCAGAGAAGTCCAGTTCAGAGGCATTTTCGGTGGAGGCGTTGACCTGAGACATGCCCCGTGAGAACCTCGTGAGAACCAGACGGTTCTCACGGAGGTGGTCGCAGTGCCGAAGAAGCCCGAAGGCGTCTACCCGGACGGCAGGGGCGGCTGGTACCTGAAGGTCACCCTCGGGCCGTGACCCGGTGACGGGCCGGCGAGAGCAGATCACCCGGCGGGGCTTCCGCGACCGCGGCCGACGCCGGCAAGGCCCGGCGGGAGCTCCTCGCCAAGGTGGACCGAGGTCGAGCTCAAGCCGGTGCCCGGTGGGATGACAGTCGACGAGCTTCTCGACCTCTATCTCGACGGCATCGACGCCGACGGGCGGCTGTCGGCCAAGACCCGCTTCGACTACCGGCACTACGCCGACGACTACGTCCGTCCGCACCTCGGGCACAGAACGGGTGCGTGACGTCACCCCGGAGATGATCCTGGCCTGGCAGCGCAAGATGACCAAGGAGGGCGGCACCAAGCGCAAGATGGGGAAGACGGCAAGCTGCCCGGCAAAGGCTCTCGGCAACACCGTCCGCCTGGCCCGGGCGCCGCTGGCTGGGGCGTTCAAGCTGGCCGTCGGCACCGGCCTGATCGCCGGTCAACCCGATTGTCCAGGCGCCCCGGCCCACGCCCGAAGCGGTCGATCCCTAGGCACTGGAGCTCCCGAACAGGCGCGGGAGTTCCTCGCTCTGATGGAAGGGGACCGAACCTGGCCGATCTGGGCGTTCCTGCTCGGGTTCCGGCCTGCGGATCGGCGAGCTGGTGTGGCTGCGCTGGCCCAACGTCGATCTCGACGCCGGCGGGTGCGGGTGGTCGAGTTCGCTTCCACCCTCGGGTACGACATCGTGCCTCGACCGGCAAGAGCCGCGACGCCGTGCGCACGATCGACCTCGACGACGGGCTCGTCGGGGTGCTCTCGCCGACAGCGGAAGCTGCAGGCCGAGGAGCGGCTCGCTGCTTCGACTTGGCAGGACAGCGACTACGTGTTCACAAAGGACGGCGGGGGCCGCTACCACCCGCAATATCTGTCGCGGCTGCTCGGGCACCTACACACCGAGCTCGGCTTACCCCGCCTGACCGCCCACGGCCTACGTCACACCAGTGCCACGCTGATGCTGGCGAGCGGCGTCCCGCCGAAGGTGGCCGCGGAACGGCTCGGGCACGCCGACCCAACACTGTTCACCAACCTGTACAGCCACGTGACGCCCACGATGCAACGAGAGGCGGCCGAACGGATCGGCTGAAGCGCTCTTCGGATCGAAGCGGACGTGTGCCTGAGCCGTAACGGCCGAAAGAGTGGGACCATGAATCTCCAGAGCGCAACCGTTCGTATTATCCGTTGACGAGGACGACCATAGATACGACAGCTATTTGTGGCTAGACCTGAGCAAGTGGACATTGTAATGGCAATGGCCAGTGACCTCATCACGCAAGCGGCAATCTGGAACGATGGTTGGGTGAAATGTCGACACGTACAGCCGTTGGCGGGCTGAGATGCGCCGCCTTGGCATGGTCCCGTCATATCAGATGGCTCGCCAAAGCAGGAATCAGCATCCCCGCAGTCGCCCATGGGGCTGGCATTCCTGCCGGTCGGCTCCATCCACTGACAGCTAAGCTACTCGCATTTCCCATCCAAGCCTTGCGAGGAACTTGGTGGCGCGGACTACCCCTAGTCCTCTATATGCAATGGCGACGGTCTGGTCATCCCGATGCCCCAAGTTTGCTCGCCGATTCAAAAGCGCTTTGGTAGCTGGCAGGTGCCATGCAACGCGCCGGTGTGCCCGTTGTCAGGAGGCAATCGGACTTACTCAATAGCGGATCTACTCGAAGCCATGCACCGGGCGTCCAGGCACCCTTTTGCGAGGCGGTCCATTGACGGGATCCGCTACTGACGCTTGGCGCAATCAACAACCCAAAGCTCAACCTTCGGTGCTCACGATCACAAAGCGCTTCGGCAGCTGGAAGTCCGCTCGCTAAGCGATGGAAAGCATGAGCATTGACCGATTGGGCGCATCTGAGGGATTCGAACCCGGCGCTCAACCCCAGACCCGTGACCCTGAATCCAATTGAGGTCTGCGAGTCATGGAGCCGCCCCGCTTCTTCCGTGCCCGACGAACTGAGAACACCTTAAGAGTCATCGAGTCCTTGACGAATAGAATGCGGTGCAGGCACTGACTTGTTACAGGATTAGAGCTCGCGTTTCGGAGTTTGCGGACGTCGTGGTCGACGACGCTCACTGCCGAAGACTTTCGGGCCCATCGAGTCGACGTCCTTCACAGCACAGCTCTTTCTCGCGTCAACACCACCTCGACCACCGAACTGGTCCGATTTCCTCCGGTCGGAGTTCCCTGGAGCGTCTATAGGGGTGTCGGCGGCACCTTCGGCTCTCCTGGTTGTGAAGGTGCCACCGATTGGGCGTGGCCGAAAGCACGCAATGATGTCGCATTTCCATTTGGTCCGGCCGGGCGCTTCCTCTTGCGCAGTGACATATACGAACGGGGCTACGGACTTCGTTCGGCCCTCAACCTCCTCTATCCCAGGACAACGCAGCAACGGGGCGGATCCGAGCAATCGACAGCAAGCGCCGGTCCTCAGCAATCTTGCGCTCTCGCCTTCAGGTAAGCGCACCTCGGAGTTCGAGATATTCGATGTCAACCATCTTCGGGATACTGTCCAACGGGCCGACGGCATACCGGCCGATACGCAGGCCTGGGGCCGAAAATCGGAGGCGGAGATGCGCTCTCGCTCAGCACCGACAACACCTTCAACCAGATTGGGGCTCTCTGTCGGCAAATAGAGCGGGCACACGCTCAAGACGACTATCGTGATGCGTTCGATTGGATCGACTACATCCGACCTGTTGCCGATCCTCGGCTCGTCGAGATCCTGGAACAAAAAGTTTGCAGACCTCTAGGTACCCAGGACACCCAATCATTGATGCTGGCTCCGCCAGCTATCGTTGACTGGGACGTGGTAAGCGGGTTCCGTTTTCACTTCGATCGCCGACAAGGTCGAGGCCCATAGCTCAGTCAGTCACCCCGATCTTCGGCTCGACGACTACCTCCACGGCCTCATTCGAACCAACCAGCTCGACAATCTATCGCCGGATACTCAGAGCTCGCAGCATCTACGTTGTCGATGATGGAGGCCAGGATCTCTACCGATGGCCGGTCTGGCGTTGCCTCGTTGGAGAGATGGAGCTGGGCGGTTCGACTTTTGTTTTGGATGAGGGCGATTTCTTCGAGGTTCGCGGCAACTTACTCGAGGATCTCAACCGATATGTCGATAGCATTCCAGCCTCCACCGTCGGCCTACCCGCAACATCTCCATCGACCTCTGAACAGGACTACAACATTGCCGCCGCGACCGCGTGCGATCTTCTCCTTCTCGATCGAAAACTTGTTCAAGTCGAGGGACGCACAACGCCCATCGAGGTCTGTGATCTCCTGAGCAGCACCCGGCAGTTCATCCATGTGAAGCGACACCTCGATCGGCGATTTGACCGCCCTCTTGCACAGGGTCTGGTCAGTGCGGAATTGCTTCGTCAAGCATCGAGTTTCGAACGGTCGCTTCTGAGAGAATCCGGGATCTATCTGGTCAAGGCTCACGGTTCGACTTGATTGATGGAGCGCGCTTTCAGCGCTTCTACAGTTGAGGTTGTCTACGCCGTAGTCGAATCATGGGCCGGTCGGACCCGTCTGAGGCGCTCCCCCTTTTTCAGCCGAGTGAACCTTAGGGAGGTTGCCTCGAACTTGCGGTCACGCGGCTTCGGAGTGGCCTTCGATCGGATTGAAGCCGTCCGGACATGAACCACGAACAGATTTGTAGGGAATCTGGCCGCAAGACCATACGTCCTTCACGATGATAGCTGCGACGCTATAGGCGATCGCTTGCGGCGCAGGTCGGCCTTTCGAGATCTTACGAATGTCGCGAGGGGTCTGCAGTGAGTTTGGTCGTTAGCGGAGGTGTTGTCAGGCAACGTCTGCCGCCGGATGGCTGAAGGCGAGCCATGCGCAGCAAATCGACCACTCACTGAAGGAATGTTCGGCCACTTCGAGCGAAACCTTGCTCGCGATCGGGTCGCCGCCGGTTTGACTGCGAGTCGAGCCGGTGAATGGCAGCGCAAGTCGAGTGTTGCCGCACGCCGAGTCGACGCTGCGGCTGCACTGGGAATCTGCGATTTCACCGTCCACTGACGAACTCGGAGGGTCTGGAATGCAGTGGTGTTGTGGATGATGGTGATAGAGCCTGCAGGAAGCCTGCGAGCAAAGGTCGATTGCGGGACGGCGTTGAAAGTGATGCGGACTTACCTAGCTGGGACTATCGGGAAAGGAAGGCTCGCACCCTAGTTCGCACAAGAGCAGATGGGTGATCCGCGAGGGCATCCAATACCTCTAGTGCGGGACCACGGAAGTCACTGGAAGCCAATACTGCTCCGGCCACGGCCATGGCAACCAATGTTCCCGGGTCCTCAAGGCATCGCCGCAGTGCTGCAAGCGCAAGTGCACCACCTTGGGCGCTTCCAACCAGGTAGGACAGGCCGGCTGCAGCGGCGGCTCGCACCTGAGGCTCGATGTCTTGGGCCAATACTGCCAGCACCCCAGTGTCCTCAACGCGAGCCAGTCGGCTAGCCAGGCGTGCTGCCCATTGACGGTGATCGGTATCCCCTGCCAGTAAATCAAGGATCCGGTCAGCGGCATCTTGATCGTCAAGGGCTCCGAGAGCGGCCGCCAGATCGGCAGCCGCGCCCTTAGCATCGCGTTCATCACCTATGAAAAGAGAGTGCTCTGGCAACGCTTGGTCAGCACCCTTCGTTGCGATGTCCTTAAGTCGTGGTCGAAAGTTGTCGGGTATCTGCGGCTCGAGGGAGGCCAGAACGAGAAAGGCTCCACGCTTGTCATTGCCGGCTACAGCGGACTCTTCTCGCAATTCGAGTACGAGTTCCCATTGGGCAACGGAAGGGTGCCATAAATTGAGTAGCGCAAGTCCGAGCGGTACGTCGAATCCGCCGAACCCATGGGATCCGGCTCTGGCGCTATCGATAATCGCTTGAGCCCGATCGACGAGAACACTGATGACAGCCGCGGCCACCTCAGGTGACAGAGAACTGACGTCATCGACGGCGGTTAGGGCTTCTAGCGAGCCGTCGCTCAGGTCCAACATGATCGCATCCATCACCGCCGAATCATGGGCAGCTGCAACCGCCTGCAGTGGGCGACGAAGGCTTTCATGATGGCGGTCAGCGATCTGTCCGGCGGCCGCTGCACCGACTTCGTTCCATGCCTCCGATGGGAGGGCGATGACGACTCTCGCCCACGACATCGCCACGAATTGATCCGTCTGCTCTGGAATGCTCATCAATAGGTTGACCACCGCTCTTTGCGACCCGAGGGAGGCTGCAAGCACTACGGCTGCGAGGGTATCGACGAGCTTTGGAACGAGAAGATAGGACGGAGTCGTTCGGTCGGCGAACTCCGTTGGGTCGGTTACCGTGTTAAGCAACCAAGCAACTGATCGATCCGCGGTGGCCTCGTCGAGAACATCTCCACCCAAACGTAGAAGCGTTAGATTGGCGGGACCAGTTGTCCGGGTCGAACTGTTCAGTTGGATATCAGCAGCCGCCAATGTGACGGCAGCAGCAGGACCGTCAGCAACCAGGCGCCGCACCGCGAGCTCAAGCGATGCCTCGCTTCCGGCCATGCGAAGCGTAGCGAGACCTCGGTAGGCCTCCTCTGGATCGGAGCCCCGACTTTGTCGCATGAGCGTGTCTTCGCCGAGCAGGCCAGCCAAAGAGCGCCAGTCTCCTTGATCACCTATGTGGTTGGCGGCAAGAGACGCAGCGAGGAGGCGATTCACCGTCTCGTCATCAGCCCCAATCGTAATGGTTTGATCACGTGCCCACGTCTTAAAGATCCGATGTGACTGTGCCGCGAGACCCCACGAAGCTGTCTGGTGCCTCCACCAGGCCGCAGTGGTGTCCGAGCTGGCAATCACGTACCCCACGTCTCCCATGCCCGGGGCTGAGGTATTGAAGAGGAGTTGTGCAGCTACTCCACCGAATGCAGTGGCGGTTATGTCGTCCGCGTGCGTGGTTCGGATCGCCTGAACATCGAAGACGATCGCGCGCGCTTCATCCACACGCCCCACCTCGATCATTGCGCACGCCAATTGGATGAGCAACCAGGCGTGATCGACGGGCTCGGCATCATCACGACGGAGTTGGGCCTCTATAACCGAAATGGACTCCTCGGGCCTCCCTTCTTCCATCAGGCCAGCGGCTGCTGCAACGGTGGAGGCCGTGCGGGATGGCGGATCGGGCGCATCGTACCTGACTGCAAGCAACTGTTCGATGTTGCCAGTCGTCACTCGATGGCCAAGTGCTCCGACGAATCTCCATGTCCAATCCGATGACCCGTTCGCCTCCTGGAGATTTGGAATTCACGGTGCTGACTAGCGAAGCGAATGAGGTCCCGTACCCGAGCCTGCATGAGCAGAGCCAGTGCCTGAGGTGGCGTGACGGCTACTCCGTACCCGACGTTCGGATGGGGGGCGACGAGTCTCGGCACTATTAGGGCATAGCGCAGCTGGTCTCGAGGGGAGAGCGAATCAGCTCCAGTCCATGCGCTTCCCTCCCAGGCAACCTTGGGGCTGGATTCCGCCGCAACCTGAAGAAGTGCATCGCGGTGATCGTCGTCAACAAGATTGTTTCTCGGCACACAGATCTTCGCGCCCTTCCCCGTCGATACGACCACTTCGGCGGTTACCTGGACCCAGTACGACCTGGCTTCCGCCAAATCGTGCAGAATGATCAGGTGCGGCAAGCGATGAGCGAGCCAGGCATCGATGTGGGAGCGATCGGCATCGCGAAACCACCATCCGACCACTTCTCCTGATTCGCCGCGAACCGACTCTTCGAAGTAGCTCGCGCCTGCCTTGACTTGTGCCCCCACGATTAGGCCAAGATCGAACAGACAGTTCATCTCGAGCAGCGAGGAATAAGTCCGTACCGAGGTCGTGTCGAGCATTCTCGGTCACTCCCCAGCCGAGTCTTTCAAAGGCTGCAGAAACCTCACTGATGCCTGCGCCGCCTGCTTGCTCTTGTGGTGTTGCCCGCATGTAAGGGAAACATAACTGATGCATGGACTGGGCCGCCATGAGAGAGAGCTCGTGATTTACTTACTCGGAGCGATTCCACGACAAAGAACCGGATCTTGGGCAGGTGAGTGCGTGGGCAGAGTTCCAGTGCAACACCTACGAGTCATGCCGTCCGGAATCTTTCACAAACCTGTGAAACACGCCAAACTCCGGTGGATCTTTCCGCACCCCTGAAGCGTTCAGCTCACCTCGGAGAAGTCGCGGGCGACCACAGTGTCATATAGGCCGTAGTGGGTGAGGTCCGGGTGCGAATCGATGCCCGTGTAGGCCAGCGAGGCGTCCTCGTAGCGGCGGAACGCGAAGACGGCCTGGTTCATCTGCTCGGTATTGAACACCCTGAGTCGCACGAGCAGATGGAAGTCCTCGACGGTCAGGCCGGTGACGGCGAGGAACAGGTCGGGCTCGAGCTTGGTGATGACGTCCTGGAGAGTGTTCTCGCGAAAGTCCGTCAGGTACATGAACGCCGGGATGCGGGTCGCGAACTTGATCAGCTTCTCCTGAATCTGCTTGCGCTTGGACTTGTATTCCTTCTCCTCGTCGGTGAGCTCTCTCTTTTCGCTGTCGGTGAGGTCGCCGTCCCTGCCTTCTTCTTGAGTGTCCTTGACCTTGTCGCTCTTGTTGATGATGGTCTCGATGACGTTGTCGCCGAGCGCACGGAAGCCCTCGATGCGCTCACGGCTGCCATCGCTTCGGGGTTGTCGATGATGCGACGCAGCGTGTCATTGTCGACATTGACAAGCAGAGCGGATTCCCACTTGCGAGCGAGCAGCGTCGCCGAGGTGCCGGCCATCGCGATGTCGAGGATGCCGCCCAGCGTCGACCTGGGTCATGTGGGAGCCGTCGTAGGCGAGTACGGGCAGGAACGACACGAGCTCCTCGACGGCCTTCTCGGGTTGGGCTCGTTCGGGGAGAGGCCGATGCCGTAGTCGGCGAGTTGGCGGAGCGCTCGCGTCGGCGCGAAGTCGAAGACGAAACAGACGGGCTTGAGGACTTCTTCCTCGTTCGGATCGTCGCCGTTGGGGTTCTTGATCGACCACGGTGACTGGACCCGAAACGCCGCCTGAAAGTAGGTCTCGGGCGATTTCAGGTTGCGCAGCATGAAGATCGACGACCACTGCGGGACGGTGACACCGGTCGTGAGCTTGCCGCATGAGAGCGTGATCGTCTTCGTATCGAAGCCGCTACCGATTGCCGTGCGAACAGGCGGCAGCGCATCGAGTCCGACGCCCGCCGTGGCGCCGGCGACGGTGAGCACCTGGTAGTCGTGCCAGAACGTGTTGTGCTTCTCGGCGAGAAGGTTCGCCATCGCATGACACGCTGCGACATTCGGCAGGAACCAGAACGAGTGCTGAAGGTAGGGCAGCAGGCGAACGTCGGAGTACGGGAACGGCGGACGCTGGATGCCGAGCTTTAGGTTGTCGACCTGGGTCGGCGCGTAGGAACCGCGGATGATGTCGAGCCACTTCTGAACGTCGATCTTGTGCTTGAACTCCGCGCTCGCGTCCCGTGCCGGTGGCGGCGAAGAATTCGTTGAGGTCGAACTCGTCGAACTCGCCCTGCGCTGGCGATCGCCAGCAGCTCGTCGGGCATCTGGTAGGTAAGCAGACGCATCTGTGGCAGCGCGCCGTAAGGGTTCCATTTGCCGGGTTTCTCGCTGCGAATGTCTTCCTTGGCGCGCTGCTCATCGGTGTAGGTCCAGTTGAAGATCTGCTCCTCGATGAATTCGCCCGTCGCCAGCGCCCTGAACGGTGTGCCGGAAAGGTAGAGGTACGCCCTGGTGGTGATCGGCAGAAAGTCGGTCTCCTGCTTCGGAAAGCTCGCCCAGGTCCTCGTTCACGCCTGCCAAGTCGGTCGCATACTCCAGCTTGGTTTCCTTCTTCGCGATCGTGTCGTCCTCGCCCTCGAACAGCTCCTTGGCCGTATCGCGCCACGCCCCGAAGTGGTACTCGTCGAAGATGACGAGATCCCAATTGACGGCGTGCAGCCACTCGTTCTTCGCCTTGATGTTGCCGGCCTCGTCGCGTCCAAGGAGATCCTGGAACGAGCCGAAGTAGACGACCGGCTTCTCCGGGTCGATCTGCGTCGGATCGCTGCCGGAGGATCGTGAGAGGTACTGCCAGCCATCGAAGTCGACGTGGGACTCCAGATCGGTCTGCCACGCGTCCTCGACGGCCGGCTTGAACGTCACCACCAGCACGCGCGTGGCGCCGAGCTTCTTGGCGAGCTGGTAGGCGGTGAACGTCTTGCCGAAGCGCATCTTCGCGTTCCACAGAAAGCGTGGAACAGCGTGCATGTCCTCCTTCCAAATCGAGTGGAAGTAGGCGTGCGTCTTGGTTGACGGCCTCGGCCTGTTCGCGGCGCATCGCGAAGGTCTCGTGATGGGTGCCAGTGAGCCGCAGCCCTTCTGCAGCTCAGTCACCGCGGTCTTGACATCCTCGGGCGAGCAGCGCATCCACTCGCGTGACGCTCCGACGACCACGTTCTCGAAGCCCTTGTCGATCAGACGCTGGCGCACGTCGCTGTCGCGGAACGTCGTCCCGTCCTCACGCTCGGCGAGAGCATCGACGTGCAACGTGTAGGCCTGCTGCATCTGCCCCTGCGACTGGCGGATGCGTTCATTCACATCTTCCTGCGTCGTCTGGCCTACCTTTATCAGACCCGACGTAGCCGGCAGGCGGATCGTCAGGGGTCCACGCGTAGATCGCGAAGCCGAGCCTCCGGCTTTGCAGCGAGGAGTCTCCTCGATGGCTATGCTCACTGCCATCCTGTCGGCCGTCCATCGGTCTGATCGTCGACTCGATGATAGGCGACCTCCTCGGCGAGTCAGGCCGTACTTCTCGTAGAGCTCACCGTCAGTCCAAATGCGATCCATCGGGAGATCGGAACGAATGCGAATCGCTCGCTATAGAGATGCTGAGTATTGGTTGCGGAGCGACACGAGGAAGCGGACGAACTTCGTCCGAAGGTACGCGGCGAAGTTGACGGCCTCGCTCTCAGTCTCAAAGCGGTTCGCACGAGGTAGGTCTCTGTGCAAGCCGTACCTGGCGGGCAACGACGGATTACCGATGAGACCGTAGTAGTCGACTCTCACTTGTCTGGCCGACCACCAGCTCGGGCTCCACTCCCACGATTACCTTCCATTGGTCACCCACGCCAAATTCCGTGGTATTGAGCTCCGCTCAATCGAATCCAGTGTCCGCCGTCTGGTATAGCAAGACCGGATCTGTCATGCCCTTTGTCCGTTGACGCACCCCTGAAGTTAGTTCCGAAGCCGAATGGCTGAATCGGTGCAGACCGGTTAGTCAGGCTAATGAAAGATGTCGCCTCTGGGCGTTGCTGAGCACACGTGCAAGATCGCACGGCCTCGTTGTAGCGAACAAAGATGTCGTACTCGTCGAGGTACCGCGCATCGCCGGTCCAGCTGACACCACCGAAACCGTTGGTGACCTCGCAGGTGCCGTTCCACGATCAGATCCCACAAGAAGTAGCAAATGCCACCAGCTGATGTCCACTCCCGGGAACACCTCACGGATTCTGGAAAGTCGACCAAGACACGCAGCACGCCGGTCGCCAAGCATCGTTCGCGCGGAAGTCGTCGAGACCCCGACCGCCGGCCAACCAGCGCGACGGGATGACCATCACGGCGTATCCGGCTCGAGCGCCTTGGCTGCCTCGACGAACTTCTGATAGATCGGCATTGCGAAACTGTCCGCGGCATCTCCGCCACTCTGCCCAGCTGGTAAGGGGGGTTTCCGATGATGACGTCGAACTGCATGTCGTCTCCGAACAACTCGGCGACCCGAGACTTGATGTCATCGGTATGGATGAACGCGTAGGCGTGAGACTCCAACTGGTCACCGCGGTCATAGTCCGCTGGTCGCGCCGCAAAACTGCACTTGCTTTGGTGAGTGTCTCGACTGATTCCCGTAGTCGCCAACTGTGAGCACCCTCTCGGTTTCGCCGACCCAGGTGTGCTCGATCCGCTCGAACCAAATGTTCCCCTCGTCTGGTCTGCTTGAACGACTTGGCAACGGAATGCGGTGCTGTGCGCATCCTTGGAGCAATAGAGGCTGCGACGCGCCATGAAGGCTCGTGAGTTCGGTGATACCAATGCCGATAGACCTGCTTCGTAAGGATGTGATCGACGCGCTCTTCGAGGTCAGGGATCTCGGTCTGCGAGGCCCGGCGATGAGCCGGCCGGCGATTTCGCGGAGGAAGACGCCCGGACTTTGTGACACGGATCGAGGAATGTGCACTCTCGTGTCGGCCCAGATGTTCGCGCCGTCGTTGTCGACTGCCCATGCCTCGGCGAGAGTGTCGAGCATCCTGTTGGCCAGATCTGGAGGGGTGAAGACCTCATCGTTGGACAGGTTCGCGATACAGGTCAACACGTCAGGGTTGCGGATCCTGAGCGCGAACTGGGCGGGGTATCGCTCAGCGGGTCTGCTGGCGGCGATGTCCCGCACGTGACGCGATTCGTAAAGCGTCATGGGCGGGTACGTCCTTGTCGGTATAAAGAACTCGTGCCTGCCCAGGTCGGCGAAGAGCGTGCCTTCCTCACCGAACGCCGCCGACAGGGTGAGCGTCTCAAGACGGAAGTCGCGCCGCTGGAACTTGCCCTTGCCGAGGTAGCCCCACTCAGCGAACATAATTGGATGGCCCTTGCTGGTTCGCATTGTGAGGGCGTCTCCCTGGATCAGGTTCTGTGAGAGCACGTATGTGGCTGCTTGGTAAAGGTCGTCTGTATCGTCCAGATTCAGGTAATCGGAGAAGAGTTCCAGCATGTTGTCACGGCACTCAGCGATGTTGTCGGGCAGGAGTTCGATGCCGTAGGTGCACATCAGACCGAACAGAGCATAGGAGCGCTTCTGAAAGGCAGATTTGGCGAACTTCAACTCCACCGCAGCGAGCTTGCGTCGAAGGACTTGGAGGAGGAAGTTCCCCGAGCCACAGGCCGGCTCCAGAAATCGAGAGTCGATGCGCTCAGTCTCGGATTTGACTTGGTCAAGCATCTCTTCGACAAGCCACGCTGGTGTGAACACTTCTCCGTGGTCTGCCACCCTTTGCTTCGAGCGCACCAATGACATGGGTTGAGGCTACCTATCCGCCGGAGGCCCGACACGTCTTCCGGGCTCCGGCCCGATTTCGGTGCCACTAGATCTTCGTAGAGAAGGTTCTCACACACCCTCCGGACCTTCGCCTGGCCTGAGGAGCCGTGCCCGACCTGAACGCAGGAGCGGTTCGCCGGCGGGCGCCGCAGGCAGTCCCGCCGGCGTGAGTCGCAATCCATGGGAGAAATGGGAATCTGCCCTGCTCAGCTGCCAGTCGGTTCCTGTGCCTGCTCGAGCACAGCTGCCGTTCGCGAAGCCAGCTCCATGACGTCATGGGCAAGGGCACAGACGGCGTCGTCGAGCCCATCGGCGAAGAGCTCCCGGAGCTGGGAGTGGGCAGCCCGAGCTCGGCGAGGAGCTCCTCGGCCCGACCGTCGGGTGTCCTCGGCGGGCGAGCTCCTTGACCTCGGATACGGCGATGGATGCGTTCCCGAACGCCAGGAATGCCTGAGCGATGCAGTGCTGATGCGAGCCATGGGTCCTCCTCGGAGACGGCCGGTCCAAGGGCCCCGGCGCCGGCAAACCGCCACCGTGGACCCGGACGAATGACCTCGAGCGCTCCTCTCCAGAGAGGAGCGACGAGGCCTCGTCGATCCTTGGGTGCCCACCGCCGTGACGCCGAGGCCGGGTCAAGTGGGGAGCGAAGCTCCAGCGAGGAGAGCCACCCACCTGAACGGCTGGAAGCGTTGACGGTCCTGCGGTGGCTCCCGCAGCGACACTTGACGCGGCAGCGGCGGCTCGGCACCCCACGCGCCTGCGCTCGAGAAGGCCGCGACACTGCCGATTTCGGGCAGAGTGCGAGGCCACAAAGTCCCTGGTCAGGGAGAAAGGTAACAGTTTAGGTAACACCCCCATCGGCAGCCTGGCGGGCGATGGCGAACCACCCCGAAGCCCCCCGATCTCAGCCCGGCACCGGTGCCGCCCAGCCGAGCTGGCGGGCGAGCCCCTCGAGTTCGGCGACGTCGCTGCGGGAAGGTCGGCCATCGCCGCCCGGGCCGCCGTCAAGGCGTCGTCCGACCTCCTTGGGTCCACCGAGGGCGGCTCCCACCCGGAGGTCGACCGTGCGCAGCCGCAGGTTGGTCTCGGCACAGAGGAGGCCCTGGGTGGTCGCCTTGGCCGCCCGGCGGGGATCGCCGATGCTCCAGGCAGGCGAGCGCGAGGTCCGACGGCGACGGTCGTGACCTCGTCCTCGATGTCGTTGGCGGTGTCGACCGCCCACGCGAACGGCGAGTTCTTCTTGCCGTCGAAGGAGCCGTGGAGGACGGGGCCACGCACCAGGGCGAGGGCCTCTTCACGCCCGGCCAGCACATCGTCTGCCTCGAGGGCGGCCTGGAACTGGTCCCAGTCGGAGGTCACGGCGCTCGGTCATCTCGTAGCGGTAGCGATCGGTGACCACCACGCCGGGCCCGAAGGCCTTCCGGAGGGCGACCATGTACTTGCGGAAGGTGGCCGGAGGTGATGGGTTGGCGGCCGAGTCCCCAGATCGACTCCCGGAGCTGGACCGAGGTGAAGCTCCGCCCGGGGTTGAGGACCAGGTAGACGATGAGCTCGAGGAGGGGTCCGGCCGTGACCGGCCGCTTCGTGCCTTCGAGCTCGAGCCAGCCGAGGAGCTTGACGAGGATGCCGTGGCGGCCGGGGAATGGCCGGCCGGCTCCGTCCTGGGCAGGGCGGCGCCTCGGCCGACGCAGGGCGGTGGACCGGACGAGGACGACCCGGCCCTCGCGATCGGCACGGTAGAAGGCACGGCGCCGGACGAGCGACACGAGTCCGGCGCCGCCGGCTCCGAGGACGGCCAGCCCGCCGACGCCGACCCCGACGGTCGCCGACGACGAGCCGCTCCCGCCGTGAGCGTAGCGGCTTGTCGGCTCCGGATCCGGGCTGCGGTCGGTGCGCTGGTCCGCCGGACGGAGCTGCGGGACTGGACGGCACGGGCAGCGTGGCCACGAAGGCGATCGGACGCGGGCTGAAGGTCCAGGTGATGAAGTCGCCGCGTCGTTGCCGAGAATTGGTGACGGTCGCGACCGTGCGAGGGTGGCCGTGGTCATGGAGTCGGCCACCGGGAAGTACCAGCTGGGCGTCGATGCGGAGCTCGGGCGGGTCGACTGGCCGGCGACCGTGCCGCCGGCGGTCACGAGGGTCGCATCGGTCGGCGGCATCGGCGAGCGGAACGAAGGCATGCCGGCGAACTCGTAGTTCGGCGTGCAGGGCCAGACGTAGAGGTAGGGCTGTCCGGCCGGCAAGGCCGGCACGCGTCGGGGAGTGTCGCGCCGCCGGAGAGCCATCCTCGGCGACATCGACGGTGACGGGGATCTCGTGGTGCCGTCGGGCCCAGTGCCGATCAGACCACCGGGCGTGGGCCGGGAAGGAACTGCGCGCCGACGGCGCGGCGCCGACGCCGTGCTCACCGACGACGAGCGACCGCGAGCACCGCGACAGACGAGCGCGACGCCGAAGCGCCGCCGGCGTGCCGTGCCCCTGACCTCACACCTCCATGTTGCCAGCTGCGGCCCGACCTTGCACAAGCCTCTGCCATGCCCTGCACAGCGTGCAACGCCCTGGTCAGAAGGACTCCGCGGACCGCCGCGGAAAAGGCCGGAGATTCCGGCCATACACCGGCAGGCCGGAGACTCCGGCCTGCCCAACAGAAAGGAACCACCCATGGCACTTCCCGTGGATACCACCAAGCTCACCGTCCTCTGCGGGGACCGCCCCAGGCCGGTCGTCGACCGGGAGACGGGTGAGCACCGGACCAACCGCGAAGGCGAGGCCTCTTCCGCACCGAGGTCGTCGTGATCGGCGACGGTCGCCCCGAGGTCCTCGGCGTCCGCACGGCCAACGAGCCCAAGGCGACTGGCCATCGGTGCGCCGGTCAACGTCACCGGCCTTCACCGTGTCGACCTTCACGGCCAAGGACGGCGGCACCGGCGTCTTCTACGAGGCCGCCGCCATCGAGCCGGCCAAGGCCGCGCAGGGAGGCGTCGTGAGGAGCGCTCTTCGCGTCGGGGTGGCCGTCGGCCTTCGTGCTGGTCGTCATGGGCGCGACGCTTGAGGCCCTCGCCGTCGTCGGGCGTGCTCGGCGCTGCTCGACCGGCTGGAGCGCCACGCGATGAGGGCGACCACCCAGCACACGGCATCGACCCCGTGGGCTGGCTCGTGCGCGTGGCCTGGGGACGACGCCTGGAGACCGGACTGACCCTCGCCACTGCGGTGGCGAGGGTCGGTCCTGGTCGCTCTCATCGGGTCAGCACTCGGCCTTGGCACCGTCGGCGGTCCTGCGCCGTCGGCGTCGTCGCCTACCACCCCGCTCGCACCTGGATGGTCGACCTCTACCGGACGAGAGCGCCTCGAGCGCCAGTACGCCAAGGGTTCGAGGCTGCGGGCATCGACAATGCCGTGGCACCGCCGGCCGTGCTGTCCAGCATCCGACGCCGTCGGGAGCGGTCCTCGACCTCGTGCTCTCGCCACGCTGCACGGCCAGGGACCTGGCCACGAGGACCGAGCCGCTGGCGGTGGCCTTCGGTGCGGCCAGGGTCCGGGTGCGGGAGGCCCGATGCGGCGGCCGGCCGGGCCCAGCTCGTCGTCGCCTAACGCGACCCGCTGGCCGGGGCGCCCATCCCCTGGCCGTGGATCGGGATGGAGCGGACCAACCTCTGGGGCGGCCTGCCCCTCGGCTACGACGAGGACGACGCTCTGGTGGTCCTCGAGCTCGCCGGTCACCACCTGCTGCTCGGAGGTGAGCCGGGGGCGGGCAAGTCGAACGCCCTGTCCCTGGTCGTGGCCGCGGCCGCCCTCGATCCGGAGGCCGAGCTGTGGTGCTTCGACGGCAAGCTGGTCGAGCTGGCCGCCTGGGAGGCGTGTGCCCGACGGTTCGTCGGCGCCGACATCGAGGAGGCCACCGACGGTGCTCCGGGAACTCCGAGCCGAGATGGAGGAGCGCTACACGCTGCTCCTCGAGCGGGGCCTGCGCAAGGTGGACCGGGACAGCGGGCTGGGCCTCATCGTCGTGGTCATCGACGAGCTGGCCCTCTACACCCAGGGCAAGTGCAAGGCCAGGGACGAACTTCGCCGAGGTGCTCCGGGACATCGTGGCCAGAGGCCGGGCCGCCGGCATCGTGGTGGTGGCGGCCACCCAGAAGCCGGCGTCCGACGTCGTGCCCACGTCGATCCGGGACCTCTTCGGCTGCCGGTTGGCCCTGCGGTGCTCCACCCGGGATGCCTCGGACACCGTGCTCGGGGCGGGCTGGGCCACGGTGGGCTACTCGGCCTCCGACATCGACCCGGCGCACCGGGGGGTCGGCTACCTGCTGGCCGAAGGGACGGCTACCGCGGCGGATGCGGTGCTTCGTGCTCGAGGACCACCCCTTCGATGCTGGCACGCGGGCCGAGCTGCTCCGGGGGACAGGCCCATGACGCACCGCCACGAACTCAGGTCCGATCGACGAGCGGCGGGTGGTCGACGGGATCCTCGCCCGGCTCAACGGCCCCGGGGGCTACGACGCGTTCACCACCCAGGTGCGGGCCGTCCGGGGCTGCCGGCGCCCGGTGCGGCTGTCCGGTCGGATCACGGGGACCAGGCGACCGAGGTCGACCGGAGGTCCTCTTCGACACCCGGCAGCCTGCCCGACGGCGTGCTGCTGAAGGCGTGCGGGACGCCGACGGGAGACGGTCTGCCCGCCCTGTGCCTCCCTCTACCGGGGCGACGCCTTCGCCCTGGTGGCCGCGGGCCTGCGAGGTGGCAAGGAGGTCCCCGAGATCGATCGGCGGAGCACCCGGCGGTCCTGCTCACCCTCACCGCCCCCAGCTTCGGGGCCGTCCACCGGCAGCGGCCCGACGGGACCTGCCACCCGTGGGGACCGCGCTGTCCCCACGGGCGGGCCCTCGTCTGTGGCCGACGCCACGGCAGCGCCGACGAGGCCCTCGGCCAGGCCCTCTGCCCCGACTGCTACGACTACGAGGGAGCGGTGCTGTTCAACGCCGGGGTCTCCGAGCTCTGGCGGCGGACCACCATCTACGCCCTCCGGGCCCTCGGTTCGCTGCTCGGGCATGAGCGCCCGGGAGGCGGCCCGCCAGCTGCGGCTGTCGTATGTGAAGGTGGTCGAGTTCCAACGCCGGGGCTCGGTCCATCTCCACGCCCTGGTGCGGGCCGACGTCCGCGGCGACGAGCTCGGTGACGCCCCGAGGGGATCGACGCCGACATGCTGGCCAGCGCCCTGCGCATCGCCGCTCGCAAGGTCAGTGCACCGCTGCCCGGCGCAGACGGCGATCGCCGGATGACCTGGGGCGACCAGGTCGATGCCGCCGTGGTGGCCGATGCGGACAACGGCCGCCGGCGGGCCGCCGCCTACCTGGCGAAGTACGCGACGAAGGGCTCCGACGAGCACGGGGTGCTCGACCACCGCCTCCGGTCGGGCGTACCCGAGGGACGGACGGCTGCCCGAGCACCTGCGGACCCTGGTGGAGACGGCATGGGAGCTGGGCGACCGACCGGAGCTCGAGCGACTTCCGGCTGCGGCTCTGGGCCCACACCTGTGGGTTCCGGGGCCACTTCCTCACCAAGTCCCGGCGCTACTCGACGACATTCGGGGCACTTCGGGCCGAGCGGCAGCGATGGCGGCTGGCGCACCGACAGCCCGACGATCAGGAAATTGGCCCGGACGAAGGTGAGTTCCGCGAGTGGCGCTACGAGGGTTCGGGCTACCTGAGCGTCGGGGACGCCTGCCTCGCTCGGCACCTCGAGGACGAGCTTCGAGATCGCCCGTTACTTTGAGCGCGAGGAAAGGCCGACCGCTCCGCCGCCACGAATGCGTGCGGGTGTAGGCGACGAGGGGGACAGCTGATGGACACGGATTTCTCGGACGATCCTCTGTCTCTGCTCGACATCGAAGGGGTGGCCAGATGGTTGGGAACGAGCCACCGCCACGTCCGCCGTCTTGTGGCGGCGCGGCGCATCCCGTACGTGAAGGTTGGGCACTTTGTGCGCTTCGAGCAAGTGGCGGTGGCTCGGTGGATCGACCAACAGAGCGTTGTTCCGGTGAGCAATAACTGAACGGCTAGAAGTGCCGTTCAGATGATCACTCACGACGGCGTGAACCTCGCGGAGACGAACTTCTACTGTTTTTAGCGCAAGCCCGCCAAAAAAGCAGCGATGCCCGCAACGGTATCGTTGGCGAGAGCAGCGTCCAGGTGAATGATTTACGAAGGTCGAGAGTGCCCACGAAGAGACCACAATCGCCTGTCCCCTGCCATCGAATCCGCGGATTAGCCGATTCGCCGTTTAGGGGATGCGGCACCCGAACTTGGATCCATTGTCCGGATGAACCAATCTGCGATCGATTTCGCGCTGGTGACGATTTCGAGGGCCTTCGTGGGGGTCAAGCCTTCGTTGAGGCCGTGAGCTATCTGGTGACGCCGTCCCACCAATAGGTCCAGCTCATGGCGCAGGTGACCCTCATCCGCGTCAAGGAGCTCTTCCAGATCATCCCGCAATATCTGATCGAGCCGCCCGACCAGGAGACACAAGTTTGACGGCGATGGAGTCCTACTCCGATCTAACCAGGAGAGGGCAAACGAGCGAGCCGTACCCCCGCTGCATTCGTCGAGATGGCCCACGACACTTTGATGTACTGCCTGCTCCAAGTACCCGCAGGCCCGCACGACCAAGAATCGAGTGAGCCAGACCTGCTCCTCGTCAGGCCTTTGACCTCGATCTGATACTGCTCTGGCAAGTTGGTCTAGTTGTTGCTCGATTAACCGAATCGAGGAAGGAGGCCAAGTTGATCTGGCCATCTAGCCAAGGAATGCTGCCATAGCGCCGGCAAGACGACGACGGACATTGTCCTCCGACGTAGTTCCTGAAGCAGACGCTTGGAGCAAGTCAGAATCCGAGCCTACGTTGTCAAGTGCATGTGCAATCTCTCCCTTCGACATTCCCTCACCGGCAGCAGCGCGCGACATGCACGCAACCACTACTGCTTCAACCAACGCAGCGTTTACTCGTTGCCCAGCACGGCGGACCACTTCTCGAGCACCGGCCTCGGATAGAGAGGATGTCGATCTTCGGAAAAGATCGGAGACCTCATCTTCAGGGAAATGAGACAAGTCCCGATGATCGCCCAGAAAATCATTGAGAAATTTCTTCAGCGGTGAAAAATATTCGTTTCCACGAGTATACAGAGCCAGGATTCGAAGAATCAGCTCTTGGTCCCGAAGTCGGGGTGAAGTAGGTCCATAGATTTCTCGCCATGCAGGATCGTCATTGAGGGCCGCCAGAAGATCAACAAATGGGCCTGGATAGAGTGCAATTCGAATCTCGTGAGGGGTCAACTGAGTTCCCCCCGAGTTGAGTCGCTCAAAGATTTGATAGACGGAGTCGAGGGAAGATCGTGAGCCATCGGTTCGAACAATTGTTGCCTGAATGAACGTGTTGTCTAGCGTTCGCTTTTGTTCCGGATCGAGAGTGCGATACGTCAGCCGCTTGAATTGGTCAGCTACGTTTTCTAAAGCAAATTCCTTTCCACCGTGCACACCTTGGTAGAAGGCTTGCAAAGTCTTAAGTCGCTGCTGCCCATCAAGGACTAGGTAACGCTTGTCAGTTTGCTGGACCAGCATGATTCCAGGAATGGGAAAACCCAAAAGGAGAGACTCGATGAACCGATCCATCTGGGATCGTCGCCAAACGAACCCACGTTGAAAGCCGGCCAGTTCAAGAGTCTCATCACCGTGGCCAAAGTTGGGGACCACGAGGTCGCCTCTATCTAATCTCCGAACGAGACCCTCTGCGTCGAAATCAGTCCCTGAATACGAAACCGGCTCGGCAACCTGTTCGGCCTCAGATAGTTCGGAGAACTCATCTTCAGTGAGGTCGAGGCTCTCTGGAGCTTCTGAGTCCTGGGCGTGTGCGGCCACCGCGGAACGTTAGCCCGCCGCGTACCAGGACGCAGAGATGGACGACCCCGTAGTCGTCCAATACGAACTGGCGCCGTCCAAGGCGGAAGCCAGGATGTAAGAGACTCCCCGGGTCCTGCCCCTTTGCACCCCGTCGGGACCTAGTGGGGTCCGACACCGATCTTCTCTCGTGGCTGCGACATCAGTGCGCCAAGTTCGTGGTTCTGCCGGCAGGTAGTGTGCGTCGAACAGGAGTAATGCCGCCACACAGACGTGGATGACGATGGCGACCGGTCCGCCGCGATTCGTCGAGACTCTAGGGATGGCTTCGATCCCGATGAATCCAGAGTGACACAGCTCATCTCGATGTCCTGCCATCCTTGTCGCAGTGTCGATGCCAATTGACAAAAGAGTCGGGCTCTGGCTCCAGCGGCGGAACCTTCGCAGCGACGACCGGGCCGCTCGGTACGCCCGTGCCCGGGCGTGGGAGCGCATCAGCTTCACGATCAGTCAGTACTGGTGGGCGATGGTGCTCCTGGTGGTGCTCTTCGTCGGCGCTGCGACGCCGCTCGCTCTGACCTTTGAGGGCGCATACCGAGGGGCTGTCTACGGCGCTGCGGCGGTGTCGGCACTTTGGTTCGATGCCTTGATGACGATCCTATGGTCCGGAGCCGCGTCACAGATAATGGGTGTGAGCGGAGAGACGGCAACGGCCCATATCCTCCGTGAGCTTGAAGCCAAAGGGTGGCGCCTTGTAAACGGCGTGAAGTTGGAGGGATGGGGGGACATCGATCACGTCGTCATCGGTCCCGGCGGCGTTCTGGTGATCGAGACCAAGTGGAGCGCCTATGCGTGGCCGCTGAAGGGGGGCGGTCCCACGTTCATGGAGTCGGAGCTGAAGAACGCGGCTCTCCAGGCCCAGCGGAACACTTCCGCTGTCAAGAGGTGGTTTTCGTCAGTGGCTCCGACGATCCCGATCACCGGCGTAGTCGTTCTCTGGACGGGCGGCAAGAAGCACGGATCGGGGTTCGAACTGTCGGAGAGAAGGGGAAAGGATCCTGTAGTTCTCGTCTACGGATCGAGTTTCCGTTCGTGGCTCGCCGGCGAGCTGTGGCGCTATGACGTCGACGCCGCGACTGTGGATCGGGCGTGGTCTCATCTGGTCGAGTTGGTCCAACGAACGGACGAGTCGGATGAATACTCAGGCGACAACTCCCCGCCGACTCTACGCGGCCTCTTCGTCGACTGGGCGATCAAGCCACTCGTGGGATTCGCGATCGCCGCCTACGCGTTCTCGTTGACCCGGTTCCTCCACGGTTGGTGGCTGCCGCTCATATCCGCGGCGATCGGCATCGGTCTCGGGTGGTGGGCGCTCCGGGTCCGAGCCCTGCGTCGGTTGGCCCTCGGCTGGACGGCGACGCTCGGGGCCCTGTTCATCGTCCTCCTTGCCGCCTGGGTTGCGCATCTGATCCGCTGACTATTTCTCCGTCCCGGGTTGATTGCTCCTGTCCAGTGGGGGGCGCAGCGCACCTCCCTAATCGAAGAGTCCTCGCAATCGGCGATGCCGCTGGTAGTCCGCACCAGGTGCGCATGCTTCCAGGCTCAAGGCTAAGGCTGTTCATTCACCGAACTCGGCCCGCCGGCTCGGGCCGTGACGACTCTTCACCGCCACGGCCCAGGGCGCGGTTAGACGTACTGCCAGGTGCAGCCCTTTCCGTTGTGTTGTCCCCAGTGATCACACGGGGCGAAGTGGCTTCCCTTCTTCACGTGGTCACGCACCCCATTGAACTGGGTGCACTCCACGGTTCCGTCCCTCGGGACTTCATCCCCTGGGCTGTAGGTGGTGGGCATCGGCTCGCCCTCCTTTCGCTGAGTATCCGATGACACCTAACTATCAGGGGGCTGTAACACCGAGCTGGCCTCGATGACCTGCGCTTGGGCAGGCACCGTCCGCCGCCTGCCGGCCTGCCATCTTCCTCTGGGATCGGCTGAGGGCCGAGGTGGTAACGGACCGATCGAGGCGCCACCGTGAGAACCGCCGTGAGAACCATACGCCCGGCAAACGTGGAAAGTGCCGGTTATTGGCGGGCGCTGGTGGACAGACTGAAATCGGCATCTGGCCAGTTCACAGATAGTAAACGGCCAAGATGATCGGTCACGGTAAATGGCGGAAAAGGGCGATCCAGAACTACGGATCAGAACGTGCCCAACTCGGGCGAACTCATTGAGAGCCTGCCTGCCGTCAGTGCCAGGTCCACAAGCGCATCGATGGGATGAGGATGGCTGTGCCGGATCCGGTCACTCGTGGGGCTTCGTGTCCTCGGAAGCACCGTCACGGAGCCGGTAGAGCTCGGGGAGCGCTGCCACGTCCTTGGGCCGTCCGGCGTGTTCTTTTGAGGCGATGATGTCCTCCAGGGCGGCAACACGGACCAGGACACCTCCGACAGTGAGCACTTGGGCGGCCTCTTCGAGGTCTTCGTAGCTCTGCCGGTGGCCTTGGCGGTTGACCATGTCGACCAGCACATCGACGTACCCGGCGTCGGTCGTCCACGTCGAGATCTGTGACCGACTGAGTGTCAAGCCGTCCAACTGCACCGGGAGGTTGGCTGCTTCAGCATCGGAAAGCCCCTCGACCCGGAGGTGGGCGTGGAGCTCTCTCATGCAAGCGGCCAGACGGTCGAAGTTCTCGGCGCTACGCCTAACCAGACAGTCGACGTCCCCGGTGGGTCGTTCGGCACCGTACGCCTGGGTGGCCGCGCCGCCGATCACCAGGTAGTCGACGTCGTGCCGGTCGAGGACCTCGGTGAGGCGGTGGATATCGGGCAGGTGACGCTCAGGCAAAGGTGTCGGCGGCCGTCTTGCCGGCAGCACGATCGGCCTCGATCTCGGCCAGCCAGGCGAGGGCCTTCTCTCTGGAGTCGATCCGTCGTCCATCCAGCGTGATGGTCACGTCATCAGTCGTGGGCGAACCCCCGACATCGGCGGCTGCCCATTCGTCACCAGTGAGGATCGGACGCACGACGGCCACAGGACCAGGATACCGCTGGGTGGGCGGAGAGATGACGGGGCGAACGTCGACCTGTTCGCCCGGGGCCGAGTCCAGGGAAGTGTCGAGGTCGTCGGGTCGGGCTGGCCTGCACCGTTGAACTCGACCACCCCAGGCTTCGCGTTCTGGGAGCGCCCCTGCAACAGGTGTTCGTGATGAAGCTCTTCGCGGCTCGGGTGGCCGACATCACCGACCTCACCGCAATCTGGAGCGAATGCGGATTCGAGTCTCCCGAAGAGGCCGCTGATCTCTACTTTGCTGCATATCCACACCTCGAATGGGACGAGTTCCTGGTCGATGACATTCGTGCCATCGGCGAACGCGGATCAAGGACCTGAGCCATGGGTGATCGGTCCGCGATTTGAGGTGCTCAATCCCGCCGCGGAGGTACCTCCGTCGTACTCCAGGCCGGTTCAAGGAGTTTGTTCGCTGGGTGATCTCGGCCTGGGGGCGTGCCTCGCCGACGACATGGGCCTCGGAACGACGGCCCAGCTCCTTGTGCACGAGGGCATTGATCTCGAAGCACGTACGCGGCGTCGGACCGCCCGAAATGTGACATCGCGAAGTGCCGTGCCTCCACTCGGACCGACATTGGTGCACTTCCCGATGTCGCTGGTCGGCAACTGGCAGCGGGAGGCCGCCAGATTCGCGCCAAAGTGGCTCATGACACAAGCCACGTTGGGCCTGTCTCCATAGCTGCAACAAAGACCCCGTAACGTTGAAGAATCATGCAGTGGACCCAAGCAAGTTTGTACCGACGTACGGCCGGGTCGTAAAGACGCTGGGGTCCCACGGCTTCTACACGTACATCCCTTCGCCGTTTCCCCGTCGGATCGCACTCTCCGAGGAGACCGTCCTTCTCCTGTCCGAAGCCGACCGTGCGTTGGGTCGGCCGGCAGGGGCGGGCCGCCACCTGCCGAACCCCCACATCCTGATGCGGCCCTACATTGCCCGGGAGGCGCTGGCCAGCTCGAGGATCGAGGGCACGCACGCATCCCTGTCCGACGTCATCGACGCCAGGGCGCGCGGTAACGCACAGGGCGACATCCGCAAGGTCACCAATTGCATCGATGCGCTCGACCTCGGCCTGGCCCGTCTCGGGGATCTGCCCCTCTCCGTGCGCCTGCTGTCGGAGGTCCATGCGGTGCTCCAGGCGAACGCTCGGGGGCAAGAGCGGTATCCGGGTGCGATCCGGACGTCTCCCAACTGGATCGGCTCGCCCGACAACCGTCCGGAGGCAGCGGACTTCGTACCGCCGCCGGTACCCGAGATGCGAGAAGCGCTTTCCGACTGGGAGAAGTTCGTCCATGCGGAGGTACCGATCCCGCCTCTGGTGAAGTGCGCTCTTCTTCACTACCAGTTCGAGACCATCCACCCCTTTCTCGACGGCAACGGCCGGCTCGGCCGGTTGCTCATCGTCTTCAATCTCGTGGAAGACGGTCTGCTGCCACAGCCCCTGCTGTACCTCAGTGCGTACTTCGAGGGACGGCGATCTGACTACTACGAGCGGCTCCAGGCAGTGCGGGAGAAGGGGGCGCTCGAGGAGTGGGTTCGATTCTTCCTCGCCGGCGTCAAGGAACAGTCGACGGACGCCCTCCGCCGGGCCGAGAGGCTCGGGGATCTCCGGGAGCGATATCGCCTGTTGGCCACCGGCAGCCGTAGCCGGCTCCCAGACCTCATTGAGCTTCTATTCGAAAATCCGGTGATTACGCCCCAGTACGCGGCGAGGCGGCTGTCGCTCACGGTCCAGGGAGTGAAGAACCTGATCGAGCGGTTAGACGACGCTGGCGTGCTGGTGCAGCTATCAGAAGGAGGCGGCCGTCGCCCTGGACGGTGGATGGCTCAGGAGATTGTTTCCGTGCTGGACGACCTTACGGGCTGAGCACACCCGGTCGAGACCCCGATCTGTCCAGACGCGTCGACCAGTGTCCTCTGGGCCGATCCGGTTGCTTGCTGTGGGCCGCAACCGCACCGGGTCACGTCAGCAATTGCATCCGCGACGCTCGCGCACGTTGCATGCTCCCGGCACAAGTGAGGCACCACGTTGGATGCATCGAGACTCAGAGGTGAGCACCCTCGTAGGTAGAGATGTCCGCGCCGGAATCGTATGCAGCATGCCAATCGGTCACCCAGGTGGGGAGCGGTTCGTCCTCCGGGTTATGACGTGGTGTTTGCGACTTGGCCTCGCGCCAGAGCATGCGCCGTAGGTCCCGGCCAGGTACGTGGCTCAGCATCGACGGTTGGGTTGGCGGTCGGCCGAGGGAGAAACGATCGCGCAGCTCGGAGAGGTACAGTCCGCTCGGCCCGACGGCCTTCGTCGAGATGTGACGATCTTCGAGCGGCACATGCTCCTCGAACCCTGCGAGCACCAGCTTGTAGATGTCGGCGACGTGATCGAAGACCTTGTAGGCATTGCGGATGCGGTACCAACGGTCCGGGGTGACATGGTGGTGGATGAGGAGCGCCGAGCTGCGGTGTTCGATCTCCTCGACGAAGTGCCACAGCAACATCGTCCCTACCCGTTCGTCACTTCCCTCGAACAGTTCGTGCCGGTTGTCGAAGACCATCTTGAACAGGGGCGTGAACGTCGCTTCGAGGTTGGCGATGTAGGCCAGGTGGAACTCGACATCCTCACGTTCGAGCAACTCGTCGTAGGCGGCGTTCGTCGCGGTGTAGATCTTCCCGAGGCCGGGGTACCGGGTGATCATCGCCTTGGCGTGTGCATGGTGGGCCCGGGCGTGCTGGGCCTCCTGGCGGACGAATACGTCCGCCTCCTCGGCGACGGCGGGGTCCGTGATGCGGGATTGTGCCTGCCGGGTAGCCGAGACGATGTAGTGCTCGAAGGCGATGGCGAGGAACGTGAACGTGTTGCCGAACAGGCCGAACGCCGGATTGGCCGGCTGCCACTGGAACGGCACCGTCTCGTCAATCCGGAACTGGGGCCTTCGGACGGTCAGATTCGTCATGTCCGCGAGGATTACACATCTATGGCAAAGTGTACAGATCGTGAAGGACACGGAACCGCCCTCGATGCGCGAACGCCTGTTAGAAGCGACCTTTGAGGTGCTGAGCCGGGATGGTCCGCGGAAGCTCTCGATGTCGGCGGTTGCGGCCACTGCCGGAGTCTCCAGGGTGACCCTCTATCGCTGGTTCCCGTCGAAGGAAGCCCTCCTAGAGGCGTTCGGTGTTTACGAGCAGCACAAGTACGACGCCGGGATGGCCGAGGTGGTCGTCGGGCTGGGTGGCGACGCACGCCTCAAGGCCGTTCTGCGCTTCATCGTCGATTTCCAGCACACCTATTCGCTGCGGCGCATTGTGGATGTCGAGCCCGAGCACGTCGTCCACCAGATGAACCGGGTCATGCCCATCATGCGGGACCGGCTCCTCCCTCACTTCCCGGGCTCCGATGGCCGAGTGGTGGCGACGGTTGTCACCAGGATCGCGCTGAGCCACGCCCTCATCCCCGACGACGACCCCGAGTTGTTCTATGCCGAGCTCTGCCACGCCGCAGGTCTCAAGTCCACCCACACGACCACCGCTCGTCGTCGGTACCGACCGACGCGACCAAGCTCATTGGAGATGGTTCCATGAAGGCAACGCGGCACCGCAGACTCACGCAGGGATTCCTGGGCGCGAACTCGCTGTTCTGGCTCCCCTGGGGTCTGATCAACCTCATCAAACCGGAGTCGTGGTCCGGCAAGGTGATCCCGGGCATGGAGGTGTATGACCTGTCAACTCCCGTCGCCCGCACCGAGGTCCGGGCGATGTACGGCGGCCTTCAGATGGCAATCGGGACCGCCGCGCTCGTGGGAGCGACGCGGGAGAAGCACCGGGACTCAGCGCTCGGCTTCTTCGTCCTTGCGCTGAGCGGCCTCTCCCTGTGCCGCCTGGGCGGCATGGTCGCGGAGGGAGAGACCTCCTACCTGTCGTTCAGTACAAAGATCGCCCCCGGGAAGTACAACCAGGTCGGGCTGGCCATGTATGAGCTGCCCAACATGATTCTCGCCTGCATCCTCTACCTGCTCCGACCGCGAGAAGCCGCAGTGGGTCGGAGCTCATGATGGATGCGCTCGACGCCGAACACGATCCGGTGAGGTCCGGCACCACACCGTACGTCGACGAGGCTCGGAGGCCCACCTGGGATCACGAACCGGAGCTGTTTGTCGGCGGGCGTTGGACCCGTGCCCAGGGCGGCGACAGCGGCACCGGCCGCGAGTACGGCGCGGAGGGCCTCGAGGCGTACGTCGAGGTGAAGTCGATTGCCCCTTGACCCACTGTGGACTGAGGTGGTGCCATGACCGACACGCCCTACTACGACCCCTACGACTTCGACATCGACGCCGATCCCTATCCGGTGTGGAAGCGCCTTCGCGATGAGGCCCCGCTCTACTTCAACGAGAATTACGAGTTCTACGCGCTCAGCCGCTTCGACGACGTCGAGCGAGCCTTGCACGACTGGCAGGCCTACAGCTCCGCCAAGGGATCGGTCTTGGAGTTCATCAAAGCGGGCGCCATCATGCCGCCCGGCGTGTTCATCTTCGAAGACCCGCCCGAGCACAACCTCCACCGGGGACTCCTCACCCGGGTTTTCACGCCACGGCGCCTCACCGCGATCGAGCCACAGGTGCGGGCGTTCGCGGCTCGCACCGTGGACGCCTTGGCCCAGAAGGGCGAATTCGACTTCATCGCTGATCTCGGAGCGGAGGTTCCGATGCGAACCATCGGCATGCTGCTCGGCATCCCCGAGGAGGACCAGGAGTCGGTTCGCGAGGGGATCGACCGGTCCCTGCGCCTCGATGAAGGGGCCATGCCCGACCCGACGATGATGATGTCCGCAGGTGGCGCCGGCGACTACGGCGTCTACATCGACTGGCGGATCGATCATCCCTCCGATGACCTGATGACCGAGCTCCTGACCGCAGAGTTCACCGACGAGCACGGCACCGTCCGCACGCTCACCCGCGACGAGATCCTCGGTTACATCGGACTCCTCTCGGGCGCCGGCAACGAGACCACGGCACGCCTGATCGGCTGGGCCGGCAAGCTCCTCGCCGATCATCCCGAGCAACGACGCCAGCTCGTCGACGACCCAACCCTCATCCCGGGCGCCATCGAAGAGCTCCTCCGCTACGAGCCGCCGTCACCCGTCCAGGCACGGTACGTCATGCGCGACGTCGAGCTTCACGACGAGGTGGTTCCAGCCGGAAGCGCCCTGCTGCTCCTCAACGCCTCGGCCAATCGTGACGACCGGCAGTTCCCCGACCCCGACCGCTTTGACGTCCACCGCAAGATTCAACGACACCTGAGCTTCGGCTACGGACTGCACTTCTGCCTCGGCGCGCACCTTGCGCGGCTCGAAGCCCGCGTGACCCTCGAAGAGCTGTTCAAACGGTTCTCTGAATGGGACGTCGACTGGGACAATGCTGTCCAGGCTCGGACCTCGACGGTCCGGGGATGGGAGAAGCTCCCGGTACGGGTCCGGTGACCGTCCACTACGAACTCGACGAGCAGCATGTTGTGCGTATCGTCATCGACCGGCCCGAACGGCGCAACGCGCTCGACCTCTCCCACTTCGCGGACCTGACGGCGGCGTGGCGACGGTTAAATGCGGATCCCGCCGCATGGGTCGCGATCGTCACCGGCGTACCGGGATCGTTCTGCTCCGGCGCGGATCTCCGAGACTTTCTCCCCCTCGCTCAACGGCTCGCGGCTGAGGGCCGTACCGAGCACGAGGGCATCCCGATGTCGGTGGGTTCCGATGGCGTGCTCCTCACCCTCGACGTCTACAAGCCGATCATCTCAGCCGTCGACGGTCCGTGCCTGGCGGGCGGCATGGATCTCCTCGGAGGGACCGACATCCGTCTCGCCACGCCGGAGGCCACGTTCGGGCTACCCGAACCGAAGCGGGGCTTGATGGCCGACGGCGGCACCACCGCCCGTCTTCCCCGACAGATCGGCTGGCCTGCGGCAATGGAGCTGCTGCTCACCGCTCGCACCGTCAGCGCGGAGCGCGCCTTGCAGCTCGGGCTCCTCAACGAGGTCGTGGCCGCCGACGAGCTCGAAGATCGAGCAACCCTTTGGGCTCAGGAGATCGCGGCCAACGCGCCATTGGCCGTTCAGGCAACCAAAGAGGCCGTGCTGCGAGGTCTTTCTGCACCGAACGGGCTCGCCGGTGCCTACAAGATCGAGGCGAACATCGGGCGTCGCCTTCTGGCGACGCGTGACGTCACCGAGGGCCTCAACGCCTTCATCGAGAGGCGGGCACCGCTCTGGCGAGGGCAGTGAGACGACCATGCCCACGACGCCGGCCAACGTCCCTGTCACAGCTCGGCAGTGCCTTTGGATCTGTTATGAACAAGTCGGACTGAATTGGTCGACGAGGATTTCTTTATCGAGGCCTCTCTTCTTCACGCGCGCAATCTCTTTGGCGATCCAGAGTAGTGCTTGCATATCGATATCCTGAGTTGGTAGTTCACGGCCACAACAGATGTCTCGTGGACCATTCACGAGACATGGGGTAACTGAATGCTGAGGAACCTCCGGACCGAGGGGATGGCGGTCGAGGATGGCCCACGCCTCAGTGGCTGTCTTGTATCCCTCGAATCAGTGCTTCTTCCCACCCGCACCTGCAGCCGCGAAGGTTTGCATGCGCCCGGAACGACACCGGTGACACAGGAGAAGGGTCTCGTCCGGGACTCGTCGGCACAACTGCCTTATGACTTCGTTCTCAGGATGTGCCCACCATGGAGGCGCTTTCCGACCGTCGGAAATCGCCCTCGCTGACCAGGAGTCGGAAGGCCGGAGGCGCTCCGCCACATCCTGCTCCAGGCCCGTCACCACTACCGCTGAGGCTGACGACACGGTGGAGCGCCACCCCTGATCCTTCGCCTCGTGACGCTGACCTTCATTTACTACCTGGTCCGGCACGTCATCGAGCGTCTCACATCCGACTCAGCGCTCGGCGGCGCGGAGGAACTCCATGCCCATTCGGATGCCTCGCTCGATCAATTCGTCGTTGTGGGTCGAGATGGTCCGATGCACTGGGCCTTCGAGGAAAGGCCGAAGCAAGGCGCTGGCGATCTCGTAACGCTCGTAAAAGTGCACACGGGTGTGGTTGTCGCCGAGATCCTCTAGCCATTGGCGGCCTTCGGCCACCGCGAAGGGGGGCTTGGTGATCGCCCGGTAGCGGTAAGACTGATTGACAACAACGTCGGTCACGAGTTCCCAGGATTCGGCGATGCCGCGGGAGAGCAGATATCGCGGCACCGGGTAGTGACAATGGCGAACAAGTCCGTCGTGAACGCCGTTCCCTGGGTGGAGGAGCTCGATCCGTACGTCGTCCATCTCCATGACAAAGGGCTCAGACGACGGAAGCGTTGGGAGCATCCCGAACCAGAGGCTCCACACCTGTTCTGGCGAGCCCTCGACGACAAACGAGTTCCGGTGTTCTTTCACGGCAGTCCTTCAATCAGACAACGCTGCGGCGTGTTCCGTGGGAGGGAAGGTCGGTCGCCGTGATGACGCCCGGGTCGCCGCGACAGACGAACGGGATGGCATGGACCGTCACGGCAGTGCCCACCTTGTAGACGCTCATCACATCGGACTTGTCGGAAATGTCCGGCGTCTTCCGAGGCTCGAGGCGGAGGGTGGCGTCCATCCGACGTTCACCCTCGATCTTGATCGAGAACCCATCGGGTCCCGACCACTGTGGATCGAACCCGTCATCGCTCACCGTGCAGCACATGGTCAAGATCACGTCTGGGCGTCCTCTGGCATGACCGCGGTAGGTGCGCTGCTGGCCCACCACAGTTCCCTTCGGGAACTGCGCCCAGCCGAGGTCCGAGCCCGGGTAGCGCTCTTCGAGTCGACCTGCCATTCAGAGAATCCATTGAAAGGCCCTTCTAACGTCACCCGGGCTTCGAGCCGTGCCGGATGCCCGCCCAAGCAGAATTGCACCTGTCGAGCCAGTCACGAGTTCATGACGTGCATTCATTTCTCCCGGTCGCCGAGCGCCGATCCAGGGCTAATCTCCTTCCGAAAAATCCATGGATCCTTCGGTGGCTCACGCACCATACCGGGCGTGCGGGATAACCGCGGTGCAGGCGCCGGTTGACGAACGCCGGCAACGTCGACGAACGTTCTTCGGGCCCGGTGCTGAGGATGATCGTGGCACTCCGAAGGGAGCAGAACCGGTGTCGCGCACGCGTCGGTGCCATCGAACACAACAGTCCACTCATCTCTCGTGCGACTCCGAAAAGCAGCTGCAAATCGTTCGCGTAGCTCGGGCCATTGCAGTGTGTCGGAGCGATCCGGAAGGTCCTCTTGGTCCAGCCCAAGACCATCGAGGAGTATGGCGTAGAACTGTGGTTCCACTGCACCGACCGCGAACCACCGTGCGTCCGCCGTCTCATAGACGTCATAGTACGGAGCTCCGCCGTCGAGGACATTGGCCCCACGCTGACTCTCATCGTGGAGGCCCATTGCGATGAGCTCGTGGAACATGGTGGCGAGAAGTGCGCAGCCTTCCACGATGGCGCCATCAACGACCTGACCCAGCCCAGAACGCTCCCGCTCCAGGAGTGCACACACGATTCCGAAGGCAGAGGTCATGGCTCCGCCCGCGAAATCGCCGAGCAAGTTCAACGGGGGCACGGGGGCCTCACCTGGGTGCCCGATCAGTCCCAGCGCACCCGACAGGGCAAGGAAATTGATGTCATGTCCAGCGGGGGCGCTGAGGGGTCCAGTCTGACCCCAGCCGGTGCAGCGAGTGAAAATCAGGGCCGGATTCCGCTGAGAAACGACGTCCGGACCGAACCCGAGCCGTTCGGCAACCCCTGGACGAAATCCCTCAACGAGGACGTCCGCGCGGTCAAGCAGATCGAGCAGGTGCTCGAGCCCAGCTGCAGTCTTGATGTTCAGCGCCTCGGACCGCTTTCCGCGAGCAAAGAGCGGGGTACCCTGGGGACTGCCGTCGGGCTCACGGTCGATACGGAGGACGTCGGCGCCCATGTCTGCGAGGAGCATGGTGCAAAACGGCGCGGGACCGATCCCACCGACCTCAATCACTCGCACTCCCGCCAGCGGTCCGGGCCCTTCGGCCCAACCCGCGGCAGCAGCGATCACGTGGTTCATACCGAAATGAATCCGGTGTGCCGTATGAGGGCAAACCATCGCAAGCGATCGCCCTCAGCCTGGCCTCCGAGCCTGGGCGTTTCGGACGGGTTCCCGATCGGGACCCGAATACGTGAAGCTTCCGAACGGGGCAACAGAGGCCAGTACCCATGCCGGTGGATCGACCCGCGCCTGCAGGTCGAGGAGGTTTCTCGTCCCTCGCATTCGGACGCATACGCCGATCGCGTGGACCGTGTCATCTCCGCGTGATGGAGGGCGTCATGCGTTCCCCTGGAGCATCTCCGCATATTATGAGTCACAATGTCTCATGTCGAGCGGCATCCAAATGCCGATACGCACGGAATCGACGTCGAGCTTCTTGCCAAGGGAGGGATATGGGCCCTTATCGGGTCATGCAGTGGGCGACTGGCAAGGTGGGTCGGCGAGCGCTCGCCGCCATCATCGATCACCCGGAACTGGAGCTTGTGGGTGTGTACGTTCATTCGCCGGACAAAGTCGGCGTCGATGCCGGGCAACTTGCGGGGACGGCGGACACCGGAGTCTGTGCGACCAATGACCTCGCTGTGCTGCTCGCGGAGCGCCCACACTGCGTGTCGTTTATGGCCGCGCAGCTCGACGTCGACATCGTGGAGACGTTCTTACGCAGCGGGGCGAACGTCGTTACCACGTCGAATGGGTATCTGACAGGGACGAACTTCGGCCGCGGGTTGCGAGAACGGCTCGACTCCGCAGCGCGCAAGGGCGGGGCGACCTTCATGGGCACGGGCTTCGATCCCGGCTTCGCGAATCTGCTGGCCGGGGTGCTCACCGGAGCCTGTCGTCGAGTCCACTCCGTGAAGCTCGTCGAGACGCTCGACTGCGCGGGCTATCCGGACCCTGACGTGTGGCGGTCACTGGGCTTCGGGCAGCCGATCCGTGCCCGACGCATCGGCCCTCTGACGATGACTCCGGACGGGGCGCCCCCCAACTCGCGCCCGACCTGCCCGGCTTCTTCGACACGCTCGACCTCGTCGCCGGCATGCTCGCGGTCGAGCTGGACCACAAGGAGGCGTTCGTTGAGTCCGCGGCGGCTCTCAGCGACGTCGACCTCGGCTGGATGCGTATTCCCGCTGGCACGATGGCGGCCGTCACCCGGACCTACCTGGGCTATGCGCATGGTCGATCGATCGTCGAGCTGCGCGTCCGTTGGACGATGAGCCCGTCACTCGACTGCGAGTGGACCGATCCCGAGGGCTACAGGATCGAGATCGAGGGTGAACCACGGGTCGAGGCCGCGATCTCCTTCCTCCCACCGTTGACGCCCGGCGTTTCCGGTGAGCCCGACGTGATGAGCGTTCTCCTCGTTGGCACTGCGATGGCAGCGGTCAACGCCATACCATTCGTGTGCGAGGCGGCGCCGGGCCATACGACGCCTGCGAAGCTCCCAATGTTCGGCGCTCGGCACATGATCGTGTCGGAAAGTCGGGCACATGGTGAGGAGTGAGATTCTCCTGCACGCGTCGTACGCCGCTCCAATCGGGACCAAGAACCTGATCGCAACTGGCGATACGAGCATGACGGACCCGCAACCGGTTGCGACGGTGCACATCGAGCCGTCGAAGTGACACGATCGATGTGCGCCGTGGCGAGCCACTGATGCGGGCCGCTGAACGGCTTGGCTACCACTGGCCGACCATCTGTCACGGGCAGGCCGCCTGCACGGTCTGCTGGATCGAAGTCGACGACACCGATGCTTTCGAGCCTCCCGGGCCCCTTGAACTCAAGGGTTTGAAGCTCTTCGAGGGGCGCTCCTTCTACGCCGGAAAGAACATCCGGCTCGCGTGCCAGGCGCGCCCGATCAGCGACACGGTAGTGACCAAGCGCGGTGTCAGGCCTGCGTCATGAGCCGCGTTCGGCCACGATTCCGGCGATGGCCTGGTCGACGACGCTGCGGACGATATGCGGAGGTGACGGGCTTGCCGAGCATGTAGGCGCGGTCAGACAGAGCACCGGCGATCATGTCGACGGTGAGGTTGATGTTGACGCCCTGACGGAGGTCTCCTCGTTGCCGCGCTCGGCGAAGGCCACGATCGCACCGGATCGGCGACTCACGACATTGTCAGCCACGAACGTTCGCATCTGCTGGTCGTGTGCGGCCGCGGCGATGAAGGTCGGGGCCAGCAGCGCCAGCGGACCGTCGCCGTAAGACAGCTCCGCCAGGGGTTCGAAGACAGTCAACAGGTCCTTGCGCAGGTCGCCGGTGTCTGCCGGCTCGATGACCTCGGCGAGCTGATCAGCACAGAAGTAGAGCAGAGCGGTCTTGTTGGGCCAACGTCGGTAGAGCGTCGCCCTGCCGATGCCGGCGCGGCAGCGATCCCTTCCATGGTGGCGGCAGTCAGCCCCTTTTCGGCGATCTCGGCGACAGCCGCTTCCACGAGCGCGCTATCGACGTCCTTCGTCGCGCGGCCTACCGCGAGGTCGTGCTGCCATGTTCGTCAGTATGCCAAATGGCTGATGGCGTCAGTCAATCGCTCAGCCACAGATCAGTTCGAAGCGGTTGGGGCCGCGGATCGGTCCGGGCTTCCACGACACGGCCTCGCGATCAGCGAGGCGGAAGTCGGGAACAGCCGCTAGGAACTCCTCCAGCCCCACTCGGAGCTCCATCCGCGCCACATGGGCGCCAAGGCAGCGATGGACGCCGGCACCGAATGCGATATGTGCGTTGTGCTCGCGATCGAGCACGACGTCTTCGGCATCGGTGAACCGGCGCTCGTCGCGATTGGCCGACGGGATCGAAAGGAAGACCGGGGTTCCCCCAGGCATGGGACACCGGCCACCTCGGTGTCTGTTCGAGCCCCTCGAACCAACGAGACGGGCGCGTAGATGCGGAGGAACTCTTCGACCGCCGTGGTCATGAGCAGGGGGTCACCGGCGAGCCTCTCGCGGGCCTCGGCGTCTTCTGAGAGGTAGAGCAGGGCATGGGCCAAAGTGTTGGCCGTTGTATCGATGCCGGCGATCAGGAGCAGTTGTGCGATGCCCAGGCGCTCGGCATCACTGAGCGGCTCGCCGTCGACCTCGGCGGTGAGCAAAAAGGTCAAAAGGTCGTCACGTGGATCCTGTTGGCGCCGCGCCAGCAGCGCCGCGAGGTATTCGTGGATCTCTGTGCTGGCGTCGATGGCAGCGCCAGGGTCGACGCCCTGGCCGTCCACGGTCGAGTGCAATCCAGTCTTCGAACTGTCGGATAGTCGGTGGCATCGACCCCGAGAATCTGGCTGATGACCACTGTCGGCATCGGGAAGCAATACGACATGTACGCCTCGATCGTGCCGGTGCACGCTGCCGCCAGTCTGCGGGCGGTGTCGCGTGCGACGGCCTCGAGGCTGGCCGCCCGGGCCGGAGTGAAGAACGGCAGAAGGAGCTGGCGGTAGCGGGTGTGCGACGGCGGGTCCTGGTCGAGCGGCGGGACCGGTGGGCGTAGCTCGACCGGTATGGCTGGCGCCGTCATCACGGTTGAGGTGAAGGTGGCGTGGTCGCGCAGGGCAGCGTTGACGTCCTCGTAACGCGAGAGGATGTAGTAGCCATCGAGCTCGTCGCTGCGTGCCACCGGGCAGTCCGCTCGGAGCCGGCGGAACAGCGGGTACGGATCGGGCGCGAACGCTGGGCTCCAGTAGTCGAACGTCCTGGCGAGGTCACAGCCGCCCGCATCGCCGGTGCTGGGGCTCACGGATCCATGTCGCATGCCCTCGTTCCTCATGCCGAGAGGTACTGGTCGAGCACGCGGTGGTGGTGGATCAGGTTGGCCTCCTGCACGGGATTGAGCATCGCCCCCCGATATCCCTTGGACTTCATGCCCCTGGTCGCCTCGACCAAGTTCGCGAAGTCCTGGTTGTTGATGAGGCCCCAGTCCTTCGTGGTCCAGTCCTCGTAGAATTTGCGCTCGACGGGTTTTGGTTCGGAATCCGGCGGCACCCACTCGAGGGCCCAGTAGTCGAGCAGTGTGCTGTCGGGGTCGAGGCCGTTGGGTCTGGCACGGTAGAGCGTGGCATTGCCATGGGTGATGGGCCCGAGGAAGTTCGGGAAGAGGTGGATGGTCCCTGACCCACGGAGGTCCTTGTCGGTCAGGCCCTCGACGTCGATCCCGCTGCGGCGCATGGCGTTGAGCCTGAGCTCGTCGAAGACCTTTCCGACCGTCTTGCCCGGAGGAGGTCCGTTCTTCTTGAGGTCTTCGAGGACGGCTTGGTCCTCACGTGGGAAGAGGCCGGCGACGGCGTCAACGCGCTCGGCGAGCACCTCCGCTGGGTCGACATCCTCTTTCCTGAGGCCGAGGCGTGGGCTCGGCCCGGCTTCGCGTTGGCGATCTTCGGGCACGTAGTAGCAGCTGTGGTGGCCCAGCTGTTCGTAGGTGAAGAGTGTGTCATTGAACCAGGAGAGCATCTGGGGGTGCAGAGCCTGTGGGTGGTAGCTCTCATTGAAGGCGTCGACCGCGGTCTTCCAGTTGCACTCGAAGACGATCGTCCGGTAGGAGCGGAAGCGCAGGTTGTGGAAGCGGTAGGTCGCGAAACGATCAGGGATGTCGCCGAGGAACGAGTCGAAGGGCTCGCAGTTCGGGTCCATGTTCACGAAGACGAACCCGCCCCACCGGCCAACCTGCACCTCGCCGAGGCAGACGAGATCGTCGGTCATCGTTTCTGGGAAATCGTGGCGGTCCACCACCTCTGCGATCTCGCCTTCGAAGCTCCAGCGCCACCCGTGGTAGGGACAGCGGATCTGGGAGGCGGCGAAGCTACCCACACCCGACGCGAGCCGGGTGCCGCGATGTGGGCAGGCATTGAAGAAGGCTTTGATGTCTTCGTCGGTCGCTGCGGACGACCAGGATCGACTGGTCGCCGATGGTGTACTCGAGGAAATCGCCGGAATTGGGAATCTCCTCTTCCCGGCACGCCACCTGCCAGACGCGGGGCCACAGCCGCTCCATCTCGAGGTCGAAGAACTCCTGAGACGTGTAGCGAGCGCCCGGGGACGACCACCATGCCGCCGGCTTGGCGCAATGCGTGTCGGTCGTCGGTAATGCGTCATCAGTCGTTCCTGTCCCCTCTCGATCGTAGGCCCGGTCCGACGCCTGTCCTGGCGCCGGACCGGCGCTTCGAGGACAGAATAACGAGTCACAGCGTCTCATGCCCATTGGAGCCCACTAGCGTGAGACGTTCGTGCTCGTTATTCTAGGCGGGTGACCGGGGGTCCGCTGAACTCGCTTGCTGGAGTGCGGGTGCTCGACCTCTCCGATGATCTGGCCGGGTCGTACTGCACGAAGGTGCTCGCCGATGCCGGCGCCGAAGTTCTGAAGGTGGAGCCGCCTTCGGGCCATCCGCTGAGGCACTGGTCCCGAACGGGGTCGCTGGGTCGAGATGGCGACCCGGACGGCGTTCTGTTCCGCTTCCTCGCCGCGGGGCAACGCAGCGTCGTCGCTGACCTCGACGACTCCGCCGGCCACGACCGGGTGCTCGAATTGCTGGCAGCGAGCGACATCGTGGTCAGCAGCTCACCGGCCGAGCAACTGGATGCCCGAGGCCTTCGCTTCGCCGATGTCCATGAGGTGAACCACGAACTCACCGTGGTGTCTCTGACGCCCTTCGGCCTCGACGGGCCCGCGCAGCGGAGCAGTCGGCGAACGACTTCCTCCTCCAGGCCTTGTCGGGCTCGTTGCACAACCACGGTTCCTGGCGTGGCGAGCCGCTGGCCGTCGGCGGCGGCCTCGGCGAATGGATCGCCGGCGCCTACGGTGCAGCGGGCGCCCTGGCGGCGCGTGCCCGCCTCGATCGCGACCGGCAACGGGGAGCTGGTCGATGTGTCGACCCTCGAAGCGCTCGCGGTGACGCTCGTGTGCTACCCGTCGGTGGCCGCTTCGGTTCCTGGGGGCGTCCGCCGGCGGGCGACGGTCGAAATGGTTCCGGGCATCGAACCCTGCAAGGACGGCTTTGTCGGGCTGACGACCCTCACCGCGCAGCAGTGGCACGACTTCCTGGCGATGATCGAGCGGCCTGATCTCATCGACAACGCCAAGCTCGACAGCCCCCGCGCGCGCGTCGCCCACGAGGCGGAGTTGCGCCCGGTCATCCACGGGTGGACCGAGCAGCACCAGGTTGGCAGAGATCGTCGAACGGGCAGCCATGTTCCGCGTGCCGGCGGCGCCTGTCCTCAATGGCGCCACCCTGCCGCATTTCGAGCCGCTCGCCGATCGAGGGCTCTTCGCCAGCAACCCCCGCGGCGGGTTCTCGCACCCACGCCCGCCGTTCCTCAGCACGGCGACCGAGCCTCGTCCGCTGGCTCCGCGCTCCGAGCGTGGGTGAGCATGCGGCGACGCCCTTCCGCTCGGTTCGCACGGCGTCGCCGCGCAGTCGCGTTCTGGCGAAGACGGATGCCTTCCGCTCGAAGGTGTCAGGGTGCTCGATGTCACCGCGTTCTGGGCCGGTCCTTCCGCGACCCAGTACCTCGCCACCCTCGGCGCAGACGTGATCAAGGTCGAGTCCGTCCAGCGCCCCGACTCGATGCGATTCAATGTCAGCGTCTCCCCAAAGACCGAACAATGGTGGGAGCAGGGGTACCTGTTCCTCTCGGCCAACCTGAACAAGCGCGGCATCACGCTCAACCTCGGCGATGACCGGGGACGCGAGCTGTTCCTGCGGCTGGCCGCCCAGTCAGACGTCGTCGTCGAGAACTTCACACCCCGCGTCATGGAGAATTTCAAGCTCACCTACGACGCCATCCGGGAGGTCCGCCCCGACGTCGTGATGGTCAGCATGCCCGGGTGGGGCCTGGAGGGACCGTGGCGCGACCGGCCGGGTTTCGCGACGACCATGGAGCAGGCCTCCGGCATGGCCTTCGTCACCGGCTACAACGACGGGCCGCCGATGGCGCCCGGCTTGTGCGACCCGCTCGCCGGCGTCCACGGGGCGTTCGCCGTCCTCGCTGCATTGGAGGAGCGCCGGAAGACGGGCCGCGGCCAGCACGTCGAGGTGCCGATGATCGACCTGGCCGTGAACGTCTCCGCCGAGCAGATCCTCGAGTTCGAGGCCTACGGCGAGCTGATGACCCGGATGCGGGAATCGTTGCCTGCAGGCTGCGCCCCAGGGCGTGTACGCGTGCGCGGGGGCCGACGAGTGGCTCGCACTGTCGGTGACCACCGAGGAGCAGTGGAAGGCACTGTGCGAGGCCATCGGCGCCCGGTCGTGGGCCGCTGATCCGGAGCTTGCGACCGTTGATCAGCGGCATGCGGCGCACGATCGGATCGACGCGGAGATCGGAGCGTGGTGCGCGGATCAGGCGCTCGTCGACGCCCTCGACGCGCTCCGGGCTGCCGGGGCCCAGCCGGTCGTCCCCGCCTATGCCATCGACGAGGACCACCAGATGCAGGCCCGCGGCTTTTGGGAACCGGTCGTTCATCCCGTCGTCGGCGAGCACCGCTATCCCGGATGGCCGATGCGCCTCTCGGGCGGCCCGGGGGGCTGGTACCGATCGCCGGCGCCGCTCCTCGGGCAGCACAACGAGGAGGTGCTCACCGGTTTGCTCGGCCTCGCGGCCGACGAGATCGCCGATCTGCAACAGGCGGGCGTGATCGGTGAACGTCCGCTCGGTCTCTGACCAGCGGGCACACAGAGCGTGATCGATGGGAAGGGAGTGACGATGACGACTGCAGGGGGATGCCTCGGGCCCGCTGCGGATGCCCGACAGGTTCTTCATCGGCGGCGAGTGGGCCGCGCCGTCCTCGACGGCGACGTTCGACGTGATCGACCCCAGCACCGAGGAGGTCTACCTTCGCGTCGCGGCAGGCGCAGCAACCGGACATGGCACGCGCCGTCGAGGCAGCCCGTAAGCCTTCGACGACGGGCCATGGCCGCAGATTGACCCACGCCGAGCGCGCCGAGTTCCTCCGTGCGATCGCGGATGGATCTACGCGACGGACGAGGACTTCGGGCAGATGTGGCCACGCGAATCCGGCGCCCTCCACTCGATAGCACGCTTCGCCGGGCTCATGGCCGCTGGCACTTTCGACTACTACGCGGGCCTGGCCGACACGTATCCCTTCGAGCAGTCAGTCATTCCCACCATGGGCGGCGAGTTCGGCCTTCTTGTGCGCGAGCCAGTCGGTGTCGTCGGAGTCATCGTTCCCTGGAACGGGCCCCTGAGCATGATCGCCACCAAGGTTGCGCCGGCGCTTCTGGCCGGTTGCACGGTGGTGGTGAAGTCCTCGCCCGAGGCGCCCGGCGAGGGCTACCTGATCGCTGAGATCGCCGAGGCGGTTGGCCTTCCTGCCGGGGTGCTCAACGTCGTCACGGCCGACCGCGAGGTGTCCGAGCATCTGGTGCGCGACCCGCGGATCGACAAGATCACCTTTACCGGGTCGACCGCCGCCGGCCGTCGAATTGCGGCCATCTGTGGCGAGCGCATCGCCCGCTGCACCCTTGAACTCGGCGGCAAGTCGGCAGCGGTCGTGCTCGACGATATCGATATCACCACGGTAGCCAGGACGATCGCACGCTCCGAGTGCATGCTCACCGGCCAAGTCTGTTCATCGCTCACGAGAGTCATCGTGACCGAAGAGCGCCACGACGAGTTGGTAGAGGCACTGGCGGCGACGTTCGCGCAAGGTAACGATCGGGGATCCATTCGATCCGTCGAGCGAGATGGGTCCACTGGCAACCAAGCGACAGCGCGACCGGGTCGAGGGATACATTGCCAGGGGCGTCGAGGAGGGGGCGGTCCTCGTTTCGGGGGGTGGACGGCCGCAGGATCTCGATGCGGGCTGGTATGTCGAACCAACACTCTTTGCTCGTGTCGACAATCACTCGACGATCGCCCGGGAGGAGATTTTTGGTCCCGTCCTCAGCGTCATCCCGGCTCGGGACGAGGACCATGCCGTCGCCCTGGCCAACGACAGCATCTACGGGCTCAACGCGTCAGTCTTCACAGACGACCTCGACAGCGCACGCTCCGTGGCTCGTCGACTCCGTTCTGGAACCGTGGGGCACAATGCCTGGCGGACTGATTTCGGGATCTCCTTCGGCGGTTACAAGCAGTCCGGCATCGGTCGGGAAGGTGGCGTTGAGGGCCTCCTTCCGTTCCTCGAAACAAAGCTGATCGTCTTGGATGGACGACCGCCTGACGATGACATCGCCGACAAGTCGTGATGAGAGGACATTCGACAATCCTCTTGCAGGTCGTCAACACCATTGCCCCAATCGGTCTGGTCGAGTTGGCGTGGATTGAGAAGTCTTGGGCCCCGGTTCACGCCGGGAAGACTTTCCCCAGTTCGTATTCCGTTTCGGGGTGTACACCCATTAGAGGATTCCTCCACAGCGCCTGTGGCGTTTGTTGGGGTACCGAACAGTGGATCATGCGGAGCCGCTCGATGAACCCTGGCCAGAGCAACAGCACTGGCGGCAACCGCGTAACTCACGACCTCCTGCGAAATTCACGATTCGGCGTGGTCCACGGGCGTCACGATCTGGGAGTTGCGGCGGCTCAATGAGAAGGAGAATTTCTGTGAATCGACGCATTCGACATGGAGCAAGGATCGGCGGGATCGGGCTGGCATTGGTGCTCACAATCACGCTGGCAGCGTGCAGCAACGCCACCACCAAGTCCGCCGACACCCTCCCCAGCGGGACGAGCGGGGCGCTGCCGAGTGGCGGCCCGGCTCCCGGCGTGACGCCGACGGAGATCGACGTGGGCGCACTGGCGACCGAGTCGGGGCCGCTGTCGACCGGGTTCGGCGAGGTCGTCAACGGCGTGCAGGCGTACTTCGACATGGTCAACGCCGAAGGTGGGGTCAACGGGCGCAAGATCGTCCTCAAGTACAACCTGGACGACGGCGCGTCGGCCTCCAACAATGTGACCCAGTTCCGCAACCTGGTCGAGCAGGACAAGGTCTTCGCCATCGTCGGCGTGGGCTCGCCGTTCTTCTCGGGGGCCAGCTACCTGGCCCAGACGGGGACCCCGACGTTCGGCTACGTCGTAACCGACAACTGGAACGGCCCGCCCAACCTGTTCGGCGCTTACGGCTCGGACCTCGACTACAACTCCGACGGCGTTTTCGCTTCGTTCGCGGCCGGCAAGCTGAAGGCGACCAAGCCGGCCGTGTTGTCCTACTCCATCGGAGCCTCCCAGGCTCCGTGCCAGGCCTACGCGACCGCACTCAACCAGTACGGGCCCAAGGTCGCCTTTCAGGATCTCAATTTCGGCATCGCGGGTAATCCGTCGGCCGACGTGCAACAGATGAAATCTGCAGGTGTCGACATGCTCGACACCTGCATGGAGGGCGACGACAACCTGTCGTTCGTCAAGTCGATGCAGCAGAACGGCATGGGCGGCACCCCGTCGGTCTGGCTGAACGGCTACAGCCGCACCCTGATCAGCCAGAACCCGACGACCATGAACAATGTGCTCTTCGGTATCCAGCACGTCCCGTTCGAGGCCGCCACCCAGTTCCCCGGCGTCTACCCGGGCATGGAGCAGTACATCGCGATGATGCAGAAGTACGCGCCCCAGTGGACCTACGACGACACCGCCTTTCAGGGGTGGGTGAACGCCGACCAATTCGTCACCGGTTTGCGGGCGATCGGCACCAACGTCACCCAGACCAGACTGGTGGACGCCATCAACCAGGAGACGGACTTCAACGCCGGCGGCCTCATCCCCCCGATCAACTGGACCAAGCAGCACAACGCGGCCCCGGTCCCGTTCTGCCTCTCCTACGTCGAGGCTCAGAACGGCAAGACCAAGGTGGTGTTCACCACCGGTTCAAAGGTGTTCGTCTGCCTCAACCCCACGAGCCCGGTACCGGTCACGCCGGCCGCGAACACTCCGGGCACGTGACCTGACGGCGCGGGGGATCCGCCGGTGACCAACTTCGTCCACTATGCGCTGCCCGGTATCCCGTCGGGGTGCGAGTACGCCCTGATGGCCGTGGGCCTGGTGCTCACGTTCAGGGCCACGGGCGTGTTCAACCTGGCGTTCGGGGCCCAGGCGTTCGTCTCCGCCTTCGTCTTCGACCTCGTCAACCAGTACGGGTTCTTCGGGCTGGGGCCGCTCAATCAGTGGGTGGCGTTCGTCATCGCGGTGCTCGTGGTGGCCCCGCTCATCGGCCTGGCGCTCGACCGGTTCCTGTACCGGCACATCCCGGCGGCATCCACCACGGCCAAGCTGGTGGTGTCGCTGGGGCTGCTGGTCGCCATCCCCCAGCTGATCCCGATCGTCTTCTCCGATTCGTCCCGTCAGCGCATCGGGTTCCTCTGGCTCAACCCCGACACCGTGTACTTCCACCTCTTCGGTGTGCCCTTCAACGGAGGTGACGTCTCCACCACCGTGCTGGCCGTGGCGGTCGTCGTCCTGTTGATGGCCATGTTCCGGTGGACCGGCATCGGGTTGCAGATGCGCGCCGTGGTCGAAAGCCGCCGTCTGTCCCAGCTCCAGGGGGTCGACGCGCCGCGGGTGGCCGCGGCCGCCTGGGCACTTTCCAGCATCCTCGCCGGCCTGTCCGGGGTGCTGTTGCTCCCCCAACAGCATCCCCTCGATCCCACCAACCCGCTCCAGTTCACGACGCTGCTGGTGGCGGGGATCACCGCCGCCGTCATCGCCGGGCTGTCCAGCATCCCGGTGGCGTTCCTCGCCGCCGTGGGGATCGGCGTCCTGCAGAACATCCTTCAGCTCGTGCTGCCCACCAACAGCGTGTGGGCCTCGGGCCTCCGCACCGCACTCCCGTTCGCTCTGCTCGCCGCGGTCCTGCTCCTCAACCGGAACCTGCGCACCCTCGAACAGAGCCGGGATCCCATGGCTGCGGTGGATCCCCCACCCCCGGTGCCCGCCGCCCAGCTCCGCGACCGACGGCTCGACGTCCCCGTCAGGTGGGGACTGCGCGTCGCCATTCTGGCGTTTTTCGTCTCGTGCCTGACCTGGGTCGCCCCCAACTGGGTGTTCGCCCTCGGCGGCGGCGTCATCCTCTCCATCATCTTCCTCTCGATCACCCTGCTCACCGGGATGAGCGGCCAGGTCTCCCTGTGCCAGATGACCTTTGCCGGGGTGGGCGCGTTCACCGCCGGGCAGCTGGCGTCGGCCCACGGGATCCCGGTGCTGCTGGGCGTGGCCGTGGGCGGCGCGCTGGCCGCCGTGGTCGGTGCCGTGATCGCCGTGATCGCAGTGCGGATCTCCGGCCTGGCGCTCACCCTCTTCACGCTGGCGTTCGCCCTCTTCGCCGACCAGTTGCTCTTCCAGTTCTCGTGGTCGGGCAACGGCCAGGAGGGCATCTCGGTGCCGCGCCCGCAGATCGGCTCGCTGGACCTGAGCCCCGGCGACCCCGGCGACCGCTACTTCCTCGTCATCGCGGCGGTGGTCCTGGCCCTCTGCGTGCTCGTCGTGGTCCTGGTGCAGAAGGGCACGCTCGGGCGGTACCTGGCCGCCATGCGAGGCAGCCCGACGGCGGCGGCCGGCATCGGCATCAACCTGACCCGGGCGAAGATCGTCGTGTTCGCCCTGTCCGCCGGCATCGCCGGCATCGGCGGCGGGCTCTACGGCTCCTTCGAGGGGACGATCGCGGCCACCAACTTCGACTATGTCTTCTCCCTGGTGTTCGTCGTGGTGGTGATCACCACCGGTAGCACCCGCGTCGAAGGTGCGGTGTACGCCGGCATGTCCGTCGCCGTGCTGCAGCAGATCCTCGACAACCCGATGTTCAAGCGGATCAGCGGGATCGAGTTCGTCCTCTTCGCGGTGGGCGCGCTGACCTACGCCCAGCATCCCGAAGGTGTCGTCGAATATCTCAAAACCAAGGGGCTGAACCGGCTCTCCCACCTGCTCGAGCGCTGGGACTACCGGCACGGCAACGAGCCCCTCCGCATGGACTCGGCCACCGCGGTCGCCGCGTCCGCGCCGGGATCTACCGATGGTTGAGGCCACCCCGCTGTTGGAGGCCCGATCGGTGTCGAAGTTGCTCGGCGCGGTGCCGGCCCTGGACGACGTGTCGCTGACGGTGGCACCGGGCGAGATCCTCGGGCTCATCGGTCCGAACGGGGCCGGCAAGACGACCCTCTTCAACTGCCTGAACGGGCAGCTGCAGGCGGACCGCGGAACGGTGACCTTCGCCGGCGTCCCCATCAACCACCTCGCGGTCTATCAGCGGGCCCGCCTCGGCATTGCCCGCACCTATCAACGCCTCGAGGTGTTCCCGGAGATGGCGGTGCGCGACCACCTGTTCGTGGCATGCCGGGCTCCCCGTGACCGCGGCGCGCTGTGGAGGGATCTGCTGAGGTTGAGTCGGCCGACCCAGAGCGAGCGCGAGTGGACCGACACCATCCTCGACATGGTCGGTCTGACCGACCGGGGAGACACACCGGTGGCCGCCCTCAGTCTGGGGCATTGCCGAATGGTCGAGCTGGGCCGCGCCATCGCCGGGCGGCCGCGCCTGCTCATGGCCGACGAGCCGACCTCCGCCCTCGACGTGCACGAGACCGAGGCGCTCAGCCGGACGTTCGCAGCCGCCCGCGACGTGCACGGGATCGCCATCCTGCTGGTGGAGCACGATCTCGACATGGTGGCCGGGCTCGTCGACCGCGCCGTCGTGCTGAACTTCGGGCACCAGATCGCCGAGGAAGCACTCGAGCACGTCCTCGCCGACCCCGAGGTGCGCACGGCCTACCTGGGAACGCCGGCGTGACGTCGCCGACCCCGCCGCCCATGCTGGCACTCGACCGGGTGAGCGCGTCGTACGAGGTAACTGATGTGATGAAGGAGCGCAGCGTCGCTCCCGCGTGACGAGCACCGGTCTACGGATCAGCGATTCAGAGTGGCTCAGGGGAGACATGGATTAACGGAATAGAAGGCCCCGTCGTCGTGGTCGACCCAGGTCCGACACACCACCGGCGGCGACGAAGCTGCTCGCTGCGGGCCGCTTCGTCCTGCTTTCGAACGCCCTTCGGGCCTTGGCCCTCGCACAGCGCTCCTTCAGCTGGGTGAAGGTGTCCGAGATCTGGCCGAGGCCACCAGCTCCCCCTCACTGGCCGGGTTCACCCTGGCCGCATCGGCCACCGCCTTTGCCCTCGCAGAAGAGAACTTCGCCTTCCGGAGACCGTCGCCGATCCCCGGCTGGGAGGCGATGGCCTGGCGCAGCTCGAGGCACGCCTGGGGGCGGCCCCACCGACCGAGTCCCCGTCAACGCGGCCAGCCAGTGGGCCGCAGATCGGTGGCCGCCCTCCTCATGGCAAGTGGGCCTCGGCCGCCCGTGTCGCCGCCAGCGTCTTGCCGGCACCACCCAGGCGCTCGATCCGGGTGAACATCGTCACCAGCGCCTCGGCATCTCGAACCGGCATACACCCCGGGGCATCGAAGGACTCCACGAAGCCGGCGATCACCTCGACGGCCGGGGCCAGGTCGGAGGCCCGAAGAGCCCGAGCCGGCCGGATTGTGGTCGAAGTCGTGGTGCGCACACCCATGCCCGAGATGCTGGCAGGGGGGTATGACGGGCTCTCGCAGCTGGGAAAATGCCGAGTCAGGGCTGGAGGCGCTCCCGGGTCCACGCCCGGCTCGCGGGCGATGGCCGGCGGTAGGCGAGTCGGTCGTGGAGGCGGTCGGGCCGGCCCTGCCAGAAACTCGAACGCCACCGGGGCGAGCCGGTAGCCACCCCATCCGTCCGGCCTGGGCACCGACCCCGAGCCGTACTGTTCGGCCACCCGGGCGAACCGGGCCTCGACGGCGGCCCGGTCAGCGACCGGGCGGCTCTGGGCGGAGGCGTGGGCCCAGAGCTGTGAGCCCCGGGGCCGGGTGGCGAAGTAGGCGTCGGACTCGGGGCGGGCTGGCTCCGGCTGACCGGGCCTCGACCCGGACCTGCCGGCCCGGCGAGTCCCAGTAGAAGAGCAGTGCGGCCCGGGGTGGCCGAGGACCTGACGGCCTTGTCGGCTGGCGTAGTTGGTGAAGAACACGAACCCCCGAGTCGGTCCCACGACTTGAGAAGCACATCACGAGCTCACCGTAGGGCCGACCGTCGGGCCCACGGTCGCCAGTGCCATGGCTTCGGCCATCGCCCCGCCCCCTCCAGCCCGGCGGCGGTGCCGGCCTCCTCGTACCAGCGCCCGAACAGAGCGAACGGGTCATCGCCGGCCGTGTCTTCGTCGAACGTCGCCTCGCCGAACGGGGTCTCGCCGCGCCGGTCCTCCCGACCATCCTTAGCCATCAGGGCGACGCTAGCCACCAGCCGACGGCGTGAGCGACGCCTCCTGTCGGCTGCGGGCGTTCCGTGAACTCGCTGCCGACGGTCGACGGTCTCAGGTGCCGGCTACCGCCCGGGGCGGCTACCGCCCGGGGGCGGCTATCGCCCGCGGCGGCTATCGCCGGGGAGAGCCGGAGGTAGCTGCCAGGCGGTGGAGCACGCGGGCGAGGGGGTCGATTTCTTCGGAGGTGTTGTAGAAGCGCCAGCGACGGCCGGACCGTGGTCTCCAGCGCCGAAGCGGCGCAGGATCGGCTGGGCGCAGTGGTGGCCGGCGCGGACGGCGATGCCCTCGCGGTCGAGGGCCTCGCCGACGTCCTCGGTGCGTAGCCGTCCAGGACGAAGGACAGCACGCTGGCCTTCTCCTGCGCCGTGCCGATGAGGCGCAGCCCGGGGATGCTGGCGCAGGGCTCGGTGGCGTAGATCGAGCAGGTCGTGCTCGTAGCGGGCGATGTTCTCGCATGCCGAGGCGCTCGAGGTAGTCGATGGCCGCGCCGAGGCCGACGGCGTCGGCGATGTTGCCGGTGCCCGCCTCGAAGCGCGCGGGGGCGCCTGGTAGACGGTCCGCTCGAAGGTGACGTCGGCGATCATGTTGCCGCCGCCCTGCCAGGGCGGCATGGCGTCGAGCAGCGCCGTCTTGCCGTAGACGACGCCGATGCCGGTCGGCCCAAAGAGCTTGTGGCCGGAGAAGACGAAGAAGTCGCAGTCGAGCGCCTGCACGTCGACGCGCATGTGCGAGACCGACTGCGCGCCGTCGACGAGCACCCGGGCGCCGTAGGCGGTGGGCCATCTCGATCATCTCGGCGACGGGGTGACCGTGCCCAGCGCGTTGGAGACCTGGGTGACCGAGACCAGCTTGGTGCGCGTCGCTGAGCAGCTTCTCGTACTCGTCGAGCAGGATCTGGCCGTCGTCGTCGACCGGGATCGACGCGAGCATCGCGCCCTTCTCCGCGCGACGAGCATGCTGCCAGGGCACGATGTTGGCGTGGTGCTCGAGGTGGGAGATGACGATCTCGTCGCCCCGCGGATGTTCTGCCGGCCCCAGGTCTGGGCGACCAGGTTGATGGCCTCGGTGGCGCCGCGCACGAAGACGATCTCCTCCGGTCGAGCGGCGCCGAGGAAGCGGCGACCTTCTGCGCGGGCCCCCTCGTAGGCGTCGGTGGCGCGCGCGGCCAGGTCATGGGCGGCGCGGTGGATGTTGGAGTTCTCGTGCTCGTAGAAGTAGGCGAGCCGGTCGATGACCGCCTGCGGCTTCTGCGTGGTGGCGGCATTGTCCAGCCAGATCAGCGGCCGGCCGTTGACCCGCTCGCGCAGGATCGGGAAGTCGCGGCGGATCGTGTCCACATCGAAGATCGGCCGCACGTCAGGCGCCGAGGCTCCGGAGACGCGGCAGGTGAGTAGCGCTCGGGAGCTCGGTGGTCGGCGGCGCGGCCCGATGCCGGTCCGGAAGGCCGCGATCAGAAGGTCCCGGAGTGGGCCCTCGCTGGTCGGCACCTCGGCCAGGGATGCCGCGTCGACCGCGGCCGGCGTGCCCGGGCGGGCGTCGCCTCCGACAGGAAGTAGAAGGCGGCCGGCCGGAGGGGCCGCCGGCCGGCTGACGGAAGGGTGGTCGGGATCGCGGCGCAGAGGGGATGCTTCCTCGGGGCAGGCCGCCGTGAGCTGCGCGCAAGGCCGGGATCGAGGCATCCGCGGCCGAGCCCGGCGAAGCCGGCCGCCGGCGACGGTGGCCGTGGCGACGCCGGGGTCGTGGAGGCCGGTCGGCGCTGCCCAGGACGTGCTGGTCGCAACCTCGGAGATCACCGGCGTCGACCGACGTCGGCGTGTTCGGGAGATCCGAAGGGATTGTGGCGCCAGGGTCGTGCGGCGGCGGCGTCAGGCCGATCGGACTGTCGAGCCGGCCGAGGGCGGCTCGCCCCGTGGGAGAGGCTCCTCGAGGTCATGACCGGGGACGGACCGGAACGAGCTCATTGGCCAGCGCGGCCAGCTGGCCGACGATCGATCCCGGTCTCGGTTCCACCGGTGTCGTCGACATCGACATCGGGACCGGAACGGGAGCTCCGCGGTCACGGCGGCCTACTTGCGGTACTTCGGCGCGTAGTCGTGGTAGCGGTCGACCACGACGTCGTCGAGCACGGCCAGCGCGTCGTCGGTCAGCATGGCCAGCGAGCAGTAGAGCGAGATGAGGTAGGAGGCGATGGCGCTGCGGTTGATGCCCATGAAGCGGACCGACAGCCCTGGGCTCTGCTCGCCGGTGAGCCCCGGCTGGAAGAGCCCGACCACGCCCTGCGCTTCTCGCCGGTGCGCAGCAGCAGGATCTTGGTCTTGTTCCCGTCGACCGCCGACCTTGTCCGAGGGGATGAGCGGCAGGCCCCGCCAGGTGAGGAACTGCGAGCCGAACAGGCTGACGGTCGGAGGCGGGACGCCGCGGCTCGTGCACTCGCGTCCGAAGGCGGCGATGGCGAGAGGGTGCGCGAGGAAGAAGGCCGGCTCCTTCCAGACCTTGGTGAGCAGCTCGTCCAAGTCGTCAGGGGTGGGCGGCCCGTCAGCGTGGTGATGGTCTGCTCGGGGGCGACGTTGGCCAGCATGCCGTAGTCGGCGTTGTTGATCAGCTCGCCCTCCTGGCGCTCCTTGATCGTCTCGATGGTCAGCCGCAGCTGCTCCTTGATCTGGTCGTAGGGGCTCGAGTAGAGGTCGGAGACCCGGGTGTGGACGTCGAGCACGGTGGTGACCGAGTTGAGGAAGTACTCGCGGGGGGCCTCGTCGTAGGGCACGAAGGTCTGCGGCAGCTCGGACTCGTCCGCGGGCGGGCAGGCCACGTCGATGGAGTCGACGTTGACGACCTTGTTCAGGCGGTAGATGCCAGCCTCGACCGGGACCCACTGCAGGAGATGCACCAGCCAGCGGGGCGTGATGAGGGAGAGCTGGGCGGTCGTCTTCGTGGCGTTGGCGAGCTGCCGGGCTGCGGCATCACTGAGGGCGAGATTCGCCCCGGGGTTGGTTGCCATCTCAATCGTCCTTTCACAGGTGCCAGGGGGGACGTACCTGTCTCTTCATACGCCTTTCCCGCGGTGCTGTCGATTTGCCCGCCGCTGCGAGATCGAGAGAGCGGACCCGGATGCCGCCGGGACCGGTGCCCACAGAAGCGTCCGGAAACAGCTGGTCGAAGCTGTGCCCTTCAAACCCCCGCACGGCCGCCGGGATCCTCACTGGCCGCGGTCACGGCGGTGGTCAAGCCGGCGGCGGTCGTCCTCTTCTGTTGCTCTTCCGCGTGTTGACGATCGCGAGCCGCGTGCGTTCTTGTACACGCGGGGAGAGGGGTTGGCGACGATGGCTCCCACCACCGACCAAAGGGGGGAATCGGTCGGCGGTGGGAGAGCATCTTCGATAGGGCGCTCGAGAGCTGCCCTTCGATCGTCGCCGAGCACGGGTCGGTGGGCTCAGGCGGTCGCCAGATGGCCACGAGCGAACGTGGTGGCGACCGGAACGGAGCCGAGTCGCCGGAGCTGGCTTGGGGCGCCTGCTCGAGCGCGGCCGTCGTCCGCAAATGCTCAAAACCACTGTCCGTGCGGAGATTGAAGAAGGAGACCTCGGCCAGTGGTGGCGAGTACACATGGAGGGTGGTGGCGTCGGCTCCAGAGCGGTTGGCCGGGTCGTGGACGAAGGACGGCTTCTCCCAAGTCATGTGCCCTTGTCGGAGAATTTGGGCTTGAGGTGGCTCCTTGTCCACGTGGTCGGCGACGATCTCGACCAGCTCACCGCTGATGACGTGCAGGACACTGCGAACTCCACCGTGATCATGGGGTTCGAGACCTGAACCATCGGGCCACGTGATGAGCCACACGTCGTAGTAGGCGGTGGCGAGCAGGCGTATCGAGCGAGGGGCGGAGGGATCGTCGTCCTGATCGTGGGGTACGGGCGGTTCGACCTGGGCGAAGCCGGCGGCGATGGCCCGGAGGGCTGCAAACGACAGCGCCCCCGGGACGTCCTCGGCCGGTGGAGTGTCCTAGCTCTGGTTGGTCGGATGGACAGCTCGACCGGACTGCCGACCCGAATGCCCGGGCGTCCGGTTGATTGGCGAGATGACGGTGAGTGACACGATGGGAATCTCCGAAGTTGACGAAATCGGGATGAAAGGCCGCAAGGGCGGCGTTGCCCCTGCTGCGTGATCAACGACGGCACTCGTCGAACGTCATGCGTGTCTGCTGGCCCCAGGTGGCATTGACATTCCGTGCGGATCCCACCCGGCCATCCTAGCAACAAAAGGTGACTAATCAAGTCGATATTATAGACAAAGAGAGCATGGCCGCCCGTCTGCGGATGCTGACGTCCTGTCCGGAACCGTGAGCTCCCACCCTGAGCTGCGGGTTCACGGTCTGAGTGCGTGTCCGATGCACGCTGCCGGGGACACCGGGTGTCCGAGTGCCGGGGGAGCCCGGGAACCCCTGTTCAGGTACCGGACCCCTGCTTGCCGTACGGGTCGCGATCCCGTAGCATTGATCCGCTGCGGCTGCGCGCCCATGAGGCGTGAAGTGACCGCTCGCCGCTCGAGCAGTTCCGATTTGCCCCCGCTGTCCACAACCTAGAGGTAACGCGTGCCCACGATCTCCCAGCTCGTCCGGAAAGGACGGGCGACCAAGCAGACGAAGTCGAAGACCCCGGCGCTCAGAGGCGCACCCCAGCGTCGGGGCGTCTGCACGCGCGTGTACACGCACGACCCCGAAGAAGCCGAACTCGGCGCTGCGCAAGGTGGCCCGGGTGCGGCTGACGAGCGGCCTCGAGGTGACGGCCTACATCCCCGGCGAGGGCCACAACCTGCAGGAGCACTCGATCGTGCTCGTCCGCGGCGGGCGTGTGAAGGACCTGCCCGGGGTCCGCTACAAGATCATCCGCGGCACGCTCGACGCCTCCGGCGTCCGTGACCGCAACCAGGCACGTAGCCGCTACGGCGCCAAGAAGGAGGGCTGACGTGCCCCGCAAAGGTCCGCCGTCCGTCGCGACCTCATGCCCGACCCGGTCTACCGGTCGGTGCTCGTGACCCAGGTAGTCAACAAGGTGCTGAGCCGCGGGCAAGCGCACGATCGCCGAGCGGATCGTCTACACCGCGCTGGCGACGTGGCGGAGAGGAGCGGCAACGACCCGGTCACCGTGTTGAAGCAGGCGGTGGAGAACACCCGGCCCGAGCTCGAGGTCCGTAGCCGACGGGTCGGCGGCGCCACCTACCAGGTGCCGGTCGAGGTCCGTCCCCGCCGGGCCACCACGCTCGCGATCCGGTGGCTGGTCGGGTATTCCCGCCAGCGCCGCGAGAAGACCATGGCCGAGCGCCTGACGACCGAGATCCTCGACGCCTCCAACGGCGTGGGCGCGCGGTGAAGGACGCGAGGACCTCCACAAGATGGCCGAATCCAACAAGGCGTTCGCCCATTATCGCTGGTAGAGGTCCATTTCCGGGTTCCACCCGTACCGTGGCGGGCGCTCACCCGACGGGGCGGACCACCGCACCGACCCCGACCCCGACCACCACCGCCGCAGCCGCCACCACAGCGACGACCACACCGACCGACCGAAGCCATCCACCCACCGCAACCGACACCGCAACCAACACCAACACCGAGCACGACCCGCGAGCTGACGACCCATGGCCGACTCCCCACTCCGCATCCACCCGCTGGCCACGACCCGCAACATCGGGATCATGGCCCACATCGACGCGGGCAAGACGACCACCACCGAGCGCATCCTCTACTACACCGGGCAAGAACTACAAGATCGGCGAGGTCCACGAGGGCGCCGCCACCATGGACTGGATGGACCAGGAGCACGAGCGCGGCATCACCATCACCTCGGCCGCCACCACCTGCCTGTGGCACGACACGCTCGATCAACATCATCGACACGCCGGGCCACGTGGACTTCACGGTCGAGGTGGAGCGCTCGCTGCGCGTGCTCGACGGCGCGGTCGCCGTGTTCGACGCCGTGGCCGGCGTCCAGCCCCAGACCGAGACGGTCTGGCGCCAGGCCAACAAGTACAGCGTCCCGCGCATCTGCTTCGTCAACAAGATGGACCGCGATCGGCGCCGACTTCGACCGCACGGTCGACGATGATCCGCGACCGGCTCGACGCCGAGCCCGCCGTCATCCAGCTGCCGATCGGCGCCGAGAGCGAGTTCCGGGGCATCGTCGACCTGGTCAGATGCAGCGCTCTGGTCTTCGACGACGGCAAGGGCGAGGACTGGCACGAGGAGCGAGATCCCCGCCGACTGCTCGCCGAGGCCGAGGAGCGCCCGCCACGAGCTGATCGACGTGGTCTCCGACTACGACGACAACGTCATGGAGAAGTACCTGGGCGACGAGGAGATCCGGCCGAGGACCTCAGCGCGCCCTCCGCACGGCGACCCTCGCCAGCCAGATCGTGCCCGTCCTCTGCGGCTCGGCCTTCAAGAACAAGGGCGTCCAGCCGCTGCTCGACGCGGTGGTCGACTACCTGCCGAGCCCGCTCGACGTCCCGCCGACCGACGGGCACCGTCGCCGGCAACGAGGACATGACGTCGAGCGCCGCGTCCGACGACAGCGAGCCTTCGCGGGCCTGGCCTTCAAGATCATGACCGACCCCTTCGTCGGCAAGCTCACCTTCTTCCGCGTCTACTCGGGCATGCTGACGAAGGGCTACGCCGTCTCAACCCGACCAAGGACCGCAAGGAGCGGATCGGCCGCATCCTGCAGATGCACGCCAACGACCGCGAGGAGATCGACGTCGTCTACGCCGGCGACATCGTCGCCGTCGTCGGCCTCAAGGACACCATCACCGGCGACACGCTCTGCGACGACGACCACCCGATCGTCCTCGAGTCGCTCGACGTTCCCCGAGCCGGTCATCCATGTCGCCATCGAGCCCAAGACCAAGGCCGACCAGGAGAAGCTGGCCACGGCCCTGCCCACGCTGTCCGACGAGGACCCGACGTTCCGCGTCCAGACCGACGAGGAGACGGGCCAGACGATCATCTCCGGCATGGGCGAGCTCCACCTCGAGATCATCCTCGACCGCATGCAGCGCGAGTTCAACGTCGACGCCAACGTGGGCAAGCCCCAGGTCGCCTACCGCGAGACCGTCCGCAAGACGGCGAGAAGGCGAGGGCGTACATCCGCCAGACGGGCGGCAAGGGCCAGTACGGCCACGTGGTCATCAACCTCGAGCCGACCGGGCAGGGCGGCGGCTTCGAGTTCGTCGACAAGATCGTGGGCGGCGTCATCCCGAGGGAGTACATCCCCTCGGTCGACGGGCATCCAGGAGGCGCTGACAACGGGCGTGGTGGCCGGCTACCCGATCGTCGACGTCAAGGTGACCCTGACCTACGGCTCCTACCACGAGGTCGACTCCTCCGAGATGGCGTTCAAGATCGCCGGCTCCATGGCGTTCAAGGAGGCGGCCAAGCAGGCCCACCCGGTGCTCCTCGAGCCGATCATGGGCGTCGAGGTGACCACGCCCGAGGAGTACATGGGCGACGTGATCGGCGACCTCTCCGCCCGGCGGGGCAAGATCGAGGGCATGAACCAGCTGGGCAACAACCACATCGTCCGGCGACAGGTCCGCTGTCCGAGATGTTCGGCTACTCCACCAAGCTGCGGTCGCAGTCCCAGGGACGCGCCGTGTACTCGATGGAGTTCCACGTGTACAACGAGGTCCCGGAGTCGATCGCCAAGGAGATCATCGCCAAGGCACGCGGGGAGTGATCAGCGTCGCCCGGTCCCGCCGGGCGGCGACATACGGGCTCGGCGCAGCCACGGGCTGCACGGGCCATCATCGAGCACCACCGGTAGGACCAGACACCAGCAAGCGCAGCACGAAACACCAGCAACAGCAGTCACAGCGATCCAGCAGCATCAGCAAGCCGCACCAAGCATCAGAGCAGCACAGAAGTACAGCAGTCACAGAAGTACAGCAGTACAGCCACCACAGAGGAATGACGCCCGGCCACCGCCAGCGTCGCGGCGGGCCCGACGGATGACCCGCCCGAGACCAGGGAGCAGCAGGCCAGTCATGGCCAAAGCGGAAGTTCGAGCGTTCGAAGCCCCATGTGAACGTGGGAACGATGGGACACATCGACCACGGGAAGACCACGCTCACGGCGGCCATCACCAAGGTGCTGTCGGAGGCCAACCCGAACACCTCCCTTCACGCCGTTCGACCAGATCGACAAGGCGCCCGAGGAGCGGCAGCGGGGGTATCACGATCCCATCGCCCACGTCGAATACGAGACGGCCAACCGCCACTACGCCCACGTCGACATGCCGGG
>CAWIPW010000017.1:0-7860 GCA_963838005.1 uncultured Actinomycetota bacterium
CGTGGAGCTGCATGACGAGGGTCGCCGGGCGCTGGAGGTCATCGTCGGGGGCCTGCTACGGGCACGCTCCGGTCACGGGGGCACGGTGGTCTCCGACTCCTCGGCTGCAGGTCGCCCGGCGCTGGCAGCAGCTGTCGGTCTCGGTGGCGGCCAAGGGCGTGGAGGACACCGCCACGACCGTTGACCGGACTCCTTGCTCAGGCCGAGGTCGGTGGCGACCCGGAGCACGCCGCCATCGACCCGGCCGGCTTCTACGCGCTCACCGGCCGGCGGGGACGGCGGTACCGGTCGTCGCTCAACGCCACGTCGACCCACGACTCGAAACGAAGTGAGGATGTGCGGGCCCGGCTCTTCACCCTCTCCGAGGTTTCCGAGCTCTGGAACGGGCTGGTCGAGCGCTGGCATCGCCGCCACGCCGTGGCCATCGCCGTGGCGGGCGGTCCGGACGGGCACGACGAGCTGGTGGCCTATCAGACCCTGGCCGCCATGTGGCCGGTCGGTCACCCGGCGATGTCGCCGGCCCAATGCCGGCGCGTGCAGGACTACATGGTCAAGGCGGCCCGGGAGGCTAAACGGCACTCGCTGTGGACCGATCCCGACGAGCGTTACGAGCGGGCGCTCCGCACCTTCATCCACCGGCTCTCCCGCTCGCCCGACAACAGATTCGGGTCGGAGATGCAGCGGTTCGTGGGTCGCATCGGGCCGGCCGCGGCCACCAACTCCCTTGCGCTCTGTGTGCTCAAGGCGGTCTGCCCGGGCGTGCCGGACATCTACCAGGGCTCCGAGCTCTGGGAGTTCTCGCTGACCGACCCGGACAATCGCCGTCCGGTCGACTTCGGGCTGCGGCGCAAGCTGCTCCGCGGCCTGCCGCCCGACGACGCGCCCCCCGCCGAACGAGCGGCCGGGGCGGGCGCCCTCCTCTCCAGCTGGGTGGACGGGCGGATAAAGCTGCACGTCCTGCGCACGCTCCTGGCCCTGCGCCGCGCGCATCCCTCGCTGTTCGACCGCGGCTCGTATCACCTCCTGGCGCCCGAGGGGCCGCTGGGGGACCACGTGGTGGCGGTGGCCCGCCGGTTCCGAGGTCACTGGGTGGTGGCGCTGGTGCCTCGCCTCGTCCTGGGCGAAGCCGGCTACGGGCGGTTTCCCACCGGGCCCCGGCTGTGGGCCGGCACCAGCGTGGGGCTGCCCGAGGGGTCTCCGGTGCAGTTCGCCGACGCCCTGACCGGGGCGACCGTTGGCGCCCGCCGTGGCGCGATCGAGGTGGGGAGGGCGCTGAAGATCCTGCCGGTGTCGGTCCTCTCCGGCACGGCGTGACGGCGCCACGGCGATCGCCTCGGGCGGCAGCGCGGGAACATCCCCATCCGGCGCGGGGTTAGATTTTGTCATGGCTGAAGCGCTCGGAGCCGAGACGGTCGCGCCGCTGACGCCCAACGGGCGCCGGGTCCCCGACTGGGTGATCCTGGCCATCGCCTGCGTGGCGCAGTTCATGGTCGTGCTCGATGTGTCCATCGTCAACGTGGCCCTCCCCTCCATCGGCCGGGACCTGCACTACAGCTCGACCGGGCTGCAGTGGGTGGTCAACGCCTACGTGCTCACCTTCGGCGGCTTCCTGCTGTTGGGTGGGCGGGCCGCCGACCTGTACGGGCGCCGCCGCGTCTACATGTTCGGCCTCGGGCTGTTCACCCTGGCCAGCCTGGTCGGGGGCTTCTCCCAGAACTCCACCTGGCTCACCACCGCCCGGGCCGTCCAGGGCATCGGCGGTGCGTTCTTGTCGCCCGCCACCCTGACGATCATCGTGACCACGTTCACGGGTGTCCGGTTGGCCCGGGCGCTCGGCATCTGGAGCGCGGTGGCCGGCGCAGGCGGTGCCTGCGGCGCCATCCTCGGCGGCGTCCTCACCGCCGAGCTCTCCTGGCGCTGGGTCCTCTTCGTCAACGTGCCCATCGGCGCCGTGGCCATGACGGCCGCACTGATGTTCCTGACCGAGGCCAAGAGGCAGGATCGGGGCGAGGGCGCGCCCCGGCTCGATGTCTGGGGGGCCGTCACGGTGACCGCCGGTCTCGGGGCGCTCATCTTCGCCATCGTCGGCACCGACACCCACGGGTGGACCTCGGCCTACACGCTGACCATCCTGGGCGTGGCCGTCGTCCTGTTGGCCGTGTTCACCTTCATCCAGCTCAAGGTGGCCTACACCCCGCTGGTCCCCTTCCGGCTGTTCCGCTCGCGCTCGCTCAGCGGGGCCAACATCGTGATGTTCCTGGTGGGGGCGGGCTTCTTCTCCATGTGGTACTTCCTGTCGCTCTACATGCAGAACGTCCTCGGCTACGGCCCGCTCAAGACCGGGCTGGCCTTCTTGCCCATGGCCTTCGGCATCATCATCGGCGCGCAGCTCAGCGCGCGCCTGATGCCCAAGTTCGGCGTCCGTCCCTTCCTCCTGGTGGGAACCGCCCTCATCACCGTCGGCTTCGCCTGGCTCTCGAACATCGGGGCCGACAGCGGCTACTGGAGCCACGTCTTCGGGCCGGGCACCCTCGTCGCCTTTGCGGTGGGCGTGCTGTTCGTGCCGCTCGCCTCCGCCGCCACGGCCGACGTGCACTTCAGCGAGGCCGGTCTGGCCTCGGGCGTCCTCAACACGGCGCGGCAGGTGGGGGGCTGCCTCGGTCTGGCGGTGCTGGCCACCATCGCCATCGACCACACCCACTCGGCGCTCGCCGCCGGCCACGGGCCGGCGGCCGCCCTGGCGGCGGGCTACTCCCGGGCCTTCGTGGTCGGCGCCCTCCTCGGTGCCGTCGGGTTCCTGGCCTCGTTCATCGTCCCCCCTCTCGCACCCAAGGAACCTGCGCCGGCCGAGGCGCAGGAGAGCCTCGAGCCGTCGCCGCCGTCGGACGCCGGCATCATGCCGGAACTGGCCTGACCGGTGCCGCCCGCCCCGATCGACGCCGGTGACGGCGCAGAGACGCGCCCCGGACCGGCCGCTGACGTCCGCCCTGGTGGCGCGGTTGGGCGACGTCTCGGAGTGGGATCTGGAGGTGACCGGCTCCACGGCGATCACACCCTCCATGCGACGCATCCGCTGCACCGCCCCCGGGCTGGCGGAGCTGTCGTACCTGCCCGGCCAGGACCTCATGCTGTCGGTGCCCGCGCCCGGCGGCACCACGTACCGTCGCCGCTACACCATCCGGTCGTTCGATCCGGAGGTGCCGGCCGTCGACCTGGACATGGTCCTGCACGGCGACGGTCCCGGCGCGCAGTGGGCGGCATCGGTGCAGCCGGGTGCGCACATTGCGGCCATCGGGCCCCGCGGCAAGGTGACCGTCGACCCCGGCGCCGACTGGCACCTCTTCGCCGGCGACGACTCCGCCCTCCCGGCCAGCCTGGCCATGGCCGAGTCCCTCGACGGACCGGATCGGTCGCTGGTGGTCCTGGAGGTCGACAGTGTGGACGACCAGCAGCCGGCCCGGGCGCACGGAGGCTGGGAGGTTCCCGTGCAGTGGCTCCATCGGGGAGGTGCCGACCCGGCGTCGGGGGCGAACCTGGTCGCCGCGCTCGAGGCCCTGGCGCTCCCCGCCGGAGGAGGCCACGCCTATCTGGCCGGCGAGCTCGGCGTGGTGGCCGCCATGCGGGCGGCGCTCCTGGCGCGTGGCCTCGAGGCCGGGCAGATCTCGGCCAAGCCCTACTGGCGGCACGGCCGGGCCAACGCCCCGCACGGGGAGCCCGAGCGCACCTAGCGTCCCCGTCCTGCGCGTGACCGGGTTCCTGCACGCCGCGCCCGCCCTCCGGCCGCCAACCTCCCCCAACACCGCCGGCTCGCCCGCCCTCCGGCCGCCGCCGCCTGCTAATTTGCCTGGCCAAATTGCCCGGCCCATGGCGATACCGATAGACCAAGGGGTTCCGAACGGGCATCGAGCGGGGTGCAAGGGGGCAAGGGGAGAGATGGAGCGCAGACCTGTGATGCGAGGGGCCGGCCGGACATGCACCTGAGCTCGCTGCTCGAGATAGCGGCCGAGGCGCTCGGCGACCGGGTCGCCGTGGCGGCGTGCGACGACGGCGATCTCACCTACGAGGGCCTGTTGGCCCGCGTGGAAGCGGTGAGCCGCAACCTGATCGATCGTGGCGTGGAACGACTGGTGGCCGTCGATGTGAACTCCGAGGCCGTTCCCATCGGCCTCTTCGGTGCCGCCAAGGCGGGCATCCCCTACGTCCCGGTGAACTACCGGCTGGCCGACGCCCAGCTGGCGGCCGTGCTCGAGCGCGCCGCCCCGGGCCTGGCCGTGGTCGAGCCGTCGGTCCAGCCCAGGCTCGGAGGTGGCGTCGCCGGCCTGGCCCTGCTGGACCGGACGGAGTTCCTGGCACTCGACGGTCCCGAGCCCCCGACCAGCCCGAGCACGGACTCCGAAGACCCGGCCGTGCTGCTGTTCACCAGCGGCACGACGGGGGAGCCCAAGGCGGCCGTGCTGCGCCACCGTCACCTGACGAGCTACGTGCTCGAGACCGTCGAGTTCATGGGGGCGGAGCCCACGGATGCGGCGCTGGTGAGCGTGCCGCCGTACCACATTGCCGGCATCGCGGCGGTGCTGACGTCGGTGTGGTCGGGCCGTCGCCTGGTCTATCTGCCCCAGTTCTCCGCCGAGAGCTGGGTGGACACGGCAGCCGCGCAGGCGGTCACCCACGCCATGGTCGTCCCCACCATGCTCGGCCGCATCCTCGAGGTGCTCGAGGAGCGCAAGGAGACGCTCCCGGCCCTCCGCCACCTCTCCTACGGTGGCGGCCGCATGCCGATCGCCCTGGTGGAGCGGGCGCTCGACTACCTGCCCCACGTCGGCCTGGTCAACGCCTACGGGCTGACCGAGACGAGCTCCACCATCGCCGTCCTCGGACCCGAGGACCACCGCGAGGCGGTCGGTTCGGCCGACCCAGACGTGCGGGCCCGGTTGGGCTCGGTCGGGCGGCCCCTCCCGATCCTGGAGGTCGAGATCCGGGACCCCTCGGGCGTCCCGGTCGCCCCGGGCACCCACGGCGAGGTCTGGGTCCGTGGCGACCAGGTCTCGGGCGAGTACCTCGGGCGCGCCGCGTCGCTCTCCGCCGACGGCTGGCTGGCCACCAACGACGGCGGCTGGATCGACTCGGGCGGGTACCTGTTCGTCGAGGGTCGCCTCGACGACGTGATCGTCCGGGGCGGCGAGAACCTCTCGCCCGGCGAGATCGAAGAGGTGCTGCTGCAGCACACGTCGGTGGCCGACGCCGCGGTGATCGGCGTCCCCGACGACCAGTGGGGCGAGGCGGTCGCGGCGGTCGTCGTGCTGGTCGAGGGTCGGGTCGCCGACCAGGACGAGCTGCGGTCCTGGGTGGCCGAGCGCCTGCGGTCCACCCGGGCGCCCGAGCGCATTGAGTTCCGCGCCGAGCTCCCCTACAGCGAGACCGGGAAGCTGATGCGGCGGATCCTCAAGGCTGAGTTGAGGGAGTGATCTGACCGACGGCCGGTCCGATCTGGTCGACGCCGACCTGTTCGACGCCGACCTTGTCGACGCCGACCTGTTCGACGCCGACCTGTTCGAAGTCGTCGGTGACCGCATCGACCAGCCCCCACCGCAGCGCCGTGGCGGCGTCAATCGGGGCACCGCACAGGGCGAGCAGGGCCATCCGGTGACGCCCGATGCGCCGGGTGACGCTCGCCGTGCCTCCGGCACCGGGTATGAGTCCCAGGCCGACCTCCGGGAGCGCCGCCGTGAAGTCGGTGTGGGCCACCACCCGGGCGGCGAACGCCGCCAGCTCCACCCCGGAGCCGGCACAGGGGCCGTGCACCCGGGCCACGAGCCGGGGACCCAGGGCGGCGATGGCCCGCCCGATGCTGGCAGTCAGGCGCACCAGGTGCGCCGCCGCAGGATCGGTGAAACTGCCGAACTCGTCGAGATCGCCGCCGCTGCTAAAGCTCGGGCCCTCACCGCGCAGCACGACCTCGGTGATGGAGGGGTCCGCCGCAGCGAGGGCCAGGCCCTCCAAGAGGCCGTCACGCAGGGCCCGGTCCAGCGCGTTGCGGACGTGGGGGCGGTTGAGCACGAGGTCGAGCCGGGTGCCGGCGCGCTCCATCTGCACCGCCGGTCCCTCGGCGCGGCGACCCTGCCGGGCGGGGTGGGCGGCCCGCCAGGCCCTGAACTCCGTCCCGGACTGCAGCACGGAGTAGGCGGCGGACTCCGCCACCAGGGCACGGCTCAGGGACGAAGGCGCCTGCCGGAGGCACAGGACGAGCGACGTGGCGGCCACCGGGTTGCGCTCGACCACGGCCACGATGTCGTCCACCGACGCCACCCCCGCCTCGGCCGTCACGTCGGCCAGGAGCGGAACCTCGTCGGCCGATCGGTCCACGGCGATCACGATGCACGGCAGTGACGCCAGCCGCTCCATGACGGCAGGGTCGGCGGTCCCGCCGTCCGACGACGTGAGCACCACGAGCCCGTCGGGATCCGCCAGCAACTCGGGGGCGAACGGTGAGCACGCCAGCGCCGCCAGCTCGCTGTCGGTGGTGCGGAGAGTGCGGATGCGACGACGTTAGTGGAGACCGATGCGCCGACCGCCTCCGACCGGTGGCAGGATCGAGCGGTGGACCCACGGGCAGCAGCATGGGCGGCGAGCGGCGCCATGGCGCTCACCGGGCCGGCCGACGGACCGCCGCTGGCCGGCCCGTGCGCCCTCGTCGACCTCGTCGGCCACGCCGCCGGGGTCCTCTTCCGCCACGGCGCCGGCCGAGGGCGGCCGTCGACGGCCTCGGCCTGCTCGGGGAGCGCGCCGCCCTGGCCCACCTGACGCGCCGGGGCGCCGTCAGCTGTGGGGGCGGCGCCCGCCTCGTGGCCACGGCCGACGGCTGGCTCGCCGTCTCCCTGTCCCGACCCGAGGACGTCGCCGCGCTCCCCGCCTGGCTCGGCCGGGAGGTGCCCGCCCAGGACCCGTGGCCGGTGGTGGTCGATGCCGCCGCCGGCGTGGCCTCCTCGGTACTCGACGAGCGGGCGGCACTGCTCGGGCTGCCCATCGCCGCACTGGGCTCGGTGGCACCTCCCGCCGCGGGCGTGTTCGACCTGCCCGTCGGGGCCGTGCGCCTGGACGGGCGGGGCGTCGCGCCACGTTCCATCGTCGGAGCGCTGGTGGTCGATCTCTCGTCGCTCTGGGCCGGGCCGTTGTGCGGCCAGCTCCTCGCCGCGGCGGGCGCCCGGGTGATAAAGGTGGAGTCGACCGGGCGGCCCGACGGCGCCCGGAGCGGTCCCGCCGCCTTTTTCGACCTGCTCAATGGCGTGAAACGGTCCGTTGCGCTGGACCTGGAGTCCGCCCCGGGCCGCCGCCAGCTGCGCGCCGTGGTGGGCGCGGCGGACGTGGTGATCGAGAGCGCACGTCCCCGGGCGCTCCAACAGATGGGGATCGATGTGCTCGAGGTGCTCCGAGGGCCCCGCAGCCCGCAGGTGTGGGCGTCGATCACCAGCCACGGCCGGGGCCCGGGACGGTGCCAGCGCGTGGGGTTCGGCGACGTGGCGGCGGTGGCCGGCGGCCTGGTCGCCGGCGACGAGGCGGCGCCCTGCTTCCTGGCCGACGCGGTGGCCGATCCTCTGGCCGGCCTGGTCACCGCCGCCGCCGTGCTCGAAGCGCTCTCCGCCGGCGGGCGCTGGCTGCTCGATGCCGCCATGGCGCCGATGGCCGCCAGCGTGGCCGGGCCGCCGCTCGTCGAGGTGGGCGGCCAGCGCGCCGGGCCGCCCCGGGCCCGCCCGGTCGACCGCCGGGCTCCCGCACTGGGGTCCGACACGGCGTCGGTGCTGCGCGAGCTGCTCTCGTGAGCACCCTGGTGCTGCGCCGATGAGCACCCTGGTGCTGCGCCCA
>CAWIPW010000018.1:0-157425 GCA_963838005.1 uncultured Actinomycetota bacterium
CCTGGCCCAGGCCGTGCCCGGTGCCCCGATGGACGACCTCCTCCGCCGTGCGGACGACGCCTGCTACGAGGCCAAGGCGGCCGGCGGCGACTGCGTGGTGGCCGCCGACCTCGTCCGGCGCCGCCACGAGCCGCCCGGCCCGACCCGGCCGGCAACGGTCGAGCGCGACCGGGAGGACCGGCCCGGGTTCGCCCCGGGGCCGAGGCCACGCCCGCAACGCGGCTGAGACCGGAATCGGGCCACCGGGCGTTCACCCGTTGCCGCTCACCCGCTCCACGCGGACCAGCACGGCGCAGCGGCGCTCAGTCGCCATGGCCCGATCGAACTCGTCCCAGCTGTCATGCGTGCCCCCGGCGGCGCGGTACACGCGACGGAGGAGCCCCCGGAGATCTCCCTCGTCCGGGTGGTCACGATCGTCGGGGCCGCGAGCGTGACCGGTCCCTCGACGACCCGCCGCCACCCGTCCCTGAAGACGATGGTGGCCCGGCCGGCGCCGCGGAGGTACGCCAGTTTCCGGGCGTTGCCGGCGACGACCATGCCGGCGGGGGTGGCCCGCCGGCCGGGTCGTCGACCATGCCTGCCGACCAGGGAGGCGTGCACCGAGCCGTCGGGCCGGCTACGGCCACCACGGCCAGGTAGTCACCGTCCCGGGCCAGCCCGTCGATCGCGGTCACGTCCATGCCGGCCCCATCCCTCGCGCCCGGCGCCGCCCGGTCCGGCCACGGCGTCGTCGTGGTCGCGACCAGGTCACGCACCCACCGGGTCGATCGGGCGGTGGAGACCGAGCGCCGTCGCACTCGAGGATCTGGCCGGTGACCCAGGGCATCCCGTGGACGGCCAGCACCGCCTCGACGATGTCGTCCGGCGTGCCGATCCCACCGAACGGGGTCCGGGCCGTCATCTCCGCCAGCCAGCCCGCGCCCAGGGGCGCCCCGCCGAGCATGGGGGTGTCGGTGACCCCGGGCGCCACCGCGTTCGCCCTCGATCCCCGCATCCGCCCACTCGGCCGCGGCCACCTTCACCGTCATCGACAGGGCGGCCTTCGAGGCGCAGTAGGCGCCCATCGTCCGATCGGCGATGCGACCGCTCACGCTGGAGAGGACCACGATCGAACCAGCCGCCCCCTCCACTGTCATGGCGCCGGCCGCCGACCGCATGGCCAGCAGCGATCCCCGGGCGTTGACGATCACCCGGGTCGAGTCGTCGGGGTCGACCTCGAGGAGGTCCCCGAATGGCCGATGCCGGCGTACACGGTGGACTGCCGGGGGGTGCCGATGCGTGTTCGCCGTGGCGGCCGCGGCCGCGTCGACCTGACCCGGGTCAGAGACGTCGCAACTATGCCATGGCTGCCGCGATGTCACACGACGACGACCTCGCCGGCCCGGCGGTAGCGGGCGGCGAGGGCCGCGCCGATGCCGGACCGCCCCGACCACCACTGCCGGCCCCACCGGCGTCGCCGCGCTCACCCCGGCACACCGACGAGGGGGCCGCCGGGCGGTCCGCCGGGCGGCACGGGAGTTCCGGTCACGGTGTCGATGCCCCCATCTTCGTGGGAGACGGGGGCGCGGGCGTGTACCACACCGGGCGGTGCGCCGGTCGACCTTCCGGGACCGGGGTGCGGGCGTTGACGGTCGTGGTAGACCCGGCCCCATGGCCCGAACGGAGTCCGAGCACGCCAATGTGGCCCTGGTGGAGAGTTCTGGGCGGCCCCGGCGGCCCGCGACCTCGCCGCCGTCGGCGCGCTTCATGAGTCCCCGCGGCCACTACATCGACGTCCCGCTCATCGGCACCGAGGACGGTGCCTTCGGGCCGGCCGAACGGAGGCCCGCCTGCGCCTCGGACTGGCGCCCCTGGCCGGCTACGACCTGCACGACGGGATCATCGTGGCGGACGGGGACCTCGTCGTGACCGAGCAATCGGAGACGTGGACCGGGGAGCCGGGCGTCGGCCCGCCTGCCGTTCACGACGGTGAGGGGGGTCCGTGACGGCGCCGTTGACCGGTGGTGGGACTACCTCGACCTGGCGACGCTCATGAACGCAGCCCCGGGTTGGTGGCTGGAGCACGTCGCCGACGGGTACAAGTAGCCGGCCGTCGCCGGACGACCCGCCCGTCGGCATGTCGCCCGCCCCCGCGCCCGTACCCCACGGGCGGGCTCCGGCCGGGCCCTCCGGCGCCGCCGGCTTCCCCGACGGTTCGGTCTACGAGGCCGGCCGGCCGGGCTACCCCGACGACGCCGTCGCCTTCATCGCCGCCGGCCTGGATATCCGGCCCGGCCGGGTGATCCTCGACCTCGGGGCGGGCACGGGCAAGTTCACCCGGCAGCTCCTCCCCTTCGGTGCCGACCTGATGGCGGCCGAGCCGTCCCCGTCGACTGCGCGCCGAGTTCTCCCACCTCCACCCGGACCTGCCCGTGGTGGCGGCCACCGGCGAGGCGCTGCCCCTGGCCAACCGTTCCGTGGATGCCGTCACCGTGGCCCAGGCGTTCCACTGGTTCGACGCCCGGCGGGCCCTGGCCGAGATCGCCCGGGTCCTGCGGCCCGGGGCGGGCTCGCCCTCGTCTGGAACGAGCGCGACGAGTCCGTGGACTGGGTGCGCCGCTTGAGCGAGGCCATGCAGTGGCACGAGCGGCGGCCATACCCGGCTGGGGCGGACTACCGCCCCGTCGTCCTCGCCGACCCGGCATTCACGGGCGGCGAGCGCCGGACGTTCCACCTGGTCGAGCGGACGGACCACGACCGCCTCCGCCACCGGGTCCTCTCCACCAGCTACATCGCCGCCGCTCCCCCACGCGAGCGGGCCGAGCTGCAGGAGGCCGTGGACGGGGTGATCGCCGGTCTGCCCGAACCGGTCGACCTGCCCCATCTCACCGACACGTACGTGTTCCGCACGGCCGGCACCGGCTAGCACCGGGGGACGGGCGCCGGCGGGCCCAAGTCCCCCGTCAAGTGCACGCCGGTTGCAACCGACAATTGCCGTATGGAACGCGGCAGGGGCCTGATCGGGAGCGAGCGACACGTCGCCGGCCGCCGTCGGGGGTCGACCCGGTGACCCTCCAGGAGACCCGGCCGCCGGACGCCCCGCCGGCCGCCCGCGCCACCCGGCCGCCCGTCGGGTCGCCCGACCTGGGCGCCCTCGAGGGCGCGGCTGGCCGAGGACGTGGGCACCTCGGCCCGGACGGGCACACCCGTCACCGTGGCCATGATCGACTTCGACCGCTTCGGAAGGCTCGTCAGCCGCTTCGGTCGTCAGCGCGGTGACGAGTTCCTCCGGTCGGTGACGACCTCCATGGGCGAACGGCTGCGGGCCGCCGACACCCTGGCCGCCTGCGGAGGAGAGAAGTACTGCGTGATCCTCGCCGACACCACCATCCGGGGTTCCCTCGCCGTCCTCGAGGAGCTCCGCAAGCTCGTCGCCGGGGCGGACCGCGACCGCTTCAAGGCGACGATCTCGGTGGGTGCCGCCCAGTGGAACGGCCGCGAGTCGGTGCAGGACCTCCTCGACCGGGCCGAACTGGCCCTCTACGACGCCAAGGGCCAGGGTCGCAACCGCGTCGTCCTGGCCGCGACCACCACCGTGTAGCCAGGTCCGAGCACCCCGGTGGCGCCACCATCCGTGCGGGCACGCGGGGCGTCCCGGTCCACGCGGTCGGGCGAGATGAGTCCGTCGGACCACTTCGCGGGCTACCCTGTTCGGAGCGTGAGCCAATCCGTGCACACGCCCGCAAGTGAGAGAGAGTCCGTTGGCTACAGGTACTGTGGAATTTTTCAACTCCGAGAAGGGCTACGGCTTTATCTCGTGTGAGCAGGGCGACGACGTGTTCGTGCACTACTCCAATATCCAGGGATCCGGCTACAAGTCCCTTACCGAAGGGCAGCAGGTCGAGTTCGACGTGGCGCCCGGCCGCAAGGGCGAGGAAGCGCAGAACGTCCGGGCCATCTAGGCCCGCCGATCGGGCCCGCCGGCCGGCTTCGATGCCACCCCGGCGGGCCGTGCACCACCCGTCTGACCGTGGGGCGTTACCGCTCCGGGATCCGGCAACCCGCCAATCGGCCACCGCCCCGGCGGTGGCCGATTGGACGTCCGGACGACCGACGGTGACGCCTTCCGCCGTAGGATCGGGGCACAATTCGGGGGTCGCGCTCGGTGAGGGGGGAGCCATGCGAACGTGGATCGGGTGGGCCTGGTGGTCCGCGCTCGGGGCGGGGGCGGTCCTGGCCCTTTCCGCGTTGCCGGCCGCCCCCGCTGCGGCGGCGGCCGCCGCCGGCATCACGGTGCGTCCCCAGACGGCCTGCACCACGACCCTCGCTGCCCGGGGCCACCACCGCGGGGCTCCTCACGCTCGCCGACGGCGCCGAGCTGTGCGACGCCGGCACGCTGACCAACACCGGCACCATCACCGTGGCCGCCGGCGCCACCGCCACCGTCGCCGTCGGCGACCTGGTCAACGAGGGGACCGTGCGGGCCCCGTCCGGGACCACGCTGGTCGTCTCCGACGTACCCGGGAACCTCGCCGGTACCACCCTCACCGGGGGCACGTGGTCGGCGGCCGGCACGGTCGAGCTGCCGGGGACCATCCACACGCTGGCGGCCGGGCTGACCTTGTCGGGCGCCGGCGAGATCGAAGACTCGCGGACGTCGGCCAACGCCCTCGCCGGCCTGTCGACGATCACGTCGGCCGCGTCCTTCACCCTCGACGACAGCGCCTACCTGGCCACCGCTGCTGTCACGTCGGCGGGGAGGATCACCGTCGGGACGAAAGGCGATGCCGGTGACGCCGTCAACTGGCAGCCCGCCGGCAGCTTCACGCAGACCGGCGGGTCGTTCACCTTCGAGGACCCGAGCGCCTGCATCAACGTGGGCGCCCAGGGGACGGTCCGCCTCACCGGAGGCACCATCTCCGGCTACGGCATGGTCACCGGGACCACGACGGTGTCCGGGACGGCGGTGGTCTCCCCCACCCTCGACGGCGCCCCGGCGACGTTCAACCTCGCCGGCAGCTACACCCAGGTCGGGGGGACGCTGGCCACCGACGTCGCCGATCCGTCGGGGACGGCCAGTGCGGGGGTACTGGCGGTGAGCGGCGCGGTGCACCTCGGCGGCGCCCTGGCGGTGACGTCGACGGGTCACGTCCCGGTGGCCGGTTCGACCCTGGCGGTGGTCACGGGAACGAGCGTCTCGGGCGGCTTCGCATCGGTGCGCAGCGCCGGTGTGGCCTCGTTCGCCACCGCCTACGGCGCCACCACTGCGTCGGTGGTCGCCGGCCCGCCCCAGGGCTTCTGGCTGGCCGGCGCCGACGGCACCGTCGTCGGCGCCGGGACGTCCGTCGCCGCCGGAGGGACCGCCGTGCCCCGGCCGATCCGGTGGTGGGGATCGTGCTCGTCCGCGACCGGTGGCTACTACCTCGTGCAGCGGGACGGCGAGGTGACCGCACGCGGCGGGGCCAGGGCCTACGGGGACCTGCCCAGGCAGGGTGTGAGGGTGTCGGACATCGTGGCCGTCGCGCCCACCCACGACGGCGACGGGTACTGGTTGGTGGGCGCCGACGGTGGCGAGTTCGCGTTCGGCGACGCCGCCTACCACGGGTCGCTTCCCGGCCTCGGCATCCACGTCGACGACGTCGTCGGCATGGTGGCCACGCCCACCGGCGCCGGCTACCTGCTCGTCGGTGCCGACGGTGGCGTGTTCGCCTTCGGGGCCTCGTACCACGGGACCCTCCTCGGTCTCCGGCATCCACGTCGACGACATCGTCGGCATCCTGGCCACCGGAGGAGAGGCGGGGTACGTCCTGGTGGGCGCGGACGGCGGCGCCTTCGTCTTCGGGTCGGGCGCCGGGTACCACGGTACGTTGCCCCGGTTCGTGGGATCACCGTGGACGACATCGTCGGCCTGGCCCTCACCTCGGGGGGCGCCGGGTACTGGATGGCCGGCGCCGACGGTCGCGTCTACGCCTTCGGCAACGCGCTGGCGTTCGCCACGCCCGCGGGCGTCGGCGGGCACCTGCCGGTCGCCGGCATCGCCGGCGGGTAGCCGACGGCACACCGACCGGTCGGGCCGACGGCCGGTCCGCTCCCCTTGCGCCGGGGAGGCGGGGCGGTCCGGTAGCGTGGGCACCGGCCCGGGTGTCCGGCGCACCCGCGCACCACCGGTCCGCACGAGACCCGAGGAGATTCGATGCCCAGCGCCTCAGACCGTCCGGCCTACAAGGTCGCCGACCTGTCGCTGGCCGAGTTCGGCCGCAAGGAGATCGTCCTGGCCGAGCACGAGATGCCCGGGCTGATGGCCCTGCGGCGACGAGTACGCGGGCCGAGCAGCCCCTCGCCGGCGCCCGCATCACCGGCTCGCTGCACATGACCATCCAGACGGCGGTGCTCATCGAGACCCTGACCGCGCTGGGGGCCGAGGTGCGCTGGGCCAGCTGCAACATCTTCTCGACCCAGGACCACGCGGCGGCGGCCGTGGCCGTGGGGCCGAACGGCACGCCGGCGATCCGGCCGGCGTCCCGGTCTTCGCCTGGAAGGGCGAGTCGCTCGAGGAGTACTGGTGGTGCACCGAGCAGGCCCTGCGCTGGCCGGGCGACGGGCCCCACCATGATCCTCGACGACGGGGGCGACGCCACCCTGCTGGTCCACAAGGGCGTCGAGTACGAGAAGGCCGGCGCCGTGCCCGACCCGGCCGGCGCCGACTCCGAGGAGATGGCGTCGTCCTGAGCTGCTGGCCCGCGGCCTCGGCCGAGGACGCCGGGCGCTGGACCGCCATGCCAACGGCACCTGGGCGTGACCGAGGAGACCACCACCGGGGTGCACCGCCTGTACGAGATGCAGCGCGCGGGCGAGCTCCTCTTCCCGGCCATCAACGTCAACGACTCGGTCACCAAGTCGAAGTTCGACAACAAGTACGGCTGCCGGCACTCCCTCATCGACGGGATCAACCGGGCCACCGACGTGCTGATCGGCGGCAAGGTGGCCGTGGTCTGCGGGTACGGCGACGTCGGCAAGGGATGTGCCGAGTCACTGGCCGGCCAGGGGGCCCGGGTGATCGTGACCGAGATCGACCCGATCTGCGCCCTGCAGGCCGCCATGGAGGGTTACCAGGTCGCCACCCTCGAGGACGTCGTCGAGCCGGCCGACATCTTCGTCACCACCACCGGGAACCGGGACATCATCACCGCCGACCACATGGCCCGGATGAAACACCAGGCCATCGTGGGCAACATCGGCCACTTCGACAACGAGATCGACATGGCCGGGCTGGCCGCCACGCGACGGGATCGAACGGATCACCATCAAGCCCCAGGTGGACAAGTGGGTGTTCCCCGACGGCCACGCCGTGATCATCCTGTCCGAGGGGCGGCTGCTCAACCTGGGGAACGCCACCGGCCACCCCAGCTTCGTGATGTCCAACTCGTTCACCAACCAGGTGATGGCCCAGATCGAGCTGTTCACCAATGCGACCGCCTACGAGGACAAGGTCTACGTGCTGCCCAAGCAGCTCGACGAGAAGGTCGCCCGGCTGCACCTCGACGCCCTGGGCGTGAAGCTGACCAGCTGACCCCGGAGCAGGCCGCCTACATCGGGGTGCCGCCCGAGGGTCCGTACAAGCCGGACACGTACCGGTACTGAGCGCCGAGGCACGGGCGACATGCCGGCCGGGGCACGAGGCCCGAGGCCACACCCGCTACGAGGTGGCCGACCGCATCGCCACCATCACGCTCTCACCGTCCCGAGCGGCTCGAACGCCTGGACGCCGACGATGAACGCCGGCTACCGGTCACACCTGGACCGGGCGGCGGCCGATCCCGGCGTGCGGGTGATCGTCGTGACGGGGGCGGGCCGCGGCTTCTGCGCAGGTGCGGAGTCCGACGACCTGGCCGGTCACGCCGAGCGGGGCGGCTACCACGCCGGTGCGCCCGACGGCCTGGCCTCGCCCGGCTACGGGGTGCGGCCCGAATTCGACGCCGAGCTCGCCTACCACTTCGGAGTGGGCAAGCCCATCATCGCCGCCGTCAACGGGCCGGCCGCCGGCTTCGGCTTCGCGCTCGCCTGCTACTGCGACCTCAGGATCGCCGCCCGGTCGGCCCGGTTCACCACGGCCCAGGGTCGCCTGGGGCTGCCGGTGGCCTTCGGCCTGGCCTGGCTGCTCCCCCGCCTCGTCGGCGCGGCCACGTCGCTGGACCTCCTGCTGTCGAGCCGGGTGGTCGACGCCGAGGAGGCCGGACGCATGGGGCTGGCCAACAGGGTCGTCGACGACGACGCGCTGTCGGCGGAAGTGCGCGCCTACGCGGGGACGCTGGCCACAGCCGTGTCGCCGGCGTCGATGGCGGTGGGCAAGCGCCAGATCTACGAGAGCTTCCACCAGAGTGCGGCCGAGTCCGTGGGGACGGCCGAGTCCCTGCTCACCCCCATGATGCAGGGACCCGACTATGCCGAGGGCGTGGCCGCACTGCGGGCCAAGCACCCCGCCCGGTACGCGGATCCGCCCCCGGTCAACCCGGCGTCGTTGCCGTGGGGGCGCGCCTCCCCGTGAACGCGCCGGCGGCCCCGTGCGACAATGGCGGGCGTGCCGGGCGACCGCATCCCGGCCCCGGGGGAGCGTGAGCGATGGCCGACATCCAGGGGACGTGTGAGGAGCGGTTCGGCGCCGTGCGGGACGCCCTGTCCGACAGCATCGACGCCGGTGCCGACGTGGGGGCGTCGGTGGCCGTGCTGCTCCACGGGGAGCCCGTCGTCGACATCTGGGGCGGCTGGGCCGACAAGGCGAAGACCACGCCGTGGCAGAAGGACACCATCACCAACGTCTGGTCGACGACCAAGACGATGACCTTCCTCTGCGCCCTGATGCTGGCGGACCGGGGTGAGCTCGACTTCTACGCACCGGTCGCCCGCTACTGGCCCGAGTTCGCGGCCGGCGGCAAGGAGGCCGTCGAGGTGCGCCACGTGATGAGCCACACCGCCGGCCTCTGCGGCTGGACCGAGCCGATCGTGGCCGAGGACCTCGCCGACTGGGAGAAGTGCACGTCCGCTGCTGGCCGCCCAGGAGCCGTGGTGGGAGCCGGGCACGGCCTCCGGCTACCACGCCGTGACCCAGGGGTTTCTGATCGGCGAGATCGTCCGCCGCATCACCGGCACGACCATCGGGCGGTGGTTCGCGTCCGAGGTGGCCGGGCCCCTCGGTGCCGACTTCGCCATCGGACTGCCGGAAGCCGAGGACGCCCGGGTGTCCATGGTCATCCCGCCCGAGGGCCTGCCCGACATCAGCGGGCTCACCGGCAACTCGATCCCCATCCGCACCTTCATCAACCCGATGCTCGACGCCACCCTGCCCTGGAACGGGTGGTGGCGCAGGGCCGAGATCCCGGCGGCCAACGGCCACGGCAACGCCAGGTCGGTGGCTCTCGTGCAGTCGATCATCGCCGGCAAGGGCGAGGCCCGTGGGGTGCGCCTGCTGTCCGAGGCCGGGACGAAGCCGATCTTCGACGAGCAGTCCAACGGCACGGATCTCGTGCTCCGGATCGTGTGCCATTTCGGCATGGGCTACGGGCTCTCGAGCCCGACGATGCCCATCGGGCCCACCGCCTGCTACTGGGGCGGCTACGGCGGATCGGTGGTCGTCATGGACCAGGACGCCGGGCTCACCATCGCGTACATGATGAACCGTATGGAGAGCGGCCTGACCGGGGACACCCGGGGGTTCAAGCTGGTGCTGGCGGCCCTGACCGGGCTGGGCGGCTGAGAACGGCCGGCGTCCCTACTGGTTGAGCGACAGGGACTCGAGCAGGTCCGCGAAGCGCTCCTCGGCGGCCGCCCTCCGGGTGGGCACGTGCTCGGTGGGGACGGCGACGGGGGCGTACTGCTTGAGGGTGTGGCGGGCGACCGTCACCCTGTGCACCTCGTCGGGACCGTCGTAGATGCGGGCCGCCCGGGCGTGGCGGTACATGAGCTCGAGCGGCAGGTCCGTGGAGTACCCCAGCGCGCCGTGCACCTGGATGGCCCGGTCGACCACGTTGTAGAGCACGGCGGCGCCGTAGTACTTGATCATGGCGATCTCCACCCGTGCCGCCGAGGACCCGTGGCGGTCCATCTTCCAGGCGGCGTACAGGGTGAGCAGGCGGGCCGCCGTCATCTCCGCCAGCGAGTCGGCCACCCAGTTCTGGATGGATTGCTTCTCGGCCAGGGTCGACCCGTGGGTGGTGCGCGACACGGCCCGCTCGCACAGCATGTCGAACGCCCGTTGCGACTGGCCCAGCCACCGCATGCAGTGGTGGATGCGGCCGGGGCCCAGGCGCTTCTGGGCCAGCACGAACCCCTCCCCCTCGTTGCCGATCAGGTTCTCGTAGGGCACCCGGACCTCGCGGTAGAGGATCTCGGCATGGTTGCCGAACCGGCCGTACTCGGCGTCGGGCTCGGCCATGGTCGGGATGTCGCGGACGATCTCCACCCCGGGGGCGTCGGCCGGCACGATGAGCATGGAGCACCCCTGGTACGGGTGTACCTCCGGGTTGGTCACGGCCATCACGATCAGAAAGTCGGCCACCGACCCGTTGGTGGTGAACCACTTGTGGCCGTCGATCACCCACTGGTCGCCGTCGCGGACGGCCCGGGTGGCGATCAGGGTGGGGTCCGCCCCGGCGCCCGGTTCGGTCATCGAGAACCCGCTCCGTAGCCGCCCGTCGAGGAGGGGGAGGAGCCACCGTTCCCGCTGCTCCTCGCGGCCCGAGGCGGCGATGCCGACGGCCAGCAGCTCGGCGTTGCCCGAATCAGGGGCGTTGTTGCCGAAGACCCAGGGTGCGTAGGGCGACCGGCCGAGGATCTCGTGCATGAGGCCGAGGCGCACCTCGCCGAACCCGCCCCCGCCGAGCTCGGGGGGCAGATGGGCCGCCCACAGTCCCTGGGCCTTGACCTCGTCCTGCAGGGGACGCACCGCCTCCACCACGGCGTCGTGGCCGAGCGCCAGCGTCTCGAGCGGGAGAATCTCCTCGTCGACGAAGCGCCGCATCCACACCAGCTTCGCCTCGAACTCCGGCTCGGTCGAGAAATCCCAGGCCACGATGGTCCCCCAGTCAGGCGCACGGCCGGCTGCCCGACCGTCTCCGAGCGGACCACTACCGTGTGGCCCATGTCCGGCGACCCTACCGCCCCCCTGTCGGCGCCCGCCGGTCCACCCGCCACGCGCACGGCCGTCGCCCTCGGGCGTCCCGGACCCGACCGACCCGACCTCGACGCCGCCGAGGCCCGTGCCCGCCTCGACTCGGCGGAGACGGCGCTGCTCGACGAGCGGCGGCTCCTCACCGGTGCCGAGCTCGCCGGCCTGGCCGCCCTGCCCGACCGGTGGGTCACGTCCCTCGCCGCCCTGGCCCACCAGGTCCGCCTGGAGTGGTGCGGTCCCGAAGTGGAGGTGGAGGGCATCCTCTCCGCCAAGACGGGCGGCTGCCCCGAGGACTGCCACTTCTGCTCGCAGTCGTCGCGCTTCGACACCCCGGTCAAGGCCACTCCGTTCCTGTCCACCGAGGAGGTCCTGGCCGCCGCCGAGGAGACGAGAGCGCTCGGCGCGTCGGAGTTCTGCATCGTGCTCGCCGTTCGCGGCCCCGACGAGCGGACGCTCGAGCGCCTCGTCGAGCTGGTACCGATCGTGCGGGACACCGTCGGCGTCAACGTGGCCGTCAGCGCCGGGCTGCTGACCGACGACCAGGCCCGCCGGCTGGCCGGGGCCGGTGTCCACCGTTACAACCACAACCTGGAGACGGCCCGCTCGTTCTTCCCCCACGTGGTGACCACCCACACGTGGGACGAGCGGGCCGAGACCTGCCGGCGGGTGCGCGACCACGGCATGGAACTGTGTTGTGGCGCGCTCGATCGGCATGGGCGAGACCGACGCCCAACGGATCGAGCTCATCGGCGAGCTGCAGGAGGTCGACCCGACCGAGGTCCCCCTCAACTTCCTGAACCCCCGGCCGGGGACGCCGCTCGGAGGGGCAGTCACGGTGGGTGCCTGGGAGGCCATCCGCTGGATCGCCCTCTTCAGGCTCGGACTGCCCGGGGTGATCCTCCGCTACGCCGGCGGTCGCGAGGTCACGCTGCGCGAGCTGCAGGTCATGGGGATGACGTCGGGCATCAACGCCCTGATCGTCGGCAACTACCTGACCACGCTCGGACGTTCGGCCGACGAGGATCTGGCCATGCTGGCCGACCTCCGCATGCCGCTGGCCGCGCTCACCGGCGTGGTGTGAGCGCGGTGCCGCCGGTCACGGGGGTGGACGCCAACTGCACCGGGTGCGGGGCGCCGCTGACGGTCTGCACCGGGTGCGGGCGCGCCCTCGACCCGCCCCGGTTCTGCCCGGCCTGCGGGCATCGGATGACCGTGGCGGTGACCCCGGGCGGCTTCCGGGCCGTCTGCCGGGACCACGGTCCGCTCGAGTCGCCGGCCGGACCTGCCGCCTGATCGGTCCCGGTCAGCCCGCCGGGATGGACCAACCGTTCGCCTCGGCGATCTCCTTACAGGTGGGGCACAACGGGTAGCGGCGGGGATTCCGGTTGGGCACCCAGACCTTTCCGCACAGGGCCCGAACGGCCGTCCCGTTCACCATCCCCTCGACCACCGTCGGTCCCACCGGGATGACGTCCCCGTCCTCGGGCTTGAACCCCTCGAGGACGATGTGGGCCATCCGCTCGTGGTCGCCGTCGAGGTCGGGGTCGGTGTGGGAGGGCGCCAGCGTGGTGCCCGGTCCGGCCTCGGTCATGACGCGTCGCCTTCCATGGTCACCAAGGATCGCGCAACTCGGCGCCCGGGCGTCGACCGGGCCCTGGACCGGGTCCCGCTCAGACGTAGGCGAACACCACCAGCCGGTAGTGGAAGACGGCAGGCGTCTCGGGCTCACCTCTGGCGGCGTGCCCGGTTCCGGGCGCGGCCGGCCGCGGACCGGCGACCGTCTCGATCTTCTCGAAGCCGGCGGCCCGGCAGAGACCCGAGACGGCTGCCACCGTGGGGATGTACCAGTTCCCGAAGTCGACCTGCACGTCGCTGCCCGAATAGAATTGCAGCAGGGGCAGGGCGGGGCTGTCGCGCATGTGGAAGGCCTCGGTCTCGATCACTGCGACCTCGCGGGTCACCTTGCGCAGCCGACGCAGGGCCGTCAGGGGCTCCTCCATGTGGTAGAGGACCCCGAGATAGAGCGAGATGTCGAAGGTGCCGAGCTCTTCGAGGGGCACGGTCATGAAGTCCGCGACCACCGGTTCGGCCGAGCTCGCGAGCACCTCGTGGGCCAGGTTGTACCCCCGCTGCCCCGGGAGGTCGTCGCGCCAGAAGTCGGTCGTGTCCCGGACGTGGTCCGGCAGGGTCCCCTCCGCGATGCACTCGGCCCAGTAGGCGTTCCGCGCCGCGATGTCGACGCCCCATGCGTAGTGGTCGAGAGAGACGACCCGGGACGCCCCCAGGCGCTCGGCCAGAAAGGAGTAGTAGCCGTCCCAGGCACCGATGTCGAGCACGGAACGACCCGTGAAGTCGGGCAGTTGGTCCTCGGTGACCTGGGCCTCGGAGATCCCCGGCGTGACCAGGCCGTTTCCCAGGTCGATCGAGTGGAACCACCCGAACTGGTGGATCCGGTTCGACACGTCGGCGACGTCGTCCATGCCGCAGCACACTAGTGACACCCGGGGGGCACCGGCGGCTCCGCCCACGGTCCCGCGTCGCCGCCGGTCACCTGCCCGGCGCGCGGCGGCGACACGACGGCTGCCCCGGACCGGGACGGTGACCGGAGCCCGTACGCTGGTCCGATGCCGGCGCGCCCCTCATCCTCGCCTCCGCCTCCCCGGCACGGCGCCGCCTGCTGGAGACGGCCGGCTTCAGGCCCGAGGTCGTGGTGAGTGGGATCGACGAGTGCGATGACGGCGCCCTGTCCACCCCCGAGCTCGCCCGCACCCTGGCCGAGCGCAAGGTGTCGGCGGTGCTCGACCGGGCCGGATCCTCCGTGGTCGTGGGCTGCGACTCCATTCTCGAGTTCGACGGCCGTCCGTTACGGCAAGCCCGCTGACGACGCCGAGGCGCTCGTCGTGGCTGACGGCCATGCGGGGCCGTATCGGGACCCTCCACACCGGCCACGCCGTGGCCGACGGCGCCGGCGGAGCCAGGGCATCGGCCACGGCGGCCACCGACGTCCGCTTCGGTCGGCCGACCGATGCCGAGCTGCGGGCGTACCTGGCCACCGGGGAGGCCCTGTCGGTGGCGGGCGCCTTCACCCTGGACGGGCGCTCGGCGCCGTTCATCGACGGCGTCGACGGCGACCCCGGCAACGTCATCGGGCTGTCGCTGCCCCTGCTCCGGAACCTGCTCGCCCGGATCGGCATCGGGATCACGGAGTTGTGGGCGTGACGGCGGCGGAGCCGCTGAAGATCGGCCCGATCGCGGCTCGACCCGCCGGTCGTCCTCGCCCCCATGGCCGGCGTCACCGATGTCGCCTACCGGCGGTTGTGCCGGCGGTTCGGGGACGCCCTGACGGTGAGCGAGATGGTCACGGCTCGGGCGCTGGTCGAGGGGAACGAGAAGACGCTGACGATGGCGTCGTTCGCCGGGGACGAGCCGGTACGCAGCGTGCAGCTCTACGGCGTCGACCCCGGAGTGATGGCCGCGGCCGTCCGGCGCCTGACCGACGACATCGGCGTCGACCACATCGACCTGAACTTCGGCTGCCCGGCCGCCAAGGTCACCCGGCGGGGCGGCGGGGCGGCCCTCCCGGTCCACCACGTGCTCTTCGGACGGATCGTCTCGGCCGCGGTGGCCGCGGCCGGTGCGGTTCCCGTGACCGTGAAGATGCGGACCGGCGTCGACGACGGCCACCTCACCTACGTCCGTGCCGGCCACATCGCCGAGGACGCCGGCGCGGCCGCGGTGGCGCTGCACGCCCGCACGGCCGAGCAGCACTACGCCGGGCCGTCCGACTGGTCGGCCATCGCCGAGCTGGAGGGCGAGGTCACCGCCATCCCCGTGCTCGGCAACGGCGACATCTGGGAGGCGCCGACGCCCTGGCCATGCGGGCGGTCACCGGGTGCGCGGCGTGGTCGTGGGCCGGGGCTGCCTGGGACGGCCGTGGCTCTTTCGCGACCTGGCCATGGCCTTCGCCGGCCGGGCCGTCCCCGGGCCGAGGGTCCTCGGGGAGGTGGCCACCACCATGGTGGCCCACGCCGGGCTGCTCTGCGACGCCTTCGGTGGCCGGCTGGGCATGCTGCGGTTCCGCAAGCACGCCGCCTGGTACCTGGCCGGCTACCCGGTGGGGGGCGAGGCCCGCCGGCGCCTGTCCCTGGTGGAGGACGAGGCCCAGCTGGCGGCGGTGCTCGACGGCCTCGACCCGACGCTGCCGCTGCCCGCCGAGGCCCGCCGCGTGGCCCACGGCCACACCAACGGACCGCGCCCGGTGCAGCTCCCGGCCGGCTGGCTGGCGCGCCCCGACGACCCCACCCCGCCCGTGGGCGGAGACGACCCGGTGTCCGGTGGTTGACCGGCCCAGCTCCACCGGCCGCCCGGTGCGCCCGGTGGGCCCGACGTGATCGCCGGGACGTCGCTCACCATCGAGATCGGTGACCGCCCCCTGCTCGCGCGACGCCTCGTTCGTGGTCGGGGCGGGCGAGAAGGTGGGCCTGGTCGGCCGCAACGGCACCGGCAAGTCGACGTTCATCTCGGTCGTCGTCGGCGAGCCGGCGCGCCACGTCCGGCTGACCGGGCAACGTCGCGCATCCGGGGGACCGTCGGCTACCTGCCCCAGGTCCCGGTGCCCGAGGGCCTGGGGCTCGACCCGACGGGCTTCTCCCACGTGCTGTCGGCCCGGGGCCTCGACGTCCTCGACGACGGCCTCGAGCCGGCCCGCCAGGCCATGGCCAAGGATCCGACGGCCGAGCACATCGAGCGCTTCTCCGACCTCGAGGAGCAGTTCCGGGAGAACGGCGGCTACGAGGCGGAGTCGGTGATGGCCCGTCTGGCCGACGGACTCGGGCCTGCGCCAGGACCTGCTGCTCGAGGACATCGACGAGCCTCTCGGGCGGCCAGCGCCGCCGGGTCGACCTCATCCGGGTCCTCTTCCAGGCAGCCGGACATCATGGTCCTCGACGAGCCCACCAACCACCTCGACCGGCCGGCCAAGACGTGGCTCATGGACGAGCTCGAGCGGTTCCCGGGCGCCTCCTGGTCGTCAGCCACGACCTGAAGCTGCTGGACCACGCCATCACCAAGGTCCTCCACCTGGCCGACGCCGGCCTCGCACGAGTACAAGGGCAACTACTCCAGCTACCGGTCGCAGCTGGCGGCGGACCAGGCCCAGCGCGAGCGGGCGGCCGCCCTCGAGGGCCGCGAGATCGCCCGGCTGTCCACCCTGGCCGACTCCATGCGGGGCAGCACCAACCGCCGGGCCCGGATCGCCAAGTCCCTCGACAAGCGCGTCGAGCGCCTCGAGGCCACCCGCACCACGGTCGACCGGCGGCGAGCGGCCACGACCTTCCGCCTGCCCGAACCCCGGCGGTTCGGGGAGGTGCCCCTGCGCGTGGACGGCCTCGGCGTGCGCTACGGCGGCCTCGCCGCGCTGCAGTCGGTCGGCGTTCCACCTCCGGCCGGGGGGACCGCCTGGTGGTCGTCGGGCCGCAACGGTGCCGGCAAGTCGAGCCTGCTGCGGTGCCTGGCCGGGGTGCAGGTGCCGACCGCCGGCGAGGTCGAGCTCGGGGCCAACGTGCCATCGGGCTACTTCGCCCAGGAGCACGAGCAGATCGACCCCGGCACGACGGTCCTCGACAACATCGACGACACCGTTCTCATGACGCGAGACCGAGCGCCGGGCCCTGCTCGGGTCGTTCGGACTGCCGGCAAGGCCGCCGACCAGCGCCCGGCACCTGTCGGGCGGCGAACGGGCCAAGCTCGGGCTGGCCATGCTGGCCGCCGGTCAGGCCAACGTGCTCGCTGCTCGACGAGCCCACCAACAACCTCGACCCGCCGTCCATCGCGGCCGTCGGGCGCCATGCTGCAGCCGCTGGCCGGGCACCATCGTGGTGGTCAGCCACGACCGTGCCTTCGTCGACCGCCCTCGATCCCACCCACTGCCTTCGGCTACCCGACGAGGTCTTCGATCACTGGCGTACCGGCGACCTCGACCACGTGGAACTGCGGTAGCCATCACCGTTGCCCGGGGGTGGCTCTGCCAAGCTCTCGCGGATGGCCCCGAGCGACCGTGGCACCGAGGACACCCTGGGTGCACCGGGGATCGAACGTCTCCTGGCGCTCACGGACGGCGTGGTGGCCATCGCCCTCACGCTGCTGGTGGCCCGGATCACGGTACCCACCGTCGGCGCGACCCGGTCGTCCCGCGCCCTCGGGCACGACGCTGTGGCATGAGCTGCCCGAGATCACCACCTACCTGGTGTCCTTCTACGTCATCGCCCAGTTCTGGCTCGTCCACCACCGCGTCTACCGGTTGATCTCGGGACACCACGAGTCCGTGGCGTGGTGGAACTTCCTCTTCCTGTTCACCATCACGCTGTTCCCCTTCACCGCCGGCCTGCTGGCTGCCTACCCCGACAACGTGCTCGCCACCGACCTCTTCGCCCTCAACCTGCTGGCGGCCAGCTTCGCCTCCACCGCCGTCGTGTACGTGGCCCGGCACCGGGACCTCCTCGACGGACGGGTGACCCCGAACATGGTGCGCCGGGTGCGGCTCCGGGGAACCGGCATCGCCGGCGTCATCGTGGTGTCGATCGCGGTCTCGTTCGTCTCGACCGACTGGGCCAAGTACCTGTGGCTGGGGATGATCCTCGTGGCCGTCGTCACCGACCGGGCCGAGGCCCGCGGCGCCACCTGACCGCCGCCGGCGGGCGAGCCGGCGGTCCGGCGTCGCTCAGGGCCCCGACAGCTCGTCGTTGATGAAGGCGGCCACCCTGTCCTGCGACTCGCGTGCCTGCTTCTCGATGAAGCGCTCTACGACCGGGCCGGCGCCGAAGATCCTCACCCTGGCCTCGAGGGAGAACACCTGTTCGCAGGCGGTGCCGTCCTCGCCCTCGATCAGTTCGATGGTGCCCGAGATGTTCGTCTTGTCGCCGAGGGTGGCCGGCACCAGAGAAAAGGTCCACAGACCGTTGGCCGGATCGAACGCCCCCCGCTCGGTGGTGACGACCTCGGCACCGAAGAGCTTCCGCACCGGGCCGGGGGCGTCGGGGACCTGGCCGTAGCGCACGGTGCGAGTCAGCCCGTGCCCGACATCACCGGCGAGCGCTTCGATCTCGACCGACGTGGAGCCGAGCGCCTCGGTGTGCAACCGGCGGGTGAACTCCGGGTCGAAGAACAGGGACCGGAGCGCGCCGGCGGGGCGGCCACGTCGTAGCGGCGCTGGAGCTTCACGGTTGCGGGTCGCCTCCCCGGCCCTCGACCGCGGGTACGGCCCCCGGCTCCTCGTCGGGGGTTTCATCCGTCACCAGCTCCGACAGGGTGGCCCGCCGGTGCTTGATGCCGACCTCCGTGGCCGTGAAGATCATGCGGATGAGAAAGCCGATCAGTATCAGGTCCACGATCATCTGGATCATGACCACCAGGCGGGCCGAATCCGTCTTGGGGACGATGTCCCCGAAGCCCACGGTGGAGAGCACGGTCACCGTGAAGTAGAGCGTCGACAACCGGTCGAGCGGCTGGTTGAAGCTGGCCGGATCGGCCTGGACGATGGCCACGTAGCTCAGGCCGAACATCACGAGAATCAGGGGGATGGCCGTGAGGACGACCTCGACCGCCCGCAGTCTCGGATAGTCGGCCTTGGTGATGGTGTTGACCTGCCAGCCGATGGCGGCCAGCACGCCCACGAGACAGACGAAGAACCAGAAGACCCGCAGGCCGTCGCTCTTGAACGTATCCGGGACCAGGAAGTACACGGCCAGAAGCGCCGTCGTCGTCACCACGATCCGTCCCAGCATGCCCCCCAACAGGCGCCGGCGTGTCCGCCTGTCCAGCTCCCTGACGATGGCGGCCGTCTCCGCTGGGTCGGGCATCCTCCGAGCCTAACGGCGGGCCTCCGGCCCCCGGCGGCCGCAGACGGCCCGCCCGGACGGGCCCGGCACGCTACGAACGTATGTTCGCTACAGTGGTCCCGTGGGCGTGCCCGTGACCTTCCGGTGGAAGACCGTCGACCAGGCGACCGCCGCCGGCGAGCAGCTCGCCCTCTTCCCCGACGAGGAGAACGGCGTGCGCCGGGCCGGGACCGGCGAGTTCCGGGGTTTCGACTTCATCCACGTCAACGCCAAGCGGATCATCAACACGCTGCCTGACGGCGCCCCCTTCCCCTTCAGGCACACCATCAACGCCTACCGGGGCTGCAGCCACGCCTGCGTCTACTGCTTCGCCCGGCCCACCCACGAGTACCTGGGCCTCGGCATGGGCGAGGAGTTCGAGCGGGTGCTGGTGGTCAAGGTGAACGCGGTGGAGCGGCTCCGTGCCGAGCTGCGCTCGCCCCGCTGGACGGGCGAGCCCATCGCCATGGGTACCAACACCGATCCCTACCAGCGCTGCGAGGGTCGTTACCGGCTCACCCGCGGCATCATCGGGGTGCTGTCCGGCGCCTCCAACCCGTTCTCCGTGCTCACCAAGTCGACGCTGATCCTCCGCGACCTCGACCTGCTGGGCGAGGCCGCCCGGCGGACCACGGTGCGCTGCAACCTGTCGATCGGCACGCTCGACGAGGCCGTATGGCGGGCCACCGAGCCGGGCACCCCCCATCCCCTTCAACGGATGGGGGCCGTCCGCCGACTGGTCGACGCCGGCATCGAGACCGGGGTGCTCATCGCCCCGGTCATCCCGGGGCTGTCCGACGGCGAGGACCAGCTGGCCGAGGTGGTCGACGCCTGCGCGGCGGCCGGCGCCCGATCGGTCACGGCCATCCCCATGCACCTGCGGGGCAGCATCCGCGACCACTACCTCAACTGGTTGCGGGGCGTCGACCCGGCGCTGGCGGCACGCACCGCCGGGCGGTACCGGGGCGCCAACCTTCCCTCTGCCGACCGCGAGCGGATCTCGGAACTGGTGCGGGACCGCTGGAACCGCACACGCCCGCGATCGTCACCCGGGCCGGCAGACGGCCGCGAACGCGTCGAGGACGGCGACCGCGTCGTCGGGCACGCGGACCCGTAGGACGACGGCATCGGTGTCGATGAGGAGCGCGAAGGTGAAGAACGGACAGCAGGCCGCCTCGCGTCGTGCCAGCTGCACGAGGGCGTCGACCGACGGTGCCCCGTCCCGCAGGTGCAACCGCAGCTCGCCGGGTGACACCCGCTCGGACGTGACGACCACATCGGCGACCACCCGGTGCCACTCGCCCAGCTGGGTACGGGCACCGGGCCCGTCCAGCGCACAGGCGATCGGCACCTCCACCCCGCCAGCGTAGGGCCAGCCCGGCCGTCGCCACCCGGGCCCGGCGCCGCGCCTGTCAGGGTGCCACGATCGAGGCCAGCTCCCCGATGCCGTCCGGGGCGGTCACCACCCTGAAGCCGTCCCTCACGGCGAGCCACTCGAGGTTCCTGCGGTGGAGGTCGTGGCGGGGGTCGAAGCGGTCGAGCACGACGACGACCGGCGGACCGGTCCCCAGAGCGGCCGCCGACAGGCGGACGGCGTTGATCGTGCCGAGCCCGGCGTCGGCCACCAGCAGCGTCAGGTCGGGCTGCAGGATCCGGGCCAGTGCGACGGCGTCGCCGTCGGTGGCCTGGGGGGACGCCACCCCCCCGGCCGTCTCCACCAGGCCCACCCCGACGGGTTCGTCGGGCCAGCGGAGGTCGTCGACCAGCGCGGCCACGGTGAACGACGGCAGTCCGAGGGCCTCGGCCGCCATGGGCGGCGCCATGGCCAGGTGATAGGTACGTGACGGCGGGCAGACCGTCGCCGGCGGCTCGCCGGACGCCCGGCCCAGGACCTCGGCGTCGGTGGGTCCGCCGAGGGGGCGGTCGTCGGCATCCACGTCGTGCGACTGGGCCACTTCGCGCGCGGCCACGCCCGTGCCGCCGTTCCGCAGCTCCTCGAGGAGCCTCGCTCCCACCCACGTCTTTCCGACCTCGGTCCCGGTGCCGCAGACCAGGACGACCCGGTCAGGTCGCACCGCGGACCGCCGGCATCCGGGTCGCGGCCATGTCCGCCAGTGCCTCCACCAGTCGGTCCACCTGGTCGTCTCGGTGGGCCGCCGACAGGGTCACCCGCAGGCGGGAGGTGCCGGGCGGCACCGTCGGCGGACGGATGGCCGGCACCCACAGACCCCGCTCGAGCAGGGCCGCCGACGCCGCCACGGCCGCGGCCTCCTCCCCCAGCACCACCGGCACGATCGGCGAGGGGTGCCCCGGGGCGAGCCGGTCGACGAGCGCCCGCAGCCGGCACCGCAGGGCGGTGCCCTCGGTCCGCGCACGATGTCCAGGGCGGCCAGCCCGGCCGCGCAGTCCGCCGGTGTGGGCGCCGTGGAGAAGATGTAGGGGCGGGCCCGGTTGACGAGCAGCTCGACGAAGCGCCGGGGTCCGGCCACGAACCCTCCGAGGGAACCGAGCGTCTTCGAGAGGGTGCCCACCCGCAGCACCGGCCCTTCCGACGGCGGCACGCCCGGACCGAGGACGGCATGGGCCTCGTCCAGGACCAGCAGGGCGCCGCGCCTGGCCGCCACCTCCACCAGCCGGTCGACGTCCGCGGGGTGCCCGTCCATGGAGAACACCGTGTCGGAGACGACGATCGGCCGACCGGCCGACCGGCCCAGCAGGTCGTCGAGGCGGTCGAGGTCGCCATGCGGGTAGACGACCACGTCGCCCCGGGCCATCCGGCACCCGTCGATGATCGACGCGTGGTTGCGCTCGTCGGAGTAGATGGTGGTGCCGGGCGCCCCGAAGACCGAGAGCACAGAGAGGTTGGCCGCGAACCCGGTCGGCAGCAGGACGGCCTGCTCGCTCCCCCGGTAGGCGGCCAGCGCCGCCTCGAGGTCGTGGTGGACGGGGCGCGAGCCCGTCACCAGGCGGGACGCGCCCGCCCCGGTCCCCCACCGGTCGATGGCGTCGTGGGCCGCACGCACCACGGCCGGGTGGACGCTCAACCCGAGGTAGTCGTTCGAGGCGAAGGACACCACGTCGTCCCCGAGTTCCCCGGCCGGCAGGCCGCCGAGCGTTCCGGCCGGCCCGGCGGCGTCGAAGGGGCGGGGCCGGCGCCACCGCCCGGCGGCCTCCACCGTGCGGCACGACGCGTCGACCCACTCGGACCAGCTCACCGGCGTCGCCCGTCCCCGGCGGCGACCTCCGCCACCGCCTCGGCCAGCACGTCCACCACGTGGGCGAGCTCGGTGCTCGTCGAGGTCAGCGGCGGCATCAGGACCACGACGTCGCCCAGCGGGCGCAGCAGCACCCCACGGGCCACCGCGCCCGCGCACACCCGCCTCCCCCACCGGGGGGCGCCGGGCGGTGGGGCCAGCTCGATCCCCACCATCAGCCCCCGCTGGCGGATCCCGGCCACACCGTCGAGAGGTGCGATGCGGTCGGCCAGCATGGCGGCCAGTTCGGCGGCCACCGTCCGCACGTGGGCCAGCACGTCCCACTCGTCGAGGAGCGCCAGGTGCCGGAGGGCCACCGCCGCCGCCAGGGCGTTGCCGCCGTAGGAGTGCCCGTGGTACAGGGTGCGCGGGCCCAGGTCCTCGCCCTCGAAGGCGGCGGACACCGGCCCCGAGACGACGGTGGCCGACATCGGCAGGTAGCCGCCGGTGAGGCCCTTGCCGAGGCAGACGATGTCGGGCCGGAACGCCGGCGCCGCCCACTCCGAGGCGAACAGCCTCCCGGTCCGGCCGAATCCGGTGGCCACCTCGTCGGCGATGACGAGCACCCCGTGGCGCCGGCAGGCGGCACCCAGTCGGGCCAGGTCGGGACCCTCGGACACGTACATGCCCGACGCCCCCTGCACGATGGGTTCCACCACCACGGCGGCGAGCTCGGCCCCGTGGGTCTCGACGGCGGCGACGGCCTTGTCGGCCCAGTCGGCGGCGGCGTACCCGGGGGTACGCAGGACCGGGAACCGGAGCGGGTCGAACAGGTCGGTCCCGAAGCCGCCGTCGCCGAGCGAGAGCGCCCCCACGGTGTCCCCGTGGTAGGCGTCACCCAGCGCCAGAAAGGCGGTCCGTTCGGGCTCGCCCGAGTTGACCCTGTACTGGAAGGCGATCTTGAGGGCCTGCTCGACGGCGACGGCCCCGTCGGAGGCGAACAGCGTCCGGGGGGCGTCGACGGGCACCACGGCCGCCAGCGCCTCGGCCAGCTCGATGGCGGCCACGTTGCCGTTGCCGAGCAGCGTCGAGTGGGCCACCTTGCCGAGCTGGTCGACGACGGCGGCGTCCAGCTCGGGGACCCGGTGGCCGAGGGTCGTGACCCACAGGGAGGAGATGGCGTCGAAGTACCGCCGGCCGTCGACGTCGATGACCTCCCTGCCCTCGGCCCGCTCGATGGTCAGGGGCGAGCTGTCCCCGTAGGCGGCCATCTGGGTGAAGCCGTGCCAGACGGCGGCCGTGTCCCTGGCCACCCACCGGTCCGCGTCCGTCATCGGGCAGAGTCTTGTCCACCCGTCCGGGGGTGGGCGAACCGCCCGCCGGTAGGATCGGCCCATGGATCGCATCGGCGTGGTCGACACCATGTTCGCCCGGTTCGACATGGGGGCCGAGGCCGTCGACGAGCTGGCCCACTGCCCCGGGCACGGCACCCGCTTCGAGGTCGTCCGGCGCACGGTCCCCGGCTTCAAGGACCTGGCCGTGGCGTGCAAACGCCTCATCGAGGACGAGGGGTGCCGCATCGCCGTGGCCCTGGGCATGCCGGGACGGGCCGCCATCGACCAGGTCTGCGCGCACGAGGCGTCCCAGGGACTGATGATGGCGCAGCTGCTGACGTCCACCCACATCCTCGAGGTCTTCGTCCACGAGAACGAGGAGGAGGACCCCGACGCCCTGGCCAAGGTGTGCGTCGACCGGGCCCGCAAGCACGCCCGCAACGCCTACTGGATGCTGTACGAGCCCGACCAGCTGGCCCGGCGGGCCGGGCAGGGCATGCGCCAGGGCTACGAGGACGCCGGGCCGATCACCGGCTGAGGGGCCGGCGGGGGCGCCGGCGGCTCAGGGCCTCCGACCGACCACCGTGTAGAGCCTGCTCATGATCTCGGGCTCGTCCATCCGGTGGCCGAGATGATGTCGCTGCTCGTGGGTGGTGACCTCGATGTCGTCGAAGCCCAGGCGGCGCAGCATCGAGACGACGGCACCCGGATGGATGCTCCACCAGTTGGTGATCTCCTCGACCCCGGCGGGCGCGAACCGCATGACGTTCGACGTCAGGTCGGCATCGGCGTCGAGCAGGTCGGCGACGACGATGCTCTCCGAGGTCATCCGGCCCGCCTCGGCCAGGGCCGTCCACGGATCCCGCAGGTGGAGCAGCAGGCTGCCGAACACCGAGACGTCGAACCGTCCGAGGTCGCCCGGGAGGTGGTAGATGTTCCCGTAGACCATCTTGGCCCGAAGTCCCTGGTCACGGTGGTAGTACCACCATGCGTTGTGCACCAGGCCGATCCTGCGCATGATCTCCATCCGGTGCTCGCGCATGTCGGGCACCCCCGAAAGGGAGGAGGTCGTTGGGCACGTCCCACCCCGCCTCGAACCCGACCACCTCGGCGCCCCGGCCCTCCATCCACCCCGTGAGGTACCCGCTCGCCGGTCCGGGTTCGAAGACCCGCTTGCCGGCCACGTCCACCCCGCCGAAGTAGGCGTCCTCGTTGCCCCGGAGGTCCCACACGCCCGCGATCGACCTGCCGTCGGCGAGGTCGACCGAGTGGTAGAAGTCGCAGTCCTCGAAGGCGACGTCGGCCCAGCGGTCCACGAACCACGCCTGGAAGTCGTCCTCGAGCTGGCCGAGGTAGTGCGTCGGCGGAAAGTACGGCCACTGTGCCTTGGGCACGTCATCAACTCCTTCGTCTGCACGGGGCCGGCGGGGCGGCCGGGTCGGACAGTCCCGGACCCTACCGCGGCGCCGTCAGCCCGGCCGGTGTGCGGTCGTCCCCGCCCGGAGCCCGTGACCGCCGTCGCCCGTCGGGGCGGAGGGCTCCCGGGGCAGGCCGAGCGTGCGCTCGGCCACGATGTTGCGCTGCACCTCGGACGTGCCGCCCCCGATGGTGAGGGCCGTCGAAAAGAGGAAGCCGAACGACCAGATGACGTCCGGCCATCCCCCGGTGGTGTCCCGGGCGGTCCCGGGCGCCGGCCCGGAGCCCGCCAGCATGCCGGCGGCGCCGGCCAGGTCACGGCCGAGGTCCATGACGTGACGGCCGTGGTCGTCGGCCAGGGCCTTTCCCACCGAAGCCTCGGGACCGGGCGGGCGGCCCGATACCGCGGCGGCCACCGTGCGGAGGCGGAGGATCCGCAGGACCTCGCCCTCGATCCACACGGCGGCCAGACGGTCGCGCAGGACGGGGTCGGCCACGCCACCGGCCCGGCGGACGGCGCCGACCAGATCGTCGGCCGTCGGGCCCATGCCCCACAACGCGCCTGCGCCCGACAGTGAGACCCGCTCGTTGCCGAGCGTCACCTTGGCCAGCGCCCATCCCTCGTTGACGCCACCCACCAGGTTGGCGGCCGGCAGCCTGACCTCGTCCAGGAAGACCTCGTTGAAGGCGTGTTGGCCCGTCATGTCCACGAGCGGGCGCACCGCCACGCCGGGAGCGTCCATGGGGCAGATGAAGTACGAGATGCCCCGCTGCGGGGCCGCATCGGGGTCCGTCCGGGCCAGCAGGATGCCGAGCGACGCCACGTGGGCGAACGACGTCCACACCTTCTGGCCGGACACGACCCACTCGTCGCCGTCGCGAACGGCCCGGGTGGTCAACGAGGCCAGGTCGCTGCCGGCGCCGGGCTCGCTGAAGAGCTGGCACCACACCTCCTCTCCGGCCAGCAGCGGTGGCAGGTAGCGCGCCTGCTGTTCGGGGGTGCCGGCGTGGAGGATGGTCGGACCGGCCCACCCGATACCGATGGTGTTGACGGGCCGGTGGAGGCCGGCCCTGCGCACCTCGTCGTCGATGACCAGCTGGGTCTCGGCGTCGGCCCCCAGTCCCCACGGAGGGGGCCAGTGCGGTGCCACGTAGCCGGCCTCCGCCAGATCCCGGCCCGACGGGGACCGATGGTCGGCCAGCCACGACCTGAAGGCGGCCCGACGGGGGTCGTCGTCGCCGGGGAGCGCGAGGTCCACGGGGGCCAGCGTAGGCTCGTGCGATTCGATCGGGGACGGCTTCGGCCGCCGGACGATGGAGCGGACGGGCAGGCCGCGACGAGATGGGTTGTCCGAGATTGTTCCGGGCCGGCGGTGCCGTCGGCGCCGCGATGAGGAGTACGGGTTGAGCGACTGGAACTACGCCGACATCTGGGAGGCGGTGGCCGGGACCATTCCGACCTCGCCCGCACTCGTCCACGGGGACCGCACGCGGAGCTGGGGCGAGTTCGACGCCCGGGCCGACCGCCTGGCCTGGTGGCTCCTCGGTCGGGGGATCACCCGCCAGGACAAGCTGGCCCTCTACATGACCAACTGCTCCGAGTACCTGGAGGCGACGTTCGCGGCCTTCAAGGTGGCCATGGTCCCGATCAACACCAACTACCGCTACGCCGACGACGAGCTCGCCTACCTGTGGACCAACGCGGACGCCGTGGCCGTCGTCTTCCACGGGGCCTTCGTCGAGACCATCGAGCGGGTCCGCGACCGCGTACCCGCCGTGACCACCTGGTTGTGGGTCGACGACGGGTCGGGGTCGTGCCCGGCCTGGGCGACCCCCTTCGAGCGGGTGGCCGCCGGCGAGCTGGCGTCGGGTGGCGAGGGCCGGGCCATGGCCCCCTGGGGCCGCAGCCGGCGACGACCTCTACATGCTCTACACCGGCGGGACGACCGGCATGCCCAAGGGTGTGATGTGGCGCCAGGACGACCTCTTCGCCCGGCTGAACGGCCAGGGCTTCCGCCGGTACCGCGAGGCCGACGGCGCGGACGGCGTGCGCGACGAGCTGGCGCGCAACGGACCGGGGATGGGCCTCCTGCCCGCCTGCCCGATGATGCACGGCACCGGGGCGTTCACCGCCATCGAGTGCCTGGCCGAGGGGGGGCGGGTCGTGACCCTGACCACGCGTCACTTCGACCCGGTCGAGCTGCTGGAGACGATCGAGCGCAACGAGGTGAACGGCGTCATCATCGTGGGCGACGCCTTCGCCCGGCCCATTCTGGCCGCGCTCGACGAGCACCCCGGCCGCTACAACATGTCGAGCCTCGTCGGCATCATCTCCTCCGGCGTGATGTGGAGCGAGGAGACCAAGCGGGGCCTGCTGCGGCACCACCCCACCATGCTGCTGGTCGACGCCTTCTCGTCCTCGGAGGCCATCGGCATGGGCACCTCGGTCTCGTCGGGCAGCTCCGCCAGCCACACGGCCAAGTTCACCATCGGCCCCGAGGTCAGGGTCATCGACGAGGACGGCAAGGACGTCGTGCCCGGATCCGGGCGTACCGGGGTGTTGGCCCTCGGGGGTCGCAATCCGCTCGGCTACTACAAGGACGAGGAGAAGTCGGCCTCCACGTTCCGCACCTACGACGGCGTCCGGTACTCCGTGCCCGGTGATTTCGCCCAGGTGGAGGAGGACGGATCGATCCACCTCCTCGGCCGCGGCTCGGTGTGCATCAACACCGGCGGGGAGAAGGTCTATCCCGAGGAGGTCGAAGAGGTCATCAAGACCCTCTCCGGTGTGCAGGACGCCGTCGTCGTGGGTATTCCGAACGACCGGTTCGGGGCCGAGATCGTGGGCGTGGTCGAGCTCGCGGGCCCGGGCGGCGACGCTCCCGACCAGGAGGCCGTGATCGCCCACGTGAAGGCCCACCTCGCCCACTTCAAGGCGCCACGACGGGTGCGCTTCGTCGACACCATCGGGCGCGCCCCCAACGGAAAGGTCGACTACACCCGCCACCGCGACGAGGCCGCCGCGTGGGTCGGGGTGGCCATCTGACCGCGACCCGACCCGCCGTCACCCCTTGTTGGCGCCGTGCTCCCGGACGAAGTCGTTGACGGCGTAGTAGGCGTCGATCGACTCCCCGGCGTCGCCCCAGAACCCCTCGAGGACGTCGTAGGCCATGGCGTCCTGCGAGATGTAGTGGTTGTTGACGTCGGTGATCTCGAGTTCGCCCCGGCCTGACGGGACGAGCGTGGGGATGACCCTGAACACGTCGGCGTCGTAGCAGTAGATGCCGGTCACGCCGAAGTTCGAGGGCGGCTCGTCGGGCTTCTCCACGATGTCGACGATGGTGCCGTCCTCACCGAAGCGGGGCACGCCGAGGTGGCGGAGGTGGTCGGGCTCCACCACCGGCGTCAGCAGGATCGCGCGCCCCGCGGTGCGGCCCTGAAGGCGTCCACCATCGGCCTGATCGACCGCTCGACGATGTTGTCGGCCAGCATGACGAGTACGGGCTCGTCGTCGACGAACCGCTCGGCCAGGCCGAGGGCCTCGGCGATGCCACCGGGCCGCTCTTGGTAGCCGTAGCTGAGGCGGTCGATGCCGTGCTCGTGGCCGTTCCCGAGGAGACGGAGGAACTCGCCGGCGTGGGTCCCACCCGTCACCACCATGATCTCGGTGATGCCGGCGGTGACCAGTGCCTCGATCGAGTACGTGATCATCGGCCGGTCGTAGATCGGCAGCAGGTGCTTGTTGGTGATGCGGGTCAGCGGGTGCAACCTCGAGCCCGTGCCGCCGGCAAGGATGACGCCTTTCACCTGCGGGAGCCTAACGGGGTCCCGCCAGGGCGCCTAGTCGGACGGGGCCAGCTCCTCGAGCACGGCATCGGACAGCGCAGGCCAGGCGTCCGCGGCCCACGGCCCGAACGGCCGGTCACACAGGGCCGCACAGGTGACGCCGGCAACGGGGTCCACCCACACGAACGATCCGGACCGCCCGAAATGGCCGAACGTCGCCGGCGAATTCGAACGCCCCGTCCAGTGGGGGGACTTGGCGTCGCGCACCTCGACACCGAGCCCCCAGTCGCACGGGTCGTAGGGGCCGTACCCGGGCAGCACGCCGGCGAGGCCGGGGAACGCCACCCCGGTCGCCTCCCCGAGGGTGGCCGCCGACACCAGGCTGGGGGTGAGGAACTCGCGGCCCAGCACCAGCAGCTCGGTCAGGGGGCCCACCATGCCGGTGGCCCCGTCCCCGGCCCCTCCGCGTGCCGTGACCGCCATGCCGAGCGGCCGGAGCACGCCCTCGCTCACGTAGTCCCCGAACGCCATGCCGGTCGCGGACGCCAGGGCGGCGGCCAGCACCCGGAAGCCGGCGTTCGAGTACCGACGGCGGCGGCCCGGCGGACCCAGGGGACGGTCCCCCTCGAGCCCGAGTCCCGACGCATGGGCCAGCAGGTGGCGGACGGTGGAGCCCGGCGGGCCGGCGGGACCGTCGAGCGAGAGGCTCCCCTCCTCCACCGCCACCAGCACGGCCAGCGCACACACCGGTTTGGTCACCGATGCCCACGCGAACGGGCGCGACGTGTCACCGGCCATGTGCAACCGACCGGCGACGGTGGCCATGCCGGCGGCGGCCTCGGCCACCGGCCATGTCGCCAGGTGCGAAAGGGCCTCCATGCGCGGCCGAGCGTAGTCAGCATGCTTCGCGTCGCCGACCCGCCGGTGACCCCGTCGGGGACCACCGGGAAACTACTGTGAGCACCGATGTCTCGAGTGCCGCCGGTGGGCCGGCTGCCGCGGCGGCGACGGTTGTACCCTTCGGCACCACGTGCCGTGGTGGTGCTCGCACTGCTGGGCGTGCTGGTGGCCGCCTGTGCGCCTCCCGAGGTCGACCTCCCGGCGGCCAATCGACCCGCCGTCGACGGCCGGACGGATCTGACCCTGCCCCAACCCGGCTCCCCGTCGGCCGATCCGCTGTCGTCGGACTCCCCGGCGTCCGCGTCCCCGGCCGCCTTCTACGACGTCCCCTCCCCGCTGCACCCGGCCCCGCCCGGCACGATCATCCGGTCGGAGCGGATGGACGGCCCCACGGGCGGTCCGGGCGGCACGGTCGCCTACCGGGTCCTCTACCACTCGACGTCCCTGACCGGGGCGGACATCGCCGAGTCCGGGGTCGTCATCGTGCCCGGGGGCCAGCCCCCGGTCGGCGGCTTCCCCATCCTCAGCTGGGCCCACGGCACCACCGGCGAGGCCGACCCGTGCGCCCCCTCGGTGTCGAACGACGTCATCGTGCCCGACCTCGACCAGCTGTTGGACGAGGGTTTCGTCGTCGCCGCCACCGACTACGAGGGACTGGGGACTCCGGGGCTCCATCCCTACCTGGTGGGTGCCAGCGAGGGCCGCAGCGTCCTGGACGCGGCCCGGGCCGCCCGCAACCTGGTCGGTGCGGACGCCACCGACACGGTCATGATCATGGGCCATTCGCAGGGAGGTCACGCCGCGCTCTTCGCCGGAGAACTGGCGCCGACGTATGCGCCCGATCTCTACATCGCCGGCGTGGTGGCCTTCGCACCGGTCGGCCCGCTGACAGAGTTCGTGCCGGTCACACCGCCGTCGCGACCGCTGCCGGACGACGTCTACGCATTGACGGCGGTGACCGTGTGGTCGCGGCTCTATCCCGGTCTGGCGGCCGCCCACGCCCTCACGGCGCGGGCGGCGTCACTCCGGTCGACCGTGGAGTCGTCGTGCCTGGGGAGCGTGGCCATGGCCGTCGCCGGCACCGACGCCGACCAGCTCTTCGCTCCGGGATGGGCGGCGTCGCCTCCGATGGCGGCGGCCATTGCCGAGAACACGCCCGGCGTCGCCCCCACGCCGGCGCCCGTCCTCGTGATCCAAGGGGGCAGCGATCCCGTCATCCGTCCGGCCGGCACCACCGCCCTCGTCGACGACCGCCTGTGCCAGGCCGACCACGACACCGTCGACTACATCACGTACGCCGGTGCCAACCACACGAGCGTGCTCGTCGCGTCGGCCGACGACGTCATGACGTGGATCCGCCAGCGCATGGCGGGCGTGCCGGCCACGAACACCTGCGGCACGTAGCCACGCACTGCCGCGTGAGCGGCGGCGACGACGGCCTTGATGACGCCTCGTCGGCGCTGGTCGCGACGCCGGCGGTCCGACGACGGTCCGACGCACCCGGGCGCCGATAGCATGCGAGGCGATGGCGACGGACGGCGACGACGGGTTCGACCTCGACCTGGCGGCCGCCTCGTTGCGGGCCGACAGCACCGATGTCCCCATGATGCTGAAACTGTTGGTGGGCCAGTTGGGCGACGTGCTCGGCAGCAGGCTCGTGGTGGAGCGGGCGGGTGGCCGGCTCCACAGGTCCGACGAGATCAAGTCGGTGCAGGTCGCCATGGGCGACGACGATCTACGGGCCGACATCGAAGGTGGCACGGTGCGCTGCACCGTCGGCCACACCTCGGGGGGCATCCGAATCCGGAGCACGCAGGTGCCCATGGACGAATGGCTCCAACGCCTGCTCCGGGGCCTCCAGGCCGAGGCCGCCCACAGCGAGACCGCCCGTCTCGCCCTCGAGAGGATCGTGATCGGTGGGACCCCATGAGACGACAAGAGGCCAGAGGAGCCAGGTGAACGAACCTCAGGACCTGCCCAAGGACGCCGGGCGACGACTGGAGCAGCTCGAACACGGGCTGTTCACGTCGGACCTGTCGGTCAATGAGTTCCTCCTGGTGAAGGAGACCGGATTCCATCCACTCGGATTCGTCATGGGGTCCTCGATCTATCACACCGGCATCCAGACCCGCAGTTGGCGGAAGAGCCAGGAGCTCACCAAGCTCACCGAGGCGATGTACAACGCCCGGGAGCTGGCCATGACCCGCATGGAAGAGGAGGCGGGCGAGCTCGGCGCGGACGGGGTCGTCGGTGTGCGGCTGGACGTGAACTACTACGAGTGGGGCCAGCGACGCCGCCGAGTTCATCGCCATGGGCACGGCCGTGAAGGCGGAGAGCGGCGTCTCGTACCTCAACAAGCTGGGCAAGCCGTTCACCTCCGACCTCTCGGGTCAGGACTTCTGGACGATCATGCAGACCGGTCACGTTCCCCAGGGCCTGGTCATGGGTACCTGCGTGTACCACATCGCCCACCGCGGCCTGGGCCAGACGCTCGGTTCGGCCGGGCAGAACGTGGAGCTGCCGAACTTCACCCAGGCGCTCTACGAGGCCCGGGAGCTGGCCATGACCCGTATGCAGGACGAGGCCAACCAGCTCGGCGCCAGCGGCATCGTCGGGGTCCGCCTGGAGGAGAAATCGCACCAGTGGGGCTCCCACGCCATCGAGTTCCTGGCCCTGGGCACGGCGGTGACCAAGACGACCGACGCCGTGACCCTGCCCAGGCCCATCACGATCATCTCGCTCGACAACTGATGTCCGAAGGGGGCGAACAGGTGGAGAGCCCCCTCCCCGGGACCGGCGACGTGCCGGAGGCGGCCGGCCGGCGTCTCGGATCGGGGTCGTTCTCCTCGGGCCTGACGGTGCCCGACTTCGCCGCCTGCCTCGAGATGGGGATGCGACCCGTCGGCCTGGTCCAGGGTTTCTGCGTCATGAAGTGGGCCTCGTACGGGGCCGGGTCGCAGTTCACGCGGGGCCTCACGCCGTTCGCGATGCCCCCCGCCCACCCGGGTGCCTATGTGGAGAACTTCCAGTGCCCGCACGGGTTCGTCTCGGGCGAGCACCGGTCGTGGGGCCAGAACTACGAGCAGCCCTGGGTCGAAGCCGCCTGGGGCCAGGGCTTCGGTTCCGCCTTTCAGCGCCTGGTGGCGGAGGCCACAACCATCGGGGCCCACGGGGTCATCGGGGTCACCGACACGACGCGGCATATGGCGGACATGGACATGACCGAGTTCCACATCATGGGCACCGCCGTGGTCGTCGACGGCGGCCGCCCCCCGCCCGGAGACGAGCCGTGGACGACCTATCTGGCCGGCCAGCGCCTGGGCAAGCTCATCGAGGCCGGTCTGATGCCGGTCTCGGTGGTCGCGAACCTGGCCTCGGTGCGGGTGTGGGCGTACTGCATGACCGACTTCCTGATGGAGGGACGCAGCTTCACCTGGGGCGGCTACGGGACGCAGGAGGTCGACCAGGTCGTGCGGGCCCACATGGCCGTACGCCAGCTCGCCCGCGCCCGGGTGCGCCGGCAGCTCGGACACGATTCGCTCCACGGGGCGCGCATGGTCGTCAACCAACGCGAACTCGGGGAAGGCGACGAGGTGATCGAGTGCGCGCTGCTCGGCACCCGGGTCAGGCGGTTCAAGGACTTCGACCCCATCGCGCCGGCGATGCCGACGGTGAGGTTGACGTGACGACCCCTGGCGCCGACGGGCCCTCGGGCAGCTCCGACCTTCGCGATGAGGTGTTCCGTGCGCTGGAGGTCCTCGGCCGGGGCGAGGATCCCTCCACCGCCCGGGGGGTCACCTCCGATCTGTCGATCGACGAGACGCTCCTGCTCCACTCGATCGGATGGGAACCCGTCGACCTGGTGTGCGGGGTCTCGGTGGCATCGGTGCCGACCGGGGTGTGGAACTGGGGCCAGGGGGAGATCGGCGTGGCGTCGTCCGCGTTCGAGCTCGCCTTCCGGGGGGCGACCCGTCGGATCGGCAAGGAGTGCACCCGCGCCGGCGGGCAGGGCGTGGTCGGGGTGCACGTCGACGTGGAGGTGCAGCCCCATCACGTGAACGTGGACCTGGTGGGGACGGCGGTGAAGCCGGTCGGCACCAAGGGGCAGTCTGCAACCGAGGGTGCCTCGGGCGCCTTCGTCTCCGACCTCTCGGCCCGTGACTTCACCTTGTTGCACCAGGCCGGGTGGATGCCCGTGGGGTTGGCATCGGGGGCCAGTTTCGTCTACGCGCCGCGGCGCTCGGCCGGCACCGCCATGAAGCAGAAGGGTCAGAACATCGAGCTGGCCAACTTCACCGAGGCGATGTACTCGGCTCGTGAAGCCGCCATGGAGCACATGCAGAGCGCCGCCATGGCCATGGGCGGGCACGGGATCGTCGAGGTCAAGGTGACCGAGGGGCCGTTGGTCTTCGCGCACCACGCCGTCGGCTTCACGGCCTGGGGAACCACGGTCCGCCTCGAGGCCGACAGCCATCGCTACATGGCGCCGAAGGTCGTGCTGGACCTCGACGACGCCGTTGTCCAATTCGAGGCTGCGTCGCTTCGTGGTCAGGGCACTAGCGGCGTGTAGCCGTGAGGCCGGGAACGGACTCGTGGCGCCCGTGGGGTTCCCGGGTCCGGGTGGGAATGGTCGTGGTGTACCGTCGTTGTGGCTCATTGAGAGCACCAGCGTCCCCGCTTACGGTGACAAGATCGAGAGTCCCGATGGGACCCAGCAACAGCCTTCAACGTCCCGGAACGGCCGACCTGACGCCAACCCGTCAGTGCGGCCGCTGTCGGCAGTACTTCCCCCTGGGCCCGGAGCCACCGCCGGCGGCGAAGTGGTGGGCATGCCCGGACTGCCATCGAGCATTGTTCGGAACCGGATGATGGCCGGGGCCTACGACACCGGCATGGAACTCCTCACCGAGGCCGTCCAGGCACTCGAGCTGGCAGGAGGTGCGTGCGAGGCGCCCGAGGATGCTGATCGCTTCTTGTCACTGGCGGACCGGGTCCGCAGGTACCTGGCGGTGAGCCGACCGAGCACGACACTCGGGATGCCCCGGATCCCTTCCGGTGAGCATCGGCTCACGGAGGAAGGCGTGATTCACCGATCAGAGGCCAACCAGCAATCCCACATACGCGTCATTCCGAGCTGACCGCCGACCGTCGCCGGTGGTTCCCTCCTCCGGTTGCGCGCTTCGGCATCTCCGTGCGTTCCGTCCGGCGCCGGGTAGCCACCCTCACGATCGCCGGTAGCGGCCCGTTTGCCACCGGCGATCGTGAGGCGGGTCCGGGTGTCGGCGCCCGATGAGATCGTCACTGCTGTGCTCGGGTTACTTCTCGGGTTGAGCCACCGCCGTGACGGCCGGAATCCCGTTTCCGTAGGTGACGCCCCCGTTGACAACCGTCCCGGATGCGCACGTGGTGTTGGGTGCGGCCAACCCGTCGGCCGGCGTTGCCTGCGAGGGCTCCGCAGAACCGTCGTAGATCCGGAGGAACCCGAACGACGAGATGATATTGGCGATCTCGTTGTCGAAATTCAGCCCGGTCGAGTTGTCCTTTTCCTTGGCAATGGCCGGCGACCCGCCGATGAGCGGCGTGGAGTCACAGAGCCAGTTGAGGAAGCCTGCGGTCGACGCCCTGACCGTCGTGGACTGGTAGATGTTGTTCAGCGTCCGAGCCGTCGGGTAGGTATTGTTCAGCACCTTGATCGTCGATGGTAGCTGGCCGTTTTCCGTCAGCTTGGTGACACTGAAGGTGTTGCCGTCGATCGAGCCCGACCCGGAGTAGGGAGACGATCCATAGACGCCGTTCGACATGTCGTACAGCGTCGTCGCCGTCTCGATGGCCTGGTCGGCATAGTCTCCGGGCCAGTCGCCTGCGGCGAAGTCGGTCGTCTGGGACGCGTTGTTCTCCAGCGCGAGGTGCGGACCGGCGTTGCCGCCAGTGGCCGTCGCCGGGTTCGGGTCGCCGGCCGCATTCTGGTTGGCGTTCGCGCTGCAGTTCCCGGACGTATCGCCGCTCTGGGCAAATGCCCCGAATGTGTACTCGGTGCCCGAGGTCGGAACCCCGCCCTGGATGCGGACCGGGATCCCCACCGGCGCTCCCTGGCCCTCGGGCACCTTGCCGCCGATGGCGAAGGTCAGGATGTCCGACGTGCTGGAGTTGGTGGGTGCCGGCGACACGGTCACCGAGGTGGCCGAGACTGCGGAGACGGTCGTACCGGCCGATAGGTAGCCGAGGCTGTCGGTCACGGCGTCGCCGATGGCGATACCGCTCGAGGTCCCACCGGTGACACCCGTCGGGAACGTTCCCGAGATCGTGCCGACACCGCTGGTCACCGTGACCGGTGCTTCCTTCATGTTCGGGCCGAGATTGGTGAGTGAGCCCCAGTCGGTGATCTGTTTCTCGGCGGCACCGCTGGCACACCACAGCCGGTAGGCGGTGCTGTTGGCCAACCCGCCGTTGTCGATGTCCGAGATGTCCGTCAGGGCCGTCCCGCTGTTGGCCGAACCGTTCACCGGGTCACCGGGGAGCCAACCGCTGCTCACCGGGCCCACATTGCCGCCGTTGATGGAGGCGTAGACGCTCCCGGCGGCGGCCGTGCCGTAGGTCGACGGATTGACCGGGTACTCGACGATGGGAACACTGTCCTTGGCGAAGCCGGTGGCGACCTCGTCGCAGCTGGGAGCGACGGTCACCGGCTTCGAGGACCGGGCGAAGTCGACCGGAAGGGGCGAGGACAGGGTGGCCGATCCGCACAGCTGGCTCTGCCCGGCGCCCGAGCCGATGTCGTCCACGCCCTCGGAGACCTCCGTGCGGCTCCAGTTGTCGTCGGTGTCGGTGGTCGACGTGTTCTTCCCGGACTCGCAGTAGTACTGCTCGTTGGAGGAACTGTCGGTGTAGAGCGAGTTGTACAGCACGTCATTGGAGGAGTCGGGGTTCAGCGTGCAGCCGTACAGTCCGGCACCCGTGTAGAGATCGCCGAGCTTCTGCATCACGAAGAACGTGGTGTCCGAACCCGCGCCGCGGATGGCGTTCACCACGCCGTTGTTGAAGCTCGGCGCGACCGGTGTCGATCCTCCGGGCGGGTCCGCCGGAACAGCGGCGGCGGTGCCGACACCGATCCCGACGGCGGCGATGAGGGCGGTCAGCCCTGTGGCTCCGGCGACTGCGACGCGTCGCCGCATGCTGAGGGTTCTCATGGTTGTGGGGGTCTCCTCGTCTGGATGGAGTGGGGGGTGCAGAACTGCTGTCGTGACGCATCAGAACGGGACCGCTTCCAGGTCGGGAATCAGTTCGGGGACGCACAGCACCGGAGTGCGCGCGCAGGGGCATTCCGTCCTTCAACCGGGGGTCGGTCCTGGTCCGCCGGACTGCGATGTCGCCATCGTCAGCCCGCAGAAACGACGGTACGGGCCCATCCCTATAGAGTCAAGTTAACTTATCGTCACTAGGTGTTCTGTCTGCTTAGTAGGATTAGGCCCGTCGTGGGACTTCGGCGACATGGGCGGGAATGGTGGCCGGGAGGGCGACGACGGAAACCCGGTGACACCGGGGCCCGTCGTGGGGGCCGACTCGACCGGGAACACCTCGGGATTCCTTCCGCCTTCGCGGCCCGCAACACGCGCTTGAGGTCAAGCCAGGCTGGACCACCGCGTCAGCGCGGCCATCCTCCACTCCCCGAGGGGACCGCGCCGCTCCGTCATCGGCCGAGCGCCGCTCCGTCCGGGCGCCCGGCTCAGCCTCGTCCCGAGCTGGGATTCAGGACGCCGTGAGGGACATGTCATCCCAGTAGAGCACCGTGCCCTTTGCAGCGCTCGAGAAATTGGGCTCCATTCCGCCGTACACCTCGCCGGAGGCGGGCTTGACGCCGGTGATCGTGAGCTGGGTCCAGGTGTCGGCGACCAGGGTGACGGTCGCCCCGTTGACGCTGTTGATGTAGGCACCGCTGGCGTTGAGCAGGTCGAGGTTCTCGTCCACCTTGACCTTGGCCGTGGCATAGACCCAGATGGTGGCGGTATAGGTCTTCGTCGAGCTGACGGGCGCATACCAGCTGGCGTCGGAGTCGAGGTCCCAGCCGCCGCTGGTGGAGCTCGCGGTCTGGACGAGTGACCACGAGCCTGAGTGGACCACGGCACCCGAGCGACTGAGGGTGCAGCCCCAATAATCGCTGGGTACTGCGGATGTCTCGAATCCGGGATCGGGGATCAGATTCGGGGAGGCGGCCTGGTAGGTGAACGGCTCGGCCGCGCTGCTCCCACCGGCGGTGGTGGCGATCACGTTGACCGTGCCCGATCCGGCCGGTGACGTCGCCGTGCACGAGCCCGCCGTGCAGGTCACCTTGGTGGCCGCCGCCGACCCGAAGGCCACGGTGGCCCCGGTCAGGTTGGTGCCGGTCAGGGTGACCACGGTGCCCCCGGTGGCCGGGCCCGTGGACGGGGAGATGCCGGTCACGACCGGGGCGGGCGGTGGTGGCGCCTGGTAGGTGAACGGCTCGGCCGCGCTGCTCCCACCGGCGGTGGTGGCGATCACGTTGACCGTGCCCGATCCGGCCGGTGACGTCGCCGTGCACGAGCCCGCCGTGCAGGTGACCTTGGTGGCCGCCGCCGAACCGAAGGCCACGATGGCCCCGGTCAGGTTGGTGCCGGTCAGGGTGACCACGGTGCCCCCGGTGGCCGGGCCCGTGGACGGGGAGATGCCGGTCACGACCGGGGCGGGCGGTGGTGGCGCCTGGTAGGTGAACGGCTCGGCCGCGCTGCTCCCACCGGCGGTGGTGGCGATCACGTTGACCGTGCCCGATCCGGCCGGTGACGTCGCCGTGCACGAGCCCGCCGTGCAGGTCACCTTGGTGGCCGCCGCCGACCCGAAGGCCACGGTGGCCCCGGTCAGGTTGGTGCCGGTCACGGTGACCACGGTGCCCCCGGTGGCCGGGCCCGTGGACGGGGAGATGCCGGTCACGACCGGGGCGGGCGGTGGTGGCGCCTGGTAGGTGAACACGTCGGCGCTGCCGGTTGCACTGGTGCCCCCTGCGGTTGAAACCTGCACGTCGACGGCGCCGGTGCCGGACGGGGACATGGCGGTGCACGAGCTGGCTGTGCAGGTGACGTCGGTGGCGGCGTTGAAGCCGAACGTCACGCTTCCGCCGCTCAGGTTCGAACCGCTGATCGTCACCGCCGTCCCCCCGGTTGGGGGCCCGGCGTTGGGGCTGACCCGGGAGACGGACGGTGCTGGCGGCGGCGTGGACACGTAGGTGTAGTGGTCGGCGGGAGTCGCCTGGCTGGTCCCCACGGTGGTGGCGGCGTAGACATCGACCGTCCCCGATCCGGGCGGGGCCCACACGATGCATGACGTCGCCGAGCACGAGTATTCGGCGGCCGGTTGTGATCCGAACAGGATGCTGGCGTTGGCAACACCCGCCCCGGTCACGGTCACGAAGTTCCCGCCAGCCGTCGGACCCGAATTCGGACTCACGCCGGTGACGGTCGGAATTGTCGGTGGTGGTGGAGGCCCGCCGGCCGAAGCGACCTCATAGATGACCGCACTCGAATAGTTGTTGCCGAAGAAGAGGTCGCCGTGCGCGTCGACCGTCAGCCCACCCTCTTCCGGCCAGTTGTCCAGGGAGCCCTGGTAGACGATCGTCGCGTTGGTCGAGTACGCACCGGTGGCCGGGTTCCCGGTCACTTCGACGATCCGTCCGTTGCCGTTGTCGAACACGTACAGGTCGCCACTGCCGTCCACCGCGAGGGCCGTGGGCTGCGACAGCTGGCTCGTACTCGGACCTGCACCTCCTGTACCCGCGACCACGATGCCGGACGTCGAATACGTGTCCGTGCTCCCGTTCAACAGGTACTCGAGCACTCGACTGTTGCCCGCGTCGGACACGAACAGGTCACCGTTCGCATCGAGCGCGAGACCGCCCACTCCCGTGATGATCGGCGGAGGTTGCTGGCTCGATGCCGCCATCGTCGCGATCACGGTTCCATTCGCCGCGTACGAACCGGTTGTGGGGTTGTACGGGAACTCGAGCACCTGATTGCCCGCTGCCGCGAAGAGGTCGTTGTGGGAGTCGAACGCGAGGGCCACCACCGCCAGCTGCGACAGCTGGGTGGTGCCGGGTACCGGCACCCCGGTCGAGGAGAACGTCCCGCTCGCGCTGCGCCGCGAACTCCAGGACACGGGAGTTCCCGGTGTCGGCGACCAACAGGTTGCCGTTGGCATCCAACGCCAGTGCACTCGGGTCGTTGAGCTGGTTCGCGCCCGAGCCCTGACCGCCAGCGCCGGCGACAACACTTGCCGACGCAGAGATCGTGCCGGTTGCACTGTTGTACGGGAACTCGTACACCTCGGCATCGACGCTGTCCGCGACGAACAGGTCGCCCTGGGAGTCCGTCACCTCCGCCGTGATTCCGGTGTTGGTCCTGCCGACCTGGCCCATGATCGTGCCGCTGGGGGCCAGCGCGCCGGTGCTGGGGTTCGGCTTCAGCTCGAGGACCAGGTCCCACACGGTCTGGCTGGGGTCGGACGTCTGGGCGGTCTCCGCCACGAACAGGTCGCCCAGAGGGTCGAACGCGATGCCTGTGGGGCCAACGGTGGCATCCGTGCTCACTGAGACACCGGCGGTGGCGAATGCACCGGTTGCGGCCGAATACGCGAATTCGAGTACGGCGCCATAGCCGATGTAGCTGTAGGACAGGTACAGGTTGCCGTGGGCGTCGAAGGTGACGTACTCCGGCAGGGCGGGTGTGCTCGCGATCGTCGTCGCTGATGCCGCGTACGACCCGGCTGCGGTGTTGTACGCGTACTCGACCACGCGGAAATTGACCCCGTCCGTCACGAACAGGTCCGACTTGGCGTCGAGGGCGACCGACACCGGGCCGTTCAGTTGGTTGCCAGCGGTGCCCTCACCTCCGCTGCCTCCGACAACGGTGCCGGACACGGCGTAGGCGGACGTGGCGGCGTTGTAGGCGTACTCGACGACGCGGTTGTTGCCCGTGTCGGCGACGAAGAGGTCGGAGGAGCTGTCGAGGGCGATTCCGCCCGGACGACTCAGTTGGTTCAAGGCGGATCCGGTCCCGGCCACTCCGCCGACGACGGTCCCTGCGGTCGCATACGACGATGCCGCGCTGTTGTAGGGATACTCGACGACGCGGTTGTTGCCCGTGTCGGCGACGAAGAGGTCTCCCTTGGGATCGACCGCGATGCCGCCGGGGTCGTCGAGCTGGTTGGTTCCGGATCCCTGCCCACCGATGCCGGCGACGACGACGCCCACTTTGGCTGGCGACGACGTGGCCGCGTTGTAGGGATACTCGAGGACTTGGCTGGTCGGAGAGTTGCCGCCACCCGGATCCTCGACGACGAACAGGTCGCCCTTCGCGTCCAGGGCGACGGCGCCGGGATCACTGAGCTGGCCGACACCGATACCCAGGGTGGTGACGCCGGCCACCGGACTGGGCAGCCCCGTCGTCGCCTCGACGGGGCTCGACGACGACACCGCTACGAGGATCGCTGCGATCGTGACAGTCGAGAGGGTGGCGGCGAGCGCCACGCGCCACAAGCCCACTCTGTGAACGTGTCCGTTCAAGGGAGCTTCCTTCCTCGGGACCCGCTCCCAAGATATGGAGCAGCTTCCTTGTCAACAACCCCGGAAGTTGACGCGCGCCACCCTCCAACTTGGCGCGCAGGACCCTTGGAGTCGAAGCATCACCTTCCTGCCGTGCCGCCGGGCCGCACAAACCGTTCCGCCGCCGGGTTGCCGCCAAGCCCCGGGTGCCACTCGAGGGCACTCGAGGTATGCGACGCAGGGTGGCGGACGTACGGCGTTCGGCATCACTGCCCGCCGCAGTTCCTCGCCCGAGCAGGCGTCGGCTGCTACTGCTGGACGAGGTCCACGACCGGCATGACGGCGGGCGGCTGCGCCAGCCCGATGCCCAATTCCTCCATAACCGGTCCGAGGTACATCAGAAACTCGTCGAAGGCCGCCTGACTCTCCCACACGTCGAAGACCTGGAGCGCGCCGTCCTCACCGAAGCACGAGTGCAGCTTCATGGCGCGCTCGGGTGCCCCGGCCTCACGGAGACGGTCGCGCCCCTTGGCGTGCTGTTCGACCGTCATGTTCTTGGTGACGATATAGATGGCGATCACGAGGGTGCTCTCCTCGTCGATGGGTTACGGACACCATTGGTCGGTGGGCGTCCGGCCGGATGACCGGTCAGGGCACCGGCGATGCGATCGTGCATGATCCGACAGCCGACGGCCCTTGTGCTCCCCTGTTCCCATGTCCGTCCGCCCTTCTCGTCGGGACGTGATGGTCACCGTAGCGGTCGCCGCCGTCACCTTCAGGAGCGACGCGCCCGAGCACCGCGACGGTCACGCCCCGTGGGATGTTGCCGTGCGGGCAACCGGCGCCGGCACCCGGGAGGAAGCGATGCCCGCCCTTCACTCGACGGCGATGGCCGCCAGCACGTCGATGCGCTGGGCGCGCCTGGCCGGCACCACGGCGGCCACCACGCCGGCCACGGCCGCGGCCACCACCACCAGCGCCAGGGTGACCCACGGCACGGCGAACGTCGTCAATCCCTGGCTGCGCAGGGCGCGGGTCAGCACCCACGCGAAGGCCAATCCGACCACGGTCCCGAGGACGGAGCCGATCACGGCAATGATCACCGATTCCCACCGGATCATCTCCCGGACCTGCCGCCGCGACGTCCCGAGCGCCCGCAGCAGGCCGATCTCCCGCGTGCGCTCCATGACCGACAGGGCCAGCGTGTTCACGATGCCGAACAGGGCGATGACGACGGCCAGGGCCAGCAGCGCCACGACGAACACCAGCACCTGGTCGACCGTGTGCAGCTGGGTGGCGATGTAGGCCGCCTTTGTCTGGCCCTGGACCTGGGGGAAGGCCACCAGGGCCGCCGACAGTGCCCGCACGCCCTCCGCCTCCGACACGCCCGGGGCCCACCGCACAAGGACGTTCTCGTCGCTGCGCGCCACCGGGTACGCCGACGCGAAGCCGGCATCGGACAGCAGGATGTTGCCCGCGGCCGTCGTGGGGTCGTGGTAGACGGCGACCACCTGCAGCGCCCGCGTCCCGGCCGTGGGGAACACCAGCCCCAGGTCGTCGCCGACGGCGAGGTGGTGCGAGGAGGCGAACGTGTCCGACACGGCCACGGACTGCGCCCCCCGGGGGCCGTCGAGGGCCAGCAGCGACCCGGCGATCGTCTCGACCTGGACGTTGCGGAGGAAGGCGGGCACGTCCACTCCGGTGACCGGGATGCGGGCGGCACCGCCCCCGACGACCTGGGCCTGTCCCGACGCCAGGCCCGCGACGTCGGTCAACTGCGGCACCCGGGACAGGGCGGCCGCCACGCTCGGGCTGAAGCCGCCCGATCCCAGGTTGTAGGGGCTGACGACGGCGTCGGAGGTGAGGTGGTCGTCCAGGGCGGTCACCAGCGAGGCCTTGATGGTCTGGGAGAAGACGGCGACCAGGGTCACGAGCGCCAACCCGATCATCAGGGCGGCCGACGTCGCCGAGGTCCGGCGGGGGTTCCGCATGGCGTTCTCGCGGGCCAGGCGTCCCATGGTCCCCGACACCGCCCCCGCCGGCCGGCCGAGCACGCTGGCCATCGGTCGGACCACCGACGGCCCCAACGCCGAGACGGCCAGAAACACACAGACCACTCCGACCCCGCTCAGCGGGGCCCGGTTGCCTCCCGGTCCGAACAGGCCGAACCCGATGGCGGCCACGCCCACCACGGCCAACACTGTCCCGAGCGCCAGCCGGTGCCAGGTCGACGAGCGTTCCGACGCGGCCCCGTCGTCGCGCAACGCGCCGAGCGGCGCCGCCCGGCCGGCCCGTACTGCCGGCAGCAGGGCCGCGACCACGGTGACGGTGGTCCCGAGCACCAGCGCAACGACGATCGTCCGCGGCGCCACCTGCAGGGACGCCGGCGGGAAGCTGGCACCGGTGGCGGCCAGCCCGGCCTTCGCCGCCGCCGCCAGGCCGACGCCCACGACCAGGCCGAACGCCGATGCCACCAGGCCGACCAGCGCCGATTCGCCCACCACCATGACGAGCAGCTGGTGGCGGAAGGCACCCAGGCAGCGCAGCAGCGCGAGCTCCCTCGACCGCTGGGCGACCACGATCGAGAACGTGTTGAAGATGATGAAGGACCCCACGAACAGGCCGACGCCGGCGAAGATCAGGAGGGCCGTCGAAAGGAACCCGAGGCCCTGGGAGAGCGTGTCCGTCCGCTGCTGCAGGTACTGGGCGCCGTTCAGGACCGTGTAGCCGGGCCCCAGCGCCGATCTGATGCGGGCCACGACCGTGTCCGCCCCCACCCCGGGCCCCGCCGCCACCAGCACCGCCTGGACGTGGCCGGGCACGCCGGCGATGGCCTCGGCCGTCGGCAGGTCGAAGCCGAGGATGACGGTGCCGCCCAGGTCGGTCGATCCGCCGTAGGTGACCAGGCCAACCAGGGTCATGGTCCGCACGGGCCCATTGCCGGCCACCCTTACCTGCTGCCCCAGGTGGAGGCGCTCGGAGGCGGCGGTGGCGACGTCGAGGTCGACCTGGTCGGACGAGGCCGCGAACCGCCCGGATCGGAGCTCGAGGGACCGCAGCGCCGGAACGGTACCGACCGAGAGCCCCACGCTGAGGCCGTACTGGGACCCGACCGGCTTGCCGTCGGCGCCGATGAGCGATGCCGGTCCCACCACCTGCCCGTCGGCGGCGGCCACCCCCGGCACGGCGGCCACCTTCGCCGTCGTCGAATCGGGGACGGGCGTGCCGGCCGACAGCGGATCCCCGCTGCCGGCACCGGCGCCCGTGCCGGTGGCGGACCCGCTGAGGGCCGAGGTCCCCTGGACGACGGCGTCGACCGAGTGCGAGCTCTGGCTCACGACCGATTCGAGGGACGCCCGCAGGGTGTCGGTGAGCACGTAGGTGCCGGCCACGAAGCCGATACCGAGCATCACCGCCAGCGCCGTGGCCACCAGCCGCGCCCGGTGGGCGAGGAGACTACGAACCGTCAGCCGGAACACGGTCCCCGCCTCGAAGTGCCTGCATCCGCTCGCTCACGGTCGCGGGCGTCGGTGCGAACAGCTCGTCCTCGACGGCGCCGTCGGCCAGAAACACGGCCCGGTCGGCGTAGCCGGCGGCCACCGGGTCGTGGGTCACCATCACCACCGTCTGGCCGTACTCCGACACGGCGGTGGACAGAAAGGCGAGCAGCTCGGCGCCGCTGCGGGAGTCGAGGTTGCCCGTCGGCTCGTCGGCGAAGATGACGTCGGGCCGGCCGAGGAGCGCCCGGGCCACGGCCACCCGTTGCTGCTCGCCGCCGGACAGCTCCGACGGCCGGTGTCCGAGCCGGGAACCGATGCCGAGCACCCGGACCAGCTCGTCGAGGAACGCCTGATCGACCGCCCGGCCGGCGATGTCCGCCGGCAGGGTGATGTTCTCACCGGCCGTCAGTGTCGGCACCAGGTTGAAGGCCTGGAAGATGAAGCCCACCCGGTCACGGCGCAGCCTGGTCAGGGCGGCGTCGCTCAACGTGCCCAGGTCGGTGCCGCCCAGGCGGACCGAGCCGTACGTCAGGCGGTCGAGGCCGGCCAGGCAGTGGAGCAGCGTCGACTTGCCCGACCCAGACGGCCCCATGATGGCGGTGAATTTCCCCCGAGCGAACGCCACCGTGACGCTGGCCAGCGCGGTGACGGCCGTGTCGCCGGTGCCGTGCACCTTGACGGCGTCGATGGCGCTCGAGGCGGCTTCACCGGACAGGGCGTCGGAGGCGGAGGGCGCGCCGGCGCCTTCCGCAGGATCCGGCCGGCGTCGGCGCCTCACACGTCGAGGAATCTGCGGACGGCGAGGGCGGAGCCGGCCATGCCGACGACGACACCGGCCAGCACAACGACCACGCTCGTCATGACGACCTGCCCGACCCCCATGCTCATCTGGGCGAAGATGCTCGTCGCCGACGTCGAGCCGTCGAGGCCCAGCCCGTAGTAGATGCCGAAGACGGCCAACACGGCCACGGCCGCCCCGGCCAGTCCCTGCGCGAAGCCCTCGGCCATGAAGGGCAGGCGGATGAACCAGTTAGTCGCGCCGACGAGCTTCATCACCGACACCTCGCGCCGACGGGCGAAGATCGCCATCCGGATGGTGTTCAGGATGAGCACGGCGGCCGACAGCAGCAGCACCACCGCCACCACCAAAAAGACCCACTGGAGGATGTGGATCACGCTCTGCATCGTCTTGATCTGCTGACCGGGATAGGTGACCGCGCTCCCCGGCCCGTTCGCCTGGAACATCCCCGGCACGCTGTCGAACTGCTGGGCCAGCGCCGGCGCTTCGGAGGGGTTGCTCAGCACGCACCGGTAAGACGACGGGACCTGGCCGGCCGACAGCGCGTCGACGAGGTCGGGTGACAGGTCGCGCTTGGCCTCGGCGTAGTCGTAGGCCTGCGAGTAGTACGTGCAGGTCTTGACGTAGGGCACGGCCACCAGCTGCTGGTGGATCGACTGCACCTGCGACGGGCTGGCGTCCGGCTCGATCCAGGCGATCACGTTCACACCGCCCTGCCACTTCTCCGTGGCATGGGCCGCGCCCTGCTTCAAGAGGAGCACCGAACCCACCAGGGCCAGAGACACCGCCACCGTCAGCACCCCGGCGATGGTCATCAGGCGGTTGCGCCACAGGTTGGTCGACGCCTCGCGCGTCACGTAGCGGACGGAGATCGCCAACGGACGCCCCTCAGCTCTCGGCGGCCAGGCCGCCGGCCCGGCTCGCGGTCGGAATGTCGGGGACGGCCAGCGGGATCGGGTCCGCCCCCGGCTCGGTCGACAGGCCGGTGGGCGAGCCCGCCCCGGCGGCCGCTACCGCGTTGTCGATGCCGTAGACGCCACGGGCCTGGTCGCGCACGAGCACGCCCCGGTCGAGCTCGATGACCCGCCGCCGCATCTGGTCGACCATTCCGGCGTCGTGGGTGGCGACCACCAGGGTCGTGCCCGTCCGGTTGATCCGGTCGAGCAGCCGCATGATGCCCAGGCTGGTCTTCGGGTCGAGGTTGCCGGTCGGCTCGTCGGCCAGCAGGATGAGCGGCCGGTTGACGAAGGCGCGCGCGATGGCCACCCGCTGCTGCTCGCCGCCCGAGAGCTCGCCCGGCAGGTTGTCACGCTTCTTCGTCAGGCCGACGAGGTCGAGCACCTGGGGTACCTGCGAGTTGATCACGTGCTTCGGCCTGCCGATGACCTCGAGCGCGAACGCGACGTTTTCGAAGACCGTCTTGTTGGGCAGGAGGCGGAAGTCCTGGAAGACGCAGCCGATGTTGCGACGGAGATACGGGATGCGCCACTTGGCCAGGTGGCCGATCTCCTTGCCGGCCTCCCAGATCCGTCCGCCGTCGGGGATCTCCTCCCGCAGCAGCAGCCGGATGAAGGTCGTCTTGCCGGACCCCGACGGGCCGACGAGGAAGACGAACTCGCCCTTGTCGATGTCGACCGTGCAGTCGCGCAGCGCGACGGTCGAACCTTTGTACGTCTTGGTGACCTTTTCGAATTTGATCATGGAGCTGGCGTCCTCATGGCCCCCTGACCCCGGGGGCGTGATGGCGCGCACATGCGGACGCGGGGTGGTTGGGCGTCCGGGCAGCGGTGCGGGCCCGGTGCGTGAACTCGAATAGCCTACCGTCCGGCGCCCCCGAATTGCGGCAGCCTCGGCGCGGTCAGCCGCGGACCCCACGCGCTTCGGCCTGTCGTCGCAGCTCAGCCTCCATGAACGCGTCGATGTCGCCGTCGAGGACGGCGTCGACATTTCCGCTCTCCGTGTTGGTCCTGTGGTCCTTCACCAGCTGGTACGGCGCGAGCACGTAGGAGCGGATCTGGCTGCCCCACGCATTGTCGTTGCGCTCTCCGGAAATGGCATCGAGCTCCGCCTGGCGCGCCTCCCGCTGCCGCTCGGCGAGCTTGGCCCCGAGGATCTGCATCGCCTTGTCCTTGTTCTGGTGCTGGCTGCGCTGGTTCTGGCACGAGACCACGATCCCGGTGGGCAGGTGCGTCAGCCGCACGGCGGAGTCCGTCTTGTTGACGTGCTGGCCGCCCGCACCCGATGACCGGTAGGTGTCGATGCGCAGATCCTTCTCGTCGATGGTCACCTCGGAGGACACGTCGTCGAGGAACGGCACCACGTCGAGGGAGGCGAAGCTGGTCTGGCGCCGGCGCTGCGCATCGAAGGGCGAGATCCGGACCAACCGGTGGACCCCGCGCTCCGCCGCCAGCAGCCCGAAGGCATAGCGACCCTTGACGATGAAGGTCGCCGACAGCAGACCGGCCTCCTGCCCCGGGGTGGCCTCGTCGACCTCGATCTCGAACCCGCGGCGCTCCGCCCACCGGGTGTACATCCGCAGCAGCATCTCGGCCCAGTCCTGTGCGTCGGTACCGCCGGCACCGGCATGGATCTCGGCGACGGCGTCGCGCTCGTCGTGCTCGCCCGCGAACAACGATCGCAGCTCGGTGGCGCCCAGCCGCCGGTCGAGCTCGGCCGCCAGCGCGTCGAGCTCGTCGGCTGTCTCGGTGTCCGCGCCCTCCTCCTCGAGCAGCTCGTGCAGTGTCTCGGCGTCGCTGAGCCGTGCCGCCAGGTCGGCCAGCAGGTCGAGATCCTCGGAGACCCGCCCGAGTTCGGTAGTGACGTCACGGGCGTGGTCGGCGTCGTCCCAAAGGTCGGAGCGGGTCGCCTCCGCCTCGAGCTCCGCCCGGCGTTCGGCCAGCCGGTCGCGGCCCAGGTAGCGCTCCGCCTCGGCCAGTCGTGACCGCAGGCGGGCCAGTTCGGCCGCCCGGTCGGGGCGGTCGGGACCGGCCCCCGGACGGGGGGCGTCGACCACCACTAGTTGGCGCCGTGGCAGAGCTTGAACTTCTTGCCGCTCCCGCACCAGCAGGGCTCGTTCCGCCCGATCTTCTCGCGGTCGGACTTGACGATGGGCGCCTGGGACTGCCCGTCCGCTGCCGGACCGGCGGCGGTGGCCTCCGCCGGCGCGGCCTGCTCCGGCGTGGCCACGGCCAGGGCGGCCGCCAGCGGGCCGGCCGAGGGGACCGGATCCTCGGCGGCCACGTAGTTGGCCTGTCCCAGGTCGGGCTCGGGCGCGGCCTCCGTCAGCACCTGGACGTGGAAGACGTAGCGCAGGTAGTCGTCCTCGATGCCGGCGATGAGCTGCTCGAACATGGCGTAGCCGTCGCGCTGCCACGCCACCAGCGGGTCCTGGTTGCCCATCGAGCGCAGCCCGATGCCCTCGCGGAGGTGGTCCATCTCGGCCAGGTGGTCCTGCCACTTCTGGTCGATGATCTGCAGCATGATGTCCCGCTCGAGCTGGCGGGCGGTCTCCTCTCCTCCGGGAAGTTCCTCCTCCCGGGCGGCGTAGAGATCGAGGGCCTCGGCCACCAGGCTCTCGGAGATCAGCTCGCTCCGCTCCGCCTCCGCCAGCTCCTCGGCGGTGAAGGCCGTCGGGTAGTACTGGGAGACCTCGTTGACGAGCCGACCGAGCTCCCATTCCTCGGAGAAGTTGGTCGGGCACGCCGAGGCCACCAGGCCGGTGACCGTCTCCTCCAGCATCTCGAGCGTGCGGTCGCGGAGATCGGCCCCCTCGATGATCTGCAGGCGGCGGCCGTAGATCGCCTTGCGCTGCTCGTTCATCACCTCGTCGTACTTGAGGACGTCCTTGCGGATCTCCGCGTTGCGGCCCTCGACGGTGTTCTGGGCGCGCTCGATCGATTTGGAGACCATCTTCGCCTCGATGGGGACGTCCTCGGGCAGGGCCTTGTTCATCACCCAGCTCATGGCGCCGGTGGCGAACAGCCGCATCAGGTCGTCCTCGAGCGACAGGAAGAACCGGCTCTCGCCGGGATCGCCCTGCCGGCCGGCCCGGCCCCGCAGCTGGTTGTCGATGCGCCTGCTCTCGTGCCGTTCGCTGCCGAGGACGTAGAGCCCCCCGAGCTCTCGGACGCGTTCTCCCTCCTCGCCGCAGATGCGCTCGTACTCGGCGGTCAGCTTGGCCAGCTCGGCCGCCCCCTCGTCGGAGTCGAGGTCGAGGCCGCGTCCGGCGGCGTCGCGCCGGGCCAGGCCCTCGGGGTTGCCCCCGAGAAGGATGTCGACGCCCCGGCCGGCCATGTTGGTGGCCACCGTCACGGCGCCCACCCGTCCGGCCTGGGCGACGATCTCCGCCTCACGGAAGTGCTGCTTGGCGTTGAGGACCTCGTGGGTGATGCCCCGTTTGTCGAGCAGGCGCGACAGCTGCTCGGACTTGGCCACCGAGGCCGTGCCGACCAGCACGGGCTGGCCGGTCTCGCTGCGCTCGGCGATGTCGTCGACGACGGCCGCGAACTTGGCGTCCTCCGACTTGTAGACGAGATCGGCACCGTCGCTCCGTCCGAGCGGCTTGTTGGGCGGGATGGGCACCACCGGCAGCTCGTAGGTGCTGGCGAACTCGGACGCTTCGGTCTCGGCGGTACCTGTCATGCCCGCGAGCTTGGTGTAGAGGCGGAAGTAGTTCTGCAGCGTCACCGTGGCCCAGGTGTGGTTCTCCTCCTTGATGCGCACGCGCTCCTTGGCCTCGACGGCCTGGTGGAGCCCGTCGGCCCATCGTCGCCCTTCGAGGGTGCGACCGGTGAACTCGTCGACGATGTGCACCTCGCCCTGGGCCACGAGGTAGTCCTTGTCCCTCCGGTAGAGCTCCTTGGCCAGCAGGGCCTGGGTCAGGTGGTGGACGTAGTTGACGGCGACGGCGTCGTAGAGGTTGTCCACCCCCAGCTGGCGCTCGACCTTCTCGATGCCCGACTCCGTCGGGATGACGGTCCGCTTCTCCTCGTCGACCTCGTAGTCGTCGTCGCGCCGAAGTGTCCGCACCACCCCGGCGAACTGGTAGTACAGCTTGGCCGACTCGGCCGCCGGACCCGAGATGATCAACGGCGTGCGGGCCTCGTCGATGAGGATGGAGTCGACCTCGTCGACGATGGCGAAGTGGTGGCCCCGCTGGACCATGGCCTCCTTCGACCGGGCCATGTTGTCACGCAGGTAGTCGAACCCGAACTCGGTGTTGGTGCCGTAGGTGACGTCGCAGGCGTAGGCCTCGCGCTTGACCGCCGGATCGTCGACGTCGGGGCCGACACGGCCCACGGTCAGGCCGAGGAAGCGGTGGAGCTGTCCCATCCACTCGGCATCGCGGCTGGCCAGGTAGTCGTTGACCGTGACGACATGGACCCCGTCGCCGGCCAGGGCGTTCAGGTAGACGGGCAGCGTGGAGACGAGGGTCTTCCCCTCGCCCGTCTTCATCTCGGCGATCCACCCGAAATGGAGGGCCATGCCCCCCATGAGCTGCACGTCGAAATGGCGCTGGCCCAGCACCCGCCACGCCCCCTCGCGTACGACCGCATACGCCTCCACCAGCAGGTCCTCGAGGGAATCGCCGTCGGCCAGGCGTTCCCTGGCCCGCACGGTGAACGCCTGGAGCTCCTCGTCCGAGCGCGCCTCGACCTCGGGCTCCATGGCGTTGACCAGCGAGACCAGCTCGGCCAGTCGCCGCACCTTCTTTCCCTCGCCGGCGCGGAGGACCTTCGTGAGCACGCTCATAAGGCCCTCACTCTACCGCCGGGTACCCGGGCGACCCCTTCGTGAGCCGGCCCTCAGGCCGCGGCCGTCAGCCGGCTGCGGGTGCGGGCGCCACCTGCACCACCGGGGAGGCGACCGGCCGGGCCGGCCGACGGCGGGGCTGGCTGCGACCGACCATGCGGCCCTTGGCCTTCTCGAGTTGGTGCTCCAGCTTCTCCACCACCAGGTCGACGGCGGCCAGCAGGCCGGGGGCGGCCGCATGGGCCCTCACGACCCGGCCGTGCCCCGTCATGGCGACCTCGCACCGCTCGCGGTCCGGAATTCTGGGGTTGTGCTCCTCGGAGAAGCGCACCTCGGCCCGCTCGAGCCACGGACACAGGTGGGCCAGGTGCCCGAGCTTCTCCCCGACCGCGTCCCTGAGCCCCGGGTCCACGATGTTCCGGCCGTTCGCGATGACGACGTCCACCTTCGGTCCTCCTCGGTGTCTGGAGCTGCCTACCTCCGAATCCGGCGGAGGTGCCCCGTTACCCTGGCGTCGCCCCCACCGGAAGAACTGTGCGCTGTACCCGGCTGACCTGGTCTTTGACCCCACACTCGCCTGCAGCGGGGCTGGCGGCCCGGTGCCGGCGGCGGGGTCACGAGGACCGACCGCCCGGCGGCACCGAAACTGGCCCGCGTCACCCCGTCTCCGCCCGCCCCCGACAGCCGGGAGCGCGACGGGCAGGACTTACTCCTAAGCCGCACCATGCTCAGCAACCACGAGTTGCCTTACGTGGGTCGTTTCGCCTGCGACTGGCTTCGACTTGCAACCACAGACCCGGATACAACGCACAGCCGAAGCCTACGCTCGTGTCACCTGAATTTCACCTTGCGGGGACGCCTTCGTGACACTTTCATCCCCCCGCCACCGTGCCGACACACGCCCGATAATGTGGGCATCCGACGGGCGCACCCGGTCTGAGCTGGTCAGATGTGCGGAACCCGCACCGGCGGTCCGGCGGGCCGGGGGTCGAGCGGCCGGGGGTGGCCGGTCAGCCCGGCCCGGCCTCGGCCAGGTGGCGCTTGAGGTCGTTGAGCACCGGGATCGGGCCCGGATCGATCCCCTCGGCCGCCGCCAGGTGCAGCGAGACGAAGTCGCCGACGATGGCCAGGTCGAACAGCTGGGCCAGGTCGCCCTCGCCCTCGGCGCGGACCTCGATGATGTCGGCGACCACCTCGCGCAGCACCTCGGCCACCAGCTCGAACCGGCGGGCCACCTGGGGGTGCTCGGCGTCGTGGCGAAGGTTCACCAGGGTGATCAGCTGCCGGGTGACATCGCCGTGCTGGCCCCACCCGGCGACCTCGTTGTGGCACAGCTCGGGGTAGACGTTGAAGAAGGCCGGCGCCTTGGCGTTCTCGTTGACCTGCGCCTTCCACCGCAGGGCGGCGGCCGCGCCGAGTGACCCGGCAGCCGTGCACCAGTGGGATGGTCCGGCCGATGCGCCGGGCGATCTCCGCGGCGCGGGTCGTCCGGACCGAGGATCTGGTCGCGGCGACGGGACAGCTGGGCGACGGCCTCGTCGATCCAGTCGGTGGCCCCGGGAAACAGGCCGATCTCCTCCAGCACCACGAGCGGCGGGACGGCCATCGCCCCCAGGGCGGCACGGGGCTGCGGGATGGAGGCGGGCACGGGGACCACCGGGACGTCCCACTCGCCGGCCAGGTTGACGAGCTCGCCCCCGCTCGCCACCACCACCAGCGACGCGCCCGACTCGTAGGCCTGGGCGGCCGCTTCGATCGTCTCCTCGGTGTCGCCCGAGAACGACATGGCGAACACCAGCGTGCCCGTGGTGACGAAGTCGGGGGCGGTCGTAGCCCTTCACCACCGTGACGGGTACCGGCATGAACGGGCGCGGCCGAGGCCACCAGCACGTCCCCGGCGATGCCGCTGCCCCCCATACCGAGGACGACGACGTTCTCGATGGACTCGTGGGACGGCAGGCCCGCCAGTCCCTTGGCGCCCTTCACGGCCGCGGCCACCTGTTCGGGCAGCGCCGCCGTCACGCCCCACATGTCGAGGGAGTCGACGGGCGCGTTCACGTGGACGCCTCCTCGGGTGCCCCGACCGCCGGTCCGGGGGACGCCCTCGGCGTCCGCCTTGGCCATCAGCCGCTCGTGTTCCGCATCCGACACGGTCACGGCCTCGTCGATCAGCATCACCGGGATGCCGTCGCGCACCTCGTAGCTGCGCTGCAGCCTCGGGTTGTAGAGACGCTCCTCGTCGGCGAAGTAGAGCAGGGGGCCCTTGTCCTCAGGGCAGGCGAGGACCTGCACGAGCAGGGGGTCGAGCGGCATGGCTGCGGGTTCCTCTCTGGCGCTGGTCTGTCCGGGGGTGCCCTGGGGCCCGGAGAGGGCATGGATCGGGCCGGGCTGCACGCACGGTACCCCACGGGCCCCCGCGCCCGGGAACCGTCGCCGCCGTCCGGACGGTCAGCCGGCCAGCCTGGCCACGGTCGCCAGCACGTCGGCGGTGTGGACCTCGCACTGCTTCTCGTCCGGCGCCTCGACGTTCAGCCGCAGCAGGGGCTCGGTGTTGGAGGGGCGCAGGCTGTACCACCAGTCGCCCCGGTCGACCGTCAGGCCGTCGAGGCGGTCGATCGTCCCGAGCGCGCCGCCGGCCGCCTCGATCTCGGCCGCCACCGCCTCGACGGCGGCGGCGGGGTCGGCCACCTCCGTGTTGATCTCACCGGAGTCGGCGTAGCGCCTGAACGGCGCCAGCAGCGCGGAGAGGGGCGCGTCGGCCGCGCACAGGACCTCCAGCACGACCAGCGCGGCGATGATCCCCGAGTCGGCCCGGTAGTTGTCCCGGAAGTAGTAGTGGCCGGAATGCTCGCCCCCGAAGACGGCACCGGTCTCGGCCATGACCTGCCTTGATGTAGCAGTGGCCGACCCGGGTGCGCACGCCGATCCCGCCGTGCTCGGCGATGACCTCGGGAACGACCCTCGAGCAGATCAGGTTGTAGAGGACGGTGGAGCGCCGGGTGCTTGTCGAGCATGGCCGCCGCCACCAGCGCCGTGGTGAGCGAGCCCGACACCGGCTCCGCCCGCTCGTCCACGAGGAACACCCGGTCGGCGTCCCCGTCGAAGGCCAGGCCGACGTCGGCCCCGCGCTCGAGCACGGCCGCCTTGAGGGCGACGAGGTTCTCGGGCTGGATGGGGTCGGCGGGGTGGTTGGGGAAGTTGCCGTCGAGCTCGCGGGAAGAGGATCTCCACCGTCGAACGGCAGCGTCGGCGAAGACCTCCGGGCGCCACCAGCCCGCCCATGCCGTTGGCCGTGTCGGCCACGACCCGCAACGGCCGCAGCCGGTCGACGTCGACGAACGAGCGGACATGGGCGGCGTACTCGTCGAGCAGGCTGCGCTCGGTCAGCGGCGCCAGCGACGACGGGTCGACGGCCGGCGGGCCCGCGTCGGCCACGTCGCCAGCAGCTCCTCGGTGACGGCCTGGATCTGCGCCAGCCCGGTGTCGCGCCCGATCGGCCGGGCACCGGCCAGGCACAGCTTGATGCCGTTGTAACTGGCCGGGTTGTGCGACGCCGTGAACATCGCCCCCGGCGCATCCAGCGATGCCGGACGCGAAGTACAGCAGGTCGGTCGAGGCCAGGCCGAGGTCGACGACGGCGACGCCCTCGGACCGGGCGCCCTCCGCGAAACGCCCGGCCCAGCGCCACCCCCGACTCGCGCATGTCGCGGCCCATGACGACGCTCGGGGCCACCGGTGAAGCGGGCGACGGCCGAGCCGATGGCACGGAAGAGCTCCGGATCCAGCTGGTCGGGCACCGTGCCGCGGATGTCGTAGGCCTTGAACACGTCGGAGAGGGTGCGCATGTCGGCGACATCCTACCCAGCACCCGCGCGCCCACTTCTGCCCGGGAAGGGCGGCCGCACCCGACCCCGGACCGGCCGCCGCTCCCCCGGGTTCAGCCGACGACCGAGATGATGGTCTGGAAGATCCGACCGCACGGCCTGGAAGTCGGCCACGGCCGACTGGATGTCGGACCTGAGATTGACGAAGACGGCGGAGGAACCCGGGAAGCTCGCCGGCGTCTGCGAGAGGGCCGTCGACGCCACACCGGCCGTCGACGACTGGGCCGCCGCCAGCTTGGCCTGCACGTCGGCGTAGGCCGTATCGGCCGTGCTCACGTTCTTCCCGGCCGCCTGGGCGGCGATGATGGCGGCCTGCATCTTCGGCTCGCCCGCCGCGATCTCCGACTCGATCATGGCCGCCCGGTCGGCCGCCATGGTCAGGTGCGTCTGGGGCGCCACCACGGCGAAGACCCGGTAGGTCTGCACCATCGTCTGCCGGTCGGCCGCCACGGCGGCGCACGTGGTGTCCCCGGGGACCTTCTGCGCGAGGGCGGCGATGCCGGCGGTCGTCGGCGAGAGGATGCCGTCGATGGTGGTGCGGTCCGACGGGGTCAGCGTCGGGTCGGACCCGACGGCCCCGGTGACCGTCGACAGCGTCGAGGTCCGGGCGGCCAGGGCGTCCTCGACGGCCGTCTGGACCATGGCCAGCCGGGCCGGGGCGCACGTCGCAGCCGCCGTCCTGGCGGCCGCACCGGCGGTGCCGGTGCCGCTGCCGGTGCCGGCGGACGCGGTGGTGGCGGCCAGGGCGGCCGCCGGCACCCCGAGGACGAGGGCCCCGGCCACCGTCCCGGCGACGATCCTCTGCAGCATGGTGTTCGTCATCACTGGTCCCCCTGTGCGTTGTTCAGGTCCTGGTTGACCTGGTTGAGGTTCTGGTTCAGCGAGCCCAGCTGACCGTTGAGGTTGTTGAGCAGCTGGTTCACGTTGGCGGCGGCCGACGACGAGCCGCCGGCGGCCGCGCCGCCCGGGGTCGCGGACTGACCGGTGCCGGCCCCGCCCGTCGTGGCCGACGTCACCGACGGGCTCGACGTGGTCGAGGTGATCGGCGGTCCCACGACGTGGGCGCCGGTACCGCCGCAGGCGGCCAGTGCCAGTCCCGACACCGCCACCAGGGCCAGCACCGGCACCCTGATCCCCCTTGCCCGAACTGCCCGTCCCCACCCGTAGATTCGCATCGCGCCTCCCCTGCCACCGTCAGCATCGGCCGCCTCCGTGTGGACGGCATGAGGAGATTGTTAGCGCTCGATGAGGGCCGGGACGGGCATCCTCGCCCGGCGCCGGCGGCGGCCGACGACGGCCAGCACGACCACGGCGACCAGCCCGGCGGCCGTCAGTGCCCAGCCCAGCCGCTCGGGCGGCGAGGTGCCGTAGGTGAGGGTCACGTCGTGGGAGGTCGGGACGACCACCATCAGGTTGGGCGCCACCCGCCACGGGCCCTCGGCCCCCGACGCCTGCCAATTCGGGAAGTACGAAATGCGGACCTCGACCGGCGTCCCGATCCGGTCCACGTGGAAGTGGACCGAGCTCCCGGCGTCGACGACCCCGGACACGTGGGTGACCGGCTCGGCCACGGCGGCCGGGCGGGTGTCCGAGGCCGGCAGCCGGGTCCACTGGGCGGGCCCGCCCGCCGCCGGTACCACCTGCCAGCGGGACGGGTCCTGGTACCACGCCACCGACGCCGGCATCCAGCTGTTCTGGCCGGGGGCGACGTCCGTCCACACCACCGGCCGCTTCGCCAGCGGCTGGACCAGGGACGAGTCGGCCACCCGGTAGACCTTCCAGGTGGTGGAGGTCTGCGTGCCGCTGTAGTCGGACGGCCACGGCCCCGACGTGGCCACCAGTGTCAGCGACCTGTCGGCGGCGGCGGCCGCCTCGACGTCGGGCGACGAGGCCAGAAAGTACCGGACCCCCAGCATCTGGAGATGGTCGACGCCGAGGGGCACGTTCAGCCCGGCGTACTGGTTGAGCCCGCCCGGCCCCGACCCGAGGCCGACGACGGCCTCCGAGGGCGTGGTCGACAGCTCGTCCTGGTTGAGGAAGTGGTACGGCGTGGTGGCCGACGACTCGAACAGCAGCCCCTCCATCGAGTCGATGCAGCCGCTCGTCCAGTACGGCAGCAGCATCAGCGACATCGTCGTGCCGAACCGGTTGAGAGAGGGGTCGTACTCCCACATCGTCCGGCCGCAGCCGTCGGTGGCGCCGACCTTCGCCATCATCTGCACCACCGAGTGGTACTCGGGATAGGCGGGCATCTCCTCGTAGCCCGAGTAGTTGTACGCGGCCCATGCCGCCACCACGTGGTCGGGGTCGACGGTGACCCCGACGGACTTGAGGGAGCTCGCCGACATGGTCAGCGGCGGCAGCACGGCGATCAGTGCCACGGCCAGGGCGGCCAGGGCGCCGGCCAGCCATCCGGCCGGCGACGGCGACGGCACCGGCCGCCGGATGCGGGTGATGCGCATCCCCGGTCGCCACCCGTGCACGGGCACGGTCGGCATCCTCGAGGCCACGGCCGTCGCCCACACCGTGAGCCGGCGCCGGCGCACCGCCCGGGCCCCGATGCCGACGGCCTCGCCGACCCCGAGGCCGGCCAGCAGGTACAGGCACAGGAACCAGAACGGGAGGAAGCGGACGTTGTAGAGCTTGCCCTGGGGCATGAAGCACACGGCGGCGGCCGACAGCGCCCCCATCACCACGATGAAGAGGGCGACCCGGTTCCGCCGCACCACCATCGTCACCAACGCCACCACGTCGAGGGCCAGCACCCAGTAGGCGGAGGACGGGAACAGCAGGTGCCAGAACCCGTAGACGTTCTGCCACCCCATGTTGGTGGTGTACGCCTGGTAGGCGGCGAAGGGGACCAGCCACCACGCCGTCAGCAGCAGGCCGACGGCGACGGCGACCACCGCCCACCAGCACCTGCGCAGCCACCGGCGGCGGGCCACCCGGCCGCGCACCCCCGGGAACACCACCCGGCGCAGGTCGCCGTCGAGCACCAGCCACACGGCCGCCCCGACCAGGGCGAAGATCCCGGTGAGCAGGTGGCACAGCAGCGAGGCGGCCAGCAGCACGGCGGCGATGGCCCGGTGACGCCCGTCGGCCGGCCGTCGCGCCACCAGCCCCAGGAAGAGCAGGGCGAAGACGAGGCCGAGGGACTCCGAGTACTCGCCGGCCAGGGTGGACAGGATGTTCAGTCCGTAGATCGAGAAGCTCGGCTCGAACAGGAACGGCAGGGTGAGCGGCGGCCAGGGCGGCCGGCATCGGGTCCCTCAGGCGGGCCAGGCGGCCGAACCCCCATGCCGACACCGGCAGCAGCAGGGTCCCGAGCGCGGTCACCAGCTTGAAGGCGATGTTGTAGGGCAGGACGGCGTTCAGGACGACGGTGATCACGCCGGGGAGCGGGAAGTAGAAGGTGTAGAGGGGGAACCCGTCGTACCAGCCCGGGTCCCAGCCGGTCAGGCGCCAGTGCGGCAGCAGGCCCGACTGCAGGAATGCCGGCAGGGCCACGTGGGCGCCGGTGTCGCCCCCGGTGATGGTGGTGTTGGTGAACAGCAGCGCCGGTTGCAGCTGCCAGAAGGCGATGCCCGTCACGACCACGATGACGAGGGCGTTGACCCACGCCGGGCCCGAGCCGTGCGACGTCATGCGGGCCAGCGTGCGCGACAGGCGCGGGTGCTCCCGGCCCCGGCCCGGAGGCCCGTCCGGGGCCTCCGCCCGCCCGGAGGCGACCGAGGGCACCGAGGGCGCCGCCGTCCCGACGTCCGGATCGACGGGGGTGACGGTGCCCACGGTTGCGTCGGTGCTCATCGGGGCCCCGTCACCGGAGGGCGAGGGTGCCGCCGGCGGCGATCGACACCACCGCGAAGAGGTTGAAGGAGGCGTGGGCCAGCATGCCCATGCCGAGCCGCCCGGTCCGGTAGGCGATGGCCGACAGGGCGATGCCGAAGGCGGCCAGGCCGACCAGCTGCAGCGACTCGGCGTGCACCAGTCCGAAGAGCACACCCGTGACCACGATGGCGAGGGTGGGTCCCACCCACCGCCCGACGTCGCCGAAGATCCGACAGAGGGCCCGCAGCACCAGCCCGCGGAAGAACAGCTCCTCGAAGAAGGGCGCACCCACCACCGTGAGGACCCCGATGAGGACGAAGCCCCAGCCGTGCGAGGCCCCGGTCAGGCGCTGGCTCGGCGCGTTGAACTGCTGGTTGAAATTGTGGACCAGGTGGCGGACCGGGAGGTACATCACGTAGACGGCGATCTGCCCGGCGACGCCGATGGGGATGCCGACGAGATCGATCGGCGTGAACCGGAGCCCCAGGTCGCGCGCGAACCCCCGGGCACCCCGGACCCTGGAGGCCATCCAGGCGGCACCCCCGAACCCGATCCAGATCCCCACGAGCGAAGACGCCACGAACCACTCCGGCGGCTCGCTGAGCGACGCCACGCGTGTCAGCTCGGACGAATGGCCGGTGACGGCCGCCGTGAGCAGCGCCAGCACCGACGCCGCGATCTGCCCGCCCACGAAGCCGAGCACGGCGAACAGCATCCACATCCAGGCCGGGGACACCCCGGTGGGGGCACATCCCGCGCGCAGCTGGGCCCCGATGGTGCCGGTGGGCCAGGCCGCCGGCCCCCGTGCGGTGCCGACGTCGGCGCCCTCCGGAGCCGTCGCCGGGGCGGGAGCCCGCGGCGGTGCCTCCGGCGCGACGACGTCGGCTCCATCGCCAGCAGCGCCCGCGTCGGTCACCCCGACACGTTACCGACCGCCGCGGCGGCATTGGGGGGCGCCCCCGCCGGCCCGGGCGATGCATCGGCCCGTCCGGGGGGCGCATAGCATGGTCGGGTGACCCCGCCAGATCCAGAGCTCCCCGGGGGACCCGACGGTCCGCGCCAGGCGCCGCCCGGCCAGAGCCGGAACCGCTGGATGCTGTTCGCGGTGGTGGCCGCCATCGTGGTCGGCCTGCTGGTGGTGACGTCCCTCGTCAACAAGCCGTCGTCCAACTCGATCAGCTACAACACCTTCCTCAACGACGTCCAGGCGAAGAAGGTGAACACGGCCACCGTCGACCAGAGCTCGGGCGTGATCACCGGCAAGATGAACGACGGCACCACCTACACCGTGAACGGCCCCAACCCGGTCATCGACACCGAGATCGCGGCCCTCCGGGCGAGCGACGTCGACTACAAGCTGGTCACGCCGTCGTCGAGCCCGATCGGCACCATTCTGAGCTGGATCCTGCTGCCGGCGATCTTCATCGGGATCCTCCTGTTCATGATGCGGCGCGCCAACGGGCAGATGGGGTCGATCATGTCGATCGGCCGGTCGAAGGCCAAGCTGTACTCGGCCGAGCGACCCTCGACCACCTTCGACGACGTCGCCGGCTACGGGGGCGTGAAGCTCGAGATCAGCGAGGTGGTCGACTTCCTCAAGACGCCGGCAGCGCTTCAAGGAGATCGGCGCCCGCATCCCCAAGGGGATCCTGCTGGTGGGACCGCCCGGGACCGGCAAGACGCTGTTGGCCCGGGCCGTGGCCGGCGAGGCGGGTGTGCCGTTTCTGTCGGTGAGCGGTTCGGACTTCATGGAGATGTTCGTGGGCGTGGGTGCGAGCAGGGTCCGCGACCTCTTTCAGACGGCCCGGAAGCAGTCGCCCGCCATCGTCTTCATCGACGAGATCGACTCGATCGGTCGCAAGCGGGGCGCCGGGCTGGGCGGCGGGCACGACGAGCGCGAGCAGACGCTCAACCAGATGCTGTCGGAGATGGACGGCTTCGATCCCACCGAGGGCATCGTGGTGATGGCCGCCACCAACCGGCCCGACATCCTCGACCCGGCCATCCTGCGCCCGGGCCGGTTCGACCGCCAGATCGTGGTGCCCCTCCCCGACCTCGAGGAGCGCCTGCCGATCCTGAAGGTGCACTGCAAGGACAAGCGGCTGGGACCGTCGGTCGACCTCGAGCTGGTGGCACGGGGGACGCCCGGCATGAGCGGCGCCGACCTGGCCAACCTGGTCAACGAGGCCGCGCTCCACGCGGTGCGGCGTGGCAGCACGGTCATCGAGAACGAGGACTTCGAGGCGTCCCGTGACCGCGTCCTCATGGGGGCCCGACGCGAGAGCCTGGTGCTGTCCGACGCCGAAAAGGAGCGGGTGGCCTTCCACGAGGGCGGCCACGCCGTGCTGGCCTACGTCCTGCCCGAGGCGGACCCGGTCCACAAGGTCACCATCCTCCCGACCGGCATGGCCCTCGGCGTGACCCAGCAGCTCCCCCTGGAGGAGCGCCACATCCACCCCCGCCAGCACATCGACGACTCGCTGGCCGTCCGCATGGGCGGCCGTGCCGCCGAGCTCCTGGTGTACGGCGATCTGTCGACCGGCGCCGCCAACGACCTCGTCGGCAACACCGAGCTGGCCCGCAAGATGGTCCGCGAGTGGGGCATGAGCGAGGAGATCGGCCCCATGGCGTGGGGATCGCAGGGCCAGGTGTTCCTGGGCGAAGACCTGATGCACACCAGGGACTACTCCGAGCACACCAGCCAGGTCATCGACGACGAGGTGGAGAAGATCCTCCGCGCCCAGGAGGAGCGGGCGCTCGAGATGCTGGCCCGGCACCGCGGCGGCCTCGACGCCGTGGCCCGGGCGCTGCTCGACGAGGAGACGATCGACGGCGAGACGGTCAAGCGCCTGGTCGACACGGCCTACGGCCGCCCGGTGCACGAGGCCGGGGCCAAGCAGGTGCCGGCCATCTTCGTCCCCGAGGAGCACGGGCCGCGCAACGGCGGCGCCGACCCGTCGGCGACCCCGCAGAACGGGGGCCAATCCGTGGCCGACACGCCCGTGGGCGTGCCTCCCGTCGGCGGATCCGACGGCTCGGCGACGGACGACCGTGCGACCGGCGCCAACGGTGCGGCCGGCGGCGACGACCGTGCGACCGGGCGCGGCGACGGGGCCGACGAGGAGCCGGTCGAGGTGGCCGGGACGGGGCGGGCCAATGCGGCCGACACCGCCCCGGACCCCGATGCCCGCCCCGGGGCGGTCTCACCGCCGTGGCCGCCACCCCAGCCGTCCCAGGGAGCCCATTGGCCCCACAACCCCTCGGCCTGGCCGCCGCCGGCACATCCGGGGCAGTGGCCCCACCAGCAGGCGCCCTGGCCACCACCGCCGCCGCCTCCCCGCTGAGGCACTGGTGCCGACCCTGGTGCCGGCACCCGCAGAGCGACGGAACCGGTAGGGACGCAGCCGCCGCGGGCACCTGGTTCGAATGGCACAGGCCCTCACGGGCCCGCACGGGCCCGTTGTCTCCCTCGGTCCGGGTCAGGTCGCCAAAAAGTCGAGGAGCAGGGCATTGACCGTGTCCGAGGCTTCGATCTGCAGCCAATGGCCGGGCCCGTCGATGCGCTCGTAGCGGAACTCGCCGGTACAGAACTTGGCGGAGCCGGTCATCTGTTCCTCGGTGAGGAAGCGGTCGCCGCTGCTCCAGACCCCCATGGCCGGTGCCTTGACCGGCGGGAGCTCCAGCGGCGGGCCGACGAACGCCTCGGGGGTGATATTGGCGCGGTACCAGTTGAGTCCGGTGGTCAGCGAACCGTCCCGGTCGAGATCGGCGACGACGGCCTCGACGTCGGGATGGGGGAACCATTCGCGCATGCCGGCCCAGCCGTCGGCAGAAAGCCAGTGTTCGGCGACCCCGGGGAACTGGAAGAGCAGCATGTACCACGACTTTTCGCGCTGGGCGAGTCCCGCACCGGCGAAGGAGCTCGGATGCCCGACCGACAGGGCGACCAGGTGGTCGACGCGCTCGGGCGCGAACGACGCCGTGGCCCACGACACAGCCGCGCCCCAGTCGTGACCGACGACGTGGGCACGTTCGATCGAGAGCGCGTCCAGCACGGCCGTCACGTCGATGGCGAGGAACGGAATGGCGTAGGCGCCGACGTCGGCGGGCTTGTCGCTGAGACCGAACCCGCGTTGGTCGGGCACGATGACCTGGAAGCCGGCGTCGACCAACGCCGGTACCTGCTTCGCCCACAGGCGCTTCGAGTCGGGAAAGCCGTGCAACAGCACGACGGGCTCGCCGGTCCCCTCGACCTGCACATCGAGTTGCACACCGCCGGAATCGACCTTCATCTCGCCACCATCCTCTCCGGTTTCATCATCTGGTGAGGGCGACCAGCTCGTCGCGGCTCGGGCCCGCGTGTTGCTCGTCCCGCCACCCGCTGCCGAGCTCGACGATCCGTTTGCGTGCGCCCTGCCGGTTCAGCACCTCGTCGGGCAGCGCCAGCACGCCCACATAGTCGACGAAGGCGCGCAGCATCTCCGGATCCTTCGCCGCCGCGGCCTGCATCGACTTGGAGAATTCGAACTCGGGCGAGGGTTCGAACGGTCGGTCCTCGAGCAACGCGTCGATCTCGGCCAGGCGGCCCTCGTCGAACGCCAACGTCGTCCGGTACCACGGCTCGACGGTCGACATCGTCACCTGGTGCCACTCCTGTTGCAGCTCGACCGGATCGGTCGGCTCTTCGTGCAGCAGGTCGCGCAGACCGGCTGCGTGGATCGTGCCGATGGAGATCCCACGACCCACCGACGGGTTCGTGCACGCCCACGAGTCCGCCAGTGCGAGCACCCCGGTCGCGATCGGCCGATCGTCGAGCACGAACGAACGGTGCCGGTCCTCGATCTTTGCCATGACCGCCACCTGATCGTCGAGCGGCTCCCCGTCCAGCCAATGCGCACAGAGCGGCATGGACTGCACCACCCTGGTCCAGATGTCCACGTCCTTGACGGCCCGCATCGCATTGTCCTTGGCGCTGGTCACGATCCCGACACCCCACGTGCCGTTGTCGGCCGGCAAGGTCAGGATGGAGATCGTTCCGCACTCCAGCAGGAGTGGTCCGAACGCCATCGGCACCGAACCGTCGCTCGAGCGGAAGTGCCGGCCGAAGTACACGAAGCCGCAATCAGCCCGTTCCTCGAGCGGTGCCTGCGCTCCGATCTCTGTCAACCATGCCGGCAGCATCGATCGACGACCGGCTGCGTCGACCACCAGATCCGCCCGCAGCTCCTCGCCGGCATCCGTCCTGACGCCGACGACATGGGGAACGCCCGCCGACGCCCCATCGAAGGCGAGCAGGCCGGTGACACCGACGCCCCTCCTGACCTCGACATCCTCCGTCGCCGCCACCACCCGCGCCATGGCGGCTTCGGCGACGGGCCGGCGTGCCGTGAGCGCGTCGTACCGCTCGTCGCCGTCGCGGAACCCACCCGTCACCTCCGCCGGGGCGTCGCGGAACGGGTTGACCACCAGTGCGCCCGCATCCGAGAACGCTGCGACCACCTCGGGGGCGTTCGCCTCCATCACCCCCCGAAAGCGGGGCTGGAAGTAGTGCAGCAAGCGGAACTGATTGACGCCCCGCCGCTCCCACCTGTCCCACGCCGCCCCGGGATCCGGGGGGAGCGCCGGATCCCGCTCGAGGACCGTGACCTGGTGGCCGTCCCGCGCCAGCAGCAACGATGCGCCCAGCCCGACGATGCCCCCGCCGACCACAACGATCCGAGCCATCACAGCCTCCAGGTCCGGAGGGCAACCCTAGACCAGCGGTCGCGACGCCAGCGTCTGGGCCGGACCTCGAACACGGGCGGACCGAGGACCGGCCGGCCAGGCGCGCCGTTCAGCTCCGCAGGGCCATCCCCGGGGACGCCACGATCCCGGGCGCGCCCGCCGGCCCCACGTCCGATTCCACCGCCACGGGTCCATCGGCGGTGACCGTCATCGGCCGCAGCGCCACCACCGCCCGGCTTCCGAGCACCACGAGCGACCCGGGTTGCACCTCGAAGTCCGCCAGCTCGAGCGACGACCGGTCCGCCCATCGGCGCCGGCGCGGTCACCGTCACCGCCACCGGCGAGGTCCCGGGGTTGTAGACCGCCAACGAACGTGCGTGGGCGTCGGCGACCCCGGGTGCGCCGGGGACCCCCGGTCCGGGCACCAGCCACTTCTCCGACAGCGCGGTCGTGCCCGACGCCGCCCCGACCTGGGGCGCGCTCGCCCCCGGCGGTGCCGTGACCGTCCGGCCGACGACGACCCCGGCACCTCCGGCCGCGGTGACCGTCAGCGCATAGGGCGTGCCCACGGGAAAGCGCGGCGCCGTGGCCGTGTCCAGCGACCCGATCGTGCCGGCCGGCACGTTCAGCGACGTCGGTTCCACGGTCGCCAGGCCGAGCCGTACCACCAGCGACACCGTCACGTCCGACGACGACGGGTTGAGGACGTCGAAGACGACGTGCCCGCCGGCGACGCCCGTCGACTGCGCGAACTGCCACACGGCCGACGTCTCCGGCGACCCGGGGCGGAGCGACAGACCGGAGGCGCCACCGGCGGTCCAATGGTCGAGCTCGGCCGCCACCACCGTGCCGGTCTCGGTGCTCACGATGGTGCCGATCACGCCGGCGTTCTGGACGAAGGTGCCGACGTTCTCGACGACGACCTGGCCGGCGGGCACCGTGACCCCCTGGTACGCCTGGGGGACGACCTGCCCGGACGTCGTCTCGAACTGGGCGTCGACGATGGCCGCCGCCGTGCCCGGGTTGTAGAGCGACAGGTTGAGCGACGCACCCGCGCTGGTGCCGCCCCCGGCGAAGTACCACGAGGCCGACGTGGCCGAGGCACACGGCGCCGTCCCCCACCCGTCGGGACCGGCGACCACCTGGCTCACGCCCACCCCACCGGCGGAGAACGAGAACGTGGTGGCCTGCCACCCGGTGCCGGGGGGCGCCACCGTCAGGCTCCCGCCCCCGGGCACCGTCACGTCCCGGACCGTCGGCGCGATGGGCGTCCCCGTACCGGATCCCTGCGACTCGACGGTGGACATCACCCCGACGGCGGGCGACGGCGCCGTGTTGTTGAGGACGAAGGTGGTGTCGGCCGCCTGCCCGACGCCGGCCGTCGCCCCCGTGCAGAACCACGACGCCGCCATGGCGTCGGCCACGGGGACACCGGTGGCGTCGAGCACCGGCGGCGCCACCGGGGAGGCCGGCACGATGGTGTCGACGAGACCTCCGACGACCACCACGACGACGATGACGGCCACGGCGACGACCACCGTCCGGCCGGCGACGGGACGATCCGCCCGGTCGCCGGCGCTCCCCCGGCGGGCCATCATGCGCCCCCCGTCGCCGGCTCGCCGTCGAGGTCGGGGTCCCAGTCGACGTGGCCGTCGGTTTCGTTCCGACGGGCGGTCGACGCCTGGCGGTGGGCACGCCTCCTGGCCCGGTCGAACCACTGGCCCCGCACCCGCCGGCCGGCCAGCAACAGCACCAGCACGGCCAGCCAGATGACGAGGTCGTAGGCGACCGCCAGCGCCGGCCACGGACCGCCGTGGAACCGCAGCTCGGCGTTCGAGGCTGCGGCCACCCTGAAGCGGGCGGTCCAGGCCGGGGACGGCGGCACCGGCGTCGCCGTCCCGGTCGACGTCGACAGCGACCAGCGCCCGGCCGGCGCCATGGCGACGGCCACCGTCCCGGCCGGCACCGGTCCCGAATAGGTGCGGGAGGTGGGTGCACCCGGCAGCACCCCGACCGGGTGCCCGGGCGACGTGACCGGCGACGCGGCACGGACCGGGACCCAGGAGGCGTTCTCGTACACGGTGATGCCGGTCTGGGAGAACACGGGCGGAGGTCCAGCTGCTGCGCCAGGGCCGGTCCGAGGTCGGCCGGCACCGGCAGTGGCGTCGGCGACTGCACCCCCGGCACGATGGGCGCCAGCGCCGTCAGCACGGCGACATAGCGGACACCCGCCGGAGCCAGCAGGGCACCCAGCCGGTCGGTGCGACCGCCGCGGGCGGCGTTGACGGCGTCGGACAGCGTGGCCGCCGGACCCGGCGAGGCGCCGTTCCACAACCAGGCGGCGTCGGGCGGGCCGTCACCGGAGGTCGCGTAGGCGAGGCCGTCACCCGACGGCCAGGTCCCGGCGTTGACGGCCCGGGCATCGCCCAGCCACAGGACCCGGAACGACCCGCGCCGGCCGTCTGTCCCATCCACGAGACCGTCTGGTTGAAGTCGCTGGTCGGGAGGTTCCATCGGCCGGGGACCGAGGAGACCACCACCGGCACGGCGCCCAGAAGGGCGAGACCGGCGGCGACCACGGTGGCGGCCTGGCGCCAGCCGAAGGAGGCCGCCCGCAGGTCGGTCTCGAACGCGGCGATGCCGAGCCCGACGGCGGCCGCGATGGCGACGGCCGCGGGCACCAGGAGCACGGCCGGATCGGGCGCCAGCGGGCCCACCCAACCGTGGGAGGTCACCATGGCCAGCAGCCACGCCAGCAGGGCGACCGCCCAGCACCGTGCCGCCCACACGAAGCGGACGCCCCGGCCGATGAGGAGCGGCAGCACGGCCGCCACCATGAAGCCCCACGTCAGGAGGGAGTCCCCGATGGGCCCGGGCGCGAACCGCAGAAGGTCGCTCCAGGTCGGGGCGGTGGACGGCGGGGTCGCCACGCCGAACACCACCAGGGCTCCCCGCCCGGCCGAGACCACCCCCACCGTCCACGGCAGGGTGAGCACGACGGCGACGGCCGTCGATGCCAGCACACCCACCAGGGCCCGGCGGGCGCCCGCCGCTCCCCCCACCAGGGCGGAAGCCACCAGCAACGCGATCGGGACCACCAGCAGCACGATGGCCACGGCCGGCACGAAGGCGACCAGCAGCGCCTCGACGAGGCCGAGCACGAGCACGGAACGGGCCCGGCTGCCGCGGACGCGGAAGGGCTCGGACAGCCGCTGCCAGGTCCGGCGACCGGTGGTGGTGGTGGTGGTGGTGATGGCGCCCTCGTCCGGCGGGCCACTTCCCGGGGACGTGGCCGTCACCGTGGGTTCCGGGCGCCCGAACGGCGGCAGCGAGGACGCCATGAACACCAGGTCCATGGCCCAGGGCACGCCGCCGAAGGCGAGCAACGCGCCCCAGCGGCCCATGGCGACGGCGTCGTAGGCGAGGGGCATCGCCAGGTAGGCGAGGCCGGCGACGAATGCGGCCCGGGGCGACCCGAACCGGCGTACCAGGCGCACCGTCCCCCACGCGCCGATCGGCACCGGGGCGAAGACCACCACGTGCTGCAGGAACCCCATCGCCCCGAACACCAGGGTGCCGCCCAGGGTCAACAACACGAACGCGGGCGCGGCCGGGGCGGTGGTGCCCACCCCGGAGGGATGCCAGCCCGCGATGAACTGGGTGAACGTCCCCGTGAACGAGGGCAGCGGCGCGAACTGTCCCACCGCCGGCAGCTGTGAGAGCAGCACGCCCCGGGTGCCGAAGACGAGGACGACGGCGACGCCGAGCCACGTGAGCAGCCGGACGCGCCCGGGTGCGGCGTCGGACTCCCGGGCGTGGAGGGGCGACGGGCCCGCCGGCCCAGCCGTCGCCGACGTCGCACCGTCCCCGGCCCCGCCCGGCGCGGCCGGACCGGCCGGCGGTGCCGGCACACCTGTCACGGACCCGCCGAAGCCGGGGCGGGCGGGGGCGATCGTCACGGCGGCCGTGGCCCCGGCCACCGTCCCGTATGCGGCCCCCGGTGACATGCCGTACCGCTCCCGGGCCTGGCGCTCGTCGGGCGTCTCGTCGGCGGCGAGCTCGTCGGCGTGGGCGCCGTGGAACCCGTACTGGAAGACCCGCCGGCCGTAGGCCGCCATGCGGGCACTCCCACCGACCTGGAGGGCCCGCACATCCCGGTCCGGCAGGTGGCGGTTGGCCTGGAGCTCCCTGCGCTTCTCCCGGATGACGGCCCGGTGGCGGAGGTTCCAGACCCACGCCCGCCGGACGGCTCGTGCCCGTGCCCGGTTGCCGGCGAGCTCGGCCACGACGACCTCACCCACCGCCAGCAGGAACGCCTGCGGCAGCACCCGCCACCGGTGCCAACGGCTGTAGCACTTGAGGACGACGTAGAGCTCGTGGCGACGCTGCAGCTCCTGCATCGTGACCGGGCGGTCCCCGTCGCCCGGTCCGCCGGCGGCCGGCTGGTCGGGATCGGTCCCGGGGAGGCTCCTGGACCCCGACGCCAGCTCCTCGCGGTGACGGACCCGGGCCGACGGGGCCACCACCACCCGTGCGCCCACCACCTGGGCCCGCCAGCACAGGTCGAGGTCCTCCCCGAGGAAGGAGATGGTCGGGTCGAAGCCGCCGAGATCACCGAACAGATCCGCCCTGGCGAGCGTGCACCCGCCCGGGGCCACGAACACATCACGCACGGCGTCGTGCTGACCGTGGTCGACCTCGTCCGGATGGACCCGGTCCTCGACGGAACCGACCTTGTCGGCGGCCAGACCGACGTGCAGCAACCGCTCGGGGTCGTCCCAGCTGACGAACTTGGGCGACACGATGGCGGCGTTCGATCTGAACGACTCCTCGACGAGCAGGTGGACGGCGTCGGGGTCGGGGGCCACGTCGTCGTGGCAGAAGAGGAAGTAGGCGGCCCCGTCGACCATGGAGCGGACCTCGTCGGCCGATGCCCCGAACCCCCGGTTGGCCTCGAGCCGGCGGACGAAGGCGGAGGGCAATGCGGCGGCAACCCGCTCGGTCGGATCTTCCGCGCTCGCCGCATCCAGCACCAGCACCGACAGTTCGGGGTAGTCCTGGGCGCCGAACGAGCACAGCGCCTCTTCGAACCACGGACCGGGGTCACGGGTGACGATGACGGCGACGACCGGCGGTGCCAGTGCGTCCATCAGGGGCACGAGGCTACCGGCCGGGCGTCACCGGGTGAGGTACCCGTCGGGTGCGACGCCTCCCGTCCCGGTGTGCTTGCAAATGTTTATCATTGGGCATACACTTGTTCACGTTGCAGGGACGGACGCCGTTCCCATCCCGCCGAATCGACGAGGAGCCGACATGCCTGAGATCAACACCGACATCACCAAAGTCGCCAAGGATGTGACCAGCTTGGCCAAGGATGCGACCTACGTCGCCATCGGGCTGGGCGTGATCACCTACCAGAAGGCCCAGGTCCAGCGGCAGGAGCTGGTCAAGCGCCTGAACGACAGCGGCTTCGAGCCGAGCCTCGTCGGCATGCGTGCCGAGGTCGCCAAGCAGATCACCGTCGTCGACGGCAAGGTCGAGGACGTGCTCTCGCGGGTGGAGACGGCGGTGGCCCCGTTCGAGGATCGCCTCCCCGGCCAGGCCCGCGACCTCGCCCGCCAGCTGCACGCCCAGGCCTACGAGGTCCGCCAGCAGATCCGGAGCGCCATCCAGACGGCGGCCGCCTGACCGACGAGGATCCACATCGCGGCTGCCCGACCGCCCCCCTGGTCGGGCGCCGACGCTGCCCCCGTCGTTCCCCCTGACGGTCGCAGCCAATGGACCGGTTGGCCCCCCTGCCGGTCCCGGAAGAACGGTCCGCTGACGCGGGCCGTTCTCCGCGTTCGGGCGGGGTGCACGGTGACGAACGGTGGTGCCGCCACGCGGTGACGGCGAGACGCCGCGTGTGACCACACCGGCCGGGAACGCCCGCCCCGGGTGTGCCGGCGGCGGGCGACCGTTCAGGGGGTCGGCGGCTGATCGCGCCAGTACTCGAGCACGTCCGCCAGCGTCTGGTCGAGGGTGAGCTCGGGCTTCCACCCGGTGTCCGACTGGATGCGGTTCGGATCTCCCCGCAGCACGGGCACCTCGACAGGCCGGACGAGCGCCGGGTCCGTCACGAACTGCAGCTCGGCCCCGGCCATGCCGAGGAGCGTCGTGGCGATCACGTCGATCGAGACGTCCACTCCCGAGCACACGTTGTACGTCCGCCCGGGAACGCCCTCCTCGACGAGCAGCCGGTACGAACGGACGACGTCCCGCACGTCGGTGAAGTCGCGCCTGGCCGACAGGTTGCCCACCGCGATCGTGCCCGCCCCCTGGCGCTCGGCGTCGACGATCCGCTTGGCCAGTGCCGGCACGGCGAACCTGGGCGACTGGCCGGGACCGATGTGGTTGAACGGGCGGACGACGATGACCTCCTGGCCGTGTCCCTCGTACGCCTGGGAGGCCAGTGCCTCGGCCGCCAGCTTGCTGGCCGCATACGGTGTGAGCGGCCGCGTGGGTGACCGCTCCGTCAGCGGGAGCTCCGACGGGTCGGCGACGGCTCCGTAGACCTCGGCGGAGCTCGTCATCAGCACCCGCGGGTTCGTCCCGCACTCGCGTGCGGCCGCCAGCACGGCCGCGGTGCCCAGCACGTTGACCTCGACGACCTTGAGCGGTTCCCCCCACGAATCGCCGACGTGGGTGAGGGCCGCCAGGTGGTAGATGGCGTCCGGGGCGGCGGTGCGGGCCGCCTCCAGCAGCGCCGGTGCATCGGTGACGTCGACCTCCTGGTCGATCGAGACCACCTCGTCCCCACGGTCCTCGAGGTGTCTGGCCAGCCAGTGGCCCACGAAGCCACGTCCGCCGGTGATGAGCGTGCGCACGTCGGGTCACCCTAGTGGGTACGTCGCGGGTGCAACCGTGGCTCGCCGCCCACGGTGAGGCGGGCGTCACCGCGGGCGTGGTCGGCCACGGCGGGCCCCTGTTCGTGTGCCGGTTTGCGGGCGCGCGGGCCGGGGTGTGGGCCCGGCCCCGGGGTTCAACGGGCGGCCAGCCGGTATGCCTCCATGTGCCGGCCGGCGCTCGCCGCCCACGTATGGGCGGACACGATGTCGAGACCCCGGGCCCGGCGGCGCTCGCCGTCGGCGTCGAGCAGGCGCCCGTGGCCCGCACCACCCCCTGGGCCGTCCGCGGCGAATCCCGAGCCCAGTCCCTGGTCGAGCGCGTCGGCGAGCGCCGCTTCGTCTCCGGGCGGGACGAGCACGGCCGCGTCCCCGGCCACCTCGTGCATGGCGGTGCCCGACGTCGTGACGAGTGGCGTCCCGCAGGCCAGCGCCTCCAGGGCCGGCAGTCCGAAGCCCTCGTACCGGGCCGGGTAGGCGGCCAGGGTGGCGGATCGGAGCAGTGCCGGCACGGCCTCGGCGGGGACGTACCCGGTGCGCACCACGCGGCCACCGGCGCCGGCGGCCGCGACGGCGCGATCGACGGCGGCCACCCCCCATCCGTCACCACCGGCCAGCACCAGCAACGCCTCGGGGTGGCGATCCGCCACCTTGTCGAACGCCCGCACCAGCGTGGGAACGTCCTTTCGGGGCTCGAGGGTACCGACGAACAGCACGAACGGGACGGCGGCGCCCGCGCCGGCAGCGGCCGGCGCCAGCCGGGGGTCGACGGCCCGGAGGAGGGCGGCATCGGCACCCGTCGAACGTTCGCCCGGACGGAACCGCCCGGTGTCCACGCCGTGGTGCGCCACCACCACCGGTGCGTCCACCGTGCACCACCGGGCCAGCTCCCCGGCCGTCACCGCACTCGGACAGACGACGACACCGGCCCGCCGGGCCGCCACCCGAATGGCCCTGCGAAAGAACCGCACCTTGGAGCGCTCGTGCCAACCGGGATCCTCGAAGAAGCTGAGATCGTGGACCGTGACCGCCGCCGGCACCCGGGTGTGCTCGGGGAACGTGTAATGGGGACCGTGGTGCACGTCCGGTCCGATCCGACGGAGCCGCCCCGGCAGCAGCGCCTGTTCCCAGGCGAGCCGCACCGGGCGCGAGACAGGTGCGACGGCCACCACCCGGGCCGACGGCACGAGGCGTCGCCACCTGTCCCCGTCGTCGCGCCGGGTGAGGACCGTGAGGTCGACGTCGTCCCTGGTCCCGAGGGCGGCCGCCAACTGCAGGGTGTAGTGACCGGCGCCGACCGGTTGGGCGGGAACGGCGGTGGCGTCGTAGGTGAGGGTCAGGGTTCCCGGTGCCGGCCGGGCCGAGGGAGAGGGCGAGGTCGAGGGCTCAGGTGCGGGTGCGGGTGCGGGTGCGGGTGCGGGTGCGGTCACCGCTGGGGCACCTCGGCGCCGTGCGCGACCGCTTCCCAGATGGCGACGTGGCGCTCGGCGATGCCCGCCCACTTCAATTCGGCTGCCCGTGCCCGGCCGGCCTCTATGAGCCGGGCGCGCGCACCGTCGTCGGTGGCCGCCGCCAAGAGTCCGTCCGCGATGGAGGCCACGTCGTACGGGTCGACGTCGAGCGCCGCCCCCTGCGTGCTCGGCAGGTCGCTGGCGACGACCGGGATCCCTGCTGCCATGGCCTCGACCGGCGGCAGTCCGAAGCCCTCCACCAACGGCACGTAGGCGAGCAGCCTCGCACCGTCGTACAGCGCCGACAGTATGCCGGGCGTCACCGCGCCCGTCTGCACGACGCCGGTCGCCACCTGCGGCCCGTCACCCCAACCGGCCGGACCGACGATGACGAGCGGCCACGGTTCGGGAAGCGACGCCCGGATCCGCCCGTAGGCCGCCACCAGGCGGTCGAGGTTCTTCCTGGGCTCCACCGTTCCGACACTGAGGAGGTAGGGCCCGTCGACCCCCAGGCGACCGAGGAGAGCGTCACGCCCGCCGAGATCCGGCGGCGGAAGGTGGTCGCAGCCCATCGGCACCACCGAGACGGACCCCTCGGCCGCCCCCGCCCCGACCAGATCCCGCGCCACCACGTCCGCCGGCACGACGAACCGGCGGGCCGTCCGCAGGGCCCGCTGGAGGGCGGCCTCGTGCCAGTCGCGTCCCCGCTTCGGGTAGGCCTCCGGGACGCGTCGCCACAACAGGTCGTGGACGGTCGCCACCAGCCCGGCCGCTCCGGGCCTGGGCATCGCAAGCGACGCCGCGTGGACGACGTCGAACCCCGGCGGTGCCTTGAGGATGCCGGTCCGCCATGCCCGGGTCAGCAACGGGTCCGGGAGCCACGACGACCGCAGCGGGAACCCCAGGGCCGCCAGCGGATCACGGGCGGGCGGGTCGGAGCCGGGCCCGGCCGCAGCGCCCTTGTCCCACCTGGAGGCAGAGAGCTCGATGGCCGGCAGGCGTCCCGCCGCCCCGCCGGTCCCGCCGGTCCCGCCGGCCCTGCCGTCCCTGCCGGTCCCGCCGGTCCCACCGTCGGGGACCGCCTGCACCTCCCCGCCTCCGGACGTTCCGGTGTCGTCGGGAGGCGACGCCGCCAACTCCGCCAGGCCCTGGAGGAGCCCGCGGGCGTACGTGCCGATGCCGCCGGGTGCCCGGCGCCGCAGCTGCTCCACCACCACCAACACCCTGGTGGACGAGTCGGTCGTCATCCCGATGCCGCCGCCCGGTACAGCGCGGCCAGGCCCCCCGCGCATCGCTCCCACGTGAAGGCCTTGGCCCGGGCAAGGCCCCGACGGACCATGGCGTCGACCTCGGGGCCGCCCGCCAGTACCCCGGCGAGGGCAGCGCCCAGTGCGCCGACATCGCCGGGCGCCACCACGGCGGCGGCGTCGCCCACCACCTCGGGCACCGAACCGGCCCGTGTCGTCACCACCGGCACCCCGGCCGCCATTGCCTGGAGCGGGGGCAGTCCGAACCCCTCGTACACGGACGGGTAGGCCAGCACGGCCGCCGAGCGCAGGACACGGTCCAGCGCGGCGTCGTCGAGATAGCCGGTCCGGACCACCCTGGCCCGGAGCTCGGCCGGCAATGCAGCCAAGGCCGCCCCGAAGGCCTCCGCACCCCATCCGTCCGCACCCGCGATCACCAGGGCAACACCGCCGTCGTGCCGGGCGAGCTCGGCGAAGCCCGCCAGCAGCGACGGGTAGTCCTTGCGCGGCTCGACGGTGCCGATGGCCAGGATGTAGCGCTCGGTCCCCGGTGGCAGGGCCACACCGGATGGCGTGCCCGCCTCCGGCACTCCCGGTTGCTCCGGCACTCCCGGTTGCTCCGGCACCCCCGGTGGCACGGCCCGCACCCGACCCGGATCGGCGCCGAGTACGTCCACCACCTCTGACGCCACGAATTCGGAGTGGGTGTGCACCCAGGCCCCCTCGGCGATGGCCCGCCGCACGTAGCCGGGGAATCGCAGGGTGGCGGCGTCGCAGAGCTCCGGGTAACGGATGATCGTCAGGTCGTGCACGGTGACGACACGCGCCGAGCGACGTGCCGGCGGCACGACGAAGTTGGTCCCGTGCACGACATCGTGGTCGCCGATGAACCACTCGATCGGCGGGAGGGTGCCGCGTCCCCACGACCAGGCATGCAACAGCGGCCGGGCGGGCATGGCGCGCTGGTGCCATCCGACACCTGCCGGAAGGCGGCCGGCGAGCAGCTCGCGGCGGCGCCAGCTGACGGCATAGGCGTCGACGGCGACGTCGTCCCGGCCGGCCAGCCCCTGCAGCGCGCCGAAGCAGAACACACCGACGCCGGTCGGCCGTCCAAGCAGCGGCGTGGCGTCGACGGCCACGCTGAGCCCGTCGTTGATCCCGGCCGCGGCACCGGCGGTCCGGTCAGCCAGGCCATCGGCTCCCGGATCCGCGCCCGCCGGGCCGGCGGTCGCAGATCGCTCGGACGGCACGGGTCGAGCCTTGCACATCGCCCGGGTCGTCCCTGCACCACGGGGGCCACGCGGCGCGGCGCCGGGTAGCCTCCATCCGATGCTGGCAGCACTCGCAGGCGGGGTCGGCGCGGCCCGCCTCCTGCGCGGCCTGGTCCGGATCGTCGACCCGTCCGCCCTCACGGTCGTCGTCAACACCGGAGACGACACCGTCCTCCACGGGCTCCACGTCTCGCCCGATCTCGACACGGTCATGTACACCCTGGCCGGCGTCATCAACGAGGAAACCGGCTGGGGTCGTGCCGGCGAGTCGTGGACGGTCATGGACGCCCTCGATCGCCTCGGCGGCGAGACGTGGTTCCGGCTCGGCGACCTCGATCTCGCCACCCACCTCTTGCGGACGCAGCGCCTGGCCGATGGCCGACCCCTGCACGCCGTCACCGCAGAGCTGTGCCGGTCGTTCGGGCTCTCGGTGAACCTGGTGCCGGTGACCGACGATGCCGTGCGGACCCGGCTGACCGTGGCCGACGGGTCCGAGATCGCCTTTCAGGACTACTTCGTCCGCCTCCGCCATGCCGTGCCCGTCACCGCCGTCCGCTTCGACGGGGCCGAGTCCGCCGTGCCCGCGCCCGGCGTCCTGGCTGCACTGGCCGGAGCCGATGCCGTGATCGTGTGCCCGTCCAACCCCATCGTCTCCGTCGGACCGGTACTCGCCGTACCGGGCGTGCGGGCGGTACTGGCCGGGCGGCGGGAGCACGTCGTGGGCGTGTCACCGATCGTCGCCGGTGCCGCCATCAAGGGGCCCGCCGACCGGCTGATGGCGGAGCTCGGTTCGGAACCCTCAGTGGTCGGGGTCGCCCGCGGCTACGCCGACATCATGGGAACCCTGGTCATCGACGAGGCCGACGCCGCGCTCGCCCCGGCGGTGGAGGCCGAAGGAGTCAGGTGCGTAGTGGCGTCGACGGTCATGACGACCGTCGACGTCGCTGAGCAGCTGTCGCGCACGGTACTCGGCGCCGTCGGCGTGACTGCGGGCACGGGGGGCGCACCCGGATGACCGGGGGTGCGGGCAGAGGTGCGGGCGCGGGTGCGGGCGCGGGTGCGGGCAGGGGCATGGGGGGCGGCGGATCCGCCGGCATGCTCGGCGCCGGCGGCATCGGTCTGTTCCCGGTGACGGGTATCGGCGAGATCCGGCCCGGGGACGACCTGGCGACGCTCGTGACGACCCACCTGGGCCCGTCGAACCCGCTCCAGGACGGTGACGTGGTCGTCGTCACCCAGAAGGCGGTCTCGAAGGCGGAGAACCGCCTCGTGCCGCTGGCGTCCGGCGACCCAGACGGCAAGCTCCGTATCGTCGAGTCCGAATCGGTCCGCATCGTGCGCCGTCGCGGCGACCTCGTCATCGCCGAGACCCGCCACGGTTTCGTCTGCGCCAACGCCGGCGTCGACCTCTCCAACGTCGAAGAGGGCATGGCGGCTCTGCTGCCGGTCGACCCCGATCGCTCGGCCCGACGGATCCGTGAGGCCATCCGCCACCGCGAGGGGGTCACGGTCGGGGTCGTGATCTCCGACACCTTCGGCCGTCCGTGGCGCAACGGCGTGACCGACGTCGCCATCGGCATCGCCGGCGTAGCTGGCGTCATCGACCTCCGGGGCACGCCCGACGCCAACGGCCGCCCCCTCGACGTGACCGAGATCTGCATCGCCGACGAGCTGGCGGGGGCCGCCGATCTCGTCATGGGCAAGGACCGGGGCGTGCCGGCGGCCGTCATCCGCGGCGTCGACCCTCGCTGGCTCCGGGCCGGTTCGGTGGCGTCCGAGATCGTCCGTTCCCCGGCCGAGGACCTCTTCCGCTGACCCTGATACACCCCCCTGCTTGACTGTCCCCATGACCTTGGTTGTAGGACCGAGAACTGCGGAACGGGAGGCTCCGGGTGGGACGCTCCGTGCCCGCCTGGACGCAGCCCACTCGCTGCTGGCCGAGCTGGCGGCTGAGCTGGAGCCCGGGGTGCTGACCGGCCCCGATGCCCGCCTGCTCTTCGAGAAGAGCGTGGCCGTCATCCGGCTGGCCGACACCATCAAGACGCTGCTGGCCGGTCGCCTGGACGAGGTCGGGCTCCACCGCGAGGAGGGCTTTGCTTCCGCGGCCTCCCTGCTGGCCGACATCGAGGGCGTGGGGCTCGGGGCGGCCCGGGGCATCCTCGAGCGGGCCGGGGCGGCCTCGTCTTTGCCCGGCCTCGAGGACGCCCTGCGGAAGGGCGAGCTGTCGGCGGCCCAGGCGGCCGCCATCACCGACGCCGCCCAGAGCGCCCCCGAGGCCACCGACGAGCTCATCGACACCGCCAAGCGCGAGGCCCTGCCCACCCTGAAGGACCGCTGCCGGAAGGCGAAGGCGGCCTCGGCCCGGTCCGATCCGGCGGCCACGGCCCGCCGGATCCACGCCGAGCGCCACTTCCGCCACTGGAGGGACGCCGAGGGGGCGTTCTGCTTCTCCGGCCGGGACCTGTCCGAGCGCGGTGCCCGCCTGGTGGCCGTGCTGGAGAAGGCGGCCAGGGAGCACTTCGAGGCCGCCCGGGACAAGGGCGGGCACGAGCCCCAGGCCGCCTACCTGGCCGACGCCCTCTTCGACCTGGTGTGTGGGGAGGGCGGCGGTGCCCCGTCAGGCACGGCCACCACGCTCCTCGTCCGGGTCGACCTCGACGTGCTGCGCAACCGCAAGGTGGGTGCGGGACAGCTCTGTGAGGCCGACGGGGTGGGCAGTCTCACCTACGAGGGCCTCAAGAGCCTCACCGACGACGCCTTCGTCTCCTGTGTCTTCGAACGATGCGGCACCATCGAGAAGGTGGCCACCCTGGGCCGCCACGTCCCGACGGCCCTGCGCCACGCCCTGGCCCTGCGCGACCCGGTCTGCGTGGTGCCCAAGTGCACCGTGCGGACCGGCCTCGAGATCGACCACGTGGTCCCCTTTGCGGACGGTGGCCCGACCTCGCTCGACAATCTGGCTCGCCTTTGCCACCACCACCACTATCTGAAGACCTACGAGGGCTTCACCCTCACCCCCGTCGATACCGACGGGGCGGCCCGGTCCTGGCGCTTCGAGGCGCCCGTGCCCTTCGGCCAGGAGCCTGATCTGGGCCTCGACCGTCCTGACAGCCCGTCGATGCTCGAGCTGAGCAGGGCGGCCCGGGCCGGACCCGATCCACCGCCGCCCGAGCTGTTCTGAACAGCGGTTGAGCAGGGGCCCCGTCGCGCCCCCAACTCAGGCTTCGGCGTCCAACCTCTGCCGCACCCACTCGATGACGGCGGCCGTACCGTCTGACAGCGTGGTCCACGGCTGCCAGCCGAGGTGGATGCGGGCGCGGCCGGGGTCGAGTGCGTTGCGGGCCAGCTCGCCCGGGCGTGCCGGGGCGAACTCGGCGTCGATGCCGACGCCGGCAGCCGCGGCCATCGCCGACAACAGGTCGTTGACCGAGGTCTCACGGCCGGTGCCGATGTTGCACACCAACCCGCCGCCCCGGGTCGCCGCCCTGACGAGGGCGTCGACCACGTCGTCGACGTAGACGAAGTCACGGGTCTGGGTGCCGTCGCCGAAGACCGTGACCGCCTGCCCGCGGACGAGGCGTTCGGCGAAGATCGCCACCACGCCGGCCTCGCCGTGCGGGTCCTGGCGGGGCCCGTACACGTTCGCCAGCGCCAGCGCGCAGAACTCCAGGGAATGCAGGACCCGGTAGGCCTCCAGGTAGTCGATCGCCGACTTCTTCGACACGCCGTACGGGGACAGCGGGCGCTGTGCCACCGCCTCGTTGAGCGGCAGCTCGCTCTCGTCGGGATCCCCGTAGAGGGTGCCTCCGCTGGCGGCGAAGACGACGCGGCTCGCTGCCGGCGGCACGTGCGCCCTCCAGCACCCGCAGCGTCCCCAGCACGTTGACGTCGGCGTCGAACACCGGCTGGCTGACCGACACCCGCACGTCGGCCTGGGCCGCCAGGTGGAAGACGACCTCGGGTCGGCGGCGGGCCAGCACCTCGACGACCTCCGCCGATCGCACGTCCAGGTTGTGGAAGGTCAGCTCGCCTGCCCGCCGTGGCCCGGGCGTCGGCCAGGTTGGCCAGCGAGCCCGTCGACAGGTCGTCCACCACGTCGACGGCGTGACCCTCGGCCAGCAGCCGGTCGACCAGCGTGGACCCGATGAACCCTGCGCCTCCGGTGACCAGCGCCCGCACCGGTCAGGTCCCGCTGGGGATGCGCTCGCCGTCGACCACGGTGCCGGACGCGGTGACCACGCCCGCGCCGATCACCGACACCGAGCGGATCGAGCACCGCTGCCCGATGGTGGCCCCAGGCCCGACGATGGACCCCTCGACCGTGGCCTTGGCGGCCACGCGGGCGCCGGGCAGCAGTACCGAATCCGATCACGGTGGCCCCGCTCTCAACCACGGCGCCGTGCCCGATGACCGACTCCTCGACGACGGCACCGGCGGCCACGAGTGAACCCGTCCCCAGCACGGTGAACCGACGCGGGCGGAACGGGGCTGCCCCCGTTGCTGACGTCCACCGTGCCGATGCGCCAGACCCCCTCGCCGATGGCGGGGTCCTCCACCGCCCCCGGCGCCGGCTCGGCGCCGGGCCGCCGGCCGAGCACGAGGTCGAGATGGGCCTGCAGGTAGGCGTCGGGCGTGCCGGTGTCGAGCCAGTACACGTCCGGGCCGAGCGCGAACAGCTCGCCCGCGGCCACCAGCGCCGGGAAGGTCTCGCGCTCGATCGACACCCGCCGCCCGCCGGGGATCAGGTCGAGTACCGCCGGTTCGAGGACATAGGTGCCGGCGTTGATGAGGTTGGTGGGGGCGTCGTCGCGCGGCGGCTTCTCGATGAAGGCCTGGACCCGCCCGTCGCGCGTCGGTCGGCACGACGCCAAAGGCGGACGGGTCGTCGACCGGGGTCAGGGCGATGGTGGCCCCCGCCCCGCGTCGCCTCGTGGAACGCCACCAGGGCGCCGATGTCGAGGTCGGTGAGCACGTCGCCGTTCACGACCAGGAACGTGCTCGTCGATCCCGCCGGTGCCCGGCGGCGAAGCGGATGGCGCCGGCGGTGTCCAGCGGCGACGGTTCCACCGCGTACGACGGGCGGACCCGGCGATCGTCCCGTCCGGGTAGGCGTTCAGGAAAGCGTCGGGGCGGTACCCGAGCGAGAGGACGGCTTCCTCGATGCCGTGGGCCGCGCAGGTGACCGAGGACCCGCTCGATCATCGCCTGCTCGACCACGGGCAGCATCTGCTTGGGCGTCGTTAGCGTGAGGGGCCGAAGACGGGTCCCCTCGCCCCCGACCAGGACGACGGCTTTCACTTGGCGGCGGCCGTCGGTCGGTCGACGGTGGTCGGCGCCGTCGACGTCGTCGACGGTGCAGTCGTCGCGTGCCGGCCGGCGTCGTGGTCGTCGGCGTCGGTGCGCCGTAGTGCCGTGCGACACGTCGATGAGCGACCGTGATGGCCGTGGCCTGGGCTTGGGGACGGTCGCCGCCGCCGGGATGAAGGCGATGGTGATCATCTGGCCGGTGGCGAACTTGAGGTCCGTCGGGTCACCGGTGCACCGTCGGTCGACTCGGTGGCGTGCGAAGCTGGGCCAGGCTGTCATCATGCACCACGCCCGGCTTGCCGGCATCGGGGGTTCCCTTCGGGCACTTCTCGCCGTTGGTGGGACCTTCTCGCCCGGGTACCCGGGGATCGCCGACGGTGAGCTTGAACCCTTGTACTCGGCTACGAAATTGCCCAGGGTGGCGTTGTTGCCCGCCTCCGCGGCAGTTCTTCGGCGCGACCGTGATCACGCCGTAGCCGTCGGTGTGGAGCCCGGTCGTCGTCTGGACGTGTTCGGGGTGGTGGCCAGGTCGGCTGCGACGTGCCGCAGATGTCGACGCCAGCGGCCGCGTACCAGTGTCGGGAGTCGACGTCGGGCTGCCCGGCGCCGGCGTTGAGGGTGGGGCTCTCGTAGCGGCTGTAGACGACCAGGAGACACACCGATGAGGACGATGAGGAGCAGGCTCAGGTACCAATTGACCGGCGTCTGGCCACGGTACGTCCGTCCCCCGCCGGTCGACGCGGCACGGCGCACCCATTTCCCTGTCGATTCATCGGCCATGATCGGGCGAAACCCTACAGCCTGCCGGTAGGCGCTCCGGACGGCGTCGCTCCGGCCGGCCCCGTGCCGCGTGGCGCTGCCGGGTTCCGAGGCCGGTGGCCGACCCGGACGACGCCAGGGCGCAGGGCGGCCCGGCGCGCGACGCCTCCGGCCCGACGAGCGCCGGCGGCCAGGAGCCGGCGCCAGCCGGCCAGGGCCCGGTGCGCCGACCGCAGGCGAACGCAGGAGCGACCGGTGATGGGCCACGAGCATCCGGTACGGGTCGGCGGGCGTGGAGACGCCCTGGAGGTGGGTCGACCGCGGCCGCCGGCACGTAGCCGACTCCCCACCCGGCACGGTGGCAGCCGCCAGCACAGGTCGACGTCCTCGACGTACATGAAGTAGGCCTCGTCGAAGCCGCCCACCTCCTCGAAGGCCGAGCGGCGGGCCAGGAAGCACGGCCCCCGACACCCAGTCCACTGGCGATCGGCCCGGTGGCGTCGAGGTCGTCCCGCTGGTAGCGCCGGGTGAAGCGGTTCTCGGGTCGCCACAGTCCGAAACGGCGTGGCCGGCCGCATCGACCAGCGAGGGGAACCGCCGGGCCGACGGGTAGCATGTGCCGTCGCCGGTCCGCAATCGCGCGGCCCGGCCACCGCCGAGCGGCGGATCGTCGTCGAGCGCGGCCACCAGGGCGGCCACCGCGCCCGGCATGACCGCGACGTCCGGGTTGCAGACCAGCACCAGCTCGGAGCCGCGGTGGCGGCCACCCCCCGGTTGGCGCCGGCGCCGTAACCCAGGTTGCGTCCGGGCCGCACGCACCGGCACGGCCGGGTCGAGGCGCCAGCAGGCGTCGGACGACCCGTCCGGCGAGCCGTTGTCGACCACGATCACGCTCGCCGTCGACCTCGCCCGGCAGGCTGGCCACGCACGTGGTCAGCAGCCGTCCCGGCGTCGAAGTTGACACGACCACGGCGCGGTCGATCACCCGGCTCGGCGCGCGACCGGCTCACGGATCGAGCCGGATGAACCGGAACGATCGAGAGCCGCATGCGCCCCGAAACCGTCGCGCCAGGTGATCTTCTTGCCTTCGGAGACCTCGCGCCCGGCATAGGAGATCGGCACCTCGTAGATGCGGTAGCCCGCGGCGCAGGACCTTGGCCGTGATCTCCGGTTCGAAGTCGAAGCGGTCGGACCAGGTGATGCCCGTCGAGGACCTCGGCGGTCGAAGAGCTTGTAGCAGGTCTCCATGTCGGACAGCGTCGACCGGTAGAGGATGTTGGTCACCAGGGACAGGAAGCGGTTCCCGATCCAGTGCGAGCGGGAGCATGTTCTTGCGCTCGCCGGTGAACCGGCTGCCGTAGACGACCCGGGCCTTGCCCCGGCAGGATCGGGTCGAGCAGTCTGGGCCAGTCCTCGGGGTCGTACTCGAGGTCGGCGTCCTGGATGAGCGAGCAGGTCACCCCGGGCCGACTCGAGGCCGGTGCGGATGGCGGCGCCCTTCCCCGGTTGACCGGGTGCGTCGATGACCCTGACCGTCGAGTCGGCCAGGGCCGCCAGCACCTTGTCGGTCCCGTCGGAGGATCCGTCGTCGACGGCGACGATGTCGACGGCCAGGGGCAGGTCGACGGCCCGGATGCGCCGGATGATCTCGGCCACCGTGTTCCGCTCGTTGTAGACGGGGACGATGACCGACAGCGAGCGGTAGCGTGGCCCCTCGAGGTGCTCGTCGTCCTCAGTCGGGATGGGCCGTCATGGCGTTCCTGTCGTCGTGGGTCGGGTCGTGGTTCCGGGTCGGGCGGCGGGTCGTGGTCAGGCGCCGGCGGTGCCGCCGCCCGCCGGCCGCGATCCGCCATTCTTGCCGCTGGCGCCGGTCTCCGTCGCCAGGTGGTCGGCCGTCCTGCGCAGGCCGTCGTCGAGGCCGACCACCGGCTCCCAGCCGAGCAGCCGGCGGGCGACGGTGATGTCGGGGCACCGCCGCGCCGGGTCGTCCGTCGGCAACGGGTGGTGCTCGATCGTCGACGACGATCCCAGGAGCTCGCAGATGATCCGGGCCAGCTCGGCATGGTGTACTCCTCCGGATTGCCGAGGTTGACCGGGCCGGTGACCTCACGGGGCGTCGAGCAGGGCGAGCAGCCCGGTGACCAGGTCGTCGACGAAGCACAGGCTGCGGGTCTGGCTGCCGTCGCCGTAGACGGTGAGCGGGCGGCCCGCCATCGCCTGCGGCAGGAAGTTCGACACCACCCGGCCGTCGCCGGGCCGCAGCCGCGGGCCGTACGTGTTGAAGATCCGGGCGATGCCGACATCGGTGCCGTCCGGCGGTGGTGGGCCATGGTGATGGCCTCGGCGAACCGTTTGGCCTCGTCGTAGACGCGCGGGGGCCGACGGGGTTGACGTTGCCCCAGTACGCCTCGGCTGGGGGTGCACGGTCGGGATCGCCGTAGACCTCGCTCGTGGAGGCCAGCAGGAAGCGGCGCCTTCCGGCGGCCGGCCAGTTCGAGACCGTGGCGCGTGCCTTCGCTGCCCACCGCCAGCGTCTCGAGGGGCAGGCGCAGGTAGTCCGGGGGCGAGGCCGGGCTGGCGAGGTGCAGCACGGCGTCGACGGGTCCGTCGACGGGGATGCCGGCCGACACGTCGGCCTCGACGAAATCGAAGCGGTCGTCGTCCAGCAGGTGGGCGATGTTGTGCGGCGGCCGGTCGAAAGATCGTCGACGCACACCACGCCTCGCCCCGGGTCGAGGGCCGGTCGCACAGGTGGGAGCCGAGGAAGCCGGCACCGCCGGTGACCACCACCCGGCCACTCCTGACCCGGTCGCCGGTCACCGCCGGCCGATCCCGGTGTACTCGAACCCGAGCCGCCGGAGCGGGCCGGGTCGAGAAGGTTGCGGGCGTCCACGATCACCGGTGCGGCCAGCCGTCGCGGCACCTTGTCGAAGTCCAGCCAGCGCAGCTCGTCCCATTCGGTGAGCACCACCACCGCCGAGGCCCCGTCGCAGGCCACATAGGCGTCCGGATAGGCGGCCGCCGTCACCCCGTTGTCGCCCAGGCCCGGCACGGGCACCTGCGAGCGGCCGTCGGGCACCTTCACGGTGGGGTCGAAGGCCCGCACCACCGCGCCGGCGGCCACCAGTCGCCGGACGATCTCGATGGCGGGCGAGTTCCGCAGGTCGTCGGTCCCCGCCTTGAACGTGAGGCCCCAGACGGCGACGTGGCGCCGTCGAGCGTGCCCGCCCACCGCCGTCTCGATCTTGGCCACCACCCGCTCGAACTGCAGGTCGTTGGTGTCGATGGCGCCCTTGAGGAACGAGAAGTCGTACCCGGCCCGCTCGGCGATGTGGACCAGGGCGCGGGTGTCCTTCGGCAGGCAGCTGCCGCCCCACCCCGGGCCGGGTCGCAGGTACTCGAAGCCGATGCGGCGGTCGTACCCGATGCCGAGGATCACGTCGCGCACGTCGGCCCCGACGGCCTCGCACAGGGTGGCCACCGCGTTCACGAAGCTCAGCTTGGTGGCCAGAAAGGCGTTCGAGGCGTACTTGATCGTCTCGGCGGTGGCGGCGTCGGTGACGAGGAGCGGCGCGTGGGTGCCGGCGAACAGCGCGCCGACACGGGCGGCGGCGGCCTGGTCGGCGGCGCCGACGACGATCCGCTCGGGATGGAGGCTGTCGGCCACGGCCGTGCCCTCCCGCAGGAACTCGGGGTTCGACACGACCGACACGTCGTTGCGGCCGAGCACCCGCTCGACCACCAGGGTCGAGCCCACCGGCACCGTCGACTTGTTCACGATGACCGTGCCCGCCGGCAGGAGCGGACCGATCTCGGCCGCCACCGACTCCACGAACGACAGGTCGGCCGAACCGTCGTCCCCCTGCGGGGTGGGCACGCACAGAAAGACGAACTCGGCCCCGGCGACGGCGGCCGCCGCGCCGACCACGAAGCGGAGACGGTTGGCGTGCTGACCCTCGCGGACCAGGTTCTCGAGGTTCTCCTCGACCATGGGCACGATGCCGCCCTCGAGCTGGGCGATCTTGCCGGCGTCGGCGTCACCGCAGACCACCCGGTGGCCCAGGTGGGCGAGGGTGGCCGCCGTCGGGAGGCCCACGTAGCCCATGCCGATCACGGCGATGTTGCGCCCTTGCCCGTGCGGCAGCACCCGCACCGAGGCGCCGCCCCGACCGAAGGGCCCCCGCTCGGACGCGATGGGCGGGACCGCCGGCATGGGCGGAGCCGGCGGCACGGGTGGACGCGGCGTCACCGGCCGGTCGGTCGGAGCCACGTGACCGTGGCCGGGATCGTGGGGTCCGGGCACCGGCCTCCTCAGGTCCCGGCCACGACCGACAGCGCGCCGACCAGCCGGTCGAGGGCCTCGGTCCACGCGGGCAGCGGCGGCAGGCCCGCCAGCCGCCACGCCAGGGCATCGAGTCGGGAGTCGGCGGGCCGGGGGGCCGGGCGGGGCGGGTCGAGGTCCGGGGTGGCGATGGCCTCCACCACGTCGGGGTCGAGTCCCGCCGCCGCCAGCACGGCCCGGGCGAAGCCGAACCACGACGTCTCGCCCGTGTTGGTCACGTGGTACGTGCCCGGCCGGCGGTCGAGCGCCAGGCGGACGACCGCCGGAGCCAGATCGGCCGTGAACGTCGGCGTGCCCACCTGATCGTCCACGAACCGCAGCGGCCCCGGTCCGGGGTCGGCGGCCAGGCGGAGCACCGTCTTCACCATGTTGGCACCGTGGACCCCGCTGACCCAGGCCGTCCGGACCACGGTGGCACCGGGGCAGGCGGCCGTGGCCTCGCGCTCGCCGGCGAGCTTGCTCTGCCCGTAGACGCTCCGGGGCCCCGGTGGGTCCCACTCCGTGTAGGGGCGTCCGAGGGCGCCGTCGAAGACGTAGTCGGTGGACACCGCCACCAGGTGGGCACCGGCGCGCGCCGTCGCTTCGGCCACGTTGCGGGTGCCCATGGCGTTGACGGCGTACGCCATGGTGGGGTCGAGCTCGCAGGCGTCCACACCGGTGGCCGCGGCCGCGTGCACCACGATGTCGGGGCGGAACATGTCGACGACCGATTGGACGACGTCGCGGTCGACGATGTCCATCTCGGCCACGTCGGTGGCGAGCACGTCGACCGTCCCGGCTGCCGGCAGTCCCGCCCGGGTCGACCCGGCCGACGGGTCCCCACCGTCCGGCGCGGTCCCCGAGAACGCCGCCGTCAGGTCGCGACCGAGCTGCCCCTCCGCACCGGTCACCAGGACCCGGGTACGCACCGGCCCGCCGGCGGCGGTCACCGGCGGACGGCTCCGTCGCCGGGGAGCGGCGCCCACCCGTCCTCGACCACCGGGGCCCGGTCGAGCAGCGGTTCCCACCACGACCGGTGGCTGTCGTACCAGGCCACCGTGGTCGCCAACCCGTCCCCGAACCGGACGACGGGCTCCCATCCGAGGGCGTCCCGGATCTTCGATGAGTCCAGCAGGTACCGCCGGTCGTGGCCGGGACGGTCCGGGACGATCTCCTTCAGCGATGCCGGGCGGCCGGTGGCGGCCAGCACGGCGTCGGCGATCTCCTCGATGCTGGCTTCCTCGCCGCTGCCGACGTTGTAGGTCTCCCCGTCGCGCCCGTGCTGCAGCACCAGCTCGATCGCCCGGCAGTGGTCCTCGACGTGCAGCCACTCGCGGCGGTTCTGCGTGGACGCGTAGAGCGGCAGTGGGCGGTCGTCGAGCGCCCGGGTGACGAAGACGGGGACGACCTTCTCCGGGAATTGGTAGGGGCCGTAGTTGTTGCAGCAGTTGGTGATGGTGGCGGGCAGGCCGAAGGTCTCCACGTAGGCCCGCACCGCGTGGTCGGCGCCGGCCTTCGACGCGTTGTAGGGCGTCCGGGGCCGGTAGGGCGACTCCTCCGTGAACGAGGTATCGGCGTCGAGCGGGAGGTCGCCGTAGACCTCGCAGGTGGAGATGTGGTGGAACCGCCGGACCCCGTGGCGCCGCGACGCTTCGAGCAGTGTCTGGGTGCCCACGACGTTGGTCCTGAAGAAGAGGCCCGGATCGAGGACGGCCAGGCTGTTGTGGGACTCGGCCGCGAAGTTGACGACCACGTCGATGTCGTGCCGGTCGAGGGTCTCCGCGACGAGGCGGGCAGCACCGATGTCGCCCTCCACGAAGGCGATCCGGTCCTCGACGTCGGCCAGATTGGGCCGGTTGCCGGCGTAGGTCAGCGCGTCGAGGACGACGACGGCGTCCTCGGGGTGACCCTGTACCCAGTAGCGGACGAAGTTGGAGCCGATGAACCCGGCACCACCGGTGACGAGAAGTCGCATGACGCCGAGAGACTAGCCCCGGGCCCGGGCGTGCCCCCGCCGCCGCGCCGCCTCAACGACCGCCGTCGCGCACGTGCACGACGTCGCCGGCCACCACCTCCCGGCGGGCACCGGCCACGTCCACCACCAGATGGCCCTCGGCGGAGATGCCGACCGCCACGCCACCGATCTCCCCGCCGCCGGACAGCGCGACCCGCACCGACCGTCCGAGGGTGACGCAGCGGTCGGCGAGCTCGGTCGCCTGCCGGGCCCGCCCGCCCGCGTCCGACAGGTCGGCCACGCGGGGTTCCAGGAATGCCAGCAGGTGGAGCAGCACCTCGGTGCGGTCCACCGTCCCGGCCGGCGAGGCCGGCGAGCGACACCGGCGTTCCCTCGATCTCCGGCGGCACGGCGTCGCCGGGTCGGGGCCACCCGACGTTGAGGCCGACACCGACGACCATGGCCACCGGCGGCCCCGCAGCCGCGGCCGTCCCGGGTCCGGCGCCGCCCGGGTCGGCCTCGGCCAGCACCCCGGCCAGCTTGCGTCCGTCCGCATCGAGGAGGTCGTTGGGCCACTTGATGCCCGGGGACACGCCGGCGACCGCCGCGCAGGCGTCCGCCGTGGCCAGGGCGACGACGGACGGGGCCAGGTGGCGCCGGCCGGGCTCGAGGCGCGGGCGGAGGAGTACGGAGACGAGCAGGTTGGCTCCGGCGGGCGCCACCCAGCGGCGTCCGAGCCGGCCGCGTCCGGCCGTCTGGTGGTCGGCCACCACCACCAGGCCCTCGTCGGCACCGGCGCGGGCCGCATCGGCCACGTACCCGTTGGTGGAGGCGAGCTCCTCGAACCAGCGGATCTCCGCGAACCGGGTGCCGGGAGGCCCGGTGAGGTGTCGGACTCGGGCCGCTGCAGGGTCGGGGGTCGTCGCACCGGCCGACATGGCAGAGACACTAGGTCCCGTGCCAGTGTGGGTACCCTGGCTGGCCTGGATCAGGGATGGCGGGCATGGGGTGCCCACTCCGGTGGTCCCGCGCTCGACGAAGTGCTCAAGAAAGGCTGAACGTGCTGAAGAAGGTCCTGATCGCCAACCGTGGGGAGATCGCCGTCCGGGTCGCCCGGACCTGCCGCGAGCTCGGGGTCACCACGGTGGCGGTGTACTCGGAGCTCGATCGCGACGCCCTGCACGTCCGGTTGGCGGACGAGGCCTACGCGCTGGGGGGCCAGACGGCCGCCGAGAGCTACCTGAACACGCCGGCCATCCTCGACGCCATCGACAGGAGCGGCGCCGACGCCGTGCATCCGGGCTACGGCTTCTTCTCGGAGAACACCGACTTCGCCCGGGCCATCACCGATCGTGGCGTCACCTTCATCGGGCCCCCGCCGGAGGCAATCGACGTCATGGGCGACAAGATCAGCGCCCGCCACGCCGCCGAGCGGGCCGGCGTGTCCGGCGTGCCCGGCCGCTCGGAGGTGCTCACGTCCGCCGACGAGATCGTGGCCTTCGGCGACGACGTCGGGTGGCCGGTGGCCATCAAGGCGGCCTACGGCGGGGGCGGGCGCGGCATGAAGGTGGTCGCCGCACCGGGCGAGGCCGCCGACGCCTTCGAATCGGCCCAGCGCGAGGCGGCCGCCTACTTCGGGCGGGACGAGTGCTACGTCGAGCGCTACCTGACCTGGCCGCGGCATGTCGAGATGCAGGTCATCGCGCGATACGCACGGCAACACGCTGTGGCTCGGGGAGCGGGACTGCTCCGGCCAGCGCCGCCACCAGAAGCTGATCGAGGAGAGCCCGGCGCCGGCCTTCCCCGACGAGGTCCGCCAGGCCATGGGGGCCGCCGCCGTCCATGTCGCCCGGGCGTGCGGGTACGTCAACGCCGGCACCGTGGAGTTCCTCTACCAGGACGGCGAGTTCTACTTCCTCGAGATGAACACCCGGCTGCAGGTCGAGCACCCGGTGACCGAGCTCGTCACCGGGCTCGACCTGGTCGAGTGGCAGCTGCGGGTGGCGTCGGGCGAGGCCCTCGGCTTCACCCAGGACGACGTCCGCCGCGACGGCCACGCCATCGAGGTGCGGATCAACGCCGAGGACCCCACCGGCGGCGCCTTCACACCGTCGCCGGGCACCATCACCGAGTTCATCGCCCCCGGCGGCCCGGGTGTGCGCCTCGACACCGGCTACCTGGCCGGCGACTCGGTCAGCCAGTACTACGACAACCTGGTGGCCAAGCTGGTCGTGTGGGGCCACGATCGCGAGGCCGCCCGCCGCCGGATGCTCCGGGCCCTGGAGGAGACGGTGGTCGAGGGGCGTGGCCACCACCATCCCCGCCCACGTCGCCATCCTCTCCCATCCCGACTTCGCGGCGGCGACACATTCCACCAGGTGGGTGGAGGAGAACCTCGACCTCTCGGCGGTGACCGACCCGTCCACGTCCTCGTCCACGTCGACGGGGCCGTCGACGGCGCCCTGACCGGCGGCCGGGGGACGTCGACGGGGACGGCGACGCCGCGCCCAGGGTCCGGCGGGACGTGACCGCCGAGGTGGACGGCCGCCGGTACGAGGTCGCCCTGTGGGTGCCGGATCTCGGCGGCACCGTCGTGGTGTCGGCCGGAGGCGCCGGCGGCGGGGCGGCCCGGAGTGGCGCCAGCCCCAGGCGTCCCCGGTCCTCGGCGGCGACCTCCGGCTCGGGCACGGTGGCCGTGCCCATGCAGGGCACCATCGTCAAGGTGCTCGTCGCCGTGGGCGACGAGGTGGAGGTGGGCCAGACCGTCTGCGTCCTCGAGGCGATGAAGATGGAGAACAACGTCAACGCCGAAAAGGCGGGGACCGTATCCGAGGTGAAGGTGGCCGCCGGGGATGCCGTCGGACCCGGCGACGTGGTCGCCGTCATCGAGTAGGACGCCGGACCGCCGCCGTGCCAGTCACCGACACGGGCCCGGCCGGCGCCGCCGGCCCGGCCAAGGCGGCTGCCGCGGCCGCCCTCGACGCGGGAGCTCGACAGCCTCCTCGGGCTGAGCCGTGCGCTCCACGCCCATCCCGAGCTCTCCTTCGAAGAGGAACGCTCCTCGGCCCTGACCGCCGAGGTCCTCTCCGAGGCCGGCTTCGACGTCACGGTGGGCGTCGCCGAGCTCCCCACCGCCTTCGACGCCCGGTTCGGGTCGGGCTCGATGGTGGTGGCGGTGTGCGCCGAGTACGACGCGCTCCCGGGGATCGGCCATGCCTGTGGCCACAACCTCATCGCCGCCATGTCCGCCGGTGCCGGCATCGCACTCTCCGAGGTCGCCGACGACCTCGACCTGACGGTGCGGGTGATCGGCACGCCCGCCGAGGAGGGCGGGGGCGGCAAGGTGCTGCTCCTCGACCGGGGCGCCTTCGACGGCGTCCACCTGGCAATGATGGTCCACCCGTGGCCCGAGGACCGCCTCGAGGCGACCTGCCTGGCCGTCTCCCACTTCGACGTGACCTTCGAGGGCCGGGCCGCCCACGCGTCGGCGGCTCCCTGGAGGGGGATCAACGCCGGCGACGCCATGGTGGTCGCGCAGGTGGCCATCGGCCTCCTGCGCCAACAGCTGCCGCCGGGCGACCAGGTCCACGGCATCGTGACCGACGGCGGCGAGGCCGCCAACATCGTCCCGGCCACGGTCACGGGACGGTTCATGTGCCGCTCGACCACGCTCGAAGGCTGGGCCTACTCGAGCCGCGGGTCCGGGCGTGCTTCGAGGCGGGGGCCCTGGCCACCGGTGCGGGCGTGTCGATCACCGCCCTGGCACCCGACTACTCGCACATGGAGTCCGACCCGGTTGTCCTGGCCGCCTTCCGGGCGAACGCCGAGGCGCTCGGTCGCACCTTCGCCGCCGACGACCAGGGCGACCGCCGCCGACCCTCTCGACCGACATGGCCAACGTGTCGCTGGCGATCCCGACGATCCATCCGATGCTCGGGATCGATGCCGGCGGCGCCGTCAACCACCAGCCCGCCTTCGCCGCCGCCTGCGTCACACCCTCGGCCGACGCCGCCGTGCACGACGGCGCGGTGGCGTTGGCGTGGACGGCCATCGATGCCGCCGCCACCCCGGAGCTCCGCGACCGGCTGCTGGCCGTGAGCGCCCTGAGCTGAGCCCGACCCGATGCGGCCGCGTCCCGCGGCCGCGTCCCCGCCGCGACCTCGCAGCCGGCCTCCGGCGGCGCCCCTGGTGGGCCGCAGGCGACGCTCGACTCAGCCGCCCGGCCGGAACTCCCCGAAGACCCCCCGCAGGACGTCGGAGACCTCGCCCAGCGTCGCCAGCCTGGACAGGGCCGCCTTCATCGGCACGAGCAGGTTCTGGGTACCCCGGGCGGCCGCCTCGACGTCGGCCAGGGCGGCGTCGACCGCGGCCTGGTCGCCGCTCCGGCCCGGACCGACTTGACGGCCGGCGATCTGCGACCGCTGGAGCTCGGCGTCGATGGGGAAGACGTCGGTCGGGCTCGCCGTCCGTCGTCGGCGAAGCGGTTGACCCCGACCACCACCTTCTCGCCGGCGTCGACGGCCTTGGCGTAGGCGTAGGCGGCCTGCTCGATCTCCTCCTGCATGAAGTGGGCCTCGATGGCGGCGACGGCTCCGCCCATGGCCGTCGATCCGCTCGAGGTAGTCCCAGGCCGCCGCCTCGACCTCGTCGGTGAGCGACTCGACGAACCACGAGCCGGCCAGCGGGTCGACGGTGTCGGTGATGCCCGACTCGTAGCCGACGATCTGCTGGGTGCGCAGCGCGATCTTGGCCGCCCGCTCGGTGGGCAGGCCGAGGGCCTCGTCGAAGCCGTTGGTGTGCAGGCTCTGGGTGCCGCCGAGGGCGGCCGCCAGCGCCTGGACGGTCGACCCGGACGATGTTGTTCTCGGGCTGCTGGGCGGTCAGGGTCGAGCCGCCGGTCTGGGTGTGGAACCGCAGCAGCGTCGACTTCTCGTCCCGGGCCCCGAACCGTTCGCGTCATGATCCTCGCCCACATCCGGCGGGCGGCCCGGTACTTGGCGACCTCCTCGAACAGGTTGTTGTGGGCGTTCCAGAAGAAGCTGAGCCGGGGCGCGAAGTCGTCGACGTCCAGGCCGGCGGCGATGGCGGCCTCGACGTAGGCGATGCCGTTGGCGATGGTGAAGGCGATCTCCTGCACGGCCGTCGAGCCGGCCTCGCGGATGTGGTAGCCGGAGATCGAGATGGTGTTCCACGCCGGCAGGTTGCTCGGCGCAGTAGGCGAACGTGTCGGTCACCAGCCGCATGGACGGCCGCGGCGGGTAGATGTAGGTGCCCCGGGCCACGTACTCCTTCAGGATGTCGTTCTGGATGGTGCCGCCCAGGCGGGCCGGGATCGACGCCGTTCTCCTCGGCCACCAGCTGGTAGAAGAGCAGCAGGATGGCCGCCGTGGCGTTGATCGTCATCGACGTGGTGACCTTGTCGAGCGGCAGGTCGGCGAGCAGCAGGCGCATGTCGGCCAGCGAGTCGATGGCCACCCCGACCTTGCCGACCTCGCCCTCGGCCCGGGGGTGGTCGGAGTCGTGGCCCATCTGGGTGGGCAGGTCGAAGGCGCACGACAGGCCGGTCTGGCCCGGCGCCGAGCAGGAACTTGAAGCGCTCGTTGGTCGACGTCGGCCGTGCCGAAGCCGGCGTACTGGCGCATCGTCCAAAGCGGCCCCGGTACATGTCGGCGCGGATGCCCCGGGTGTAGGGGAACTCCCCGGGCTCCCCCAGCCTGGTCGCCGGGTCCCACCCTTCGAGGTCGGCCGGGCCGTAGACCGGGTGGATCTCGATGCCCGAGTCGGTCCGGCGCACGTCCGAGGGTCGCGGGGACCTCGGCGGCGCACGGTCCGGCTCGGGGCGTTGGAGTCGGCTGCCATGTAGAACAGGTTACGGTCTCGGCGGGGGGTCCTCCGTCGGCGGGCGACCCAAGGGGCCCCGGTGCCTCCGTGCTCGCGCCCGACGGCCGGCTGCGCCGCCCGGGCCTCCTACGACGCCGGGGGCACGGCCGCGTGCGGCATGCACAGGTCGTCGTACTCGGCGATGACGATCTGGGCGGCATCGGGGCCGCACGCCGGGCAGGCCGGGGTCGCGGTGGACCTTGAACGTCCGGAAGCTCTGCTCCAGGGCGTCGTAGGCCAGCAGGCGGCCCTGCAGGGTGTCGCCGATACCGAGGAGGAGCTTGATGGCCTCGACGGCCTGGATCGATCCGACGATGCCCGGCAGCACGCCCAGCACGCCGGCCTCCGCGCAGCTCGGGGCCAGCTCGGCCGGTGGCGGCTCGGGGATCATGCAGCGGTAGCAGGGACCCACGTAGGGGACGAACACGGTGGCCTGGCCCTCGAACCGGAAGATCGACCCGTGCACGACCGGGATGCGCTTCAGCAGGGAGGCGTCGTTCACCAGATAGCGGGTCGGGAAGTTGTCGGTGCCGTCGACGATGACGTCGTAGCCGTCGATGATGTCGAGGATGTTGTCGGCCCCGAGCCGCACGTCGTAGGTGACCACGTCGACGTCCGGGTTGATGAGGGTCAGGGTCTTCTTGGCCGAGTCGACCTTGCGCTCGCCGATGCGGTCCATGTTGTGGAGGATCTGGCGCTGAAGGTTGGAGGCGTCGACGACGTCCATGTCGACGATGCCGATGGTCCCGACGCCGGCGGCAGCCAGGTAGAGGGCGGCCGGCGAGCCGAGTCCGCCCGCCCCGAGCAGCAGCACCTTCGAGTCGAGGAGCGTGATCTGGCCCTCGACGCCCACCTCGGGCAGCAGCAGGTGCCGCTGGTAGCGGTTGCGCTGGTCGGCGGTGAGCGACCGGGGCGCCGACCACGCCCGGCCCTCGTCCTTCCAGCGGTTGAAGCCGCCGACGACCGAGGCCACGTCGGTATAGCCGAGCTCCTGCATCGTCTGGGCCGCGAACGCCGAGCGGGTGCCGCCGGCGCAGTACACGACCACGTGGGCTGACTTGTCGGGGATCCTTCCCTCGACCGACGTCTCGAGCGTTCCCCGGGGGATGTGCACCGCGCCGGGATCGCACCCTGCTCGTACTCGTCGGGCTCGCGCACGTCGAGGACCACCGTGCCGTCGGTCGTCATCTCGTCCTCGGCTTCCGCCGGCTCGATCTCCCTGACGGCGGCCTTGGCGGCCGCCAGCATCTCCCTGAAGGTGGGCATGTGCTCGGACCTCTCTCTGTCGTGCCGCCCCCGTCGTCCCGCCCGGCGCGTTCGTACCTGGTGAAACCGTACCAGTGGGGTCAACATTCCCGGCTCCGGGACGGCGGGGGGCCGCCGGTAGCGTTGCCGGGATGGTGGCCCCGTGGAGCTGACCGATGCCGTCCGCCGGCGCCGCATGACCCGGAACTTCGCGGCACGGCCACTGGAACCGGGGGTCCTCGACTCCCTGCTGGCCGACGCCCTCAGGGCGCCGTCGGCCGGCAACACCCACGGCGTGCACCTGGTGGTACTGGAGGGGCCGGCGGAGACGGCGCACTACTGGGACGCGACGACCGACGCCGGGTGGCGGGCCGGATCCCGTCGCTACGAGGGCATGGCCCGGGCGCCCGTGGTCGTCCTGGTCTACGGCGACCCCGAGGCCTACGCCGCCCGGTACCGCCAGGCGGACAAGCGCCCCGCCGACGGCGACGGCGACGGCGACGGCGATGAGGTCGAGTGGATCGTCCCCTACTGGCACGTCGACGCCGCCTTCACCGCCATGGTGCTGCTGTTGCGGGCGGTGGACGAAGGGTTGGGCGCCGCCTTCCTCGGGAACTTCCGGGGAGCGGACGACCTGGCGGCCGTCCTCGGGGTGCCCGAGCGGCTCGAATGGACGGGCGCCGTCCTGCTCGGCGTGCCGGCCGCCCCCGATCCGCCGTCGCCGTCACTGGCGCGGGGACGGCCGTCACCCGACCGGGTCCTGCACCGGGGGCGGTGGTGAGCGCGCCGGGCGCACCCGAGGAAAGCCACGTAGCCGCGGGGTGGAATCACGCATTGGCGGGACACAGATTCGTCCGTACCATTTGCACTGGGCGTGGCAATGCCACCTGATTCCGTGACAAGCGGGGGCACCGGATGGACGGTCGGAGTCGACAGCGCGGGGCCTCCGGCCGGGCACGGCTGGTCGGCCGCACCGACGAGGGCATCGCCCTCCTCGACGTGGTGGTGGCCCTGTCCGTGCTCTCCCTGTCGTTGCTGGCCATGGGCTTCGGGCTCGACGTGCAGACCGGCAACGTCGAGTCGGCGACCAACCAGCAGGTGGCCGGGCAGCTGCTGAACCGGGCCCTCGGCCAGGTGGACGCCCTCCCCTACAGCGTGGTCGAGGCCGGGCTCTCCACCGGCGACACGACCATCGCCACCGATCCCAACATCAGCGGGGTCTGCACGGCCACCGGCAACACCTGCACCTTCAACCCGGGGTCGGGGGCCGAGACCATCCTCGCCACGAGCCTGTCCACCACCCAGGCGCCCCTCAACCCGCACCTGGTGACCACGAGCGAGGACGGCAAATCGTTCACGGTCGCCACCTATCCGACCGAGTACATGAACACCACCTCCCCGTCGATCGTCAGGGTCACGGTCGTCGTGTCATGGAGCGGAGGATCCGTCGACCGCGTCTCGGGAACGTCGAAGATCAGCGGTCAGGTGCTCGTCTCGAGCCTGGGAGCCCCGTGAGGCACCGGGACGATGACGGCATGACCATCGTCGAGCTCACGGTGGCGGTGTCCGTCTTCGCCGTGGTGGGGACGTTCATCTTCCTGGCAGTGGGCGCGTTCGTGACCGATCAGGCCGTGACCGCCAACCGTGCGCTGGCCAACCAGCTGACCTCCTCGGTGCTGAGCGGGCTGCAGGCGGAGATCGGCAACGCCGGAACCCTCTACAACCCGGCCACCGAGGGGACCAACGGCGGCACCAATCCCGACGGGACGTCGGTGGGGGCCGGGTGGTCCGTCCGCTTCTATGTGCCGCCGGCGCCCACCGCGGCCACGGGGACGGCCGGCACCTGCTGGCAGTGGCGCCTCCTCGACACCGGCGTCATGCAGACCCGGTCGTGGGTGAACGGGGCCTCCACCGCCAACCCGTGGTCGAACTACGCCAAGGGCTTCGCCAACACGTCGTCGCAGGCGCCGTTCGCGCTCGACTCGTCGTCGAACTTCGGGCAGCGGCTGCTCAACGTCGACCTGTACTTCTCCGACACCGGCAAGACGGGATCGACGATCCAGGAGCTGTCCTCGGTCGCCGCCCTCGACGGCTACTTCTCGACGACGACGTCGCCGTGCTCGACGGTGCCGACCCCGTGACGACCTGGTCGGCCCGCTACCGGAACGCCCGCCACGGCGGTGAGGGCGGCCCCGACGACGGCCTGGTGGCGCTCATCGTGGCCGCCACCGTGACGGCCATGTTGGCCCTCCTCGTGACCATCACCGTGCAGACGGGCAGCTCCGACGTATCGGCCACGGTGACCACCCGGGAGTCGTCCCAGGCCCGCAATGCCGCCCAGGCCGGACTGGACGCAACCTTTGCCGCCATCCAGTCGGCCACGTCGCAGTCAACATTGCCGTGCGGAACGGGGGCCAAGACGGGCACGCTGCCGACCGTCCCGACGACGTCGTCGTTCACCGTGTCGGTGACGTACTTCAGCGCCACCACGCCCTCCTCGGGCACCACCATCAGCTGCGCCAACCTGAGCTCCACGGTCCCCGCCAGCGCCGAGCTGGTGTCGACGGGCACGGACGGTACCCAGACCCAGTACCAAGAGTCGTTGCTCACGCTGACGGCCACCTCGACCTCGCCGGTCTTCGCCGACACGCTGTTCTCCGACTCCTCGCTGACCATCTCGCAGGACAGCGTGGGTACCTCGGCTGCGCCGGCGACCATCTACTCGCCGCAGAACATCTACTGCGAGAACAACTCGACCGTATACGCCACCGTGATCTCCACCGGCAACGGGGGTAACACCGGCGCCGGGGCCGGCGTCAATCTGGCCGGCTGCACCGTGAACGGCTCGATCACCTCGACCTACAACGTCGACCTGCAGAACCAGAGCACGGTGTCGGGATCGGTGTCGTCCACCGGTCCGGGCTCCCCCAACACGGCGTGCGCCAGCAACGAGGGCGGGGTCACCTGGGGGAGCGGCAACGGGACCACGGCCATCGGCGGGGCGGTGACGGCCTTCTGCACCACCACCGGCACCGCCAGCTACGTCAAGGGCGGCATCACCCAGAACGACCACGCCCTGTCGAACCCGTCGGCGCAGACCATGCCCACCGTGTCCTACGCGTCGCCCGCCTGGACGTCGGCCAACTGGTCGTCCACACCCTGGGGCCAGGCCGGCTGGTCCCTCGTGATCCCCACCGACTGCGGCACCGGGGGGTCGGTGAGCTTCCAGCAGGCGGTGACCAACATGAGCCTTTCCAACGCTCCCCCCACCGTCATCCTGGCCACCTGCGCGTTGACGCTGAACCCGCCCAACAGCGGGACCTACGAGCTGAACAACAACCTCGCCATCATCGACGCGCAGACATCGAGCCCCTCGCTCACGATCAACGGTCCACTCACCTCGGCCAGCTCGGCCACCCACGACGTCTACATGATCCAGCCGACGTCGTACGCCGGCACGACCTCCTCGTGCGTGTCCAGCCCGTCGTCGGGCGGCATCACCATCAACGCCCAGGCGGAGTTCGGCACCACGACGGCCCCGCTCGACACCATGACGTACACGCCGTGCGACCTGGCGTTCCAGCAGAACTCCGGGAACTACGACGGCCAGATCTACTCCGGCGCCTTCACCGGCGAGAACGGCGCGTCGGTGGTGGTGCCGACCTCGGTACCCACCCTGCCGGGCGCCACCTCCGGCGGCGGGGGCGGTAGTGGCTCGTCGACCTTCACGGTGACGGTCGCCCAGGAGCGCCGGACGTCGTCGGCCACGTTCAACTAGGGCGCCGGCCCGACCCTGCCCCGACGGTCAAGGTCGCCGGCAAGGTGACCCCGCCAGCCTGTCATCGCTGTCCCGTCCACGATTGACCGGAGGTCGCCGTGCCCGTCCCCGCCCACCCCGCTCCCCTGCCGTCGCCCCCGGCCCGGCCGTCGCCCCCTTCACCGCCGGCCCGGCCGGCCCGGCCTTCACCGCCTTCGCCGCCTTCACCGCCTTCACCGCCTTCACCGCCTTCACCGCCGATCGTCGTCTCCCTCCCGGTCCCGGGCGGGGTCACGGCCGGATCCCCGCCCCCGCCTCGGTCCGCGGCCGCCACGGCCGCCACCGCCGCCGCCGGCCGCGCCACCCTGCGCATCGTGCCCTGGAGGGACCCGGTGGCCGATCCCCATGGGCTCCATCCCGTGCTCGCGCTACGTCGAGCTCTACTGGCTCGGCGTCATCGGACCGACGGCGTCGTTTCTGCTGCGCCGGCTCACCTACGGGCTGGAGGTCAGTCCGGGTGGCTTCACCCTCGACCTGGCCGAGACGGCCCGGGCGCTCGGACTGGGCGACCGGCTGTCCCGCAACGGACCCTTCCGCCGGGCGCTCGCCCGCCTCCACACCTTCGAGCTGGCCCGACCGGCCGGCACGGCGCGGGTGGCCGTGCGCACGGCCGTGCCGCCGCTACCGCTGCGGCACCTCCGTCGGCTCCCGGAATCGCTGCAGCAGAGCCACCGCCAGTGGCAGGCCGAACAGCGCCTCGAGCCCGTCGAGCGCATGCACCGCCGGGCCCGCCGCCTGGCCGCCAGCCTGGCCGGGGCCGGACTCTCCCGCGAAGAGGTCGAGCAGCGGTTGGGCGACTGGCAGTTCCACCCGGCGGTGGCCTTCACGGCGGCCGAGGAGGCATGCCGGCCCCGCTCCACCTGACCGACGGCCGCTGTCAGGGACCGGGCTCCAACGCCAGGCGGGCCGCGCTCAGGTCCATGCGACCCTGCCCGTGGTCGACCCCGAGGTGCCACCGCTCCGACAGCGCCCGCAGTGCCGGCAGCGGGGTGTCACCGGTGTCGGCGGTGGCGTCGAGCGCCAGGTCGACATCTTTCAACGCCCACTCCAGTGGAAACTCCGGCCCGTAGTCGGCCTCGTCCATCTTGTTGAACTTCGCCATGGCGAGGGGCGCGTCCAGCGGCCCGCCGCCGATGGCTTCCGTCAGCCGTGCATGCTCGACGCCCAGGTGGTCGGCCAGTGCCAGCATCTCGGCGACGCCTTCGACGAGGATGGCCAGATAGGCGTTGACGACGAGCTTCAGGGCGCTGCCCTGGCCGACATCGCCCGAGCCACACCGTCTTGCGGCCGACGGCGGCGAAGACCGGGCCGAGGATCGGCTCGGCCTCGGCCGGGCCCGATGCCAGGACGACGAGCGACCCGCTCTCCGCCGGTCCCCGGCTGCCCGACACGGGCGCATCGACGTAGAGGACGTCGGATCGCTGTCGCCCGAGCCGATCCCGCAGCTGGCGCGTCTGCTCGACGCCGATGGTGCCCATCTGTGCCCAGACGGCGCCCCGGGGGAGGGCGTCGACGACCCCGCCGTCGAACACGACCGACGTCACGGCGGCGGCATCGGGAAGCATGGTGATCACCACATCTGCGCCCTTGACGGCATCGGCCGGACTGGTCGCCACCTCGGCGCCGGCGTCCGCCAGGGCCCCGGCCGGACCCGGTGAGCGGTTCCACACGGTGGTGGACAGTCCGGCGGCCACCAGGTTCCGGGCCATCGCCGCGCCCATGATGCCGAGCCCGAGCACGGCGGCGGTCCGGGTACCGGGAGTGGGGTCGGCATTCGTCATGGCGGGGTCCTTTCACGCGTGGTCGGCGGCCCGTCGGCCGGGCCGGGGTGCGGGCCGGGTCCGGATGCCGCCGGCGACGGCACCCGCCCACCCGCACGCCGTCGGTGCCGGCCCTTCCGACGTTACCGCCGCCCCGGGGTCCGCGGGCCGGGCCGGAGGGCGTCAGGAACGATGGGCCAGATGGGCCGACGCAAAGGCGTCGGCCGGCTGGGGCCGCCCGAGGAGGTAGCCCTGGCCGAAGTCGCAGCCGATCGGCAACAGGCGGGCCAGCTGGTCGGGCGTCTCCACCCCGGCCGCCACCACCAGCATGTCCAGGGTGTGGGCGAGGTCGGTCACCGAACGGAGGACGGCCTCGTCCCGCTCGGTCATGGCGCTCGCACCGAGCAGCGAGCGGTCGAGCTTCACCGCGCTGACGGGCAGCTCGTGGAGGTTCTTGAGGAAGGCGTGGCCCGGACCGAAGCCGTCGATGGCCAGCCGGACGCCCAGGTCGTGGATGGCCAGCAGTTGGCGGGTGGTGCCCGAGCCGTCGCCGGGTGCATCCCTGAACTCGACGACCAGGCCCAGTTCCTCGGGGCCCACCCCACCCCGGCCGAGGATGGCCGAGACCACGTCGACGATGTGGGGATCGGCCACCTCCCGCAGCGAGAGGTTGACGTTGACCGACAGCCGGTCCGCCGGGGGAACCTCCGTGTTCCAGGTCGCCACCTGGGCGCACGCCGTCTGCAGCACCCACGCGCCGATGGGCACGATGAGGCCGGTCTGCTCGGCCACGTCGAGGAAGGCGTCCGGCCCCAGCAGCCCACGCACCGGATGGTTCCACCGCAGGAGCGCCTCGGCGCCCACCGGCCGGCCGGTGTGCAGGTCGATGATCGGTTGGTAGTGGAGGACGAGCTCGTCGTTGTCCAGGACGTTGGCCAGGTCCATCTCGATGCCGGCCCGGCGGCGCGCCAGCGCCCGGGCCGGACCGTCGAACATCCTGATCTCGCTGCGCGTGCCCTGCGCCTTCGCCAGGTACATGGCGTAGTCGGCGTCGGCCAGCAGCTCCTCACCCCGCGCCGCCCCCTCGTCGACGACGGCGATGCCGATGCTGCACCCCGACGTCGAGGACGTGGCCACCGACGTCGAAGGACTCCGACAGCGTCTGGCGGGCCCGTTCGGCCAGCGAGCGCACCGACTCCTCGTCGGTGGCGTCCTCGCACAGGAGCACGAATTCGTCGCCCCCGAAGCGGGCCAGGGAGTCGGCTTCCCGAAGCACGGCCTGGAGCCGCTCGGCCACGGCGATCAGCAGCTCGTCCCCGGCTGCATGGCCCAGCCGGTCGTTGACGGCCTTGAACCGGTTGAGGTCGAGGAACATGACGACGGGGGGCGGCCCCCCGTGGCGGTTCCGGCGGGCGATGGCCTGGTTCAGGCGGTCCACCAGCACCGCCCGGTTGGGCAGCCCGGTCAGGTGGTCGTGCATCGCCAGGTGGGCCAGCTGCGCCTCGGCCGCCTTGCGCTCGGTGATGTCGCGCAGGTTGGCCACGAAGCCCCCGACCGAGGGCCGGTCCCGGAGGTCGCTCAGGAAGACCTCTGCGATCCGCCACGACCCGTCGACATGGCGCATGCGGAAGTGGTTCGACTTGGCCTTCTCGGCCGAGTCGAGGCGGTCCACCCAGTCGGAGGCCACCCGGTCACGGTCCTCGGGATGGACCAGGTCGAGCACGTTCTGGCCCTCGACCTCCTCGGGGGTGCGCCCGAGGAAGCGGAAGATGGCGGGGCTGGCGTAGGCGATGATGGCGCCCAGCCCCACGACCAGGGTGGTGTCCGAGGAGTTCTGGACGAGGGACCGGAACCGGTCCTCGCTGACGGCGATGGTCCGCTCGGCGTTCTCCTTGAGGCGGTTGGTGGTGGCGGTGGCCCGGGCGATGAAGACGAACATGATCGCCCCCATCAGGCTGACGGCCTGGGCCATGGGATCGGGCACCAGGGTGGGGACCGCTCCCAGGTAGACGGCGACCTGGGCGGCCACGATGGCGGCCAGGGACCAGACGACCGACACCGTCCAGCTGCTGCTGCCGTTGGCCGAGATGTCGATCACGGCCACGAAGGAGAAGGCGACGGCCATCTCGGGGCCCCAACCGGTGATGTAACAGACGACGGTGACCGCCAGGACGTGGCAGATCACGCTGGCGTTCATCATCCGCCAGGTGCGGTGCGAGCTGTAGAAGCGGTCGACCACGAAGGTGGTGATCTGCACCGAGAGGACGACCACCAGGTAGAGCCACAGCGGCTGCATGGCCAGCAGGTGCCAGCGGCGGAGGGCGATGACCAGAAAGATGGCCGTCGGTCCGAGCGCATAGGCGAGCACCGCCGGGTTGCGCCGCAGCCAGCCCCACAGGGAGTCACCGCTCCGGCGTCCCACCCGTTTCGGGGCGGCCGGGGGCGTCGACTGGCCAACGTCGAGCACCTCGGACCCTGAATTGGACGACATCCGCCAGACACCTCCGTCAGAGAGGTATCGGCGTATTCACCCAGGTCTTGAGATCGGCCGGCCCGCCCGCACCCCGGTGGGGCGCCGCCGTCGGAGGGGCCGCCCGGACGACGACCGGTCGGTCGACCGGCTACACGTCGACCACCAGGGAGCGGGCGAACGCCTCCGAGGTCGCCATGGCCACCAGCGTCCGGACCCCGAAGCCGGTGCCGCCCTTGCTGAGGTAACGGGTGTTGTCGTCCGACCGGGCCGGTCCGGCGATGTCGAGATGCGCCCACGGAACCTCGCCCACGAACTCGCGGAGGAGCAGGGCCGCCGCGATCGAGCCGGCCTGGCCCGGACGACCCACGTTGCGCATGTCGGCCACCTCCGACTCGATGTGGCTGCGGTAGTCGTCGGGCAGCGGCAGGGTCCAGACCGGTTCGCCGGCGGCGGCGGCGGCCATCTCCACCTGCGCCACCAGCCCCTCGTCGGTACCGAGCAGGCCGGCGATCTCCTTGCCCAGGGCCACCACGGCCGCCCCCGTCAGGGTGGCCAGATCCACGATGGCGTCCGGCGCGGCCTCGGCGGCCAGTGACAGCGCGTCGGCCAGCACCAGGCGGCCCTCGGCATCGGTGTTGAGGACCTCGATGGTCTTGCCGTTGCGGGCCGTGAGCACGTCGCCGGGCTTGGTGGCCGAGCCGCTCGGCATGTTCTCCGTCAGCGGCGCGATGGCGGTGATGCGGATCCGCGACCGGAGGTCGGCGGCGGCGTCCACCGCGGCCATCACGGCGGCGGCCCCACCCATGTCGGTCTTCATCGTCTCCATGCCCGTGGCCGTCTTCAGGGAGAGGCCTCCCGAATCGAAGGTGATGCCCTTGCCCACCAGCACCAGGTACGGGGTCCGGCCCTCGATCGACATGGGATCGGCGGGCCGGTAGTCCACCCGCAGCAGGCGCGGCGGCTCCACCGAGCCCCGGGCCACTCCCAGGATGCCGCCCATCCGCTCGGTGGCCAGCCGGTGCTCGTCCCACACCGTCACCGTCAGCCGGGGGTCGTCGTGGAAGCGACGGGCGAACGTCTCGACGAACCGCACCGGCGTCATCGAGCTGGGCGGCTCGTTGACCAGGTCCCGGGCCAGGGCCACCGAGGCCGCCAGCCGGGCACCCCGCTGGGCCCCGCTGGAGGCCTCGGTCGCCTCCGGGGCCGTCTCCGTCGTGACCAGCAGAAGGTCGAGGCTGCCCGGGGCGTCGCCCGACCGGTACCGGTCGAACCGGTAGGCGGCCAGCACGGCCCCCTCGGCCACGGCCGCGGCGGCGGCCGCCGGCGTGAACGCGGTGGTCGACGGCAGCAGGAACGCGCCCGTGGCGGCGGCGCCGACGGCCCGCACGAAGGCCGCCGCCGACCGGCGGAGCGTCTCGAGGCCGGCATCCCCGTCGAGGGCCTCCTCCGACCCCATGCCGACGAGCACGGTGTCGCAGGCGGCGGCCGTACCCTCTCCGGCGCCGGTGCCGGTGCCGGACTCCCTGGCCCCGTCGCCCGGCCCCAGTCGGGAGGTCGCGGCCGACACGTTGCGGAAGACCAGGGTCTGGCCGACCTTGCCGCTGAACCCCTGGCGCGTGCACCAGTCGGCATCGAGCACGGCGGGGATGGCGGCACCGGCGATGTCGGCGACGACGCCGGCGACCACCTGGGGACCCTCGGGGCCGGTGACGACCGGTACCCCCACGGCATCGATGTCGGCCGGCAGCTCGTAGGCGGACGCGCTCTCGATCCTCATGCCCCGTGCTCCCGGTCCACGCCGCCACCGGTGGCGCCGTCCGCACCGCCGTCGGCCCCGATGTCCGCGCCACCGGCGGCGCGCCGGCGGGCACCGCCTCCCCGTGGCCGATCGTCCCGGGCCAGCAGGTGCTCCTCGCCTTCGGCCCACCGGGCCATCACCCACAGCAGATCGGACAACCGGTTGAGGTACCGGCCCACGGAGGAGCCTTCGACCGGCTCGGATACGGCCAGGCGCTCGGCCCGCCGGACCACCGTCCGGGCCACGTCGAGGGCGGCGGACGCCCGGTTGGCGCCCGGGACGATGAACTCGTCGGGCAGCTCCACCGCCGCCAACAGCCCGTCGATGCGTTCCTCCAGGGCGTCGACCATCGCCGGCGTGACCAGGGTCGCTCCCGGGGCCAGCTGTCCCCGCTTCGACGGGTTCGTCGCCACCTCGGCCATCAGCACGTAGAGATCCCGTTCGAGACGGACGAGCAACTCGTCGAGCTCCGAGCCGGGCGCAGCCTCGGCCCTGGCCACCCCCATGGACGCCTGCGCCTCGTCGACGGCGCCGTTCACCTGCATGGCGTGGGCGTCCTTGCGCACCCGGCCGCCGTAGAGCAGGCCCGTGGTCCCGTCGTCCCCCGTCTTCGTATAGACCTTCACCACGGCGGCATCACCTGGCGGATGCTATCGCCGCCGCCCGCCGGGTCAGGGAGGCGCGCCGGGCCGCCGGTATCCTGGTGGAGGTATGCCTCCCCCTTCCCAGCCGACGCCCGCAGGACGGTCGACCTACCTCGACGCCGTCGACCGGCGGGTCGTGATCTTCGACGGCGCCATGGGGACCAGCCTCCAGCAGGCCGGCCTGACGGCCGACGACTTCGGCGGCCCCGCGCTCGAAGGGTGCAACGAGCTGCTGGTCGTGACCAGGCCCGACGTCATCGACCGGGTCCACAGGTCGTTTCTGGCCGTGGGCTGCGACGTGGTGGAGACCGACACCTTCGGCGCCTTCGCCACCGTGCTCGCCGAGTATGGCTGCGAGGACCGGGTCCGCGAGCTGAACCTGGCGGCGGCCGGCATCGCCCGGCGGGCCGCCGACGACCACTCGACGCCGGACCGGCCGCGCTGGGTCGCCGGCAGCATCGGGCCCGGCACCAAGTTCCCGACCCTCGGCCAGATCCCCTACGGCCGGCTCAGGGACGAGTACCAGGAGCAGTCCGCCGCCCTCATCGAGGGTGGTGTCGACCTGCTGCTCATCGAGACCGTCTACGACCTGCTGCAGGCGAAGGCGGCCATCAACGGCGCCAAGCGCGCCATGGCCGCTGCCGGTCGGGTCCTCCCCATCCAGGTCCAGGTCACCATCGAGCTGACGGGCACCATGCTCCCGGGCACGGAGATCGGTGCCGCCCTCACGGCGCTCGAGGCCATGGACATCGACCTCATCGGGCTCAACTGCGCCACCGGACCCTCGGAGATGTTCGAGCCCCTGCGCCACCTGTGCGCCCAATCCACCATTCCGGTCACCTGCCTCCCCAATGCCGGCCTGCCCTCGGTGGTCGACGGGGTCATGCACTACGACCTCACGCCCGAACAGCTGGCCGGGTTCCAGCAGCAGTTCGTCACCGAGCTCGGGGTGTCGGTCATCGGCGGCTGCTGCGGCACGACGCCGGAGCACCTGGCGGCCGTGGTGGCGGCCTGCGCCCATCTGCAGCCGGGGCATCGCGACCCGCAACCCGAACCCGGTGCGGCGTCGATCTACGCGCCGGTCACCTTCGCCCAGGACACCTCGTTCCTCGTGGTGGGCGAACGCACCAACGCCAATGGCTCGAAGCGGTTCCGCGAGGCCATGCTGGCCGGCGACTGGGACACGTGCGTGGCCATGGCCCGCGACCAGGTCCGCGAGGGATCGCACCTGATCGACGTGTGCGTCGACTACACCGGTGCCGACGGCGTCGCCGACATGGGCCAGATCGCGTCGCGCTTCGCCACCCAGTCCACGGCGCCGCTGATGATCGACTCCACGGAGGCGCCCGTGGTCAGGACGGCGCTGGAGTGGATAGGCGGCCGCCCGGTCATCAACTCCGTGAACCTCGAGGAGGGGGATGCGGCCGGCACGCGCCTCGACACGTTTCTGTCGCTGGCCAAGGAGTTCGGCGCCGCCGTGGTCTGCACGTGCATCGATACCGAGGGCCAGGCCCGCACGGCCGACTGGAAGGTGCGGGCCGCCCGTGACATCCATGACATCGCCGTCGGGCGCTACGGGCTCCGCCCGTCGGACCTACTCTTCGACCCGTTGGCCCTGCCCCTGTCGACGGGCATGGAGGAGAGCCGCCGCGACGGCATCGAGACCATCGAGGGGATCCGCCGGATCAAGGCGGAGCTGCCCGGTGTGGCCACCATCCTCGGACTGTCCAACGTGTCCTTCGGGCTGAACCCGGCGGCGCGCCAGGTCCTCAACTCGGTGTTCCTCCACGAGTGCGTGGAGGCCGGACTCGACGCCGCCATCGTCCACGCCTCGAAGATCCTGCCTCTGTCGAAGATCGACGAGCGGGCCCGAGAGATCTGCCTCGACCTCATCTACGACCGGCGCCGCCACGACTACGACCCGCTGTCGGAGTTGCTGGCCGCCTTCGAGGGTGCCACCGCCTCGACGCCGCCACCCGCGAGGACCGGACCGGCTGGCCGGTCGAGCGACGGCTGGAGCAGCGCATCGTCGACGGTGACCGCAACGGCATCGAGGCGGAACTCGACGAGGCCATGGCGGCCGGCCATGCACCCCTCGCCATCGTCAACGACATCCTGCTGGACGGCATGAAGACCGTGGGTGAGCTGTTCGCCTCGGGCGAGATGCAGCTGCCGTTCGTGCTGGGCTCGGCCGAGACCATGAAGACGGCCGTCGCCCATCTCGAACCGCACATGGAGCGGACCGACCAGGGCGGAAAGGGCACCATCGTGCTGGCCACCGTCAAGGGCGATGTCCACGACATCGGCAAGAACCTGGTCGACATCATCCTCACCAACAACGGCTACAACGTGCGCAACCTGGGCATCAAGGTGGGCATCGCCGAGATGCTCGCCGCCGTCGAGGAGTTCGGCGCCGACGCCATCGGCATGAGCGGATTGCTGGTGAAGTCGACCCTCATCATGCGTGACAACCTCGAGGAGCTCAACCGCCGCGACATGTCGACGGTACCCGTGCTGCTCGGTGGTGCCGCCCTCACCCGGACCTACGTCGAGCGCGACCTGCGTGCCGTCTACGACGGCCGGCTGTTCTACGGCAAGGACGCCTTCGAGGGCCTCCGGACCATGGACCGGCTCATGGAGCTGAAGCGGACAGGCGCGGACGACCCCGACTTCGGGATCGCCACCGGCGGCCGTGATCTCGGTCCCCGCATGAGCGAGCAGCGGTTGGCGGCCGCCGCGGCCGCGGCGGCGCGGGGAGAGACGCTGCCGTCGCGAGCGCCCACGGTGGCCTCCGACAATCCGCTCTTCACCCCGCCCTTCGTCGGCAGCCGGGTGGCCAAGGGCATCTCGATCGACGAGATCGCCGCCTTTCTCAACGAGACGGCGCTGTTTCGCAACCAGTGGGGCTACCGGCCCGAGGACGGCGAGGACGACGCCGCCTTCAAGGACCGCGTCCGTAGGGTGCTGCGCGATGAGCTGTCGCGGGCCAAAGCCGATCAGCTACTGGTCCCCCAGGTGGTGTGGGGCCACTTCGCCGCCAACGCCGACGGCGACGACCTGGTCGTCTTCAAGGACGAGAGCCGCACCGCCGAGTGGTTGCGCTTCACCTTCCCCCGCCAGGTCGTCGAGCCGTGGCTCTGCATCGCCGACTTCTTCCGCCCGGTGGCCTCCGGCGAGGCGGACTGGGCCAGCTTTCAGGTGGTCACCATGGGTGCCCGGGTGTCGGAGGAGACCGCCCGGCTGTTCGCGGCAGACGAGTACCAGCAGTATCTCTATCTGCACGGCCTGGGCGTCGAGATGGCCGAGGCCCTGGCCGAGCTCTGGCACCACCGGATCCGGGAGGAGCTCGGCTTCGCCAACGAGGACGGACCCACCCTGACCGGGCTCTTCCGCCAGAAGTACCGGGGCGGCCGCTACTCGTGGGGCTACCCGGCGTGCCCGGCCCTCGAGGACAACGCCAAGGTGGTCGAGCTGCTCGGCGCCGACCGGATCGGCATCGAGGTCTCGGAGGGGTTCCAGCTCCATCCGGAGCAGTCCACGACCGCCATCGTGTGCCACCACCCGCAGGCCAAGTACTTCGTCGCCTGATGGACGCGCCCGGTCGCCGACGTGCGTCGGCCGTGGTGTCGTGGTCGCTGTGCATGGCGCTGTCGGGCGTCCTCGGGGCGACGGCTGACCAGGCCGGTGCCGCCGCGGCCACCGCGGCCGCCGGGGCCACCGCCCCTGCCGCGGCCGCCCCTGCCGCGGCCGCCCCGGCACCGGCCGCCGGCCGGGCGCCGGCCACCACCCCTTCGGGCTCGACCGACTATCCGCCGCTCGGCACCCTGGTGATTCCGACGCCGCTGCCCGGGTTCGCACCGGCCCCGCCGGGCGCGCTGAACGGTCCCATCACCTCCACCACCTTCCCCGCCTTCTCCTCCGATCCGGCGGCCACCGCCCATACCCAGGCCACGCTGGCGGCGGTGCCGGACTACGCGGGCTACATCCGGACGTGGAACGACCGGGAGGCCACCGGCGGCCAGAACGACGTCGTCGTCTACCTGTTCCGGATCCCCGACGCCGGTGCCGCCACCGCCTTCGTCGCCCAGATCGAGGCCTGGTACCACCAGGAGCCCCAGTCCCATCCCTACCCGATCGCCAGCATCCCCGGCGCGTCGGGCTTCGCCTTGTCGGTGTCGTCGCCCCAGCCGGCCACCGAGCAGGTCGTCATCTTCCGCTCGGGCGTCTACGTCGCCTGGATCGAGCTCGCCTCGGTGTCAGGCCCGACCAACCCCAACCCCCTGGGGCCCGCCCAGGCGGAGCCGGTGGCGTACTCGCAGTACGTGTCCCTCTACGGGGCGGTCGGCGGATCCTCGCCGGCACCGCCGGGAGCCACCGCGCCCACGCCCGCGCCGGCCACGACCGGCGGCGGTCACGGCAACAGCAACGGCAACACTGGCAGTGGTGGCGGAGACGGGGTGCTCGTCGGCGCGGTGGTGGCCGTCGTCATCCTGGCCGCTGCCGTCATGGCCGTCATGGCCGTCGTGCGCCACCGGCGGCGCCAGGACGCGCTGCCCGCCCTCGGTACCAGCACCGCCGACCCGTTGGCGACCGCCCTGGCCGGGATGGGTTCGGTCGAGGCCGCCGGCCAGCGTGCAGGTACGCCCTCCGGCGTGCCGTGTCTCGTCCCCTCGCTCGACGACGCCCTCGACCGGGACCCCGACGAGGCCGGCTGGTACCGCGACCCGTCCGGCGATCCGGACAGCGTCCGGTACTGGGACGGCCGCACCTGGACCAGGCACGTGGCCGTGCGGACACCGGTCGCCTGATCCCGTCAGCCGCCCGCCGCCAGCCGCCCGGCAATCCGCCGCGGGCGTGGACGAAGTCACGCAGTCATGCCGTAGGCCGTGGCGGAGTATGCACCCTCGCCCAACGGCGCGAATCTTGGGACGGATCGCCATGGGTGGCGTACCATGAGAGGTGATGGGGCAGAGCCTGGTAGGCACGGTTGCCAACCACACGCTGTGGGAGATCGAGCTCATGGCGGTGACCTTCGCCGTGTTCGCCGTCATCGTCCTGGTGGCCCGCCGGGCGGCCGTGCGGCGGAACGTGCGGCTGCGACGGGCTGCCGGGTTCGGCTACCAGGATCACGACGTCCTCGAGCGGGGCCTGGGGCCGGCGGGCTTCGGCGCGGTGTCGGCCACCGTGACCGCCCTGTCCGCGCCGTTGGCGCCGTCCTTCGGTTCGCCCGGCTCCCGCCTGCCCGCCACCGGCGGTCCGCCACCGACGCTGGCACCCGAGTTCAGCGGGGCGACCGACCAGCAATTGCTGCCGAGCTTCGTGGTGCCCGAGGGCCAGGGGGACGACCGGGGACCCGCTCCCGGGTGGGTGCTCCCACCCGAGGTGGCCGCCGCGGTGGCATCGACCGGGGCACCGACGTCCCGGCCACCGACGTCCCGGCCACCGACGTCCCGGCCACCGACGGCCCGGCCACCGACGGCCCGGCCACCGAACCGTCTCCGCGACGTGGCCGCCACTGAGGACCGGAAGCCGTCACCGGTGCTGCCGGTGCAGTTGGCAGGGGAGCCTCCGGCCGGCACGCCCGCCGCGTGGCTGCCCGACCCTTCCGGCGATCCCGGGCTCCTGCGCTATTGGGACGGCGCCATGTGGACGAAGAAGACCACCTCCGGCGACGACCGTCGGCCGGGCGCCGACACATAACGGGGCTCCGGACAGGGACGGCGTCCGACCGCCGAAGCCGCCCAGGCCCGCCGGACCCGTCCGCCCCGGCACCGCGCTCCCACCGCCGCTTCCCGGACCATCCATACCGCCCTGGACGTGGAAGGGACGACACGTTAGCGTCCCCACACGAGCGGATCGTTGGTGGAAGGCGGGGCCGGCCCGACCGACGTCACCGGCGACGGCGCGTGCGGGCGGAGTGTTCCGCCCGAGACCCAGGTGCCGGCATCGGAAGACCGGCGACAGCGGCACACGAGCGGATCCAGGTCCTTTTTCGAGGAGAGGTAGCGGGCACAGACCGTGCGGAACGACAGCCGATACCACGCACCCCTTCCGGCCTCCGACCGCTCCTTCGGGTTCTCGATCGCCGACCGGGTCAGGTTCGTGACGGACTACGTGCTCTCCAAGGTCGTCCACCTCTGGCGTGAGGTGAAGACGCCCCGACTGCGGCTCTTCGTCTACGAGATCGTCTACTCCCTCTTTCAGGCGAGCGGTCGGATCCCGCCCGGCATGCGCTGGCTCCGCATCGACAGGGTGGAGACCGTCTTCGGGACCTTCAATGTCAGGCCGGGCAGTGGAGATGCCGCCTGCGTCTCACCCGCATTCGAGCGTTCGGACCTCAATCACCTTTTGGCATTGCTCGAGGCGCACCTCGTTGCCGGACGTTCGGTGCTCTTCCTCGACATCGGCGCCGATATCGGGACCTACTCGGTGACGATCGGGAACCGCCTCCGGGAGCTCGGTGACCTCCGCGTGCTGGCATTCGAACCGTCGCGATCGTCCTACGCCCTGCTCCAGCGGAATCTCGAGGACAACGGGCTCACGGGCGTGGTCGAGTCCCGTCGGCTGGCACTCGGCGACGGCTCGGCGACATCGGCGACCTTGCGATTCGATCCCCTCGTACCGGGCGGGAGCGTGCTGGGCGGAGTGCCCGCGGAAGGGACCGTCCACGAGGAGGTCGCGCTCTCCTCGGTCGACGCGGAACTCGAGAACGAGTCGTTCGACGTCCTGGCCATCAAGATGGACGTCGAGGGCTACGAAGTACCCATCCTCTCGGGTGCCACCACAGCGCTCGGATCCGCCCCCGAGACGCTCCTGATCGTCGAGGACTTCATCGACGTGCGGGTGGCCGACTACCTGCAGGGCACCGGCTGGAGGTTCACGGCCAAGCTCACCCCGTACAACAGCTTCTGGAGCCTGACGAGGAAGGAACATCACTCCGAAGACCAGATGGGCGTGAGCGCGTAGCACCCGCACCTCCGAAAGCCCGCCGGATCGACCGGGGCCACGCCTGACGGCGCCGGCCATCACCCTGCTCGGCCCGGAGGAACGCCGGCAGGCGGACCACCGCACCGGGGTCAGAGGGCCAGGGTTGCGCCCCCGTCGACCACCACCCTGGCGCCGTTCACGAACCCGGCCGGCTCGGAGCACAGGAACGCCACCACCCTGCCGAAGTCGGCGGGATCGCCCAGCTCCGCGGTCGAGCCCCCGAGCTCGCGCATGCGGTCGGTGGCGTGCGGACCGGGGCACGCCATGTTGATGGTCACGCCCGACCGCTCGCTGCCCAGGTCGTGGGCGGCCGTCTTGATCCACGCCCACAGCCCGGCCCGGGCCGTGTTCGACAGGGCCAGCTGCGGGATGGCCTGCACCACCGAGTAGGAGCTGATGCAGCAGATCCGTCCCCAGCCGCGGGCCTTCATGACCGGCACCGCCAGCCTGGCCAGGCGGACCGACGACAGCAGGTTGGCCTCCACGGCGGCCAGGATGCGGTGGTCGTCCATGTCCAGCGCCTGCCCGGGCGGCGGCCCGCCGGCATTGGCGACGACCACGTCGAGGCGACCGAACCGCTGCACGGCCAGATCGACGAGCCGGCCGGGCACGTCGGGCTCGGTGATGTCGCACACCGAGGTGACCACGTCGGCCCCGCCGGCTCGCAGCGCCGACTCCGTCGCCGCCAACGACTCCTCACCCCGGGCCGAGACGACGAGCCGGGCCCCTTCCGAGGCGAGCGCCTCCGCCGTCGCCCGACCCAGGCCGCGCGAGCCGGCCGTCACCAGTGCCACCCGGTCCTTCAGCCCCAGCTCCACGTCGATGCCCCCCGTCGGTCCTAGGCGTCCACTCGCACGAGCGAGCGGTCGGTGCGGTTGAGCGCATCGGGACGGCCGTCCTCGCCGATGACCACGATGTCCTCCAGCCGCATACCGAACCGCCCGGCCACGTAGATGCCGGGCTCCACCGAGAAGGCGTTCCCCACCTGCAGCTCGACGTCGTTGCCGGCGACGATGTAGGGATCCTCGTGCTCCTCGACGCCGATACCGTGGCCGGTGCGGTGCAGGATCTCCGCACCGAACCCCGCCCCGGTGATCATCGTCCGTGTCACGGCATCCACGTCGGCGGCGGCCACGCCGGCGCTCGCGGCCGCGGTCGGCGGCCTGCTGGGCCTCGAGGAGCACGGCGTAGCGCTCGGCCACCTCGTTCGACGGATCGGCGCCGGCCACGACCGTGCGGGTGATATCGGAGCAGTAGCCGGTGTCGCCCTCGGTCGCCCACGTGCCCCCGAAATCGCACACGACCGTGTCCCCCGGGCCGATCAGCCGGGACCCGGGCTCGTGATGGGGGCTGGCCGCGTTGGGGCCGCTGCCGACGATGGCGAAGTTCACCCGGCTGTGGCCCTCGGCGACCAGCCGGCGGGCGAGGTCGTCGGACACGTCGCGCTCGCGGCGGCCGACCAGTGCGATCCCCCCGCCCTGCAACACCCCGGCCACCCGGTCGGCGGCCGAGGCGGCCGCCCGCAGCGCCGCCAGCTCACCGGCATCCTTCACCGCCCTGACCGGGGACGTGACCCGAGAGGCCGTCAGCCACGCCGCCGCCGGCAACCTCGCCTGCAACGCCAGCACGGAGGCGGCCCACGCCCGGTCGGACACCGCCAGGGTGCGACCGGTGCCGTCCCCCAGACCCAGGAGCGCGGCCACGACGGCCACCGGGTCCTCGTCCTCGGCCCACGGCCGCACGTCGAAGAGCTCGGCGGCGCGGGCCACCCGGGGCGCTTCGAGGGCCGGGACCACCAGTACGGCGTCCTCCGACCGCACCACCAGCAGCGTCAGCCGTTCGAGCGGCATGGCCGCGTACCCCGTCAGCCAGGGAAGGTCGGCGCCGTGCGACAGCAGGAGGGCGTCCACCCCCAGCTCGCCCATCCGGGCCCGCACCCGTCCCATGCGGCCGAGCCGAGCGGCCACCCCGGCCGCCGACAGCTCGACGCGCTCCGCGTCGGGGGGCTCACCGGGCGGCCTCCGATCCGGCGGCGCCGGCGGCTTGGGCGGCGTGGGCGGCGCGGCCGGCACCGGCGGCGTCAGCGGCGTGCCGGGCGTGGTAGCTCGACCGGGTCAGCGGCGACGCCTGCACGTGGGCGAATCCCATGGCCGTTCCGACGGCGGCCAGACGGTCGAACTCCTCGGGCCGCCACCACCGGGCCACGGGCACGTGGGCCGCGCTCGGACGCAGGTACTGCCCGATGGTCACGATGTCGACGCCCACCGAGCGCAGGTCGGTCAGCGTCGACAGCACCTCGGCCTCGGTCTCGCCCAGTCCGACCATCAGGCCCGACTTAGTGGTGAGGCCGGCCGCGGCCGAGCGGGCCAGGACGGTGAGGCTGCGGGCGTAGCCAGCCGACGGCCGGACGGCCCGCTGCAGGCGGGCGACGGTCTCGATGTTGTGGTTGAGGACGTCCGGCGCCGCCTCGAGCACGGTCCCGAGCGCCACCGGGTCGCCCTTGAGGTCCGAGATGAGCACCTCCACCCTGGTCGCCGGGCTGACCTCCCTGATGGCAGCCACCGTGGCCGCGAAGGCGGCCGCACCCCCGTCGTCGAGGTCGTCGCGGGCGACGCACGTCACCACGGCGTGGGCGAGGCCCATGCGGGCGACGGTGTCGGCCACCCGCCGGGGCTCCCCGGGGTCGAGGGCCAGCGGGCGCCCGGTGTCCACCTGGCAGAACCCGCAGGCACGCGTACAGCGCGCACCGTTGATCATGAAGGTGGCGGTGCCGTCCGCCCAGCACTCGAAGATGTTCGGGCAGCCGGCCTCCTCGCACACCGTGACCAGTGACTGCCCGTGGAGCTCGCGACGCAGGTCCAGGAACCCGTCGCCCATGCGTGCCGGCGCACGCAGCCACGACGGCTTCCGCTCCCGGATGGGCACGGCCGCCCCCAGGTCGACACCCGAGCGGTGCAGGCGGCGCTGCAGCCGCACGGGCACGCCGGTGGCCGGCGGGGGCCGGTCGGCGGTGTCACGATCGCCGTCGACGGCGGGCCCGTGCCCGGCCACTACCCGCTGGATGTCGGGTCGCCGATCCGGCCAGAGGTCGGCGGCGGCCCCCATCACGGCGTCGACGACCTCCTCGACGCCGGCGGTCGATCCCTCGGCCGCCATGGACGTGACCGGCCGGTCCGAGAGGCCGCACGGCACGATGTGGTCGAACATGGCCAGGTCGCAGTGGACGTTGAGTGCGAAGCCGTGGGTCGTCCGGCCGCGGGAGGCCCGCACGCCCACGGCCGCGATCTTCCGGGGCCGGTGACCGGCCGGATCGACCCACACACCCGGAAAGCCGTCGAGCCGCCCGACCCCCGGCCGCCCGTCCCCACCGTCGCCGCCGAAGCCCTTGGTGCCGCCGAAGCCGCCTGCGCCGCCGAAGCCCAGACGGCCCAGCGCCGCCAGCACCAGGTCCTCCACCCGCCGGACGTGGGCCGGTCCCTGCTGCACGCCCGGGGGGACCGACACGATCGGGTACCCGACCAGCTGGCCCGGACCGTGGTAGGTGACGTCGCCGCCCCGGTCGGTCCGCACCAGGGTCGCCCCCACCGCGGAGGGGTCGGCCAGCACGTGGGAGGGATCGGCGTTGCGGCCGAGGGTGTACACCGGATCGTGCTCGACCAGCAGCAGGAAGTCCTCGTCGCTGCCGGACGCCAGCGCCCGCTGCAGATCCAGGGCCTCCGCGTAGGCGACCCTCCCCAGCCAGCGGACCCGCACCGCCCTCCTCGCCTACAGCTCGGCCGCCCAGTCGCGCTCGCCCAGGATCTCCGCCACCGTGGCCAGGAAGCGGGCCACGTAGGCCCCGTCCACCGCCCGGTGGTCGAAGGTCAGCGGCCAAGAGCCCGACCGAGTGGATGGCGATCGACTCGCTGCCGTCCGGCAACGGCACGACGACCGGCTTGCGGGAGACCCCGTCGGTGGAGAGGATCGCCACCTGCGGCTGGTTGATGATGGCGCCGGTCATCAGCGTCCCGTAGGGACCGGGGTTGGTGATGGAGAAGGTCCCTCCCGAGATGTCGTCCGCCCCCAGTCGCTTGGACCTCGCCCGGTCGGCCAGGTCTCGGATGCGCCGGGCCATGCCCCGCAGCGTGAGCTCCTCGGCGTTGTGGACCACCGGCACGATGAGGCCCTCGCCGTCCAGGTCGACGGCGATCCCCAGGTGGACGTCGTGGTGCACGATGAGGGAGTCGTCGCCCACCGACGCGTTCAGGTGCGGGAACTGCGCCAGCGCCTCGACCGTCGCCCGGGCGGCGAAGGCGAGATAGCTGAGGGTGAAGCCCTCCTCGGCCCGGAACCGGTCGCCGTGGGCCCGGCGGACCTGCTCGACGTGCTCGTAGTCGGCCTCCTTGACCATGAGCGTGTGGGCCGAGGTCGCCTTCGAGCGGACCATGTGCTCGGCCGTGCGCCGCCGGATGTTGGTGAACGGGACGATCTCGTCCCGCCCCTCCCTGCGGGGGGCGGCCGCCGCCGGCCCGGCGGGGAGCAACGGCGGGGCTGCGACCGTCGGGGCGTCGGGGACCCGTTGCGGCACGGCGTCGGCTCCGCCGGGACCCGTCGCGCCCCCTGCCCGGATGACCGACTCCACGTCGTCGCGGGTGATCCGCCCGCCGACGCCCGTCCCGACGACGGCGGCCGGATCGATGCCGTGCTCGTCGAGGAGCCTGCGGACGACCGGTGAGAGCACCTTCTGCTCGGCCGCGGATCCCGCCGCCGGCGGTGCGGACGCGTCCGGGGCCGGGGCCGGGGCCGGGGCCGGGGGAACGGCCGCCACGACGGGAGGCGGAGCCGGCGGAGCCGGCGGCGCGGCCGCGGCGGCGGGCGGCGGGGCGGGGGCCGGCTCGGCCGCCGCCGACCCGTTCGGCGCGGGCCGCGGACCCGCTGTCGGCGATGACGGCCAGGCGCACGCCCACGTCCACCGTCTCGCCCTCGGGGACGAGGATCTCGGTGACCACCCCGCCCGCCGGGGAGGGGACCTCGGAATCGACCTTGTCGGTCGACACCTCGAAGAGCGGCTCGTCCCGCTCGACCGGGTCGCCGACGGCCTTGTACCACTTGGTGACCGTGCCCTCGGTCACGGTCTCGCCCAGCTGCGGCATGGTCACGTCAGGCAAGGTGGAGTCCCCTTCCGGTCAGGGCCAGTACCGTCTCGCCGAACGTCTCCGACAGCGACGGGTGCGGTTGGAGGAACTGGGCCACCTCCTCGGGGGTGGCCTCCCAGTTGACGGCCAGGTATCCGGCGCCCAGCTGCTCGGTCACCCAGGGACCCACCATGTGCACCCCGAGGATCCGGCCGGTGGAGCCGTCCGGCCGCCGTTCGGCCACGATCTTCACCAGCCCCTCGGTGTCCCCGATGATGCGGGCCGCGGCTGTTGCCACCGAACGGGTCCTTCTTGGTGACCACGTCGTAGCCGGCGGCCCTGGCCGCCTCCTCGGTCAGACCGGCGAAGGCCACTTCGGGGTGGCAGTAGATGGCCCAGGGGGCCCGGCCGTAGTCGACCGGGATCACCGGTTCGCCCAGGATCGACTTCACCACCACGATGCCCTCGGCGAAGCCCACGTGGGCCAGCTGCGGCGTGTCGGCCACCAGGTCGCCGACGGCCCACACCCCGGGCTCGCCCGTACGCAGGTAGCCGTCGGCCACCACGAAGCCGCGGTCGTCGATCACCACGCCGGTCCCCTCGGCCACCAGGTTCTCGGTGCGCGGCCGGCGGCCCACCGACACCACCACCGCGTCCACCTCGAGCTCGCCCCCGTCGCCGTAGGACACGACCGTCGAGGTACCCGACGGGCCCGGCTTGTGGCCGTGGATCTCCACGCCGGCCTTCACGTCGATGCCCCGCTTGCGGAACGACCTGGCCACCAGGGCGGCCACGTCGGCGTCGCAGGCAGCCAGTATCGACGGCAGCACCTCCAACACCGTCACCGACGAGCCCAGGTCGGAGAACATGGAGGCGAACTCGCACCCGATGGCGCCGCCCCCGACGACCGCCACCCGGGCCGGCAGGGCGTCGAGGTCGAGGACCTCGTCGGAGGTGAGCACGAGGGTGCCGTCCACGTCGAAGCCGGGGATGGTCCGCGGCACCGAGCCGGCGGCCAGCACGACGTCGGTCGCCCGGATCAGCGTGGTGGCGCCGTCGTCGCCGGTGATCTCCACCCGGTGGTCGCCGAGGAAGCGCCCGGTACCGGTGTGGGTCACGATGCCCCGCCCCTTCATCAGACCCGGCCAGACCCCCGGTACAGCTGGTCGACCACTCCCTGCTTGCGGGCCTGGCTGACGGCGAAGTCGACGGCCGGACCGCGGCGGCGCCATCGGGCGCGCCCGCCACCGAGATGCCGAACTCGACGCCCCGGCCACCGCCCGGCGCACGGCCGCCGTCTCCAGGAACTCCTTGGCCGGCACGCAGCCCCGGTGGAGGCAGGTGCCCCCCACCTTGTCCCGCTCGACCACGGCCACCGTGAGGCCGGCGGCCGCCGCGTACAGGGCGGTGGCGTACCCACCGGGCCCGCCACCGATCACGGCGATGTCGTAGGTGTCCGCCTCCCCGCCGGCTGCCGCCGCGGCCCCGGTTCCGCTACCTGCCATGTCGGGTGCCGTGGGAACCACCTCCGTCGATCGTCGCGGACGGGCCCAGACTAACGGTCGGCCACGGGGCCATCACCGGACCGTCACCAGGTTCGACCGGACCGTCGGGTCCCGCTCACAGGTCCGGCGGCACCGGCAGCCGTTTGCGCCCGGCGAAGCCCTCCTCGGCGAAGTGCCACCACCCGAGGTCGTCCTCGTCGCGGCGCCAGCACAGCAGGTACACCGTCCCGGCCTCGGTCACCGCCGGAAAGTCGAGGAGCCCGCTCTCGGTGTCACGCAGGACGATGCTCTTGTCCCGCAGCTCGGCGGCGGCGTCGGCCGCCGCCGGCATGGGCCCGGCCGGACCACCGGGGTCGGCCCGCTGACCGTGCCCGTTCCCCGTGGCGCCGGCCTGTACCCGGGCCGCACGCCGGAGGGCGTCGACGAGGAGCCGCACCCTCGGCAGCTCGGCCCGGGCCTCGCCCTCGGTCCAGTACCGCACGGCCGGCTACGACGGCGCCGGGGCGGGGCGCGCCCGGACTAGGCGGGCGCCGGGCAACCGGCGCTCGGCGGTGGGCTCACTTGGGCGGCATCCGGATACCGCCGTCGAGGCGGATGACCTCGGCGTTGAGGTAGCTGTTGCGGGCGATGGTGACGATCAGGTCGCCGTACTCGCGCCGGATTGCCGAGCCGCTTGGGGAAGTTGACCGACTGGCCCAGTACGTTGCGCTGCTCGTCGGGCAGCATGGCCAGCAGCGGGGTGTCGAACAGCCCGGGGGCGATGGCGAGGACCCGGATCCCCACGACGGCCAGGTCGCGGGCGGCCGGGAGGGTCATGCCGACCACGGCGCCCTTGGACGCCGAGTAGGCCAGCTGGCCGATCTGCCCGTCGAAGGCGGCCACCGAGGCGGTGTTGACGATGACGCCCCGTTCGCCGTCGGCCTGGGGCTCGACCGTGGCCATGGCGGAGGCCGCCCTGGTCATGATGTTGAACGTGCCGATCACGTTCAGGTTCTGGATGAACTGGAAGGCGCCCAGGTCGTGCGGCGAGCCGTCCCGGTTGATGACCCGCCCGACCCAGCCCGTGCCGGCGCAGTTGACCGCGATCCGCAGGTTGCCGCCCTCGGCCGCCTGGTCGACGGCGGCCTGGCAGCTCTCGGGGTCGGTGACGTCGCCGGCGAGGTAGTTGGCCGAGGCCCCGATGTCGGTGGCCACCTCCTTGGCCCGCTCCCCGTTGCGGTCGAAGATCGTGACCCGCACGCCTTCGCCGGCGAGCTTGCGGGCGGTGGCCTCACCGAGGCCGGATGCACCACCGGTGACGATTGCAGAACTTCCGTTGATCTCCATGGGTCCAGACACTACGGGAGCGCGTCCCGGACGCCAATTCCCGCGCCGGCCCCGCCCGGCGGCCGGTGGCCGGGCCGGTCAGGCGTCGTCGGCGGCCTCGGTGGCCAGCCGGTCGACCAGGTCGTTCATGGGGTCCCCGGAGTGGCCCTTGACCCAGTCGAAGGTCACCTCCCGCCCGCTGTCGATCGCCAGGGTGAGCAGCACCTCCCACAGGTCCCGGTTGGCGACGGGCGAGCCCTGGGAGTTGCGCCAGCCCCGCCGCTGCCACCCGGCCCACCACCGGTCGCGGAAGCAGTGCACCACGTAGGTCGAGTCGCTGACGACGCGGACGGGACCGTCGACGGAGCGCAGCGCCTCGATCGCCGCCATGATCTCCATCCGCTGGTTGGTGGTGTGGTCCTCCCGCCCGCGCCCGCACGGGCCGTCCGGCACCGCCCACGCCCAGCCGCCCGGGCCCGGGTTCCCGCGGCACGCCCCGTCGGTGTAGACGACGGTGGGCGCGCCGCCCTCCTCCCCCGGTGTGGTCACCGGCACATCATGCCTGCTCACGGGGGTCCGCGCCGCACGACTGGGCTGTCGGCGGCCGGTGCCGTCCTGGCGGTGGTCGCGGCACGGTGGGAGCATGTGGCCGTGCTCTTCGACGGCGTCAGCCACCAGTTGCACGACACCGACGCCGGCGAGACGTCGGAATGGGTCGACGCCTTCGACGACATCGTGGCGGTGCACGGGCGGACCCGGGCCCGGTACCTGCTCATGCGCCTGCTGGAGCGGGCCCGCGAGCAGCAGGTCGACTTCCCGGTCACCGTGTCGACCCCCTACGTCAACACCATCCCCACCGACCAGCGAGCCGGACTTCCCCGGCGACGAGTTCCTCGAGCGGCGGATCAGGGCGTACATCCGGTGGAACGCCGCCGTCATGGTGACCAGGGCCAACGGCCGTTCGGACGCCATCGGCGGCCACCTTTCCACGTACGCCAGTTCGGCCGCCCTCTACGAGGTGGGCTTCAACCACTTCTTCCGGGGCAAGGAGGCGCCCGGGCGCGGTGACCAGGTGTTCTTCCAGGGGCACGCCTCGCCCGGCATGTACGCCCGCAGCTTCGTCGAGGGCCACCTCTCGCGAGGCCCAGCTCGACAACTTCCGCTTCGAGGTGGGCGGGGACGGGCTGTCGTCCTACCCCCACCCCCGCCTCATGCCCGAGTTCTGGGAGTTCCCGACGGTGTCGATGGGGCTCGGGCCCCTCAACGCCATCGGCCAGGCCCACGTCAACCGCTACCTGTCCGCCCGGGGCATCGCCGACACGTCGGACAGCCGGGTGTGGTGCTTCGTGGGCGACGGCGAGTTCGACGAGCCCGAGACCACCGGCGCCCTGTCGATCGCCGGCCGCGAGCACCTCGACAACCTGACGTTCGTCGTCAACTGCAACCTGCAGCGGCTCGACGGCCCGGTGCGGGGCAACGGCAAGGTCATCCAGGAGTTCGAGGCCCTCTTCCGGGGGGCCGGGTGGAACGTGATCAAGGTCATCTGGGGCCGCAACTGGGACGAGCTGCTGGCCAAGGACGTCGACGGCGTCCTCCTCAACCGGATGAACGCCACCCTCGACGGCGAGTTCCAGAAGTACGCCACCGAGTCGGGCGCCTACATCCGCGAGCACTTCTTCGGCCCGGACCCCCGGCTGACGGCACTCGTCGAGCACCTCTCGGACGAGGACCTCCAGTCCCTGCCCAGGGGCGGGCACGACTACCGGAAGCTCTACGCCGCCTACCTGGCCGCCACCGAGCACACCGGGGCACCGACGGCCATCCTGGCCAAGACGGTGAAGGGGTGGACGCTCGGGCCCGAGATCGAGGCCCGCAACGCCACCCACCAGATCAAGAAGATGACCCGGGCCCAGCTCAGGACCTTGCGCGACCGGCTCTTCCTCCACGACGAGATCCCCGACGACCTCCTCGACGCCGACCAGCCCCCCTACTACCGCCCGCCGCCCGACTCCCCGGCCGCCGTCTACCTGGCGCAGCGCCGCCGCGAGCTCGGGGGTGCGCTGCCGAGGAGGGTGGTGCCGGCCCGGCCCGCTCGACCCGCCCGACCCGGCCACCTTCGCCGAGTTCCTCTCGGGATCGGGCAGCCAGGCCGTGTCGACGACCATGGCCTTCGCCCGCCTGCTGCGGGGCCTGGTGCGCGACCCCGCCGTCGGGCGCCGCATCGTGCCCATCGTCCCCGACGAGGCCCGCACGTTCGGCCTCGAGTCGCTCATCAGCGAGATCGGCATCTACTCTCCCGAGGGCCAGCACTACGTCCCCGTCGACGCCGGGCTCCCGCTCCACTACGAGGAGCGCGAGGACGGCCAGCTCCTCGAGGAGGGCATCTCCGAAGCGGGGGCCATGGCCGCCTTCACCGCCCTGGCCACCTCGTACTCGACCTGGGGCCAGTCGACGATGCCCTGTCTACCTCTTCTACTCGATGTTCGGGTTCCAGCGGGTGGGCGACCTGCTGTGGGCGCTCGGCGACATGCGGGGCCGGGGATTCCTGCTCGGCTGCACCGCCGGCCGGACGACGCTCAACGGCGAGGGCCTCCAGCACCAGGACGGCCACAGCCACGTGCTGGCATCGGTGATCCCGAGCGTGGCCGCCTACGACCCCGCCTTCGCCTACGAGGTGGCCGTCATCGTCGAGGACGGCATCCGCCGGATGACCGGCCCCGACGCCGAGGACCGCTTCTGGTACCTGACGCTCTACAACGAGAACTACCCGATGCCGGCCCTGCCCGGCGAGGCCGCCGCGGCCGCCGGGGCCGCCGGGGCCGCCGATGTCCGGGCCGGCATCGTGGCCGGCATGTACCGCTTCGCCGGTCCGCCCCCCGTCGCGCCCCCGACGTGGCGAGCATCGCCGCCGGCGGGGAGCCGCTGACGGCGTCCATCCTCTTCTCGGGCACGGCCTGGCAGGCGGCCGCCGAGGCCCGCGAGCTGCTGGCACAGGACTGGGGGGTGGCCGCCGACACCTGGTCGGTGACCTCGTACAAGGCCCTGCGCGAGGAGGCCCTGTCGGCCGAGCGGTGGAACCGCCTCCACCCGTCCGGGCCGCCGCAGACGCCGCTCGTGACCCGGTCGCTGGCCGGCGGCAACGGTCCGGTGGTGGCCGTCAGCGACTTCCTGCGGGCCGTCCCCGACCAGGTGTCGCGGTTCGTCCCCCGGTGGTACACCTCCCTCGGCACGGACGGGTTCGGGCGCTCCGACACCCGGGAGACCCTCCGCCGGTTCTTCGAGATCGACGCCGCCCACGTGGTGGTGGCCGTCCTCGACGGGCTGGCGGCCACCGGACGGATCCCGGCCGCCACCGTGGAGGCGGCCATCGCCCGCTTCGGCATCGACCCCGGCTCGGGCGATCCCTGGGGATCGTGAGCGGGCACCGGTTTCACCCGGTGGCCCGGTGATGGGAGACTTTCGCCCATGCCCCGTGGCCGCACGCCCGCCCACCCCGCCACCCTGCCGCTGACCGGGGACGAAGCGGCCGACGCGCTCCTGGCCGCCGACCCCCTGGCCCTGCTGATCGGCATGGTGCTGGACCAGCAGGTCCCCCTCGAGCGGGCGTTCCACTCCCCCTACGACCTGAAGGAGCGGCTCGGGCGGCCGCCTCGACGCGGCCGCCATCGCCGCCACCGACCCCGACGAGCTGGCCGCCGTCTTCGGCGCCAAGCCGGCGCTCCACCGCTTTCCGGGGTCGATGGCCCGCCGGGTCCAGGACGTCTGCCGGATCGTCGCCGACGACCACGGCGGCGACGCCGCCGCCATCTGGACGTCGGCCGCCGACGGTGCCGCCCTGCTGGCCGCAGTGAGGGCCCTGCCCGGTTTCGGCGATCAGAAGGCCCGCATCTTCGTCGCCCTCCTCGGCAAGCAGTTCGGCGTCCGCCCGCCCGGCTGGGAGGCCGCCTGCGCCCCGTACGGCGAGCCCGGCACCCACCGCTCGGTGGCCGACATCGACTCGTCGGCGGCCCTGGCCAAGGTCCGCCAGCACAAGCAGCAGATGAAGGCCCGGGCCAAGGCCCGGGCCGCCACCGGCGGTTGACCACGGCCGACCGCGGCCGCTGGCGGCTCGACGGGCGCCGGCTCTACCTGTGCACCCCGGACCGGCCCGACCTGGTGGCCTTCATCGAGGCGTGCGTGGCCGGCGGGGTCGACGTGGTCCAGCTGCGGGACAAGCGCCTTCCCGACGGCGCCCTGGTCGAGCGGGCGGCCCTGGCCGCGGACGCCTGCCGGCGGCTCGGCGTGCCCTTCATCCTGAACGACCGTCCCGACCTGGCCGCCGCCGCCGGCGCCGACGGTGTCCACGTGGGCCAACAGGACACGCCCGCCGGCGAGACCCGCCGGCTCGTCGGCGAAGGGCTGCTGGTCGGGCTGTCCACCCACGCTGCGGCCGACCTCGAGGCGGCCGACTGGCCGGCGGTCGACTACGTGTCGGCCGGTCCGGTCGTCCCCACGCCGACGAAGCCGGGGCGGCCGGGCACCGGCGTCGGCTACGCGGCCGCCGCCGTGCAGCGGTCGCCAGTGCCCGTCTGGGTCACCGGGGGCGTCGAGCCCGGCGTCGTGGCCTCGCTGGCGGCGGCCGGCGTCCGGCACTTCGTCGTCGTCCGGTGGCTGACCGGTGCCGCCGACCCCCGGGCGGCGGCGTCAGCCCTGCGGGCGGCCATCGACGGCGCCCCGGCCGCGCACCCTCCGCCGGCCGGGGATCCCCGGGCCCTCCCCCGCGCCTAGCTCTGGCTGCTGGGGCACACCGCCGACACGTGGGCGGGCACGGTGACGGGCGGGGCGTGGTTGATGTCGGCCACGTCCAGCTGCCAGGTCTCAGAGCTGGCCTGGGCCCCGAACTGGGTGATGTAGGGGCCGGCCACCCGGTAGAAGGCGGGGACGAGCGTGCCCTGGGAGCCCGACGCCGTGAACGAGTAGACGCCGCCGTTGAGCTGCTTGACGGGGGTGGGCGACACGCTGGCGAGTTTCAGGTAGGTCTGGGCCGGATCCTGCTGGGTGGGCTGGACCGCCACCCTGCAGTAGTGCAGCACCACGTGGGTCGACCCCGTCGACACCACCTGTGAGAGGTACTGGGTGGACCCGTCGAAGACGACATAGCGCCTCGAGCCGGCGGAGTCGAAGTAGAAGGAGAGCCTGTCGGGCTTCTGGTAGAGCACGTGATAGGTGACGCGCTGCCCGGGCTCGCTGACCACGTAGAGCTCGGTGTACCCGCTGGCGGCCAGGGTGTTGGCCGAGGCCGCGGCGACGGTCCGGGTGGGGATGGGCCCCGTCGGCGACTGGTGGATCCCCAGGTAGACGGCGGCGGCGGCCACAACGCCGACGCAGGCCAGCAGCAGCCAGGCGGCGGTCCCTCTGAGTTGTCCATGGCCGAGACGATAGGCCAGACGGCGCCGGCCCATCGCGCAGGACACCGCCTCCCCGGAGTCAGCCCCGGCGGCGGCGGGAGGGGCCGTCGGGCAGCGCCGGCGGCGTCGGCAGGTCGCTGCAGAGCCGGTACAGCTCCCCGAGGGTGTCGGCCGACAGCACGGCGTCGAGGCGCCGCCCGAGCTCGTCGGCGTCGAAGCGGCCGTGGGCGTAGTGGTACTGCACCAGGGCCGCGAACCGGTCGCGGTCCTCGGCCGACGCCTTCGGATTGGTCCAGTTGCTGGTCGGCTCGTCCGCGCCCACACGACCAGTATCGCCGCCGGCGGGCGAGGCCGCCGCCGGCCTCAGATGCCGATGCGCTGTGCCAGCAGCTCGCGGTGGTACGACGGGTCGCCGAGCAGCAGCTCCGACGACTTGGCCCGCTTGAAGTACAGGTGGGCCGGGTGTTCCCAGGTGAAGCCGATGCCGCCGTGGATCTGGATGTTCTCGGCGGCGGCGTGGAAGTAGGCGTCCGAGCAGTACGACTTGGCCAGGCTGGCCACGGCCGGGAGCTCGTCGGAGTCCTCGGCGGCCGCCCAGCCGGCGTAGTAGGCGGCCGACTTGGCCGACTCGACCTCGAGCAGCATGTCGGCGCACTTGTGCTTGATGGCCTGGAAGCTGCCGATGGGGCGCCCGAACTGGATGCGGGTCTTGGCGTACTCGACGGACATGTCGAGGCAGCGCTGGGCCCCACCGACCTGCTCGGCGGCGAGCGCCACCGCGGCCAGGTCGAGCGTCTTGACCAGGCCCGGCATCGCCCCGCCCTGCTCCCCGATGAGCCACGCCGGGGTCTCGGAGAACTCGAGGCGGGCCTGCTTGCGGGTCTGGTCCATGGTCGGCGAGCGGTGTCCGCACCAGACCGTCGGCGTCGCCCTTCACCCCGAAGAGGCTGAGCCCCGACCCCGTCCGGCCGACTACCAGCACCAGGTCGGCCACATGCCCGTCGATGACGAAGCTCTTGTGGCCGTCGAGGGCCCAGCCCTCGCCGGTCTCGGTGGCCGCCAGCGTGACCGCATCCGGTGTCCCACCGTCCCGAGTCCTCGGTGACGGCCAGGGTGGCGATGGTCTCGCCGGACGCGATGCCCGGCAGCAGGTACTCCTGGGCCTTGCGGTCGCCCGAGGTCAGCAGGGCGTTGGCCGCCAGCGCCACCGTCGAGAAGAACGGGCGCGCACAGCAGGGCGGCGCCCATCTCCTCGAGCACCACCGTCAGCTCGACGTAGCCGAACCCGGCGCCGCCGAGGTCCTCGGGGATGATCAGCGACTGCAGGCCGAGCTGGTCGGCCATCTGGGACCAGACTGCGGGGTCGTAGCCCTCGGTGGTCGCCATCAGCCGGCGCACCTCCGTCTCGGGCGACTTGTCCTCGAGGAAGCGCCGAACCGACCGGCGGAGCTCCTCCTGCTCCTCGCTGAAGGCGAAATTCATGTGCGCTCCACGCCCCTCCGTGCCGCCCGACCCTCCGTCACCTGCGCCGACCTGCGCCGACCTGCGTGTCGGACTTGCAGGTCGGCCCTCGTGTCTACCAGACCAGCCCGGTGTCCGACCACCGACGGCGCCGCCCCCGGGTCCCGCCGGGCGTTCCCCGGCCGGCCGGACGGCGGCCACGGTACGCTCAGAGGCGGGCGGGGCGCGGTCCGCGCCGCCCGTGAGGAGGCGCCGGCCGTGGCGGAGACGATCATCGACTACCGCGACACCGACGTCGAGGTCCACCGGGTGGTGGTGGGACCCTTCGACAACAACGTCTACGTGATCCGCTGCCGCCGGAGCGGCGACGCCGTGCTCATCGATGCGGCCAACGAGCACGACCTCCTGCTCGACCTGTGCCGCCGGCTGGGCGTCCGGCGGGTGGTCGAGACCCATGGGCACTGGGACCACATCCAGGCCGTCGAAGCCGTCCGCGACGCCGGCTTCGACGTGGCCGTGACCGAGGCCGACGCCCCGATGCTCCCGTCGTACGACACCATCCTCGACGACAGCGACGTCATCGAGGTGGGCCGGCTCCGCATCGCCACCATCGCCACCCCCGGCCACACGCCGGGCTCGATGTGCTTCGCCGTCGAGGGCACGCCCCTCCTGTTCACCGGGGACACGCTCTTCCCTGGCGGGCCGGGCAACACCTCGTTCGAGAACGCCGACTTCACCACCATCATCCGGTCCATCGACGACCGGATCTTCACCGCCTTCGACGCCGACACCCTGGTGCTGCCGGGCCACGGCGCCTCGACGACGGTGGGCGCCGAGGCGCCCCACCTCGACGAGTGGGTCGACGGGGCTGGTAGCCGTCCGGGTCAGGGCCCGCCGCTCGATGCCGGGCCGCCCGTGCCCAGGGCCCGCAGCATCGGCAGGATCTTCGGGGCCACGTAGAGGCCGCCGGCCGTCTGGAGGTGGATGCCGTCCGGTGCCCGCACCTCCTGCCCGTCGATGGTCGAGGTGAAGCGGCCCTGCGGAGAGAGGAGCTGGCCGAAGGGCACCACAGTGACCACGCCGGGGTGCTCGGCGGCCACGGCGCGGACGAGCCCGTTGAAGATGTCGACCCGGTGCGGGTCGTCCTCGGGCCACGGGGTGCCGTCGGGGCTCTCCCCGGTGTCGTAGTAGGGGGAGGAGAAGAAGGCGACTTTGGCCCCGGTGGACGAGGCGACCGTGACCGCCTGTTCGATCCGGGCCCGCTCGTAGGCGTCGAAGGACGGGTCACCGAGGTGCTGCATCCTCCCCTGGTACATACGGTCGACCGTCTCCCAGTGGCCCACGATGATCGCCACCACCTGTGGGTGGTACTGGTGGAGGAGATCCGTCCACCAGGTGGGCCAGTCCTGGCAGCCGGTGAACGGCTCCCCGACCACGCCGCGGACCTCGAGGGGCAGCGCGGTGGCCAGTCCGCAGCCGGTGTGCGGGCCGTACTCGTAGGCGAGCCCGTAGGAGACGGCGTCGGGGAGGGTGGCGAAGAAGGTGGTCACCGACAGGGAGTCGCCCACGAAGAGCACCTTGGTGCGGGCCGCCGCCGGCACGGGATGGGCCGGGGGCGGGACCGGCGCGAAGGTGGAACCGGCCGCGGCCGCCACCGACGGGGTGACCGTGGAGACCAGTAGGGCCACCGCGCACCCGCCCACGGCGACGGGGGTGAGCACCCACGGCCGCCACGACCGCACGGCGCCCTTGCGGATGGGGATCTCGAGGAAGTGCGACGACGCCACCGCGATGACGAAGCTCACGGCGAACCGCTCGGCGAACAGGGGCCACCCGGTCAGGCCGGTGCGGGCGGCGTCGAGCGTCAGGAACACCGGCCAGTGCCAGAGGTAGAGCCCGTAGGAGATCTTGCCGACGAAGGCGAGCGGCCGGAAGCCCAGGACCCGGGCGGGCAGGCCCGCCGGGTTCTGGTAGACGCCCAGGATGACGAGGGCCACGGCCACGTCGGCCATGAAGAACCCCCCGACGTAGGGGAACGCCGAGGACGCGTTCAGCCGGATCCACTCGGTGGCGAAGACGGCCGCCCCGGCCACGGCCGTCCACGTGAGGGCGGCCCTGCCCCGCGGCGTGGCCGCCACCGGGCGACGGGACAGGGCGAAGGCCAGGGCCGCACCGATCAACAGGTCCTGGGCCCGGGTGTCGGTGCCGTAGTAAAGGCGGCTGGGGTCGAAGCCGGGACGGAACAGCCACGCCATCTCCAGCGCGGAGGCGACGGCGGCCACCACCGAGGTCACGAAGAGGAACCTGACCGAGCGCCCCCACTTGAGCAGGCCCAGGACGACCAGCGGCCACACCAGGTAGAACTGCTCCTCGATGGCCAGCGTCCAGGTGTGCAGGAGGGGTGACGGCAGGGCCGTCTGGCCGAAGTAGCTCTGGTTGGTGAGGATCTGGTGCCAGTTGCCCACGTAGAGCAGCGTCGAGAGCCCGTCCAGGCGGAGGGAGGCGAGGGTCCCCGACGGGGCGAACAGCCATGCGTAGACGGCGATGCCGGCCAGCAGCGCGAACAGCGCCGGCAGCAGCCGGCGGGCGCGCCGGGCCCAGAACCGCTTCAGCCGGATCGTCCCCGAGGTGGCCCACTCCTTGACCAGCAGCGTCGTGATCAGGAACCCGCTCAGCACGAAGAACACGTTCACCGAGATGAACCCGCCGGCGGCGAACCCCAGACCACCGTGGTTGGCCATGATCCCGAGGATCGAGACGGCCCGGATGCCGTCGAGCCCGGGGACGTAGGCGAGGCGGGGCCCGATACGGTCCACTGGGACCTCGACTGCTGCTTCCCCCAACGGGCCCTCCCGGTCCTTCCGGCGCCCCGGCGGTCACCGTCCGCCGTGCCATCGACCCCCGGCGACGCCCACCCCACGGGCGACGGTCCGGCTGGACGATCCTAGAACCTACCGCCGGCACGGTCCCCGGTGGGTGCGCCGGGCGGGCCGTACCGGGAACCACCCGAAGCCGCAGCCGCCCCCGTTGCCGGCCTCACTACAGTTGCAGACCGTGGAGAGCGACGCCCGGGGGGAGACGCGCTCCCGGGGGTCGACCGGGCGCAGGCCCGTCCCCCACGCTGCCCTCGTCACCACCGTGGCCGCCTTCGCCGCCTCGAGGGTCGTCTTCGCCCTGGCCGGGGTACGCATGGACGACGACGACCTGCAGGGCGCGTCGGCCCACGACATGTGGCAGCTCCTCGACGTCCGCCTCCTCCGGCACGACCTGGTGGCATCGGTCTGGCACCTGAACAGCCAGCCGCCCCTCTTCAACCTCTACGCCGGCCTCGTCCTCCACCTGCCGGCGGCCCTCCGCCACCCGTTCGAGGTGACCTGCTCGCTCGGCCTCGGCCTCGTCATCGTGACCGCCGCCTACGTGCTCCTGTGCGACCTGGGCGTGCCCGCCTGGGTGGCGTGTGCGGTCGTCGTCGTCGGCATCGTGCTCGACCCGGCGTTCGTCCTCTACGAGAACTGGTTCACCTACGCCTACCCGTCGGCGGCGTTCGCCACCCTGGCGGCGTGCAGTGGAGTGCGCTTCGTACGCACGACCAGATGGGGCTGGGGGATCGCCTTCTTCGGCGCGGTGGCCGCCCTGTACCTGGTCAACAGCACGTACCAGCTGGCGTGGGTCGTCCTCGCCGCCGCCCCCGTGGTCGTCGCCCTCCGGAGGCAGTGGCGGCGGGTGGTGGGCGCGGCGGCGGTGCCCGTGGTCCTCGTCGGCCTCTGGGCCGTCAAGGACGCGGCCATGTTCGGGACCACCACCACCAGCAGCTGGCTGGGGATGAACCTGGCCCGCATGGTGCTCTACAAGGCACCCCCGGCCCAGCTCCGGGCGCTCGAGCGGCAGGGGCGGCTGTCCACCCTGGCCTCGGTCCCCTCCTTCGGCACCCCCGACCACTACGTACCCCGCTACGTGCGCACCCGACACACCGGCGTGGCCGCCCTCGACGAGCTCCTCAAGGCCGACGGCGCCGCCAACTTCAACAATCCCCTCTACATCGACATCTCCTCGCAGTACCTGTCGGCCGACCTCACCTACATCCGCGCCCATCCCGCCGTCTATGCCGCCGACCTCGAGCTCGACGCCAGGGTGTGGGTGTCGCCGACCGACGAGAACTTCTCCGACCTGTCCAACTGGAAGCGGCTGGAGGGCTACACCAAGGTCTACGACCGCTACGTCGGCTGGCAGCCGCACATCGACCCCGTGCTGCCCCTGCTCGCCGTGTTCGCCCACGTGGACCCACCCACCGACTGGCTCTCCTACCAGGCGGTGGCGCTGATGGCGGTCACGCTGGCGGCGGTCCCCGTCCTCGCCTGGCGCCGACGGAGAGGCGCGCCCGACCAGGCGGCCGGACTGGCCTTCGTCTGGGTGACGACCACCTACGCCTTCGTGGTCACCACGCTGGTCGAGGTGGGCGAGAACGAGCGGTTCCGCTTCGAGCTCGGTCCCCTGCCGCTCATCGCCACCGCGGCCGTGGTGACGGCCGCCGTCAGGGCCCTGTGGCGGCGCCGGTCCGCCGGGCGCCCGGTCACAGCGCCGTCGACGGACGGCGGGGCTCCCCGATCAGCTCGATCTCTTTCGGCAGTCCGGTGACGGCCACCCCTCCGGGCACCTCCGAGCCGGCCTCGACCGTGACCCGGCTGCCCGCCAGCGGTATGCCGGCCACCTTCAGGTAGCCGATGTCCTCGGGCAGGTTGGGACACAGCCACGTCTTGGAGTAGGGCACCCAGGGGTCGAGGCGCAGCAGCGTGCGCAGGCAGAGCAGCGGGGACGCGGCCGCCCAGGCCTGGGGCGAGCACGAGGTGGGGTAGCCCACGGGCACCTGGAGCTCGCCCCGGTCCAGGCCGCTGAACAGCTCGGGGAGCCGGCCGCCCTGGGCGGCGGCGGCGTCCAGGACGCCCATGATGAGCTGGAGGGCGCCGTCGTAGAAGCCGTAGCGGGCCAGGCCGGCGGCGACGATGGCCGTGTCGTGGGGCCACACCGACCCGCAGTGGTAGCTGATCGGGTTGTACCCCCCGCTCTCGGCGCTCAACGTCCTGAGGCCCCAGCCGCTGAACATCTTGGGCGACAGCAGGTGCCTGGCCACCGCCTGGGCCTTGTCCTCGTCGATGATGCCGGTCCACAGGCAGTGGCCGATGTTGGACGTCAGCGAGTCGATCGGCCGCTTGTCGCGATCCAGGCCGACGGCGAACCACTGGCGGTCCTCCAGCCAGAAGTCGCGGTTGAACGCCGCCTTCAGCCCGGCCGCCTTGGCCCTGAACCGGTCGTAGGTGGACTCGTCACCGACCTCGAAGGCGAAGTGGGCCCGGGCCAGGTAGGCACCGTAGACGTAGGCCTGCACCTCGCAGAGGGCGATGGGGGCCTCGGCGACGCGGCCGTCGGCGTAGCGGATGCCGTCCCAGCTGTCCTTCCAGCCCTGGTTGGCCAGTCCCCGGTCGGTGCTCCGGCGGTACTCCACGTAGCCGTCGCCGTCGGCGTCGCCGAACTCGTCGATCCAGGCGATGGCCCGCTCGGCGTTGGGCAGGAGCTCGTCGACGAGCTCCCGGGCGACGCCCCACCGTCGCAGCTCGCCCAGGAGCATGACGAAGAGGGGGGTGGCGTCGGCGGTGCCGTAGTAGATGCTGCCGCCACCGAGCGAGAGGGAGGCGGCGTCGCCGAAGCGCATCTCGTGGAGGATGCGGCCCGGCTCCTCGTCGTGGCGGGGATCGACGTCGGTGCCCTGGAACCGGGCCAGGGTCTGGAGGACGCCCCGGGCCAGATCGGGATCGACGAGGAGGGCCATCCAGGCCGTGAGCAGGGAGTCGCGCCCGAACACGGTCATGAACCAGGGCGCGCCGGCCGCCACCACCACCCGCTCGGGGTAGTCCGGATCGAAGATCCGCAGGGCGCCCAGGTCCTCGGCGCTCCGCATGACCACCCTCCTGAGGCCGGCGTGGTCCGTCTCGACCTGGGGCACCTGGCTGCGCCAGCGGGCCATCCGCTCGGCCGGCTCGGCCCGCTCGACCGGCCGGCCGCAGCGGTAGCGGGGGTCGATGGTCACGTCGTCGATGACCGGTGCGACCTCGATACACGTCAGCCACTCGCCCCGGGGCGGGACGATCACCTCGTAGGTGACCAGGTCGGCGGTGAGCTGGACCGGACCGTTGAACCGGAGCTCGACGCCCCGCCGCACCGATCCCCGCCGGTAGCCGTAGGTGATCGTGTCGGCGCTGCGCTCGAGGCCGGGGGCGCCCTCCCTGACCTCGGCCGGCGGGCGCACGTCCGGGGCCGAGCCGTTGACGATCTCGACCACGTTCTGGCCGGGCCCGGTCCCGACCACCCGTCCCTCCTTCACCGCGAACAGGTCGGCGAAATCGGCCCCGACCAGCAGCTCGATCGTGCAGAACGCCGGCTCGTCGCCGAAGTTGCGGACGACGAGGTCCTCGCGCATCCCCTGGCCGACGTAGCGCGACCGGAAGACCATCAGGGTGGAGTCCGCCCGCCCGGCCGGGGGCCGGCACCGCGAGACGAACGTCGACGAGAACGGTTCGCCGCTCACGGCCGAGAGCGGCTCGGTGGGTGCACCGTTGATGAGCAGCTCGAACCTGTGGAGGATCCTCGTGTCCCGGACGAAGAGCCCCTCGGCGCCACCGAGGCGGATGTCGCCCGTTCCGGCGCTGATGGCGAAAGTCGACTCGTCGACGAGCGTCACCGAACCGGCGTGGGCGTCCAGGGTGGTGACCTCGCCGGCGTAGGTCCACGGGTCTGCCATCGGGTCACCGTACCGGAAGCGTCCGGGCCGACGGCACCGGCGCCTCCGTCGGGCGTGCCCGCCCGCCGGCCCGCCCCACGGGGGTCCCCGCGGGCCCTCCCGATTCCCACTATGCCCGTAGGGGAAATCCGGCCCGGCGGCTACACTGCCACTGTGGTCAGCGACACCGAACAGGCGGCGACCGGCGGCACCACCACCACGGTGCCCCTGCTCAGCGTGGAGAACCTCCACGTGGAGGCGGAGGGCGGCCCCATTCTCCGGGGGCTCGACCTCGAGGTGGCCGAAGGTGCCGTCCACGCCCTGATGGGACCCAACGGTTCCGGCAAATCGACCCTGGCGAAGGTCCTCCTCGGCGACCCGGGATACACGGTCACCGCCGGCACGATCCGGCTCCGGGGCGAGGACGTCACGTCGTGGACGGCCGACGTGCGGGCCAAGGCAGGGATGTTCCTCGCCTTCCAGGAGCCGTCGGCCATCGGCGGGGTGTCCGTGGTCCAGTTCCTGCGCCAGGCCGTGTCCGCCCGCAGGGGCACCGACCTGTCGGTGCTCGAGATCCGGCTGTCGATGACGGAGTGGATGGACAAGCTCGGCATCGACCCGGCCTTCGGGGAGCGCCATCTCAACGAGGGCTTCTCCGGCGGCGAGCGCAAGCGCAACGAGATCCTGCAGATGGCCATGCTCGAGCCGGAGATCGCCGTCCTCGACGAGACCGACTCCGGGCTCGACGTCGACGCCCTGCGGATGGTCGCCGGGGGCGTGCGCACCGTGCGCGGCCACCGGCCCGGCATGGGCGTGCTGGTCATCACCCACTACCTCCGGATGCTCGAGGAGCTCGCCCCCGACCGGGTCCACCTGCTCATCGACGGCCGGGTCGCGGCCGAGGGCGGGCCCGAGCTGGCGAGGCAGCTCGAGGCCGAGGGGTACGACGGATGGCGCCGGTGACACCGGCCGGCGGGGCCGCCCCTAGGGGCACGGACGAGGCCGACCTCTCGGGTCTGCGGAAGGACTTCGCCCTCTTCGACACAGAGCGCGACGGGCACCCGGTCGTCTACCTCGACTCGGCCGCCTCCTCGCAGCGGCCGCGCCAGGTGCTCGATGCCATGCGGTCGTTCGAGGAGACCACCCACGCCAACGTCCACCGCGGCGTCTACGGCATCGCCGAGGAGGCGACCCGCCGGTTCGAGGCCGCCCGCACCAACGTCGGCCGGTTCATCGGCGCGCCCGTTCCCGGGCGTGAGGTGATCTTCACCAAGAACGCCACCGAGTCCCTCAATCTCATCGCACAGACGTGGGGCCGCCGGCACCTCCGGTCCGGCGACACGGTCGTGCTCACCGAGATGGAGCACCACGCCAACGTGGTGCCGTGGCTGATGCTGGCGGACGAGCGCGGCATCGAGCTGCGGTGGATCCCCGTCGACGACCGCGGCGTCCTCGTGCTCGATCGGCTGCCCGAACTGGTCGACGGGGCCAGGATCGTGGCGGTGACGTGCATGTCCAACGTGCTGGGGACGATCAATCCGGTGGCCGACATCGCCGCGGTCGCCCACCGGGCCGGCGCCCTGGTGGTGGCCGACGGGGCCCAGTCGGTCCCCCATCTGCCGACCGATGTCACCGCCCTCGACGTCGACGTCCTGGCGTTCAGCGCCCACAAGATGCTCGGCCCCACCGGTATAGGGGTGCTGTGGGGTCGCGAGGAGTTGTTGGCCGACCTGCCGCCGTTCATGGGCGGCGGCGAGATGATCCTCGACGTCCGCAAGGACGGCTTCACCCCCAACGACATCCCGTGGCGCTTCGAGGCGGGGACACCGCCCATCACCGAGGCCATCGGACTGGGCGCCGCCGTCGACTACCTGTCCGAGGTGGGCATGGAGCGGATCAGGGCCCACGAGATGGACCTCACCGGCTATGCCCTGGACACGCTGGCCGACCGCTTCGGTGACGATCTCACCGTCTTCGGCCCGGCGGACCCCGCCGGCCGGGGCGGCGTGATCTCGTTCGCGTTCAGGGGGATCCATCCCCATGACCTGTCGCAGGTCCTGGACGAGCACGGGGTGTGCATACGGGCCGGCCACCACTGTGCCAAGCCCCTCATGCGCCGCCTGGGCGTGTCCGCCACGGCCAGGGCCTCCTTCGCCCTCTACAACGACCGCTCCGACGTCGACCGGCTGGCCGACGGGCTCGAGGCCACGGCACGGTTCTTCGGATGAGGGGCGACCGGTACCCTGGGGGCGCCAGCCGCCGACCGGGGCGGCCTGCGACGGCCGCCGGCGGACCCGCCGGCCCGATGGCGATGGGAGCTCACTGAATGGCCGGGTTGGAGGACCTCTACCGCGAGATCATCCTCGACCACTACCGATCGCCGCGGAATCGGGGCGAGCTCGCATCGCCACCGGCGGTGCGGGTCGAGGGCTTCAATCCCCTCTGCGGCGACGAGGTCGTCGTCACCCTCGACGTCGACGGCGGGGCCGTCACCGACATCAAGATCGGCGGTACCGGCTGCTCGATCAGCCAGTCGTCGGCCTCGATGATGTCGGCCGCCGTCAAGGGCAGGTCGGTCACCGAGGCCCGCGACCTCATCGCCACCTTCAAGGGGATGATGTCCATCCACGAGGCCACCCTTCCCGGAGCGGAACACGACGGGGACGGCGACGGGGACGGCGACATCGCGCCGGTCGACACCGAGACCCTCGGTGAGCTGGCCGCCCTCCAGGGCGTCGTGAAGTTCCCGGTCCGTATCAAGTGCGCCACCCTCAGCTGGAACACCCTGGCCCAGGGGCTCGACGAGGCCGAGGCGGCCGCCGACACCGTCGACGCCTGACCCCGCCGGCCCGGGGGCCCACCCCCACCTGGCGGCCTGCGTGACCGCCCGTCGGGACGCGTCAGCCCTTGGTGGTGGTCGTGGCTTTCGAGGTGCTGGTGACGGGCACGGTCGTGGCCGACGCCGCCGGTGTGGTCACCGCCAGCGTCCACTGGCACGTCGTGGCCACCACGAACGTGTAGCTGCCCGCGCCGTTGAAGATGTTGCGGCCGGCGCCGCCGATCCCCACCTGGTGGGTCATGGGGACGACATTGCCCGAACCGGGATGGGCGGTGACCGTGAACGGCTGCCGGGTGGTTGCACCCGGGCAGTGGAACGTCCACACGCCCGCCCACGTGGCCGGCAGGGTCACCGGCACCGATGTCGTGTTGCCCGAGCCCGACTGCCGCAGGTAGATCCCGGGTGCGACTCCGGGCGGCGACGGCGTCGACGATGAACACGCCGCCATCATGACCCCCGCCAGCGCCACGCCGGCCGCAACGACGGCCGACCGTCGTCGACCGGCCGGCACCCGCCGGCCGGCGGTTACACCCTCCCCCCGGCTCAAAGGACCGGGGCGATGGTGACGATGGGTTTGTTGAGGGGTAGGCCGACGAGTGAGCCGGCGAAGACGGCGTCCCCGAAGGTGTAGACCGAACCGTCCGAACCTGCCAGCCAGTAGCCCTTGCCGGTGCTCGTGCCGCCGATGCCCACGATGGGCTGTGACGGGTTCGGGTTGTTCGGGCCGAGGAACGGCGCGTCCCCGAAGGCGAGCACGGTGCCGGAAGCCGCCACCATCCAGTACCCGTTGCCGGTGGGCGTGGCGGCCATGCCGACCACCGGGCTCGACGTGCGCCCCGATCCCGACCCTTCGTAGTGGGCCCCGCCGAAGGTGAAGATGCCGCCGTCGGCTGCGACCATCCAGTAACCGTTGCCCGTCGGGGTCGACGACATGCCCACGATCGGCTTGTTGAGCATCAGGTTGCCGGTCGAGCCGTAGAAGTGGGCGTCCCCGAAGGAGAAGATGCCACCGTCGGAGGCGACCAGCCAATAGCCGTGTCCCGACGGGGTGGCGGCCATGCCCACGACCGGCTGGTTGAGCACGAGGTTGCCGGTCGAGCCGTAGAAGTGGGCGTCCCCGAAGGAGAAGATGCCACCGTCGGAGGCGACCAGCCAATAGCCCTTGCCGTCGGGCGTGGACGCCATGCCCACGATCGGCTTATTGAGCACCAGGTTCCCGGTCGAGCCGTAGAAGTGGGCCCCACCGAAGGAGAAGATGCCACCGTCGGAGGCCGACATCCAGTACCCCTCGTAGGTGAACTTGCCGGCGTTGGCGACGGCGGACGTGCCACCCGGCGTCGTCACCGTGACATTGACCGTGCCCGCTCCGGCCGCCGGGCTCTTGGCCGTCAGCTTCGTGGACGAGACCACGGTGACACCGGTCGCCGTCAGGGAGCCGAACTTGACGGTCGATCCGGCGGTGAAGCCGGTGCCGTTGACGGTGACGGTGGTGCCACCCGAGAGCACGCCCGATGTCGGGCTGATCGAGGTGACCACCGGGACCGGGTCGTAGGTGAAGTGGTCGGCGGCGCTGGTCGAGCTCGTGCCGGCGGCATTGGCCACGGTGACGTCCACGGTGCCGGCCGACTGGGCCGGCGAGGACACCGTGATCGAGGTGTCCGAGTTCACCGTGAAGCCCGACGCCGACGTGGTGCCGAACTTGACGGCGGTGGCGTTGGTGAAGCCGGTACCGGTGATGGTGACCACCGTGCCGCCGGCCACCGGACCGGCCGTCGGGCTGACCGACGTGACGGCCGGGACGCCGAACGTGTACAGGTCGGCGTGCGACGTTGCACTGGTGCCGGCCGCGTTGACCACCGTCACGTTGACCGTACCGGCCGCCTCCGGCGCCGTGGTGGCCGTGATCGACGTGTCGGAGTTCACTGTGAACGTCGATGCCGCCGTGGTGCCGAACTTGACCGTCGTGGCGTTGGTGAAGCCGGTGCCGGTGATGGCGACCACCGTGCCGCCGGCGGTCGAACCCGCGTTCGGGTTGATGGCGGTGACGGCCGGGGTGCCGTAGGTGAAGACGTCAGCGGGTGACGTGGCGCTGGTGCCGACGGCGTTGGCCACCGTGACGTTCACGGGGCCGGCGGCCGCCGGTGCCGTGGTGGCCGTGATCGACGTATCCGAGTTGACCGTGAACGTGCTGGCCGCCGTGGTGCCGAACTTGACCGTGGTGGCATTGGTGAAGCCGGTCCCGGTGATGGTGACCATCGTGCCGCCGGTCGATGGCCCGGCGTTCGGGGCGATGGCGGTCACGTCCGGTGCGCCGAAGGTGAAGAGATCGGCCGCCGAAGTGGCGCTGGTGCCGGCCGGCGTTGGCCACCGTCACGTCGACCGTCCCGGCCGCCTCCGGTGCCGTGGTGGCCGTGATCGACGTGTCCGAGTTCACGGTGAACGTCGTCGCATCGGTCGAGCCGAACTTCACCGTGGTGGCGTTGGTCAGACCGGTACCGGTGATGGTGACCACCGTGCCACCGGCGGTCGGGCCCGCCTTCGGGGCGATACCCGTCACCACGGGGGCGCCGTACGTGAAGAGATCGGCTGCAGACGTCGCACTTGTGCCGGCGGCGTTGGCCACGGTCACGTCCACCGTGCCGGCGGCGGCCGCCGCCGTGGTGGCGGTGATCGAGGTGTCCGAGTCGACCGTGAACGTCGATGCCGCCGTGGCGCCGAAGCTGACGGCGGTGGCGGCGGAGAACCCGCTGCCGGTGATGGTCACCGACGTGCCGCCCGCGGTCGGTCCCGCATTCGGGGCGACACCCGTCACCCCCGGGGCCCCGTAGGTGTAGAGGTCGGCCCCCGACACCCCGCTAGTCCCGGCGGCGTTGGCCACGGTCACGTGCACCGTGCCGGCCGACGCCGGGGCGGTGGTGGCCGTGATCGACGTATCCGAGTCGACCGTGAACGTACTGGCCGCCGTGGTGCCGAACTTCACCGCAGTGGCGTGGGTGAAGCCGGAACCGGTGATGGTCACCACCGTGCCACCGGCGGTCGGGCCCGCCTTCGGGGCCGTCGAGGTGACGACCGGGGCGCCGTAGGTGAAGAGATCGGCCGCCGAAGTGGCGCTGGTACCGGCGGCATTGGCCGCGGTCACGTCCACCGTGCCGGCCGACGCCGGGGCGGTTGTGGCCGTGATCGACGTATCCGAGTTGACGGTGAATGTCGATGCCGCCGTGGCGCCGAACTTCACCGTCGAGACGTTGCTGAGGCCGGTGCCGGTGATGGCGACCACCGTGCCGCCGGCCGTCGAGCCCGCGACCGGGCTGATGGCGGAGACGACGGGCACGCCGTAGGTGAAGAGATCGGCCGGTGTGACGGCGCTGGTGCCGGTCACGTTGACCACCGTCACGTTGACGGTGCCGGCCGCGGCCGCGGCCGTGGTGGCGGTGATGGTGGTGTCCGAAACGACCGTGAACGACGACGCCGCGGTGGCGCCGAAGCTGACGGCGGTGGCGCTGGCGAACCCGCTGCCGGTGATGGTCACCGACGTGCCGCCCGCCGTCGGGCCGGCGTTCGGGTCGATGCCGGTCACGCCGGGAGCCCCGAAGGTGAAGCGATCGGCCGCCGAGGTGGCGCTGGTACCGGCCGCGTTGGCCACGGTCACGTTGACCGTCCCCGCCGCCTCCGGTGCCGTGGTGGCCGTGATCGACGTGTCCGAGTTCACCGTGAACGACGACGCCGCCGTCGTGCCGAACTTGACGGCGGTGGCGTTGGTGAAGCCCGTGCCGGTGATGGTAACCACCGTGCCGCCCGCGGTCGGGCCCGCATTCGGGGCGACACCCGTCACCACGGGGGCACCGTAGGTGTAGAGGTCGGCCGGCGCGGCCGAACTGGAACTGGTGGCATTGGCGACGGAGACGGCGACCGTACCGGCCGAGGCTGCGGCCGTGGTGGCCGTGATCGACGTGTCCGAGTTGACGGTGAACGACGATGCCGCCGTCGAACCGAACTTGACCACGGTGGCGTTGGTGAAGCCCGTGCCGGTGATGGTCACGGACGTGCCGCCCGCGGTCGTGCCCGCATTCGGGCTGATGGCCGTGATCACCGGCGCCGCGAACGTGTACTGGTCGGCGGGCGACGTGGTGCTGGTACCGGCCGCGTTGACCACGGTGACATCGACGGTGCCGACCGCCGCGGCCGCCGTGGTGGCGGTGATCGAGGTGTCCGAGTTCACGGTGAAGGAGCTGGCCGACGCCGTGCCGAACTTGACGGCGGTGGCGTTGGCGAAGCCCGTTCCGCTGATGGTGACCGACGTGCCGCCGCCGCTCGAACCCGACGTCGGACTGATGCCCGTCACGACGGGTGCGCCGAAGGTGAACAGGTCGGCCGGCGAGGTCCCGCTGCTACCTGCCGAGTTGGTCACGATCACGTCGACGGTGCCCGCCGCAGCCGGTGCCGTGGTGGCGGTGATGGATGTGTCCGAGTTGACCGTGAACGAGCTGGCCGCGTTGGTGCCGAACTTGACGGCGGTGGCACCTGCGAACCCGGCACCCGTGATGGTCACCGTGGTGCCGCCGGCCGTCGGGCCGGCCCCCGGGACGACCGCCGTCACGTCGGGCGGGCCGAACGTGTAGAGATCGGCAGGCGAGGTCGCGCTCGTACCGACACCGTTGGCCACGGTCACGTTGACGGCACCGGCGCCGGCGGCGGCGGTCACCGCCGTGATCGAAGAGTCGGAATCGATGGTGAACGAGCTGGCGGCGGCTGCGCCGAAGTGGACGGCCGTCGCGTACTCGAATCCCGAGCCGTGGATCGTCACCGACGTCCCGCCCGACGTCGGGCCGGCATTCGGGTTGACGGCGGTGACCGTCGGAGGCCCGAACGTGAAGAGGTCGGCCGCCGACGTCGGCGCTGGACCCGGCCGCGTTGGCCACGGTCACGTCGACCGTGCCGGCACTGGTCGCCGAGGTGGTGGCGGTGATCGAAGTGTCCGAGTTGACGGTGAAGCTGGACGCCGCATTGACACCGAACTTGACCCCGGTGGCGTTGGTGAACCCGCTACCGGTGATCGCGACCGACGTGCCGCCGGCCGTCGGACCTTCGGTCGGGTTGATCGACGTGACGACCGGGGTTCCGTAGGTGAACAGGTCGGCCGCCGAGGTGGTGCTGGTGCCGGCAGCATTGGTCGCCGTCACGTGCACAGTGCCCGAACCGGGTGGGACATTGACCGAGATCAGCGAATCGGAGACCACCACGAACACGGCCGTAGCCGCACCGAACGACACGCTCGTCACGTTGGTGAACCCGGTTCCGTGGATGGTCACGCTGTTGGTGACGACGCCGGCGTTCGGCACCAGGCTGGTGATGATCGGGGCGCCGTAGGTGAAGAGGTCGGCCGCGGAGGTGGCGCTGGTGCCGGCGGCATTGGCCACGGTGACGTCGACCGTGCCGGCGGCCGCAGCCGCCGTGGTGGCGGTGATCGACGTGTCCGAGTTGACGGTGAACGACGACGCCGCGGTGGCGCCGAAGCTGACCGCGGACGCATTGGTGAAGTCGCTGCCGGTGATGGTGACGACCGTGCCGCCGGCCGTCGTGCCCGCGTTCGGGCTGATGGCTGCGACCACGGGGACACCGAAGGTGAACAGGTCCGCCGCCGAGGTGGCGCTGGTGCCGGCCGCGTTGGCCACGGTCACGTGCACCGGGCCGGCGGTCGCAGCCTCCGTGGTGGCGGTGATCGACGTGTCCGAGTTGACGGTGAACGAGCTGGCCGCCGTGGCGCCGAACTTGACGGCCGTGGCACTGGCGAACCCGGAGCCGGTGATGGTCACCGACGTGCCACCGGCGGTCGAGCCCGCGTTCGGGCTGACGGCCGTGACCTCGGGCACACCGAAGGTGAACAGGTCGGCCGCCGAGGTGGCGCTGGTGCCGGCCACATTGGCCACGGTCACGTTCACCGTGCCTGCGGGGGCCGCCGAAGTGGTGGCCGTGATCGAGGTGTCGGAGTTGATGGTGAACGTCGATGCCGCCGCGGCGCCGAAACTGACCGCGGTGGCGTTCGTGAAGCCGGTGCCGGTGATGTTGACGACGGTGCCGCCCGCGGCGGCGCCCGCCGTCGGGCTAATCATCGTCACGATGGGCGCACCGTAGGTGAAGAGGTCGGCGGACGAGGTCGCGCTGGTTCCGGCCGCGTTGGCCACGGTGACGTCCACGGTGCCAGGTGCGGCCGGGGCCGTGGTGGCGGTGATCGACGTGTCCGAGTTGACCGTGAAGGTGCTGGCCGCGGTGGCGCCGAAGCTGACGGCGGTGGCATTGGCGAAGCCGCTACCCGTGATGGTGACCGATGTGCCGCCGGCCGTCGTCCCCGCGTTCGGGCTGATGGCCGTGACCGCAGGAGCACCGTAGGTGAACTGGTCTGCGGACGAGGTCGCACTGGTGCCGGCGTCGTTGGCCACGGTCACATCCACTGTGCCGGCTGCAGCCGGATTCGTCGTGGCGGTGATGGACGTATCCGAGTTGACCGTGAAGCTCGACGCCGCCGTGGCGCCGAAGCTGACGGCGGTGGCATTGGTCAGTCCGGTGCCGGTGATGGTGACGACCGTGCCACCGGTCGTCGGCCCCGCGCCCGGGCTGACGGCCGTCACGGTCGGCGACCCGTAGGTGAAGAGGTCGACGGGGGACGTGCTGACTGGTGCCGTCGGCGTTGGCCACGGTGACGTCGACCGTGCCCGCGGCCGCGGCCGCTGTGGTGGCCGTGATCGAGGTGTCCGAGTCGACGGTGAAGGTGCTGGCCGCGGTGGCGCCGAAGCTGACGGCGGTGGCATTGGCGAAGCCACTACCGGTGATGGTCACCGATGTGCCGCCGGCGGACGGACCCGCGGTCGGGGCGATGGCCGTCACCACGGGCGGTCCGAACGTGTAGAGGTCGGCCAGGGACGTGGCGCTGGTGCCGTCGAGATTGGCCACGGTGACGTCCACCGTGCCCGAGCCCGGAAGTGTGGTGGCGGTGATCTGGGTGTCCGACGTGATGGTGAAGGCGCTCGCCGGATCGGCGCCGAAGTTCACGGCGGTGGCGTTGGTGAAGCCGGTACCGGTGATGGTGACCGACGTGTTGCCGGCAGTATCGCCCGCATTCGGACTGACGGCGGTGACGCTCGGCGCGCCGAAGGTGTAGAGGTCGGCCGAGGACGTGCTGCTCGTGCCGTCGGCATTGGTGACCGTGACGTCGACGGTGCCCGTCCCCGGGGCGGTGACGGCCGTGATCAACGAGTCGGAGTTGATCGTGTACGAGCTGGCCGCGGTGGCCCCGAAGTCCACCGACGTGGCGTTGGCAAAGCCAGAGCCGGTGATGAAGACCGTCGTGTCGCCGGTGACGGCACCCGCGTTCGGAACGACGGCCGTCACCACGGGCGGACCATACGTGTACAGGTCGGCCGGCGACGTGCGCGCTGGTGGCCTCGACGTTCGACACGGTCACGTCCACCGTGCCTGTTCCCGGCGAAGTCGTGGCGGTGATCTGCGTGTCGGAGTCGATGCTGAAGGAACTGGCGTCGAATGTGCCGAAGTCGACGTCATTCGCGCTCGAGAAGCCGGATCCGGTGATGGTGACGACGGTGCCTCCCGACACGTCGCCGGCATTCGGACTGACGCCGGTGACGACGGGAGGGCCGTACGTGTACAGATCGGACTGGGTGGTGACGCTGGTGCCGGCGGCATTGGCCACGGTTACGTCGACGGTGCCGGAGCCGGCAGGTGCCGTCACGGTGATCTGCGTGTCCGAGTTCACGGTGTAGGTGGTGGCAGCGGTGCCGCCGAACTGGACTGACGTGGCGCTGGTGAACCCGGAACCGGCTATGACGACCGAGTTGCCGCCGGTCGCCGGGCCCGCCATCGGGGAGACGCCGCTGACGACCGGCGTGCCGAACGTGTAGAGGTCGGCAGGTGATGTGGTGCTCGTGCCCACCGCGTTGATCACCGTCACGTCCACGGTGCCGGCCGAGGTCGACGCCGTGACGACCGTGATCGACGTGTCCGAATTGATGGTGAACGAATTCTGTTCGAGTCCTCCGAACTGGACGTCGGTGGCACTGGAGAACCCGGTGCCGGTCACCATCACCGAGGTGCCACCGGCGGTTCCGCCTGCATTGGGACTGACACCCGTCACGACGGGCACGCCGAAGGTGAACTTGTCGGCGAGCGTCACCGCGCTGGTGCCGAAGGCGTTGGACACCGACACGTCCACTGTGCCGGCCGAGGCCGCCGATGTGGTGGCCGTGATGGACGTATCCGAGTTCACCGTGAACGAGCTGGCCGGCGTGGCTCCGAATGCGACCGAGGTGGTGTTGGTGAAGCCGGTCCCGGTGATGGACACGGTCGTGCCACCGGTTGTCGGGCCCGACTTGGGGCTCACGAGGGTCACGACGGGTGCGCCGTAGGTATAGAGATCCGCCGACGACGTGACGCTGGTGGCGATCGGCGTGGTCACCGTCACATGCACCGTGCCGGACCCCGCCGGTGGCGTAACCGTGATCTGGGTTGTCGAGTTGACGGTGAACGCCGTGGTGCTCGTCGCGCCGAAGTGCACGGTCGATGCCCCGATGAAGCCGGTGCCGGAGATGACCACCGATCCCCCGCCGCTCGTCGATCCGGCATCCGGTGACAGACCGGTGACCGTGGGCGCGTTCTCATACGTGAAATGGTCAGCGGAACCGGTGGCCGAAGTACCACCGGTCGTCGTGACCGTGACGTCGACGGTCGTGCCTGCGGAACCGGCCGGGGATGTCGCCGTGATCTTCGTGGCCGAGTTGACGGTGAAGGGCGTGGCCGTGGTGGCGCCGAATTTCACCAGCGTGGCGCCGGTGAAGCTGGTACCGGTGATGGTGACGGTGGTGCCACCGCCGGGAAGTCCCGCCACCGGGGACACGCCGGTGACGACCGGCGGTGTCACGTAGTTGAAGGTGGTGGCACCACCGCTCGTGGCGACGCCCGTCGTCACTGTCACCGATGTCGCGCCCGCCGGATTCGGCGGCGATGTCGCCGTGATCGACGTCGGACTGTTGACCGTGAAGGACGTGGAGGCGGCTGCGCCGAAGTGGACGGAGGTGGCGTTGAGGAAGCCCGTCCCGGTGATGGCCACCGACGTGCCACCCGGCGTCGGGCCACCGGTTGGGTTCACCGACGTGACCGTGGGCGCGTTCTCCCAGGCGAAGAGGTCGGCTGCTGAGGTCGCGCTGGTCCCTCCCGGTGTGGTCACGGTCACGTTGGTGGCCGTGTTGACCGGGCCGGCCGGCGAGGTGGCCGTGATCATCGTCGACGAGTTGACCGTGAACGACGAGGCGTTGGTCGCACCGAACTTCACCGCGCTGGCGCCGGTGAACCCGGTGCCACTGATAGTGACCGAAGTGTTACCCGCCGGGACACCGGCGCTCGGAGCGAGCCCGGTGACCGTGGGCACCGGGTCATAGGTGAACTGGTCGGCACTCGACGTGGCGGATGTTCCCCCCGGTCCGGTCACCGTCACGTCGACGGTTCCCGAGCCTGCCGGAGACACCGCTGTCATCGTCGTGTCCGAGAGGACCGTGACCCCGGTGGCCGCGCTGCCGCCGAAGCTCACCCCGGTGGCACCGGTGAAGCCGGAGCCGGTGATCGTGACGGTGGTGCCCCCCACCAGCGGACCGGCGTTGGGCGAGACGACGTTCACCGCCGGGATGCCGCCGTTGGTGACGGCCATGAACTGCGGCCCGGCCCCGACGGCCACCGCCGCCCCCACGGTGGACGTGCCCAGCGTGATGGGAGAGATCGTGTTGGCGTTGGTACCGCTGGCCGCACTGTTGGCGACGTACGCAGTGGCGCCGTTCGGACTGATGGTGATCCCGTAGGCGCCGTTCAGCACCGTGGCGCCCGAGCCGGTGATGGCGGCTCCCTTGGTATTGGTGGCGATCGTGATCGGCGTCACGCTGTTGGCGGTGTTGTCGGTGACGTAGGCCGTCTTGCCGTCGGGCGAGATGGCCACCGCGAAGGGGGCGGTGAAACCGGTGATGTTCGCACCCACGGCCAGGGTGCCGTTGACCCCCGTGAGGGGCGTCACCGTGGTGGTCCCCGAATTGGGCACGTAGGCCTTGGTGCCGTCGGGGGTGATGGCGACCGTCCTCGGCGTCGTCCCGACGGTCACCGACGTGTTGATGGCCGGGGAGGAGTTCAGTCCGGTGAACATGGTCACCTGGGCGCTGCCGCTGTCCGCGACCAGCGCCCTCGTGCCGTCAGGGGTGATAGCCACGCCCCAGGGTCCGGTGGGACCCCCGAGGTTGATGGTCGACGTGACCGACGTGGTGGCCAGGTTGACGAACGACACCGAGTTGCCGGCATTGTTGGTTACAACCGCAGTGGCCCCGTTGGGCGTGACGGCGATGCCCCGGGGACCGTTGAATGAGGCCGACGAAAGCGTGGTGGCCACTACCGGCGGGTAGACCGACAGATTGAGGAACGACAGCGAATTGGACGTGGTGTTGGCGACGAGGCCCCACTTGCCGTTGGGGGTGATGGCAACCCCGCGGGGTGCCGTCCCCACGGTCACCGCGGTTGCCGCCACTGGAGTGGCCCCGCTGATGTCGACCGGTGTCACCGCGTTCGGGGTGAACGCGGTGACCAGCATGAGTGGGTTCGGTGTTGCGGCCCCGGCGTCGGTGACACCGATGCCGGCAAGCGACGTTCCCGCCACCATGCCGAGGCTCGCCATCAAGAGCGCCACTGCGGACACCAGTGCTACGGCCGCTTTCCTCATGCTCCATCTCCCCTATTGATGTCTCGCGGTGATCGGAACGACACGATGCTGTACGTGATGTCGTCGACTTTCATGCGTGCTGCAACAGCAATTGCGATCTCATTGACGTGGGGCGTCACCCGCCCGCTTCGGCTGCGACGCCCGCACGATAGCCCTGGGTTTCGGGCGCTGCACGGATGCTTGAACGACGCATTCGACTTGGGAATCCGTTGACAATTCAGGGCGTCTCTCACGACCATTCGGCCGCCGATGCCGACTTCAGAACGTCGCGGGCAGACGTGCTTCTCAGGTCCGACGTCGGACATGTGGCCGGTGCGACGACCAGCCGGTCCGAGGGTGCCGCCAGGCCGAAGTACCAGGTGCCACGGTCGGCATCCTCCCCTGACGGTCGACCCCGAGGCCGAGCGCCTCGGGGTCCTGTGTGCCGTCCAGCGGATCCCCGACCGGGGGCCTGCAACGGGGGCTCCGCCCGCCGGGTTTGTGTGCCGCACCTGGGGACTCAACAGCAACCCTCAAGTTCAAGTCGAAGGTTAGACACCATGCTGACCAGGAAGTCCGCCGTCGTTGCACTGCCCGGCGACGTCACCTCCGATGGGACCGGAGCCACGACGGTCACGTCCGTGACGCCGCGCCGGCGACGCCGACGATCGGCTTGTTGAGCACCACTCCGGCCATCGATCCCATGTACCCGGCGTCACCGAAGGCATAGACCGCTCCGTCGGCCGATGTGAGCCAGTACCCGCCGGCATCGCTGGTCTCGGCGATACCCACGATGGGGCTGCTGGGGTTGGTGACCGAGCCGTGGAGGGTCGCATCCCCGTAGGCAAAGACCGTCCCGGTGTCGGTCACCATCCAGTAGCCCCCGCCGGAGATCGAGGAGGACATCCCGACGACCGGAGACGTTGCGACACCGGCAGCGGAACCGTGGAAGCCCGCATCACCGAACGAGAAGAGTCCACCGTCGGTCGCCACCATCCAGTAGCCCTTGCCGTCGGGCGTCGACGCCATCCCCACGACCGGCTTCACCAGATGCAGGTTGCCGGTGGAGCCGTAGAACTTGGCGTCACCGAAGGAGAAGATTCCACCATCGGCGGCCACCATCCAGTAGCCCTTTCCGTCGGGCGTCGCTGCCATGCCCACGACCGGCTTGTTGAGGTGCAGGTTGCCGGTGGAGCCGTAGAAGTGCGCATCTCCGAAGGAGAAGATTCCGCCGTCGGCGGCCACCAGCCAGTAGCCCTTGCCGTCGGGCGTCGACGCCATCCCCACGACCGGACTGTTCAGGGGCATGTTCCCCGTCGAGCCGTAGAACGGCGCGCCGCCGAAGGCGAACAGCCCGCCGTCGGAAGCCACCAGCCAGTACCCCTCATAGGTGTAGAAGTCGTTCGGCCCCGCGGTGGAGGTTCCTCCCGGCGTCGTCACCGTCACCGGCACCGTGCCCGAGCCGGCGGGCACCTTGACGGTGAGCTTCGTGGACGAGACCACGACCACCTGCAGTCCGGGTGTCGTCCCGAAGTGCACGGTCGCCCCGGCGACGAAGCCGGTCCCGGTGACGGTGACGATCGAGCCACCCGTCTGCGGTCCCGACGCCGGTGAGATCAGGGTGACCGTCGGGACCGGGTCGTAGGTGAAGTGATCGGCGGTGGTCGACGCCGACGTGCCCCCGGGCGTGGTCACGGTCACGTTCACGGTGCCGGCGGCAGCGGACGGCGAGGTGACGGTGATGGAGGTCGTCGAATGGACCACGACCCCCGTGGCGAGGGTCGCCCCGAAGCGCACCGTGGCGCCGGCGACGAAGCCGGTGCCCGTGATGGTGACGGCCGTACCACCGACCAGCGGTCCGGCTGCGGGCACGACTGACGACACCGTCGGGATCGGTTCGAAGGTGAAGTGGTCGGCCGGCGACGTCGCCGATGTCCCGCCCGTGGTTGTGACGGTGACGTCAACGGTGCCGGCGCTGTGCGCCGGAGATGTCGCCGTGATGGAGGTCGCCGAGCTGACGACGACTCCTGTCGCCGTGGCCGCCCCGAAGTGCACGGTCGCACCTGCGACGAACCCCGTACCGGTGATGATGACGGTCGTGCCACCGGCCAGCGGCCCGACATCCGGGACGACCGAGGTGACCGCCGGCACCACGGGCGCCCCGTAGGTGAAGAAGAGCGGGTTGGAGGCCCCGGCGGCGTTGGTGGCCACCACGGCCACGGTGCCGCTCGTGGCCGGGGCGGTGACGGTGATCGAGGTGTCGCTGACCGACACCACGGTGGCGAGCACGCCCCCGAAGGTGACGCTCGTGGTGTTGGCGAGCCCGGTGCCGGTGATGGTCACGGTGGTGCCCACACTGCCGGCCGTGGGCGCGAGCGAGGTCTCGACCGGGGGCCCGTAGGTGTAGAGGTCGCCGGCCCCGGTGGCGCTGGTGCCGGCGGCGTTGGTCACGGTCACGTCCACCGTGCCGGCGGTGGCCGGGGCCGTGGTGGCCGTGATGGAGGTGTCGGAGTTGATGGTGAACGAGCTGGCGGCGGTGGCCCCGAAGGCGACCGAGGTGGCGTTCAAGAGGCCGGTGCCGGTGATGGTGACGACCGTGCCCCCGGTGGTCGGGCCGGCGTTCGGGCTGACGGCGGCGACCACGGGCGGGCCGTAGGTGAAGAAGAGCGGGTTGGAGGCCCCGGCGGCGTTGGTGGCCACCACGGCCACGGTGCCGCTCGTGGCCGGGGCGGTGACGGTGATCGAGGTGTCGCTGACCGACACCACGGTGGCGAGCACGCCCCCGAAGGTGACGCTCGTGGTGTTGGCGAGCCCGGTGCCGGTGATGGTCACGGTGGTGCCCACACTGCCGGCCGTGGGCGCGAGCGAGGTCTCGACCGGGGGCCCGTAGGTGTAGAGGTCGCCGGCCCCGGTGGCGCTGGTGCCGGCGGCGTTGGTCACGGTCACGTCCACCGTGCCGGCGGTGGCCGGGGCCGTGGTGGCCGTGATGGAGGTGTCGGAGTTGATGGTGAACGAGCTGGCGGCGGTGGCCCCGAAGGCGACCGAGGTGGCGTTCAAGAGGCCGGTGCCGGTGATGGTGACGACCGTGCCCCCGGTGGTCGGACCGGCGTTCGGGCTGACGGCGGCGACCACGGGCGGGCCGTAGGTGAAGAAGAGCGGGTTGGAGGCCCCGGCGGCGTTGGTGGCCACCACGGCCACGGTGCCGCTCGTGGCCGGGGCGGTGACGGTGATCGAGGTGTCGCTGACCGACACCACGGTGGCGAGCACGCCCCCGAAGGTGACGCTCGTGGTGTTGGCGAGCCCGGTGCCGGTGATGGTCACGGTGGTGCCCACACTGCCGGCCGTGGGCGCGAGCGAGGTCTCGACCGGGGGCCCGTAGGTGTAGAGGTCGCCGGCCCCGGTGGCGCTGGTGCCGGCGGCGTTGGTCACGGTCACGTCCACCGTGCCGGCGGTGGCCGGGGCCGTGGTGGCCGTGATGGAGGTGTCGGAGTTGATGGTGAACGAGCTGGCGGCGGTGGCCCCGAAGGCGACCGAGGTGGCGTTCAAGAGGCCGGTGCCGGTGATGGTGACGACCGTGCCCCCGGTGGTCGGGCCGGCGTTCGGGCTGACGGCGGCGACCACGGGCGGGCCGTAGGTGAAGAAGAGCGGGTTGGAGGCCCCGGCGGCGTTGGTGGCCACCACGGCCACGGTGCCGCTCGTGGCCGGGGCGGTGACGGTGATCGAGGTGTCGCTGACCGACACCACGGTGGCGAGCACGCCCCCGAAGGTGACGCTCGTGGTGTTGGCGAGCCCGGTGCCGGTGATGGTCACGGTGGTGCCCACACTGCCGGCCGTGGGCGCGAGCGAGGTCTCGACCGGGGGCCCGTAGGTGTAGAGGTCGCCGGCCCCGGTGGCGCTGGTGCCGGCGGCGTTGGTCACGGTCACGTCCACCGTGCCGGCGGTGGCCGGGGCCGTGGTGGCCGTGATGGAGGTGTCGGAGTTGATGGTGAACGAGCTGGCGGCGGTGGCCCCGAAGGCGACCGAGGTGGCGTTCAAGAGGCCGGTGCCGGTGATGGTGACGACCGTGCCCCCGGTGGTCGGGCCGGCGTTCGGGCTGACGGCGGCGACCACGGGCGGGCCGTAGGTGAAGAAGAGCGGGTTGGAGGCCCCGGCGGCGTTGGTGGCCACCACGGCCACGGTGCCGCTCGTGGCCGGGGCGGTGACGGTGATCGAGGTGTCGCTGACCGACACCACGGTGGCGAGCACGCCCCCGAAGGTGACGCTCGTGGTGTTGGCGAGCCCGGTGCCGGTGATGGTCACGGTGGTGCCCACACTGCCGGCCGTGGGCGCGAGCGAGGTCTCGACCGGGGGCCCGTAGGTGTAGAGGTCGCCGGCCCCGGTGGCGCTGGTGCCGGCGGCGTTGGTCACGGTCACGTCCACCGTGCCGGCGGTGGCCGGGGCCGTGGTGGCCGTGATGGAGGTGTCGGAGTTGATGGTGAACGAGCTGGCGGCGGTGGCCCCGAAGGCGACCGAGGTGGCGTTCAAGAGGCCGGTGCCGGTGATGGTGACGACCGTGCCCCCGGTGGTCGGGCCGGCGTTCGGGCTGACGGCGGCGACCACGGGCGGGCCGTAGGTGAAGAAGAGCGGGTTGGAGGCCCCGGCGGCGTTGGTGGCCACCACGGCCACGGTGCCGCTCGTGGCCGGGGCGGTGACGGTGATCGAGGTGTCGCTGACCGACACCACGGTGGCGAGCACGCCCCCGAAGGTGACGCTCGTGGTGTTGGCGAGCCCGGTGCCGGTGATGGTCACGGTGGTGCCCACACTGCCGGCCGTGGGCGCGAGCGAGGTCTCGACCGGGGGCCCGTAGGTGTAGAGGTCGCCGGCCCCGGTGGCGCTGGTGCCGGCGGCGTTGGTCACGGTCACGTCCACCGTGCCGGCGGTGGCCGGGGCCGTGGTGGCCGTGATGGAGGTGTCGGAGTTGATGGTGAACGAGCTGGCGGCGGTGGCCCCGAAGGCGACCGAGGTGGCGTTCAAGAGGCCGGTGCCGGTGATGGTGACGACCGTGCCCCCGGTGGTCGGGCCGGCGTTCGGGCTGACGGCGGCGACCACGGGCGGGCCGTAGGTGAAGAAGAGCGGGTTGGAGGCCCCGGCGGCGTTGGTGGCCACCACGGCCACGGTGCCGCTCGTGGCCGGGGCGGTGACGGTGATCGAGGTGTCGCTGACCGACACCACGGTGGCGAGCACGCCCCCGAAGGTGACGCTCGTGGTGTTGGCGAGCCCGGTGCCGGTGATGGTCACGGTGGTGCCCACACTGCCGGCCGTGGGCGCGAGCGAGGTCTCGACCGGGGGCCCGTAGGTGTAGAGGTCGCCGGCCCCGGTGGCGCTGGTGCCGGCGGCGTTGGTCACGGTCACGTCCACCGTGCCGGCGGTGGCCGGGGCCGTGGTGGCCGTGATGGAGGTGTCGGAGTTGATGGTGAACGAGCTGGCGGCGGTGGCCCCGAAGGCGACCGAGGTGGCGTTCAAGAGGCCGGTGCCGGTGATGGTGACGACCGTGCCCCCGGTGGTCGGACCGGCGTTCGGGCTGACGGCGGCGACCACGGGCGGGCCGTAGGTGAAGAAGAGCGGGTTGGAGGCCCCGGCGGCGTTGGTGGCCACCACGGCCACGGTGCCGCTCGTGGCCGGGGCGGTGACGGTGATCGAGGTGTCGCTGACCGACACCACGGTGGCGAGCACGCCCCCGAAGGTGACGCTCGTGGTGTTGGCGAGCCCGGTGCCGGTGATGGTCACGGTGGTGCCCACACTGCCGGCCGTGGGCGCGAGCGAGGTCTCGACCGGGGGCCCGTAGGTGTAGAGGTCGCCGGCCCCGGTGGCGCTGGTGCCGGCGGCGTTGGTCACGGTCACGTCCACCGTGCCGGCGGTGGCCGGGGCCGTGGTGGCCGTGATGGAGGTGTCGGAGTTGATGGTGAACGAGCTGGCGGCGGTGGCCCCGAAGGCGACCGAGGTGGCGTTCAAGAGGCCGGTGCCGGTGATGGTGACGACCGTGCCCCCGGTGGTCGGACCGGCGTTCGGGCTGACGGCGGCGACCACGGGCGGGCCGTAGGTGAAGAAGAGCGGGTTGGAGGCCCCGGCGGCGTTGGTGGCCACCACGGCCACGGTGCCGCTCGTGGCCGGGGCGGTGACGGTGATCGAGGTGTCGCTGACCGACACCACGGTGGCGAGCACGCCCCCGAAGGTGACGCTCGTGGTGTTGGCGAGCCCGGTGCCGGTGATGGTCACGGTGGTGCCCACACTGCCGGCCGTGGGCGCGAGCGAGGTCTCGACCGGGGGCCCGTAGGTGTAGAGGTCGCCGGCCCCGGTGGCGCTGGTGCCGGCGGCGTTGGTCACGGTCACGTCCACCGTGCCGGCGGTGGCCGGGGCCGTGGTGGCCGTGATGGAGGTGTCGGAGTTGATGGTGAACGAGCTGGCGGCGGTGGCCCCGAAGGCGACCGAGGTGGCGTTCAAGAGGCCGGTGCCGGTGATGGTGACGACCGTGCCCCCGGTGGTCGGACCGGCGTTCGGGCTGACGGCGGCGACCACGGGCGGGCCGTAGGTGAAGAAGAGCGGGTTGGAGGCCCCGGCGGCGTTGGTGGCCACCACGGCCACGGTGCCGCTCGTGGCCGGGGCGGTGACGGTGATCGAGGTGTCGCTGACCGACACCACGGTGGCGAGCACGCCCCCGAAGGTGACGCTCGTGGTGTTGGCGAGCCCGGTGCCGGTGATGGTCACGGTGGTGCCCACACTGCCGGCCGTGGGCGCGAGCGAGGTCTCGACCGGGGGCCCGTAGGTGTAGAGGTCGCCGGCCCCGGTGGCGCTGGTGCCGGCGGCGTTGGTCACGGTCACGTCCACCGTGCCCGCCGTGGCCGGGGCCGTGGTGGCCGTGATGGAGGTGTCGGAGTTGATGGTGAACGAGCTGGCGGCGGTGGCCCCGAAGGCGACCGAGGTGGCGTTCAAGAGGCCGGTGCCGGTGATGGTGACGACCGTGCCCCCGGTGGTCGGACCGGCGTTCGGGCTGACGGCGGCGACCACGGGCGCCCCGTAGGTGAAGAAGAGCGGGTTGGAGGCCCCGGCGGCGTTGGTGGCCACCACGGCCACGGTGCCGCTCGTGGCCGGGGCGGTGACGGTGATCGAGGTGTCGCTGAGCGACACCACGGTGGCGAGCACGCCCCCGAAGGTGACGCTCGTGGTGTTGGCGAGCCCGGTGCCGGTGATGGTCACGGTGGTGCCCACACTGCCGGCCGTGGGCGCGAGCGAGGTCTCGACCGGGGGCCCGTAGGTGTAGCTGAGGGCATTCGAGGTCCCTGCGGTGTTGGTGGCTGTGACGTTGACGGTGCCGGCGGCGTGGGCGGGCGTGGTCACCGTGAACTGGGTGTCGGTCTGGGAGACGATGGTGGCCGCCGAGCCGCCGAAGGAGACCGAGGTCGTAAGGAGCAGGCCGGTGCCGGTGATCGTCACGGTGGTGCCACCGGCGGTCGTGCCCGAGGTGGGCAGGAGGCTGGTCAGCACCGGGGGCCCGAAGGTGTAGCTGAGGGTGTTGGAGGTCCCGGCCGTGTCGGACACGGTCACGTTCACGGTGCCGGCCGCGTGGGCGGGTGTGGTGACGGTGACCTGGGTGGAGGTGGCCGACACGATGGTGGCCGCCGAGCCGCCGAAGCTCACGCTCGTCGGATTACCGAGCCCGGTGCCGGTGATCGTCACGGTGGTGCCGCCGGCGGTCGTGCCCGAGGTGGGCAGGAGGCTGGTGAGGACCGGGGCGCCGAAGGTGTAGGTCAGCGCATTGGAGGTGCCGGCGGTGTTGGTGGCTGTGACATTGACGGTGCCGGCGGCATGGGCCGGGGTGGTGACGGTGACCTGGGTGGAGGTGGCCGACACGATGGTGGCCGCCGAGCCACCGAAGCTCACGCTCGTCGGATTACCGAGCCCGGTGCCGGTGATCGTCACGGTGGTGCCGCCGGCGGTCGTGCCCGAGGTGGGCAGGAGGCTGGTGAGGACCGGGGCGCCGAAGGTGTAGGTCAGGGCGTTACTCGTGCCGGCGGTGTTGGTGGCCGTGACATTGACGGTGCCGGCGGCATGGGCGGGGGTGGTCACGGTGACCTGGGTGGAGGTGGCCGACACGATGGTGGCCGCCGAGCCGCCGAAGCTCACGCTCGTGGTGTTGGCGAGCCCGGTGCCGGTGATCGTCACGGTGGTGCCACCGGCGGTCGTGCCCGAGGTGGGCAGGAGGCTGGTGAGGACCGGGGCGCCGAAGGTGTAGCTGAGGGCATTGCTCGTGCCGGCGGTGTTCGCCACCGTGACGTTCACGGTGCCGGCCGCCTCGGCCGCCGTCACGGCGGTGATGGAGGTGTCGGAGTTGATCGTGAACGAGCTGGCCGCTGTGGCCCCGAAGGAGACGCTCGTGACATTGGTGAGCCCGGTGCCGGTGATGGCCACCGACGTGCCACCAGCCGTCGTGCCCGAGGTGGGCAGGAGGCTCGTGAGCACCGGTGCGCCATAGGTGTAGGTCAGCGCATTCGAGGTCCCTGCGGTGTTGGTGGCTGTGACGTTGACGGTGCCGGCGGCGTGGGCGGGCGTGGTCACCGTGAGCTGGGTGTCGGTCTGGGAGACGATGGTGGCCGCCGAGCCGCCGAAGGAGACCGAGGTCGTAAGGAGCAGGCCGGTGCCCGTGATCGTCACGGTGGTGCCACCGGCGGTCGTGCCCGAGGTGGGCAGGAGGCTCGTGAGCACCGGTGCGCCATAGGTGTAGCTGAGGGTGTTGGAGGTCCCGGCCGTGTCGGACACGGTCACGTTCACGGTGCCGGCCGCGTGGGCGGGTGTGGTCACGGTGACCTGGGTGGAGGTGGCCGACACGATGGTGGCCGCCGAGCCACCGAAGCTCACGCTCGTCGGATTACCGAGCCCGGTGCCGGTGATCGTCACGGTGGTGCCGCCGGCGGTCGTGCCCGAGGTGGGCAGGAGGCTGGTGAGGACCGGGGCGCCGAAGGTGTAGGTCAGGGCGTTACTCGTGCCGGCGGTGTTGGTGGCCGTGACATTGACGGTGCCGGCGGCATGGGCCGGGGTGGTCACGGTGACCTGGGTGGAGGTGGCCGACACGATGGTGGCCGCCGAGCCGCCGAAGCTCACGCTCGTGGTGTTGGCGAGCCCGGTGCCGGTGATCGTCACGGTGGTGCCACCGGCGGTCGTGCCCGAGGTGGGCAGGAGGCTGGTGAGGACCGGGGCGCCGAAGGTGTAGCTGAGGGCATTGCTCGTGCCGGCGGTGTTCGCCACCGTGACGTTCACGGTGCCGGCCGCCTCGGCCGCCGTCACGGCGGTGATGGAGGTGTCGGAGTTGATCGTGAACGAGCTGGCCGCTGTGGCCCCGAAGGAGACGCTTGTGACATTGGTGAGCCCGGTGCCGGTGATGGTCACCGACGTGCCACCAGCCGTCGTGCCCGAGGTGGGCAGGAGGCTCGTGAGCACCGGTGCGCCATAGGTGTAGGTCAGCGCATTCGAGGTCCCTGCGGTGTTGGTGGCTGTGACATTGACGGTGCCGGCGGCGTGGGCGGGCGTGGTCACCGTGAGCTGGGTGTCGGTCTGGGAGACGATGGTGGCCGCCGAGCCGCCGAAGGAGACCGAGGTCGTAAGGAGCAGGCCGGTGCCAGTGATGGTGACGGTGGTGCCGCCGGCCGTCGTGCCCGAAGTGGGCAGGAGGCTCGTGAGCACCGGTGCGCCATAGGTGTAGCTGAGGGTGTTGGAGGTCCCGGCCGTGTCGGACACGGTCACGTTCACGGTGCCGGCGGCATGGGCCGGGGTGGTCACGGTGACCTGGGTGGA
>CAWIPW010000019.1:0-175121 GCA_963838005.1 uncultured Actinomycetota bacterium
GCGGTCGGCGAGCGACGATCGGCTGCCGAGATCGCCGATGTGGCCGCCGAACTGGTCGACCGGTTCGGCCGGTACCCGGCCCCGGCGACCGCCCTCCTCGACGTGGCCCGTCTCCGGGTCGAGCGCGCGCCTGGAGATCACCGATCTGGCGGTGTCGGCGGGTCGCGGCGGGATCGGTGCCGGACCGTCTGGGCAAGGGGCGGTGTGGAGGTGAAGTCTCGCCGATCACCCTGCCGGCCTCGGCCGAGGCGCGCGCGCCGCTGCACCGGGCGGCACCTACCACGCCGATCTGCACCGGCTGCCGGTGCCCCTGCAGACGGCGGATGCCGGCGATCCGGCGGCGCCGCTGCTGGTCGGCCGCCGTCGGAGCTGGTGCCGGCTGCGGTCGCCGACGTTCCCGGGGCCGAGCCCGGCCCCCAACTTGACGCCACCCCGCAGCCATCGCCCCCCGGTGAAGCGGCTCACCCCCAGGTTGCCCCGGTCACCCTGCCTGCCGTCGCCATCGCGGGCGGGGCTCGTCACGGGGTGCAACGCCTCCAACCGCGCGACGTCAACGGTCAGCCACCGGTAATCGGTGCTCGATGCGGTCAACGACCAGATGACGGCCCTGACCCAGACCGAGGCCGGTCTGCGCCTGCTCCTCGATCGAGTCCCAGGGGCAGTTGCCGCAGGCGATCGACCGGCGGCCAGGGTTCCGACGGCTCGGTGAGCTCCTACGACCATCGCCTTTGCCGACAGCGTCGTCCGCAACTCGGTGGACGTGCTCGTGTACCAGCAGCTGGCGGCGACCAAGCACCTGGAGCCGAGCGACAGCGACCTGGCCAATGTGAAATCGGAGCTGACGCAGAGCTTCGACCAGCAGATCGGCTCGAACGTGCAGCAGGCGCAGCAGTCCGGATCGGCGTCCTACTGCGCGACCAAGTCGGGCCAGGCGCTGACGGGTACGCAGCTGCTGGCGGAGCTGCCGTCCTACCTCTCGGCCCAGCAGGTCGACCTGGCCGCCGCCAACGAAGCGCTGTTGACCCAGGGCGCCGACGTGTCCGAGGCGGCCATCGCCGCGTATTACGCCGCCAACACAAACCTGTTCACCAACGATGCCTCAGCGTGATCGCCACCAACACCACCGCCCAGGCCCAGGCGGCGCTGGCCAAGCTGGCCGCCGGACAGTCGTTCGTGTCGGTGGCGGCGTAGACTCCGTCGACCCCCAGTCGGCCGCCAACGGCGGCTCCATCGGTTGCACCAACACCCTGGCCGCCGTGCAGCAGGACCTCGGGCTGTCGTCGGTCACGGTGGGCAAGCCCGTCGGGCCGTTGTCCTCGGGCAGCGGACTGATCTACATCTACGAGATCACCCAGTTGAACACCGTCCCCCTCGCCCAGGCGGCCCCGACCGCCCGTGCCGCCCTGTTGACATCGAGCACCAACGAAAGCCGCGTGGAAACCGAGCTCCAGGTGTTCGCGCGGCGTCCTCGATCTCGGTCGATCCCCGCTACGGCACCTGGTCCGGTGACAGCGTGGTCCCGCCCCTGGCGCCGCCGACGAGGGACCTCCAGCCCTACGGCCTCCCAGCTCGCCCGACACGTCGCAGCTCGCCGGACCTGTCGGGACTGTCGGGTCTGTCGGGCTCCTCGGGCTCCGCCGGCGTCGGTGGCTGACCGGCCCGATGACGTCGTCGGATTGGGTCCGGCCGGACCGGACCTTCATGACCGCCGGCACCCTCGACCTCGTGAAGGGGGCGCCGCTGGTGCTGCTGCGGACCCGCCGGCACCCGGCGGCGTCCGTTCCCGAGCTGGACGGCGCCGGCTCGTTCGACCACGTCTACGAGACGCCCCGAGACTTCGACGACGTCTACGGGACCGTGGTGTGCGCCCTGGTAGAGGCGGCGCGCACCGACGGACGCTCGTCTACGCCGTCCCGGGTCGCCGCCGTGGCGGAGCGGACGGTCGTCCTGCTGCGGGACGCCACCGGGTGAAGTCCGGCGAGGTCAAGGTCGACGTGCACCCGGCGGTGTCCTTCCTCGATCTGGCCTGGGCCCGCCTCGGCGTCGACCCGGTGGCGGCCGGCGTGCGCCTCGTGGACGGCGATCGGTTCGCCGTCGAGGCCGCCGGCGAGCGGGGGCCGCTGCTGGTGGCCCAGTGCTGGAGCCGGCCAGGTCCTGTCCGACATCAAGCTGGCGGTCGACGACGCCCCCGACGGCACCGGTGACCGTGCTGCACCATCTCGGCTTCCCGACGAGGCGGTCTTCGAGGTGCCCTGGGACGAGCTCGACCGCGCCGTCGAACCGGACCACCTGACGTCGCTGTGGATCCCGGCCTGGCCGCGCCGGTGGCGGCCGAGCTGGCCCGGCTGGACGAGCTGGTCCGCACCCTGCGGGCGCGGTGCCCGTGGGACCGGAGCCAGACCCACGGGTCGCTCGCCCGTCATCTGCTCGAGGAGACCTACGAGGTGCTGGAGGCCATCGACGCGCTGGCCGCGGTGGACGCCGTCCGAGCCGCGAGGCGGCGACCCCGTCACGACGTGGACGAGGCGCGTCGCCCACCTGGAGGAGGAGCTCGGCGACCTGCTGTTCCAGGTGTACTTCCACGCCACCCTGGCGGCCGAGGAGGGCAGGTTCACGCTGGCCGACGTGGCCCGGGGGGTCCACGACAAGCTGGTGGCCCGCCACCCCCACGTCTTCGGCGACGTCACCGGCCGACACCCCGGACGAGGTGGCCGCCAACTGGGAGGCGCTGAAGAAGGCCGAGAAGGGCCGGCAGCGTGACCGAGGGCATCCCGTCGGCGCTGCCGGCGCTGGCGCTGGCGGCCAAGCTGCAGCGCAAGGCGGCGCCGTCGGGCATGGTCCGTCCCGACGAGGCCGGGGTGCGGCCCAAGTCGCCGACGAGGCGGCCGACTCGGGCTCGAGTGGCCGGCGGGACGGTCGGCCGACGGCGGGCGGGGCGGTTGCCCTGGCGACCGTCGCCGGGAGGTGGGCGAGACCTCCTGTTCGCCGTGGTCGGCTGGCCCGCCGCCTGGGGATCGACCCCGAGGCGCGCTGCGGGCGCCGCCGCCGAGTTCCGGGGCCAGCGAATCGCCGCTCGGTGGCGGTCGGCCGCTGCCGGGACCTCCGACCGACGACGGCCTGTAGGCAGGTCGGCGGCCACGCTCGCGACGTGGCCGTCCGAGGGTGCCAGATGCCCTGGTCCCTCGCAGGTAGCCGGTGGTAGCGTCTTCACACCAGCAACAGGAGCAACACCGCACAGTGAGCACCATCGAACAGTCATCGGCCGGGAGGTCCTCGACTCCCGGGGCAACCCGACCGTCGAGGTCGAGGTCGCTCCTCGACTCGGGCGCCGGCGGGCGGGCCATCGTGCCGTCGGGCGCGTCGACCGGGCACCTACGAGGCGGTCGAGCTGCGCGACGGTGGCGACCGCTCGGGGGCAAGGGCGTCCCGGCGGCCGTGGCCCACGTCAACGGGGAGATCGCCGAGGTGCTCTCGGGCTCGACGCCCTCGACCAGCGGGCCGTGGACCTGGCCCTGATCGACCCCGACGGCACGCCGAACAAGTCGCGGCTGGGGGCCAACGCCATCCTCGGGGTGTCGCTGGCCGTGGCCAGGGCGGCCGCCGAGGAAGTCGGTCTGCCGCTGTACCGCTACGTGGGCGGGCGCCGACGCCCACGTGCTGCCGGTCCCGATGATGAACGTGGTCAACGGCGGGCGTGCACGCCGACAACTCGATCGACCTGCAGGAGTTCATGATCGTGCCCGTCGGGGCGGCCTCGTTCTCCGAGGCGCTGCGCTGGGGCGTGGAGACCTACCACGCGCTGGCCGGCGTGCTCCAGGCCGGGGCCTGTCGACCACGGTCGGCGACGAGGGCGGCTTCGCCCCCAACCTCGCCTCGAACGAGGAGGCCGTGCAGGTGCTGGTCGAGGCCATCGAAGCGGCCGGCCGGACGCCGGGCGAGGAGATCGCCATCGCCATGGACCCGGCGTCCAGCGAGCTCTACCAGGACGGCGCCTACCAGCTGGCCGGCGAAGGCCGGACGCTGTCGTCGGCCGAGATGGTCGACTACTGGGTCGACCTGGTCGGCCGTTATCCGATCGTGTCGATCGAGGACGGGATGGCCGAGGACGACTGGGACGGCTGGGCGGCCCTGACCGCCGCCCTCGGCGACCGGGTGCAGCTGGTCGGCGACGACCTGTTCGTCACCAACGAGGAGCGGCTGGCGCCGGGGCATCGACCTCGGCGCGGCCAACGCCATCCTGATCAAGGTCAACCAGATCGGCACCCTGACCGAGACGCTCGACACCATGGCCTGGCCACGCGGTCGGCCTACGCGTGCGTGATGTCCCACCGGTCGGGTGAGACCGAGGACACCACCATCGCCGACCTGGCCGTGGCCACCAACTGCGGCCAGATCAAGACCGGCGCCCCGGCCCGTTCGGACCGGGTGGCCAAGTACAACCAGCTGCTGCGCATCGAGGAGGAGCTGGGCGAGTCGGCCGCGTTCCCGGGCGGCGCGGCGCGCTCCTGGCCAGGGCGCCACGGTCGGAGCACGAGGGGCGCATGACCGCGATGCGGCGGCGACCGGGTCGCGGCCGATCGACGACCGTCGGCGGCCGCGCCCGGCGACGCGAAGCGGCAGTCCGCCGACCGCCCGTCGAAGCCCCGGCCGACGCGGCCCAAGGCGGCGCCGGACCGTCGCCGGTGACCGCCGGGTCGGGCCCGCCGCCGGCCGAGCGCGCCGTGGCCGCCGGCGGGCCCGGATGCCCGTGCGTCCTGGCCGCGCTGGTCGCCCTGGCCATCCTGCTGTTGAGCTGCCCCGCTCTCGGTCCTGCTTGAACAGCGCCCGCAGTTGTCGGCAGGCCGGCCGAGCTGGCCCACCTCCAGCAGCAGAACCGGGCCCTGCTCCGATCAGAGCACCAGCTGAACTCCAACGCCGACATCGACGCGCCTGGCCCGACAGGACTACCAACTGGTCGACCCGGGCCAGACGCCTCTTCGACATCCTGCCGCCGGCGGCACGGCGCAGTCGCACGCCGGCGGCCACCGGTCACGGGCCGCCGCCGCCGGTGCCCCGCGGAGGCGCCGGGCATGTCGCCCGATCCGGGACTGCCCCACCCGGGATCCGCGGCCCGGGGCCGCCACGACGTGCAGGCACCGTCGACGGGGACCGGCGCGCCAACGCCGACGCCGAGGTCCGGCGGCTCGGCGGGTTCTGGTCGACGGGTGGCCACACGCTCGATTCTGGAAGCTGACCCGAGCCGGCCCCGGCACCGGCGACCCGCCGTCACCGGAGCGACGTCGCCGTCGTCACCGACCTGCTCGGTCGCACCCGGCGGGCGCCTTCGAGGTGGTGGTGCGGGCGGGCGACGGACAACCGGCGGTGATCGCCAACGCCCCGTTCCTCGACGACGGCACGCCCATGCCCACCCGCTACTGGCTGGTGGACCCGGTCCTCCGCGAGGCGGTCAGCCGGCTGGAGTCCGCAGGCGGCGTGCGGCAGGCCGAGGCGGCGGTGCGGCCCGACCGGTGGCGGCGGCCCACGCCCGCTACGCGGCGGAGCGGGACGCGGCCTGATCGCCCGGACACCGCGGGCCCCGCCCGTCGGGAGGGGTCGGGCGGGACCCGGCAGGGGGTCAAGTGCCTGCACGCCCATCTGGCCTGGTGGCTGGCCGGTGCGCGACGACCCGGTCGGGGGGTGGACGGCGCGCGCCGATCGGCCTGAGCCGACCTGATCCACCACGCACGGCGCTGTCGACCGGCCGGTGGGTCGCCGCCGCCGTGGTAGCAAGGCCGCATGGACACCGGCGGCGCGTGGCCGCCATCGATTGCGGGACCAACTCCACCCGGCTGCTGGTGGCCGACGCCGACGGGGCGGCACTCGAACGGCAGATGCGGATCACCCGGCTCGGTGAGGGCGTGGACGCCACCGGCGAACTGTCGCCCGACGCCATCGATCGCACCGTGGCCGTGCTGGGGGAGTACCGGGCCGTGATGGACCGATCACGGCGTGACGAGGGCCCGGCTGGTGGCCACCTCGGCGCGCCCGCGACGCCGCCAACGGCGAGGAGTTCCTCGACGGCGGCCCGGTGAGGTCACCGGGGTGGAGCCCGAGCTCCTGACGGGCATCGAGGAGGGGCGGCTGTCGCTGGCCGGGGCGGTGGCCGACCTGGACCGACGTGACGGGCCCGTCCTGGTGGTCGACATCGGCGGCGGCTCGACCGAGCTGGTGGCCGGCACCGGACCGGACGATCCGGCTGCTCGACGTGGTCTCGCTGCAGCTCGGCTGCGTGCGGATGACCGAGCGGTTCCTGCGCGACGACCCCCCGACGGCGGACCAGCTGGGCGCGCCGAGCGAGCTGGTCGAAACCGAGCTCGAGGCGGCCGTGGCCGCCCATCCCCGCCTGCTGGCCGCCCACCGTCTGGTGGGCCTGGCCGGCACGGTCTCCACCCTGGCCTCGCTGCAGCTGGGCCTGGCCGCACTACGACCGGGACCGGATCCACCACGCCGTCCTGGCGACGGGCGAGGTCTTCGACTGGTACCGGACCCTGGCCGCCGAGGACCACCGGGCCCGCCTGGGCCGGGCCGGCATGGTGCCCGGGCGCGAGGACGTCATCGTGGGCGGCGCGCTGATCCTCGGCGCGGTGATGGACGCGGTTCGGCTTCGACGAGTGCCTGGTGTCGGAGGCGGACATCCTCGACGGGCTGGTCGCCTCGCTGCGGTGAAGGTGGTCAGGGTCACCGGGGGGCTCTGGCGGGGTGCGCCAGGCGAGCCGGCACGTCGAACCACTCGGTGACACCGCCGACGCGTGTCGGCCGGCCGAGCACGGCCGTCAATGCCGCCGACACCACCTGCGGGTCGACCCCGGTGCGGTGGAAGATGACCGTCGTCACCCGGTAGAGGGCCAGGAACGTGCGCAGGTCGGCCCGCACGGCCGGCCCGGTGGGAGGTGCCGGCGCGGCGGCGCCCGTGCCCTCGAGACCTGCGACGAAGAGGGACTGGACCGTGGCCGGGACGAGCAGGGTCGGCGCGTACATCGACGTGCCGTCCGGCCCGGGCACGGCCGCGAAGCCGCCGATGATGCGGAAGCGGAAGGCCGCGGCGGCCTGATCCAGCATGGCCGTGACCTGCGGGTCGATCGGGTACGGGTAAGTGAGCACCACACCGCCGGCGGGGATGCGGGCCACGGCCGGCCCGGTCAGGAGCGGAGGGACGTGCGTCGCCGGCGCCGGGTAGGTCGAGCGGGGCAGAAGGGGGACGGCCACCACGACGGCCAGCAGCAGGGGCAGGACCACGGCGGCCGCGGCCCCGGGAACCCCGGCGCGTCGACCGGGGGCGGGTCCGCTCCGCTCCCGGGCGGCCGACCGGGCCGCCGCCCATGCGTGCAGTTCGTCGAGCCCGATGGCCAGGGTGGCCCCCGCGAACAGGTCGACGAAGAGCGTGAAGCGGACCGCCAGCGCGTCCTGGAGGACCGGGACGTGCTCGAGGAGCGCGAACGGGAGCGGCAGACCCGAGTCGTGCCCGTCGACGGTGAGGTGCGGCCCCAGTGACAGCACCCACGCCACCAGGGTCATGCCGGCGGCGAAGACGAGTGCCCGACGCCGGCGAAAGGTGACGACCAGCGCGGCCGCCACGACGAGGAACGGGACGCCCAGGTACTCGCCGTTTTCGACAGAGTTGCCGCCGGTCAGGTGCCCGTTGATCTGCAGGGCGGCCCTGGGGGCGATCCGGTCGTACGGGTCGGGGATGACGGTGCCGAGAAGATCGCCGGGGTAACGGATGAGATCCGAGAGCGGGTGCGGCGGACCGACGACATGCATCGGCCCGGCCAGCGCGAACCACAGCGGGTACGCCAGCACCACGGCCGTGGTCGCACCGGCCCAGGCCAGGGCGGCGCCCACCGGGCGGAGGGAGGCCCGTACGCGGTCGCGGTTGGCCACGGCCACGACGATGAGGGCGGCCGCGGCGACGATGACCGTCAGCGTCAGGATCTCGGGGGAGATGAGGTACTGGGCGATCAGCAGTGCGGCCAGGGTGAGCCCCGACCGCTGGGCGCTCCACCGGTGGCGGACGACGATGTCGTCGAGCACCCACAGGATGACCGGCGGCAGGGGGACGAACACCAGGAAGAGGTGACCGTGACCCTGGCCGACCATGTAGGTGCCGAAGCCGTAGGCGAGGCCGCCCACGAAGGCCGCCGGCCACCATGCCGTCCAGCGCCGGAGCACCAGGCACATGGCGAACGGCGAGACCACGAAGGCCAGGCGGAGCAGCACGTTGTAGGTGGCCACCGGCCCGAAGGCGGCGGTGATCGGCCATCCCAGGATGCCCAGCAACGGCATGGAGGTGTTGACGGCGAGGTTGACGCCGAAGGGGACGTTCATCCACGAGCTGAACAGCGGGTTCAGCCCGTGGGAGACGGCGAAGGGCGGCCACGCCAGAAACCACACCTCCTGGATGGGATCGCCCGAGTCGGCGCCCGCGATATGGCTCGAGGCCGAGCGAGCCGACGTGCCCGTAGAGGGCGGCGGCGGCGATGACGTAGAGCGCCAGGCAGACGGCGGCCGGTGCCGATCGGCGGACGGCGTGGCCGGGCATGGCAGCGAACGCTAGTGGTGCAGGTCGCGGCACCGAGGTCAACGTGGCGCCCCGGTGCGGGTGGGTTCCGTCCCCGGGCGCCCGATGGCGCCGGTTACCATTGGCCCGTTCCTGACCACCGGAGGTCGCCCGTGACCGTGCAGGCCTGCACGATCATCGCTCGCAACTATCTGCCGCTCGCTCGCGTCCTGGGCACGTCGTTCCGCGCCCACCATCCCGACGGGCGCCTCTCGGTGCTGCTCTTCGACGATGTCGACCACGACGTCGACGACGGGGACGAGCCGTTCGACATCCTGCGTATCGACGACCTCGACGGCGCCGGCGAGTTGTACCGCATGGCCGCCCTGTACGAGGTCACGGAGTTCGCGACGGCCCTCAAGCCCTGGCTGCTCGAGACGCTGCTGCGACGGGGGGCGTCATCGGTGCTCTACCTGGACCCGGACATCCAGGTCTTCCATCCCCTCGATGACGTCGCCCGGCTGGCCGAGGAGCGCGGCATCGTGCTCACCCCGCACGTGCTCCGACCCATGCCCCGCGACGGTCGCATGACGACGGAGACGTCGATTCTGGCGTCGGGCATCTACAACCTCGGCTTCGTTGCCGTCGGCCGAGCCACCATGGCCGCCGACGAGACCCCGACTCCGGTGACGCCGGGCGACCGCCCGTTCGCCAACACGCCTCGGGCCGCGCCCGCCGCCCCGGTGGCTCCGGCACCGGCGTTTCGGGTGGGCCCGCTGCAGCCGTTCCTGTCCTTCTGGAAGGAACGCCTGGTGCGCGAGTGCCTGAACGATCCACAGGGGATGCGCTTCGTCGACCAGCGGTGGGTCGACTTCGTGCCGGCCATCTACGACCCGGTCGTCCTCCGCAGCGGCGCCTACAACGTCGCCTACTGGAACCTCGATCAGCGGGATGTGACCTGGACCGGTGAGGGCTACGAAGTCGACGGCGCGCCACTGCAGTTCTTCCACTTCAGCGGATTCGACCCCCGCCAGGGGCACCTGCTCAGCAAGCACCAGGGCGACCGGCCCCGCATCCTGCTCTCCGAGCGACCGGCGGTCCGTCGGCTCTGCGATGCCTACGCCGACCTGCTCTTCGAGGCCGGCTACGGGCGGGAGACCCCACCGCCCTACGCCTTCGGGACGATGGCCAACGGCGTCGTGATCGACCGCTACGTGCGCCGGATCCTGGTGGACGCCACCAGGTCGGCCGACGGCGGCATCGATGTCCACCCGCCCCTGCCGTGGACGGCCGAGGGGGCGACCGAACTCTGCGAGTGGTTGCGGGCCGCGCCCGGGGTCGACGGCGACCCCGGGCGGCTGTCGGTGTACCTGGCCACCGTGTTCGGCATCAACGTCAACGAATTGCGGCCGCGCTTCTTCGACCCCCAGGGCGCCGACCGGGCGTCGTTTCTGGCGTGGGCCCGGGAGGAGGCGGCCGCCGGCCGCCTGGTGGCCGAACTGGTGCCGGACGACGACGGGCTGCCACCGGTCCGGGCGGACGCAGCCACGGCCCCGCCCCCGCCCTCGCCCCCGCCCCCGCCGCCGCCGGACCTGTGGGCGCCACCGGGCCGGGTGCACCCGGGCATCACCGTGGCCGGCTACCTGCGGGCCGAACTCGGGGTGGGCGAGGGGGCCCGGCTGCTCGTGCGGTGCGTCGAGGAGGCCGGCATCCCGGTGTCGACGTTCGTCGTCACCGACACCCTCAGCCGCCAGTCGCACGAGTTCCGCACCGTCGGTGGCGACCGCCGTGACTTCGACGTGAACATCGTCTGCGTCAATGCCGACGAGCTGCCGAGGTTCGCCGCCACCGTCGGTCCCGGCTTCTTCGAGGGTCGCCACACCATCGGCCAGTGGGCGTGGGAGCTCGAGGAGTTCCCGCCCGAGTGGGGCGCCGCCGCCGGCGTGCTCCAGGAGATCTGGGCGGTGTCGGAGTTCACGCGGGGTGCCATCGCCGAGGCCGTCGACATCCCCGTCCGTGCCTTCCCACACGCGGTGGTGGCCCCCGAGGTGGCCGAGGGCGTCGACCGGGTGCAGCTGGGGTTGCCCGAGGACCGCTTCGTCTTCCTCTTCTGCTTCGATCTGCTGAGTGTCCTGGAGCGAAAGAACCCGCTCGGCCTGATCGAGGCATTCGTGCGGGCATTCCCCGAACCCGGGCCCGGCCCGACGGTCGGGGGCGACGGCGCCGGCCCCCTGCTCGTCCTCAAGGTGATCAACGGGGAGCGGGCCGTGTCCAACCTGGAGCGGATCAGGGTGACCGCCGCCGACAGGCCGGACATCGTCGTCGTCGACGGGTATCTGGACGCCCCCCACGTCGCCGCCCTGATGGCCGCAGCCGACTGCTACGTGTCCCTCCACCGCAGCGAGGGCTTCGGCCTGACCATGGCCGAGTCCATGGCCCTGGGCACCCCGGTCATCGCCACCGGGTACTCCGGCAATCTCGAGTTCATGGTCGAGTCGACGGCGTACCTCGTTCCCTTCGAGTTCACCGCCGTCGGCCCGGGCGCCGACCCCTACCCGGCCGCGGCCAGATGGGCCGACCCCGATCTCGACGTGGCCGCGGAGCTGATGGCCCGGGTGGCCGCCCACCCCGGCGAGGCGGACGCCATGGGCCGGCGGGCCCGCGGGCACATCGAGGCCCATCACGGCCCGGCGGCCCGGGCCGCCTTCGTCAGGAGCCGGTTCCACGCCGTCGAGGCGGCCCGGGCCGCGGAACTGGCCGACGCGGCCGCGTCGGCCGAGCCGGCACCAGGTCCGACGTCGCGTCTCGGCCGTCTGATCGGCCGCTGAGTGCCCGCGGCCGAGCGCGGCGGGCGCGGCGCCTACGATCTTGGCGTGGCACCTGCAGACCGCACGCCTGACGGTGACCGTCGGCCACGGCCGGAAAGGTCCCCCGTGTCCCCGCGACATCCGGGTGCGGGCCGGTGACGGCCGCCGTCGGATCGACAGTGACGGCTCCCCTCGAGCTGCCGGGTTGGCGGATCCGGCTCCGCACGCTGACCGACGCCGACTACGACGCCTGGTGGCAGGTGCGCCAGCAGTGCCGTGACTGGCTGGTGCCGTGGGAGCCTCGACCCAATGGGGCGCCGCCCGCGCCCGAGGACCGGTCCAGCTTCGCCACTCGCTGCGCCATGCGCGAGCGGGAGCGGCAGATGGGATCGGGCTTCGGCTTCGGCATCTTCCTCGAAGGAGAGTTCGCCGGCGAAGTGACGCTGTCGTCGATCCAGCGTGGCCCCTTTCAGAACGGCTTCGTCGGCTACTGGATCGACCGGGCCAAGGCCGGCCAGGGCCTCGTGCCCGAGGCGGTGGTGGCTGTCCTGCGCTTCGCCTTCGAGTCCCTCGGCCTGCACCGGGTGGAGATCTCCATCATCCCCCGCAACCACGCGTCGCGCCGGGTGGTGGAGAAGCTGCAGCTCCGGTCGGAGGGCATCGCCGAGCGGTACCTGGAGATCGACGGGCGCTGGGAGGACCACATCCGCTACGCCATCACGGCGGAGGAGTGGGTCATGCGGCGCGACGAACTGCTGACCGCCTGGCTCAAGCGCACCTGGGGTTGAGCGCACCTGAGCGCTCCTGAGCGGGTCCGGGCGGCCGGCGGACGACCCTCAGTCGTCGTAGCCGCGGACGATGGCCGGCGAGTGCTGGAAGAAGAGCTCGACGTCCTGCTCGTAGCGGTAGGCGGGGTCGGTCGGCCCGATCGCCCGTCGCAGGTTGTTGGCGCGGGCGAAGCTCTCGACGGCACCGGCACTGGTGTAGCGGTAGCGGAACCCGGTCTCGATCAACCGTGAGGTATCCACGCCGCGGCCGTAGCGCGCCACCGGCTCCATCTCGACGGGGAACTGGACGAGCCCGGCCCGGCGCAGGGGCGCGGCCCAGGTCCGCGGGCGCAACGGAGGGAACGGCAGGAGGAAGGCGCCGCCGATGGTGGCCACCTCGCTCCACGGGAGCTTGCCCGCACCAGCCACGTTGTAGACGCCTGAGATCCGATAGCGGGTGACGTGCTCGAGCGACCGGACGACGTCGTCCTCCTCGACGAACTGCAGCAGCGGGTCGAAGCCGAAGACGGCCGGCAGGATCCGGCGCCGAAGGTTGGCGCTGATGGGCGTGACGATGTCACTGCCGAGCACGTGGGCGAACCGCAACAGCGACACGGCCAGGTCCGGGTTGTCCTCGGCGAAGTCACGGACGAGCGCCTCGACCTCGATGAGGGACCGCTCGAGCTTGGTGTCGACCCGTGCCCGCCGGGGCGTGTCCTCGCTGAACCACGCAGGGTCCTTCTCGCACGATCCGTAGATGTGGGTGGACGACTTCACGACGACCTGCTCGATGGTCGTGCCGGGCGTACCCGCCGCCGCCAGCAGGTTCATGGTGCCGATCACGTTGATCTCGTGCAGGGCCCTCGACGGCACCTGTTCGGAGTTCGTGACGAGAAACGTGTGGACGATGGTGTCGACCTGCGTCGCCCGGACGATCCGGTTCAGGATCGAGTAGGTCTGGTCGGCCCGGACGAACTCGGTCCGCTCGAGGGGGACCCTGGGCTCGTGGGTGCCCATGCCCAGGATCATCTCGAATTCGGGATCGGACTCGAGCGCCTGGGCCATGCGGCCCCCCCAGAAGGTGTCGACGCCGGTGACGAGGACCCGACGGCCCATCAGCCGAACCAGACGCTGCGACGCTCGCGGAGCATGTCGTGCAGCGCGTCCTGGAGGCGGGAGCGGATCTTCTCGGCCTCGTCCATGACGCGGCTCTTCGAGTAGCGGTCCTGGCCGGGGGGGACGTCGAACACCACCGGTTCGAGGACCCGCAGTTTGATCTTGACCGGGAAGTACAGCACCGTGCCCAGTACCGGGCCGAACATGAGCGAGTTCACCGTCACCGGGAAGTAGGGCAGCCGCAATGCCTTGGCCACCACCGGCAGCCGGAAGACGATCGGCATCGACTCCTCGGCGCCCACGACGGCGATGGGCACCACTGGCACACCCGAGCGCATGGCGATCTCGACGAAGCCGCCCCGCCCGAACCGCCGGAGCCGGTAGCGGTCGGCGTAGGTCTTCGCCGGGCCCTTGGTGCCCTCGGGGAAGACGGCGGCCAATTGCTGCTGGTCGTGGAGGAGCCGGTAGGCGTTGTCGGGATCGGCGGGCACCCCACCGGCGCGCGACCACAGGGTGCCGAGCACCGGAATGGTACGGAAGAAGTAGTCGGCCATGCCGTAGACCGGTCGCCCGAGCTCCTCCTCGATGCCGTGCATGATCGCCGGGTGCATCCGACGGCAGCGCGCCGGCGTGGTTGGCCACCAGCAGGGCACCGCCGACCCGCGGGATCTTCTCCAGTCCCTGCCACTCGACGCGGAACCAGTGGCGGTACATGGGGTCGTACAGCCGCCGCACGATCGAGCGCACGTGCGCGGACCGTCCCCACTCGTCGACGTCGGACCGCCGGGGGTCGGCGGCGTCGAGTGAGTCGTCGCCGCCGTCGAGGGTGACCGGCAGCACCGACAGGCGGGCCCCGTCCTCGGCCGTGGGACGGACCCGACCCACCACCCGCTCGGCCACGACGGGGACGGTCGAAGGATGGCGGCTCCCACTCGGGGCCTTCTCCGGGCGGGAACGGCGACCGACCCTCGAGGCCTCGGGCTTGTCTGCGCCCGGTGCGGGCGGCTCGGGGTGGCGGTGCTGTCCGGTGGTTCGGCCCCGGGGCGAGCCTTTGGTGCCCGGTTTGTCCGGTCCCGGCCGGTCGCTCGCCATGATGTGCATCGTACCGCCGGGTGTCAGCCGGGAGGACGCCCCGAGTGGGCGCACCGGATGCGGCCGGCCAGGGGTCCGAGGGAGAGCAGCGCGGCCAGGTCGTAGGACCGTCGGGCCAGCGCCAGTCCGTCGAACTCCGCCCGCAGCCCGGCGACGGTGGCCGCCAGCTCGTCCGAGTCGAGGAGGGGCAGGAGCACGACGGTGGCCGTCGGCGTGTCGATGACGGGCTGCGGCGTATCCCCCGTGACCCGGGACAGGGCGTCGGCCACGGCCGCCGCGTCCGGATCGGTCGACCCCTGGCGGTGGGGGACCGCGAGCGCGGGCACCGGCGGCCGGTCGCCGAGGCCGAGCCGCGACCGCATCACGTCGGCGAGCATGGTGAGCGAGTCGCGGGCCGGATGGATGCTGCTGCCGTCAACGTGCTTCCAGTGGACCGGCACCTCGGTGATGTCCAGGCCGAGGCGGCGGGCCCTGGTCAGCACCTCGACGTCGAAGGCGAACCGTTCGATGCGCACCAGGTGGAACAGCAGCCGGGCCACCGGCGTCCGGTACGCCTTGAAGCCGCACTGCGTGTCGGACAGGTGCAGGGTGGTGCCCAGGGTCACCAGCCGGTTGAAGGACCTGCCCATCAGCGAGCGCATGAGATAGCGGCTCTCGACCATGGACTCGGCGAGCGCCCTCGAGCCGATGGCGATCTCGGTCGCGGCCAACCCGTCGAGCAGGGACGGGACGGCGCGGGGGTCGATGGCCATGTCGGCGTCCATGTGGGCGACGAGCGGGGAGCGTGCCAGGGCGATGCCGGTACGCACGGCCGCTCCCTTGCCCCGGTTGACGGGACTTCGATGGACGCGGTGGTGGGGGAGGCCGGCCACCAGGGCCTCGGCCACGGCAGCGGTGCCGTCGGTGCTGCCGTCGTCCACCACCAGGACCTCCGTGCGGTCGAGGTCGACACAGCCGTCCATCACCGCCGCGGCCAGGCGGTCGAAACCGTCGGGCAGTCGCTGGGCCTCATTGAAGGCGGGTACCACGATCGTCAGATCGACGGGTCCGGACCGCCCCCGGCCGGCGGCGGACAGGGGAGATGGCGAGGAGGGATCAGGTGGCAACGGCGGCGAGCGTAGCGGCGGTCCGGTCAGGGACGGCCGGCACCCACCAGCCCGTAGTACCACAGTGGGTCGAAGGAGACGACCGTGCCGGTATGGGCCGCCTGGATGATGGTCGAGCTGCCGTACTCGGTCCCCTGGCCGTCGAGGCTCGGCCCCACGTACATCACGACGTGGTCGATCCCCGTGCCGTCGAGGTCGTAGAAGAGGAGGTCCCCTGGCTGGAGGGCGCTCAGGTTGACATGGGTCGACTCGGTGTACTGGAGTGCGGCCGAATGGGTCAGGGACACACCGGCATGGGCCCAGGCCAGCATGGTCAACCCCGAGCAGTCCACGCCGGACATGCTGGCGCCGCCCCAGACGTAGGGGACGCCGAGGTACTCCATGGCGCCGTGGACGGCGGCCAGCCCGCCGGCACTGGCGGTGCCGCTGGGCACGACGGAGGACACCCCACCGCTCGCCGCCGCCTGATTGGCGGAGTCCGCCGCGGCCGTGGCCGTCGAGGCGTTGCCGAGCGAGGCGGCCACCTGGGCGGCCTGGGCGGCCAGGGACGCCTGGGCCTGGGCGGCGGCCTGAGTCCGGGCCGCCTGCGCGGCCGCGGCCGCCGCTGCGGCCTGCGCGGCCGCCCGGGCGGCGATCTGCTGGGCCAGGCTGCCCTTGACCATGTTGAGGGTGGACTGGGCCTGATCGGCGGCGGCCGAGGCCGCCTGGCGGGTCTGGCTCTCATTGGTCAGCGCACCCGCCTCCGAGCGCTGCTCGGTCACCAGGGTCGCCCGGGCCGCGGCCAGGCGGCGCTGCCCGGACTGCACGGCGGCGATGTCGCTGTCGATGTTGCCGACGGCGATGCCGCTGTAGGTGGTGCGGGCGGCGGTCGTGTTCGACGGAGTGGAGAAGATGCCGGCGATCGAGGCCGCACCGGTGTCGAGCACGTAGGCCCGCAACGCGTCGTGCGAGAGGCGGGTGCGGTCGGCCGTCAGATGAGCACGGGCAACCGTCAGGCTGGCATCGGTGGCCGAGATGGTCTGCTGGGTGTGCTGGAGATGGGCCACGGCCTGGTTGTACTGCTCGTCGTCGGCGGAGAGGGCCAGCTCCTGGGCGGAGATCTGGCGCTCGAGCGTGGTCACCCTGTTTTCGGTGGCGTTGATCTGGGCGTCGGAGGGCACCGAGGTCGTCGTCGTCCCGCCGGCGCCTCCGCCTGTGCCGGCCGCACCGGCGACGCCCCCGATGCCGGGACCGGCGGCGATGACGACCGTCAGCGAGCCGGCGACGGCCGCGGCCGCCAGCCCGGCGACCAATCTCGACCCGCAATGGGTCATGACCCCTCCCCCCGTAGTGTGGCGCGTCCGACAGTCACACCAGCCACTTCTGCAACACTAGTGGCGAGGTCTGCCGCTGCCAAGGGCGTTGTGCCTGCTCAGCGAGCAAGTTGCGTGACGATTGCACCTTGTTGGTCTGGTGTCGGCGTCGGAGGTCGGGCATGGTGGAGGGCGTGGTCGAGGTCACCGGAGGTCGACTGCAGGGGGTCCACCGGGCGGGCGTCTGGTCCTTCTCGGGGGTGCCATACGCATCGGCCCCGACGGGGGACCGGCGCTGGCGACCACCGGTGGCGCCGTCGCCGTGGACCGGTGTCCGGGAGTGCGACGCCTTCGGGCCCATCGCCCCGCAGATGCCTCCAATCGCGGGGATGTCGGTCATGGGGGAGCCCGAGGCCCGGGACGAGGACTGCCTGACGTTGAACATCTGGACGCCGGCCACCGACACCGCCCGCCGACCGGTGATGGTGTGGATCCACGGCGGAGGGTTCACGTCGGGGTCAGGGGCCGGGAACCTCTACCGGGGCGGCGCGCTGGTCCGCGACGGCGACGTCGTCGTGGTGACGTGCAACTACCGGCTGGGGGCGCTCGGATGGCTGGCCCACCCGGCCCTGGCCGAGGGGGCCGAGGGCGAACCGTGGATCGGCGATGGCGGCGTCGGCGGCGACGGCGGTGATGGAGGGGGCTGGCACGGTTGGGGCAACTGGGGCCTCGCCGACCAGATCGCGGTGCTGGTGTGGGTGCGCGACAACATCGCCGCCTTCGGTGGCGACCCCGCCAACGTCACCGTCTTCGGGGAGTCGGCCGGTGGCATGAGCGTGTCCGCCCTGCTGGCGGCCCCGGCGGCCAGGGGGCTGTTCCACCGGGCGGCCGTCCAGAGCGGGCCCCCCTACACCCACGACGTCGACGCGGCCGTGGCCGCCGCCGAGCGGTTGGCCGGAAAGCTGGACGTGCCGTTGACCCGGGCGGCGCTGGCGGCGGTGCCGGCCGAGGCGTTCGTGACGGCGGCCGCCGAGCTGGCGTCGTCGCTCCGCATCGGGGACGGCCTGCCGTTGCCCTTCCTGCCCGCGGTCGACGGGGGCGTGCTCGACACCGAACCGCTGGCCGCGGTCGAGGCCGGATCGGCGGCGGCCGTCCCCCTGCTCGCCGGGACGACCCGGGACGAGGCCGCGTTCTTCGCCGTCTCCGTGTTCCAGGGCCGTGACCTCGAGCGCGGCCAACTGGTGGAGTGGGTCGCCCGGGGGATCACCGGCGAGGACGGGACCGCCGACCGGGCCGCCGGGCTGCTCGACGCCTACGCCTCGGCCCGCCGGGCCCGGGGAGAGCCCGTTGCCCCCCGCGATCTCTGGACGGCGGTGGTGACCGACACCGTGTTCCGGTTACCCACTCTGCGACTGGCAGACGCTCACCGGGCGGCCGCGGCGGCGGCCGCGGCCGGGTCGGCGGCCGGCACCTTCACGTACCTGTTCACGTGGGAGACGCCGGCGTTCGGGGGCCTGCTGGGCTCGTGCCACGCGCTGGAGATCCCGTTCGTGTTCGGCACGGTCGCAGCTCCGGCCATCCAACTGTTCACCGGTGGCGGTGACGACGCCCAGGAGCTCTCCGCCGCCATGCGGGCCGGGTGGACATCGCTGGCCCGCCACGGCCATCCGGGGACGGACTGGCCCGTCTGGGAGCCGATCGCCCGCCCCACCAGGGTGTTCGGACCATGGCCGGGCGCCGACGGGATGGCCAGGACGGTCGAGCGTCCCCGGGACGAGGAGCTCGAGGCACTGGCGGTGTACCTCGGCCCCCAGCACGTCCGGTAGCCGCCGGCTGCCGGGAACCACCGTGGCGCGCGGGTGGAGGTGCCAGGATGTGGCGACCAACCGCCGTGCGCCTCGGCCGCCGCGGGCCCGAGCCGCCCGGCCGGCCCGTTGCCACCCGGGCGGACCACCCCAGAGCCGGAGGATCACAGATGGCGGAGACTGCCGCGGCCCCAGGCCCGGGCCCCCAGAGCACCAATCCGGTCGATCTGCTCAGGCAACGGAGCTACCTCGTCATCCTGTTCCTCGGGGCCCTCATCGGCGTCCCGGTGGCGTGTGTCGCCTACTTCTTCTTGAAGTTCGTGAGCGAGGCCCAGCAGTACCTGTTCGTGACCCTGCCGCCGGAGCTGGGGTTTGCCGGTGTCCCGGCATGGTGGCCGGTCGCCCCCCTCGTCGTTGCCGGCGTCATCGTGAGTGCCTCCATCCATTACCTGCCGGGCACCTCCGGGCACAAGCCGGCCGAGGGCTTCAAGGCCGGCGGGATCGTCAATCCGATCGAGCTGCCCGGCATCATCCTGGCCTCCCTGGCCACGCTGTGCCTCGGTGTCGTCCTCGGTCCGGAGGCGCCGTTGATCGCCATCGGGGGCGGGCTCGGGGTGCTGGCCGTGCACCTGCTGAAGAAGGACGCCCCGCCGATGGCCGTGATGGTGATCGGTGCGGCCGGGAGCTTCGCGGCCATCTCCACGCTGCTCGGCAATCCGATCGTGGGTGCGTTCCTGCTCATGGAGGCGGCCGGCCTGGGCGGCCCCCTGCTCGGAGTGGTGCTGGTGCCAGGGCTCCTCGCCGCCGGCGTCGGCTCGCTGATCTTCATCGGCCTCGACTCGTGGACCGGGTTCGGTTCGTTCTCCATCTCCGTCCCTGGCCTTCCGGCGGCATCCACCCCGACGGCGGCCGAGTTCGCCTGGGCCATCGGCATCGGCGTGGTGGCCGCCGCGCTGGGATCGGCAATCAAACGGGGTTCACTGGCGCTGCAGCCCGTGGTGGAGCGGCGCATCCTGGCGCTCACCCCGGTGGTGGGCCTGGCCGTCGCCGGGGTGATCATCGGGTTCACGGAGCTCACGGGCCACCCGGCCAACGCCGTGCTCTTTTCGGGCCAGTCGGCACTGCCGACGCTGGTCCTGCACACGGCCGGCTGGACGGTCGGGGCGCTGGTGGCATTGATCGTGGCCAAGGCCCTCGCCTACGGGCTCTCGCTCAGCAGCTTCCGGGGAGGCCCGATCTTCCCGGGCATGTTCATCGGCGCCGCCCTCGGCGTGACCCTTTCCCACCTGCCCGGTCTGACCCTGGTGGCCGGAGTCGGCATGGGCATCGGTGCCATGACGGTGGCCATGCTGGGGCTGCCGCTGACCTCGGTGCTGCTGGCGGCGCTGGTGCTGGGTGCGGACGGTGTCAAGTCGATGCCGCTCATCATCGTGGCGGTGGTGGTGGCCTACGTGGCGTCGGTGCGGCTGGCGCCGACGGCGCCGGATGCGGCTGCGGCGCCCGCGACCTCGCCCGCGCCCGCCCCCGCGGGCAGCGCGGCCCCGTCGGCGGCGGGGGGTTGAAGGCCGGAGCGGGGCTGTCGACGGTGGCGCATGGACGGGGCGCGTCACAGCTGCCTGCGAGGGTGCGACATGCCATGTGGGTGTCGACGACGCTGGACGGTCTCCCTTTGCCTCGCAGGAGCGGTGGTGTTCTCCGGGGGATGCGGCACCGCCATCACCGGCGCCATCGAGGTCGGGCCGGGGCCGCAGGCGAGCTATCACGTGCAGCCGCAGGCGGCGGCGGGGACCTGTCACTACCGCCACGTGGGCGCAGATCCGCTGCCCGATCCCCGCTGCACGCCCGGGGCCACCAATCCCCAGGTGACCCAGGCCACCACCGGCTCGACCATCTGCCGTCCGGGCTACAGCGCTCGCATCCGCCCGCCGTGGTCGGTGACCGCCGCCGAAAAGGTCGCCGACGCTGCCGCCTACGGCTATACGGACCCGTTCGCCACTGCCGAGTACGACCACCTGATCCCCCTCGGGCTCGGTGGCGATCCGAACAGCCCGGCCAACCTGTGGGTGGAGCCGAACGACAATCCGAGGGCGACCACCACGGCCAACGCCAAGGACCGCCTGGAGGACAGGCTCCACTGGCTGGTCTGCCGCGGGCGGCTCGGTCTGGCCACCGCCCAACGTGCCATCGCCACCAATTGGGTGGTGGCCGCCCGGCGGTACGGTGAGTGAGACCGCAGGGTCCCCGGGGACGTAGCCCAATCGGCAGAGGCAAGGCGCTTAAACCGCCTCCAGTGAGGGTTCGACTCCCTCCGTCCCCACCGGTGGCGGAGCCCGCCGCGCTCTGCCAGGCTGGCGGTCACCGAACCTGCTGGACAACGAACATGGGGGAACTTCCATGGTTGCCGAACTGATACTTGAATTCGAGGGTGTCACCACGAAGGAGTACGAGGCCGTCAATGCCGAACTGGGCATCGACCCGGACACCGGCAAGGGCGACTGGCCCGAGGGTCTCATCACCCACGCGGCCGGACTCAACGACAACGGCCATCTGGTCGTGACCGAGGTGTGGGACACGCCCGGGCACCAGGCGAAGTTCATGGAGAACCGCCTGGGCGAGGCGCTGGCCAAGGGTGGCGTCGAGGGCCCGCCCTCGAGCATCACGTGGATCGAGCTGGTGGCGCACCACCAGCCGGGGGCGTAATCACCACGGGGTCGCGGGCGCCTCGGCACTGCGGGCTGCCGCCGAACAACTAGACCTGTCGTCATCGACGACGACGTCACGAGCCTGCGCGCCGGTCCCGCCCGGTTGGCAATCATCGGTACGCCCCGTACGGGCAACACCTGGATCCGGCGGGTCCTCGCCGACGTGATCGACGCCCCTGAGATCTCGGAGCACCATCCGGATGCCATCGACTGGGGCGGGCTGCCGGAAAGCTGCGTGCTCCAGCTGCACTGGCCCAGGACGCCGGCGCTCGAGCGGGTACTGACGGCAAGGGGGATCACGGTACTGAGCGCGGCCCGACACCCTCTCGACGTGCTGCTGTCCATCCTGGTGTTCTCCCAGAAGGAACCGGCAACCAAGCAGTGGCTGGACGGCGAGGCCGGGGACGAGAGCCCGTTGCAGGGCGCGTCGCCAGGGGACGCGGCGTTTGTCGCCTGGTCGGTCGGACCGCGGGCCCGCCGGCTGCTGTCGCTCACGCCCGAGTGGTGGCTGTCGCCGGCGACGGTGCGTGTCCGCTACGAGGACCTGTGTGCCGACCCGGAGGCCACCTTCCGCCGGCTGGTGTCGGCGCTCGGTCCGATGTCCGGTGACGACGTGGAGCGGGCCGTGGCGGCGAATTCGCCGGCCCGGTTGGAGGAGCTCTCGGGGGGCGTCCACGTGTGGAAGGCCCGTCCCGGTCTGTGGCGCGAGGTGCTCGACGGGCCCACCGTCGACGAACTGTGCGACGTGCACCGCCGGGTGATGCTGGACCTTGGCTACGACCCCGACGACCGGACGCCGGTCGGAGGTCCCGGCTGACCGCGGCCGCGCCGCGCTGGTCAGTGGCTGAGCAGGCGTTGGATCATGGCCGCCAACTGCCGGAGATGACGGTCGCCGATGAATTCCGCGAGGACGTGCCGGTGCGCGTCGGCGCCCATGCGGGCGAGCTCGTCGGGCGCCTCCAACAAGCCGGCGACGGCATCGCCGAAGCCGTCGAGGTCGGAAGGATCGTCGAGGAGGATGCCGGTGCCCGGCACGACCTGGTCAATGATGCCCCCCACCCTCGAGGCGACGACGGGCTTACCCTTCCACATGCCTTCGGCCACGGTGAGGCCGAAACCTTCGGCCAGGCTCTTCTGCACGATGATCGTGGAGGCCCGCTGGAGCGCGTTTACCATGGCGGCGTTCTCCTCCAGATCGACCATCGGCAGGGAGAGCAGGTGGATGCGGCGCCGAAGTGCCGGCGGGAGGATCTCCCATGCGGCCACGCATTCGCCGTAGACGGTGGCGCCTTCGGGGTCGTCGGCGACGCCGTCGATCGAGGGACCGACGAGGGCCAGGGTGGCATCCGTTCGGCCGGCGGCCCGGGCTGCGAAGCCGGCCATCACGCCTTGCATGTCCTTCAGGTGGTCCCACCTCGACACCTGCACCACCAGGTCGCCCACGTCCGCGAGTGGCCCGCCGTCGGAGACGATGGTGGCCGGACGCACCACCTCGCCTTCGGTGCCGTCCTCCCGGGTGAAGGCGGCCGTGCCTCTCGCGGGTTCTGCGGTCAGGCCAATCCGGGCGAGGAACGCGGGCAGCCGGGCTTCCGGTATCGCCTGGTTCTTGGGGGAGAACGGATCGATCGACGGCGGGATGATCGAAATTTGCCGGTCGGGGAGCCAGGGGGGCGAGTAGGCGCGCCTCGAGAAGATGAAGGCGTCGCATCCGTCGAGGTGGGGTCTGAGGAAGCTCCAGGCTTCGTCCGTCCACACGTTGGGGTGGTCGGCGCCGATGTGGGACCGCCAGATCACCTTGGCGCCGGCATCGGCGAGGATCCGGACCATGCCCGCCGTCTGGGGATCATGTAGGAGGACGACGTCGCCCGGCCGGATACGCCCGCGCAGGGCGACGGCGTTGGCCCGGGTGATCTCGGCGTAGTGGTCGGCTTCCTCGGGCCCGAGCGGGCCAGGGTCGCCCGGGACTCCGTGGAGGCGGTTGTGCAGGCGCTTGGTCGTGGCGAAGAACGTCGGGTCGGCATCGATGACCACCCAGCGGGCGTCGATGTCCGCGCCGCGGACATAGCCCAGCAGTACGTGCAGCATCTCGGCCACGCCGCCACCGGACGCGGTGGAGTTGACGTTGAAGATGACGTGGGTGCCCAGCAGGTGCCGCGCGCTCGCGACGGCGGCTTCGAGGCTGGTGGCCCGTTCGTGGCCGATGAGCGGGGTGAGGTCGGCCAGCGGTCTGGGTGCCACCGCCACCTCTCCAAGTTCGACCACTACAGCGCCTCCCCGGCAGAGGTGTGCCCGACACGGTGCTCCTGCAGCATAGAGACCTGGCGCCGGCGCGGTCGTGGCGCCGGAAGAGCCGGACGGTACGATCCCGATGGTTCAGGAAGGACGGCACCACCGATGGGCAGAGGCCGGGTCGAGGCGTTCAGCGACGGGGTGTTCGCCGTGGCCGTCACGCTGCTCGCGCTGGATCTGGCCGTCGGCGGGCGGGGCCACGGCACCCTGCTCCACCAGCTCGGGCACGAGTGGCCGAGCTACGCCGCCTACGTCGTCAGCTTCTTCACCATCGGCGTGATCTGGGTCAACCATCACGCCCTGTTCGCCACGTTCACCCGCATCGACCGGGCCCTCCTCTTCTGGAACCTGCTGCTCCTCATGTTCGTCGTGGCCATCCCGTTCGCCACCTCGACCCTGGCCGAGTACCTCACGGCGCCGGGCACCGACGGTCATGTCGCCGCCGCCCTCTACGGCGTGGTGATGATCGGCATGGGCATCAGCTTCCGCCTGATCCTCTGGTGGGCGATCGGCCACCACCTGACGGCCCGGCCGATGGAGCCGGCGGAACGGAAGGCGGCGCTGCGCCGGTTCGGCGCCGGACTGTTCGCCTACGTCGGAGCGACCGCGCTGGCATTCGTGAGCGCGTACCTGACGCTTGCCATCTGCGGGGCCGTCGCCATCTACTACGTCTTCGAGCAGACTCCCGGGCCCGAGCCCGCCTCCGACACCGGTGGCACGGCCTGAGGCCACCGCCGTGCCACAGTTGACGCCTTGACTCCGAGCCCGGCCGACGAGCCTCCGAAGACGGGGGCACCCAAGGGGCGCCACGCCCTGCTGGCCCGTATCGCGGAGCTCGTGCGCGCCATTCGCGACGGCGACGATGCCATGGTCGAGCAGGCCGTGCTCGACCTCAGCCGGTCGCGGCGGATCTTCGCGCCTCTGGCGTTCCTCGTCGGGGCTTTCGCCATGCTGTTCGAGGGCGTCAGGCTGCTCTTTTCGAATTGGCGCCTGACTCTGGTGCAGGTGCTGCCGGCCATGTGGATCTGGCTGGCCATGCTCGACCTGAAGGCCCACCTGTTGCACGGGAAGTCGTTCCACGTACTGAAGGGGCCGATTCTCATCCCCATCGTCCTGGCCATCATGGTGGTCACGGCCTCCAGCTTCTTCCTGAACGCCGTGTTCGCGTTCGCCATCTCAAAGCCCGGCCCGCCGTTGATCCGTCCGGCATTCGACGAGGCCCGGTCCCATCTCCGGGTCGTGCTGGCATGGGGGCTGGTCGTCGGGTTCGCGCTTGCCTTCTCGACGATGGTCGTCACCCGCTGGGGCCGGTGGTGGTTCGCAATCTCGCTGAGCATCGTGGTCGGCGTGATGATGGTGGCCTACGTGTCGCTGCCGTCCCGCCTCATCGGCATGAAGACCAGCTACTCGACCCGGGACAAGCTCTCGGCCACTGTCGTGGGCGGTGCCGTCGGCGCGGTCATCTGCACCCCTCCTTACGCCATGGGCCGCATCGGCATCCTGCTGCTCGGCTCGAAGACGTTCTTCGCCCTCGGCATCATCCTCCTGGCGGTCGGGGTCACCCTGCAGGCCGGTGCCACCGGTGCGGTCAAGGCCATCAAGATGAGCGCCAAGCTGGTGGCCGGACATAACCCGGCGGCAAAGACACCCGGCCCGGCCACCGCCGACGGCGGCTAGCGACGGGAGCGTCGGATGCCTTGCCCGGTCGGGCCCGTCCCGCGTACCATGATCGCCGGACACAGGGGGGTGGACGCGGCGTCGTGGCGCCCGTTCATGGGAGGGGGCGAAGCGGGATGAGCGACACGGCGCAGGGCCCGGGGTGGTGGATCGCCTCCGACGGCAGATGGTATCCGCCCGAGCAACATCCGAATGCGGTTGCGCCGCCCGACCAGCTCGATGCCTGGGCACCGACCCGGTCGCAACCGGCGCTCCAGTGGCAACCGTCGCAGGAGGCCGGATCGTTCGGAGTCGGAGGACCCTACGGGTCCGGACCGACGGGGTGGACGGGACCGACGGGGTCGCCGGGGTCGACGGGGCCGCAGGCACTTGGCACCTACCCGCCTCTCACCGCTTCTCCCACGGCGTACGCGCCGTCATCGGGTGGTCGCCTGGCAAGAGGTCTACGGCTCGTCGGGGTGGGCTTCAGTGTGGTCCGTGAGGAACCGGGCCTGCTCCTGGTGCCGGTGGCGGCGTTCGCGCTGCAGGCGGCCATCTTCGGTGTGGCCTTCCTCGTCACCTGGCCGGCCATCCACGCCGCCCAGGGGGCGTCGTCCTCGAGTGCCACCGGCGGCTCGGCCTCGCACAGCCTGACGGCGGGCCAGTACCTCATCTACACCATCGCCGGGATCGCGGTGATGTTCGTGTCGGTGATGGCGCAGGCCACAATCCTCACCCGGGTGACGGCCCGGTTCCACGGGCAGCGCACCAGCAATACCAGGGCGCTGGGGGCGGCCCTGGCCCGGAGCCCGCAGCTGCTGTTGTGGGCGTTCATCGAGTACGTCATTTTGACGGTGCTGCGCAACATCCGGGGAAGGGGCATCGTGGGCCTGATCGTCGGATCGCTGCTGTCGGCGGTGTGGCGCATCGCCAGCTTCTTCGTGGTGCCCGTCATCCTGTTCGAGCACCTGGGCACCTTCGCGGCCGTCAAGCGGTCGACCCAGCTGTGCCGACAGAGGTGGGGCGAGGAAGTGGTCGGCGTCGGGGCCATCAGCGTGGTCGGCGTCCTGGCGATCGTCGCCGATCTGGTGGTGGCGGCCCTGCTGTGTGCCGTCTTCGTGCCGCTGGGCGTGCTGGTCGGTGTACTCGGCTTCGTGGCCATTCTGCTGGTGTTGACAGTGGCATCGTCGGCCTTCAACGCCGCCCTCTACTGGTACACGCTGACCGGGCAGTCGCCTGGCCTGTACGCGGCCGATGACCTCGCCTCCGCCTACCGCCCCCGGACCCGTCGGAGCGGCGCGAGCCTGTAGGGCGCCGAACGGTTCGACGCCGGCACGACCCGGGCGCCGGTCCTCCGCTACGTTCGCGGGGGCAGACCACGCACGACCGCTGTGACGTCGACTGCAGGCACCGCCGCCGACGGAGGTGCACCAGGGGAGGAAACCATGAACTCGTCACCTTCGGCCCTCGATGACGTCGTCCGCCACGTCGGAGAGGACGACCTCCCGTGGGTGGATGCCACCGGTGGGGTTCGGCTCCAGGTCCTGCGGGTCAACGCGGAGGCAGGTGTGTGGGTCGTGCGCAACCGGTTCGAGCCCGGGGTCCGGTTGCAGACGCACCGCCACACCGGTCCCGTCGACGGGTTCACGGTGAGCGGCCGGTGGCACTACCTCGAGTACGACTTCTACTCGACGGCCGGCAGTTACATCCGCGAGCCGGCGGGATCGGTGCACACGCTCGACGTGCCCGAGGACAATGACGGGCTTACCGACGTGGTCTTCGTGATCGAAGGGGCGAACCTGAATCTGGCCGCGGACGGTTCGGTCGAGAGCGTCACCGACGGGGCCTCGGTCCTGGCCGCATACCGGGCACTGGCGGAGGCCCAGGGACTCGAGATCCCGGACGGCGCCATCATCTCGTGACCGTGCCGGACGGCAATCTGACCGCACCCCTCCTCGACCCGTCCTTCTATGCAGGCGATCCGTTCCCGCACTATCCGCGCCTCCGCGCCGAGGACCCGGTGGCGTGGAACGAGGCGCCCGGCTTCTGGGTGGTGTCCCGACACGCGGAGGTCACCGAGGTCTCCCGAGACCCCGGCACGTTCTGCCTCGAGCCGGGGAATCATGGTCTACGAGATCGGCCAGCGGTTCGACACGCCGCCGTCGATGATGCACACCGATCCTCCGGCCCACACCCGGTACCGGGAGCTGGTCACCCCCGGGTTCCGGCCGTCGTTCCTGCGGAGTCTCGACACCACCGTGCGCCGGCGGGCCCGGGCCCTGGTGGCCGGTATCGAGCCCGGCCGACCGGTCGACGTGGTCGAGGTGCTGGCGGTCCCGTTCGCGCTGCAGGTCATCAGCGAGCTGCTCGGAATCCCCGAGGACGAGTGGCCGCGCTTCTTCCGGTGGTCGGAGGCCGTCATCCCCGGCGCCACCGACTGGCCGGAGGAGGAGCGGGCCGACCTGCTGGCCGAGATGATCGACTACCTGCTGGCGACGGCGGCTGCCCGCCGGGTCGAGCCGGGATCCGACATCATCTCGGAATTGGCGGCCGTCGAGGACGACAACGGCTACCGGCTCACCGACAGCGAGCTGACGATGTTTCTGGTGCAGCTGTTGGTGGCGGGCAACGAGACCACCCGGAACATGCTGTCGGGCGGGCTGGTGGCGTTCGCCGCCGACGGGGGCGCCCGCGACGATGGAGGCGATGGCGGTCAGTGGGCAGCGTTGCGGGCGCGGCACCGGTCCGGCCGGCCCCGGGCGACAGCGCTGGCCGTCGAGGAGATGCTCAGGTACACGACCCCCGTGGTGGCGTTCATGCGGACGGCGACCGCACCGACCGAGCTCGGTGGGCGACGCATCGGGGAAGGCGATCCGGTCCTGATGCTCTATGCCTCGGCGAACCGGGACGAGACGGTGTTCGGAGCCGACGCCGAGCGGTTCGACGCCGGCCGCGACCCCAATCCCCACGTGGCATTCGGCTTCGGACCCCATTTCTGCATCGGGGCCGTGCTGGCCCGGGTCGAGGGTCGGGTACTGCTCGAGGAGCTTTTGGCCCGCTTCGGCTCGGTGCGGCCCGCCGGGGACGTCGAACGTACGGCGTCGCCGGTCATCGCCGGGATACGGCACGCACCCCTGGTGTTCGACGGGGCGTGAAGCGCGGGCCCGTGGCGCGGCAGCAGGCCGGGACGGGGTCGTGCGGAGGTCGTACGAGAGGTGACGCGAGTGGTCGGGTCCGGCCCGGGATCCCTCCCGTCAGTCGAGGGCGTCGAGCGCGGCCAGCTGCCCGGCCGACAGCTCGATGCGGGCGGCACCGCAGTTCTCGATCAGGTGCGCGGGCGAGGATGTGCCGGGGATGGGCAGCATGACGGGAGACCGGTACAGCAGCCATGCCAGCGAAACCTGCGACGGTGTGGCGCCGGAACTCGCCACCACGGTGCCGACGGAGCCTCTCGGCCGGACCAGCACGCCGGCGGCCACTGGGAACCACGGGATGAATCCGATGCCGAGTGCCTCGCACCGGCGCAGGACCGGCTCGGACTGCCGGTCCACGAGGTTGTACCGGTTCTGCACGGTGGCGACGGGCACGACCTTCCGTGCCGCTTCGAGCTCGTCCACGGTCACCTCTGACAGCCCGACATAGCGGGCCTTGCCCTCCGCCACGAGATCGGCGAGCACTCCGAACTGCTCGGAAGCGGGGACGTCCGGATCGATGCGGTGGAGCTGGAACAGGTCGAGCCGGTCCACACCCAGACGGCGGAGGCTGAGCTCGCACTGCTGGCGCAGGTACTCGGGGCGCCCGAGGGGATGCCACTGTCCGGGACCCGGGCGGGCCAGTCCGGCCTTGGTGGCGATCACCAGCTTGTCCGGGTACGGATGGAGCGCCTCGTGGATCAGTTCCTCGCTCGTTCCCGGTCCGTACGAGTCGGCGGTGTCGATGAAGTCGACCCCGAGCTCTATTGCCTTGCGAAGCACCTTGATGCAGCGGCTCCGATCGGGCGGATCCCCCCAGATGCCTTCGCCGGTGAGGCGCATGGCACCGAAACCGAGGCGATGGATGGTGAGCTCTCCGGCGATGTCGAACGTGTCCGATCGGGTGGCAGTGGCGTCGGCCATCGGCTGCTCCTTCTCGCTGGTGGGGGTGATGCGTCCGCGCAGGTACTGGTGCGGCCCCGGGGGTCGTGCCTCACCTCCGACGGTATCGGGGAAGTCGGTCCTCCGCCCGCGCCGCCTTCATTTCGGCGTAGTCGGAGGACGCGAAGATCATCGACTGGGCGACGGCTTCCTCGGCGATCGAGCGCTGGACCTCGTGCGTGGCCAGGCCGGTCAGGGTGCGGCGTGCCATCTTGACGGTGAACGCTGGGGCACCGGCGATCTTGTGGGCGATGGCCAGCGCCGTCTCGTCGAGCTCATCGTCGGGGACGACGCGGCTGACGATGCCGTGGCTGAGCGCCTCCTCCGCGTCCATGGTCCGCCCGGTGAGCGCCAAATCGGCAGCCACTCCGTGCCCCGCCATCTGGAAGAGCCTGGCCACTCCGCCCGAGTCGGGGATGACTCCGTGGACGACTTCGGGCAGCATCATGCGGGCGCTGGCGGCCGCGATCCGGATGTCGCAGAGCAGCGCACGCTCGAAGGCACCCCCGATGACCCATCCCTTGAGCGCCACCACGATCGGGCACGGCATCGTGAAAAACATCTGCGTCGGCCGGTGGCCGCGCTCGATGAACTCGAGGTCGGAGATGTCCTCGGTGCGCAGGCCGAGCTGGGTGGTGTCCCGGCCCGACGAGAACGACGCCCCCTCGCCCCGCCAGACGATGGCCCGGAGGTCGGCCATCCCGTGGAGTTCGGCCAGCACCTCCCACAGGCGGCCGTCCATCTCGTCGCTCATGGCGTTGTGCTTGGCCGGCCGGTTGTTGGTGAGAATGGCCACCGGTCCGTCGAGTCGTAGGTGACGAGGGACGCTGGTCATCTGCGGGCGGGTGCCCGGTCGGGTCGGTCGCTTCGGTGCGGTCGGTCAACGGGACTCCTCTCCGAAGGGCCGTCGTCCCAGCTGCTCGCGGACGGGCACGAAAGGCGGTTGCACGGTGTTCCGGCGCTGCCAGTTGGCACCGTCCACGACCATGGTGTGCCCGCTGATGTAGGCGGCGAACGGCGAGCACAGGTAGGTGGCGGCCCAGCCCAGCTCCCGGGGGTAGCCCACCCACCGGGCGGGCACCCGCATGTCGGCCCGTCGTACTTTCCGGGGACGCCGGCGATGGCGGCGACCTCGTCCTCGTGGGGCAAGAGCCCGGGCACCAGCCCGTTCACCCTGATGCCGTACGGGGCCCACTCAACGGCCAGGGTCTCGGTCATGTTCTTGACCCCGGCCTTGGCCGCGGCCGAGTGGGCGAAGCCGGGACCCCCGGTCCACGCGTAGGAGGCGCCGATGTTGACGATGGCCCCGTCCCTTCCGGCGGGGATCAACCGACGGGCGAGGTCCGTCGAGCACAGGAAGGTGCCGTTCAGCACGATGTCGACCACTGTGCGCCAGGCGTTCGGGCTCATGTCCTCGGCCGGCACGGGGAAGTTGCCGGCGGCGTTGTTGATCAGGACGTCGACCGGGCCCGAGCGCGGCCTCGGTGGCATCGAATGCGGCCGCGACGGAGTCGGCGTCCCGGATGTCGCAGGCGGCGGCGAACGGCCGGCCGCCGGCGGCCTCGACGGCGGCGACGCCGGCGGCCCGGTGCTCCTCGTCGCGGCTCAGGACCGCCACCGACGCCCCCAACCGGGCGAACTCGGTGGCGATGGCTTTGCCGAGGCCGGTGCCTCCTCCGGTGACGACCACCACCATCCCGTCATAGGTCCCCGGGGCCAGAGCCGAGGCACCGGTCTCGGGTGGCTGGGGGAGTCCGGGAAGGCCGTGGCTGGCGGCCGAAGGTGGGGTGGTGCTCACGGGCGGCGAGCCTAGCGGTGCGCATGTTGTTCCCTCAGGGCGAAGGCGGGAACGTCGATCCGCCAGACCGCCTGCAGCGCCGGCCGGGGTGCGTCAGACCGGTTCCGGGTCCCCCGGTGGAGGAGATGACCGCTCATGATGAAGGCTAGTGGCCCCTCCTTCCCACGAGTGGAACCTCCCGGGCGGCCAGTCCCAGTCGATCGGGCCGGCGCTGGAGATCGGGCCGCCGGTGGCTCCCCGGTACGACCGCGGTCGCACCGTTGTCCGCGGTGAAGTCGCACAGGGCGACGATGCAGGTGACGGTGGTGCGACTCGTCTGCCCGTGTGACGGGCACGTCATCGGCGTGGAGCGACTGTCCGCCGAATCCCGGTTGCGGACTCCTGAAGGACACGTCGCAGACCGGCACGGCGCCGCCCAACAGGTGGGTGACCGCACGGGTCATCGTGGGCCCGGAGAACAGGGTCGCGAACTCCGGCAGCCGAAGGAGGAGGTCGGCAGCGTGACGGGTGCCGGCGGCCCGGGCGTCCCGCCGTACGGCGGTCGGCATCGTCGGCCAGCAGGGCCGTCGCACTCGCGCTCGCCACTCCAACGGCCTCGTCGGGGCCGAGCACCCCTGGGATCGCGACCCAGCCGTCGTGCTCCAGTGCGGCCAGATCCGCGTCGGCCATGCGTCCATCATCGCATTGGACCACCCCGTCGCCATCGCGCTCCGAACGGCGGGCACGGTCCGGGTCGCCGGTCGGCGGGTAGCCTCGTCGCCGTGGACTTCGACCTCTCCCCCGAACTCGCAGGAGCTCCAGCAGAGCGTGCGCCGGCTGGCCCAGGACAAGGTCGCACCGCGGGCCCGGGAGATCGACACCACCGGCGAGTACCCGGCCGACATCTTCGAGGCGCTTCAGGGACGCCGATCTGCTCGGCCTGTGCCTGCCCGTCGAGCTCGGGGGCTCCGGGGCAGGCATCCTCGGCCTGACCGATCGCCATCGAGGAGGTGGCCAAGTACTCCAACGCCGCCGCCCTCATGCTGCTGCTTGACCCGGCTGCCGTCCGGTCCCGTGCTCATCGCCGGCAACGACGACCAGAAGCAGCAGTACCTGCCCGGCATCGCCACCGGCGAGCTGCGGGCGGGCTTCGGACTGTCCGAGGCGGTGGCCGGGAGCGACGTGGCCGGCATGCGGACCCGGGCCGTGCCCGACGACGACCGGGCCAACAGGGGTGGCTGGCGACTGACCGGCACCAAGTGCTGGATGTCCGGGGTGGTCGAGGCCGACTGGTACACGGTGTTCGCCAAGACGGGCGACCCGTCGTCCCGGGCCCACGACTCCATCACCGCCTTCATCGTCGAGCGCTCGTGGCCGGGCGTGTCGGTGGGCCGCACCGACCGCAAGATGGGCGTGCGGGGCGTCCACACCGGCGAGCTGGTGCTCGACGACGTGGCACGTGCCCGCCGACAACGTGATCGGCGAGGTGGGCGGGTTCCGCCTGGCCATGCTGGGCCTCAACGCCATGCGCCCGGTCGTGGCCGCCCGCGGCATCGGCCTGGCCGAGGGGGCCCTCATGTACGCCACCGAGTACGTGAAGGAGCGCAAGGCCTTCGGCCGGACCATCGCCGACTTCCAGGGCATCCAGTGGGAGATCGCCAAGGTGGCCGTCGACATCGAGGCCGCCCGCCTGCTCACCTACCGGGCGGCCTGGCTGGCCGACCAGGGCAAGTTCGGGAAGGAGTACGTCCCCTTCCTGTCCATGGCCAAGTACCACGCCACCGAGCTGGCCGTCCGGGCCTCGGGCCTGGCCGTCCAGCTGCTGGGGGCGGCCGGCTACATGGAGGACCATCCGACCGAGCTCTGGTACCGGGACGCCCGGCAGCTGACCATCGTGGAGGGCACCTCCCAGGTGCAGCTCGGACTCATCGCCCGCGGCGTGCTGGCCACGATCTGTGGTGGGACTGATGGCGCCGCCGGGCGACGGTCGCCGACGTCTGGGCGGGTGGCCGGGGGTGCTCGCCGCCTGTCGGCCGGGCGGCTCGCTGAGCGTGGACGAGGCCGAAACGGTGATGGGCCAGGTGCTGGCAGGTGAGGCCACGCCGACGCAGATCGCCTCGCTGGTGACCGCCCTGCGCGGCCAAGGGGGAGACCGTCGAGGAGATGACCGGCTTCGTGCGGGCCATGGTGGCCCACGCCGTGCCCCTCCCCCTGCCGGAGGGGGTCGACGTGGTCGACACCTGCGGGACCGGAGGGGACCGGCTCCGCAGCATCAACGTCTCGACCATCGCCGCGCTGGTGGTGGCGGCCACCGGTGCCAAGGTGTGCAAGCACGGCGGCCGGGCCTCGTCGTCGGCCGTGGGGGCAGCCGACGTGCTGGAGGCGCTCGGCGTGGTGGCCGACCTCGGGCCGGCCGGCGTGGCCCGGTGCATCGACGAGGTGGGCATGGGCTTCTGCTTCGCCCCCCGGTTCCATCCGGCCATGCGGTTCGCGCCCCGGTGCGCAAGGAGCTGGGCATCCCGACGGTCTTCAACTTCCTGGGGCCGCTGGCCAACCCGGGCCGGGCCCGCTACCAGGTGGTCGGGGTCAGCGATCCGGCCATGGCCGACAAGATGCTCGGTGTGCTGGCCGCCAACGGGGCGCTGCCGGGCCATGGTCGTCTACGGCGACGACGGGCTGGACGAGCTGAGCACCACCGGGCCCGTCGACGGTGCACGAGCTGATCGGGGACGCGGTCGGGCGTGTACGAGACGTCGGCCTGCCGGGTCGACCCGGCCGTCGCTCGGCCTGGCGCCGGCGACCATCGACGAGCTGCGCGGAGGGGAGCGCAGCGTGCAACGCGGACGGCCATCCGCCGGGTGATCGGTGGCGGCCGGCGCCCGCACCGCGACATCGCCGTGCTCAACGCCGCCGGCGCCCTGGTGGTGGTGGGCCAGGTGGCCGATCTGCGGAGCGGCGTCGCACTGGCCGGCCCGGTCATCGACGACGGGCCGGGCCGGCGCAGGTGCTCCAGTAGCTGATCCGGGTGTCGCAGCGAGGCGGCGGCGGCGGAGGCCGACTGAACGGTCGCAACCGGGCGGCGGGTCGGCCGCCGGGCCGGGCTCCGGGTCACGCGCTCCGGCCGTGGGTACCCGGGCGCCTCGGCACCTGTACCTGCAGCGACGCCCGGACCGCACAGTTCGACCAGTTCAGGGATCCGTCGGGCCGGAGAGCACAGCCCGTCAATCCCGGGTCCGCCCGCTTCGAGCGACGCGGACCTTCTCGGCATGGGCGCCGAGCCACTGGGCCACGATGGTCCGCTCGGCCCGTGCCCGTCGCCGACGAGGGCCGCGGCAGGCCTGACGGCGACGGCGAGGACGGGCTCGGGTCGACCGGCGAGTCGAACCCGGTCGCGCCGTCGAACATGGCGCCGGTGCCCACCAGCAGTCCGTCTTCGAGCTCCACGTCGCCCTCACCGTCGACGGCGAGCACGACCGCCGGCCGCTCCGGAGCGAGCTGCATCCATGCGATGCTCGCGGCCGAGCAGCCGACCGCAGCCGCTCTGCCTCGTCCCGGGCTTCGGCCGCCACCTCGTAGCCTGGCTGGCGGCGGAGCACTCGACGATGCGCGCTCGCCAGACGGAGCCAGCAGCTGCGTACGGGTCGACGCCGGGGTCGGGCCGGCTGCGGCGCGTCCGGCGCCGGCGTCGGGGTCCGTGCCGTCCGGCGGCCGAGCGGTGCGATCCGCTTCCGACCCTTCCCCTGCCGGTTGAACGGCGGGGACCAGGCCCGGATCAGCCGGCCCTCGATGACCGCGGCGGTCAGCGGGTCCGGGGCAGACCCGGTGGTGGACGGCGTCGAGCTGGCGCAGCAGCCGGCCCACCTTCTGGCGGCCGTCGCCCGTGAAGTAGGAGCGAACCCGGGCTCTGCAGGTCGGTGGCCTTGCCGACGTAGAGGACGTGCGCCGGCGGCGTCGGTGAACCAGTAGACGCCCGGGCCGGTGGGGGAGCCGGACGGTCAGCCGCAGCTTGCCCGCCTGGGGATGGCCGACCAGCCTCGGGAGGCTCGAGCAGCTCCTCCAGCCCGATGATGCCGAACGATGCCGGCCCGCTCCAGCAGGGCGTGGAGCAGGTCGCCGGTGGCCAGCACGTCGGTGAGGGCCCGGTGGGACGGCTGGTGGGGGAGGCGCAGGGCGGCGGCCAGGGTCCCGAGCTTGCAGTCGCGCACCCCGTCGCGGACCAGTCGGCGGGCCAGCGCCAGGGTGTCGACGGTAGCGTTGTGGCCAAGTCGGCTCCCGGCCCGTGGCGACCAGGGCGTGGTCGAGGAACGAGAGGTCGAAGCGGAGGTTGTGACCGACCAGGACCGGCCGTCCCGACGAACTCGAGGAACGACGGGAGCATCTCGCCGACCCGGGGGGCGTCGGCCACCATGGCGTCGCTGATGCCCGGTGAGTGCGGTGATGAACGGTGGGATCCGCTCATCGGGCCGGACGAAGGTCTGGTAGGTGCCGAGCAGCTCGCCACCCCGGTACCGGGCCGCGGCCACCTCGGTCAGAGTGGCGCCGTGGCCGGGGAGCCGCCGGTGGTCTCGACGTCGACGACGACGAAGGTCACCTGGTGCAGCGGGGTCCCGAGGTCGTCGAAGGAGCCCTGCAGGGCGACGGCCATGGGGCCACTGTATCGAACAGGTGTTCGCTCTGCCGCGGACTAGCCTTTCACGGGTGACGACCCACGGCCCGAATGTTCGCTACCGGTGTGGCGCATGTGGCAACTTGACCAGGTTCGACGTGGTGACCAGCCGGCGCACGAGGTCGTTCCACCACTACACGGTGGGTGGCGACCTCGAGGTGGAAGACATCGAGGTGCTGGACGAGACGGTCGAGGAGGTGACCTGCCGGTGGTGTGGTCACGGAAACGCCGTCGAGACCCTGGAGGCGGGAGCGATCGCGGAGGCGGAGGCGACGTCGAAAGTCGAGCCGGCAGGCTGACGCCCGGGGCGCCTACGGCGCCGCCGGTTGTCCTCGAAGGAATGACGTCCATCGGAGACGGGTCGAGCCGTGTGGGTGCGTCTGCTCCGGACATAGTCGGTGTCGGAGTAGACGGCACGTCCATCACGATCGAGATCGCGGCGGAGTCGGGTCGGATGCTGCTCGCCTTCTTGTCGACGGACTGCCTGGGATGTGCGTCAGTGTGGCGCGTGCTCGACGATCCTGGTGCGCACAGACCGCCCGACGATGTGGATGCAGTCGTTGTGCTTCGGGGGAAGGAAGGGGATCTCTCCGAGCGGGCGACGGGCACGGATCATGCGCTGATCGCGGTGAGCGACGACGCGTGGCGGGACTACTCGGTCTTGGGGTATCCGACCGTGGTGATCATCGATCGGCCGACGGCGACCGTAGTGGCGCAATCGACCGTTCTCGATTGGACAGGAGTGGCTCCACTGTTCGACGCCGGCCGGTAGGTCGATATTCCCGGTAGTTGCGTTACACGATCCTCAAAGGGGCGTGTTGACGTCGATCGCGAAATGGACCGCGACGCGCTACCGGTGCTGGTCCTCGGGTGGTGGCGCTGGACCCTCGGTCGTTGCGCCGTCCGGGACGTTGCCGTGCTTCCACCGCTGCCCATCGAAGCGAGCGCCGAGGCCCATGCGGGGACGTGGAGGTGGTTTGAAGGTCCACTTCGGAGGAGCAGATCCGGGATTCACGCGGGTCAATGTCCAGCCTTCGAACGTCTTGAGTGCGTGGTGGTGGTGGCAGACACGGGCCAGATTGTCGAATTCGGTACGGCCGCCGGCCGACCAGGGGACGAGATGGTCGATCTCGAGGCCGTTGCGTTGCGAGCAACCCGGAACGACGCAGCAGTGGTCACGTTCGAAGAGGGCCGCCCGCAGGTTGGAGTTGATGTTTCTCCCCTGGTGACTGATCGAGCGGATGTCACCGGCCTTGTGGAATGCCAGCCAGAGATCCGTGTCGCTGCAGAGACTGGCGATGAGGGAAGGAGGTACGGGACCGGCGCCGTCGATCTCGCAGATGTCCGTCGACCGCCGACTACCCGTGCGGAGCACGTCGAGGTCGACCCGGACGACCAGGGTTGTGGCCGGTCGCTGCCGCGTGTCGACGTCGGAACACGTCCGCGAGGCGACCAGATCCAACAGTGCATCAACCATGTAGGCGCTGTGATCTTCGAGCGCACCGTTCTTCAGGCCCTCGCGGAAGCGCTCCATGCAGAGCAGGGTGACCGCCTGCATGAACGCAGGTCCCCGGTCTGCAGTCGTCGAACCCTTGAAGCAGAAGGCCCCTTCGTCGTCGTACCAGGTCTTGAGGTACCTCTCGTGGTGAATGCGGCGGGCGGCCTTCTCGGGTTCTTCGACGGACGCCGATGCCCGGACGTGGCGGCAGTGGACCCGAAGGTGGTCGAGTGGGGCCTCCTCGGCCGTCTCCAGCAGGTCGCCGGTGGCGGCGGGATCGACCCGGGCGGCATTGGCGATGGCCTTGGTCTGGCGGTGGGAGAGGTGGCCTGATCGAACAGCGCGTTCGAGGTCGGGGACCGACCCGACGACCTCCGCGGTCTCGAGGAGGGTGCGGGCATCGCCGATGCCTTCGCCGCTGAGATGCGCGAGCAGCGTGGCCGGCGACGAATAGCCGTCCTCGAGATGTACCTCGGCAGCTTTGATTCGGGCCGCCAGCAGGGTCCGACCGGCGTCCACCAACTTGGCGGTCCGTGCGAAGAGGGAGAAGAGCTCAGTGGCTTGGGGTCCGGAGAGCGAAGCGGGATGGAGGTCGGCGGCCACCGAAGAGAGGGCACCCACGATGCCTTCCAGCCGCGCCGGGAGGTCACCCGCCTCCGGTGCTTCGATGATGGTCGCTGTCGCCATGGCCACCATCGCAGCACGGGGGTGTGACTCTCCGACAGGGGGGCTTCGTCGGCGTACCCTACGGCCATGGTGACGGTGGAGGATGTGCTGGACGATCTCGATGCTGAGTGGTCGGATCTCCATTCGACGGTCGCCGGACTGGCAGGGGAGCAGTGGGATGCGGCCACGCCTGCCGAGGGGTGGTCAGTGCGCGACCAGATCGGTCACCTGGCCTACTTCGACGACGCCGCCCGCATGGCGGTCGAGGATCAGGACGGCTTCGACGCGATGGTTGCCGAAGTCGTCGGTCGGGGCGGTGATCCGATGGCTGAACATCTGGTTCGGGGGCGGTCGATGTCGCCCGGGGAGCTCCTCGGGTGGTTCGAGGCGGCGCACGGGGAGCTGATGTTCGTGCTGCGACGGCTCGACCCCGCGGCTCGGGTGGCCTGGTTCGGACCGGCGATGGGTGCGGCGTCGTTCGTGTCGGCGAGGCTGATGGAGACGTGGGCCCACGGGCAGGATGTGGCCGATGCGCTCGGTGTGACGAGAGTGCCGACCGACCGGCTCCGCCACATCGCCCATCTGGGTGTTCGGGCTCGGGGATTCTCCTATGCCGTCCGAGGGCTGGAGGTGCCGGCGGGGGTGATCGACGTCGTCTTGGCTGCGCCCTCGGGGGAAGAGTGGACATGGCGTGTCGGTGATGCCACCGGAGGTGACGCAGTAGCGGAATCCGATGGTGACCGTGGTCGCGTGGCGTCGGTCCGAGGTTCAGCCGAGGAGTTTTGCCTGGTTGTCACACAGCGACGCTACGTGCTTGACACCTCGCTCATGGTCAGCGGAGATTTGGCCGCCAATTGGCTGATAATTGCACAAGCGTTTGCAGGACCTCCTGGCGGTGGCCGGGGACCAGCGGAAGCTGTTTGAGAAGAGCGTCTCGGAGCGCCGCGACGCAATTCGGGTCGATGACAGGTTTGCAGTTCTCTAGCTCCTGCAAGGAGAATCTCGCTGCGAATCCGTCGAGCTAGGTATCGTGCAAGGTTGCTCGACCATGCTTGAAGTCGATGGCACTCGCTTCGGGATTCTTGACATCGCTCATGCAATGGAGTGCAACGTCGAGGGAATCAGATCGCCTCATATGGACAAAGTTTCCGCAACTTTCTGTTGAAGTTGGAGAGGCACCTACCTATCGTTCCCGCGTAGTGATGGCGTGGGAGACGGTGGCGATAGGCGAATCGACGCTCCGCGAACAGTGGCTCGTGCGAGTTGTCGCAATCATCGTGGTCGGGTCCGTCGCGGGCATGCTCACGTCGTGTTCGCAGGCGCGAGGCGGAAACTCCGCGAACTCGACGCCGAGCGCCTCGATCGTGACGACGACGTCGGTCGGTCGGCCCGAGAGGGCTGAGGGGAATGATGCGGCGATCGTGGCCGCCTGGCTGGCGGCCCAGCGGGCATTCGGCAACGCGGCCTTGACTTCGAACCCAAGCGATCCTGCGTTATCGGCACATGGTGCCACCACAGCTGGACCGTGCTCGCGCATTTCTTCGACAGATGGCGGCGAATGGCTACATCGCAAGAGGCCCGACGAACTACGGGATGCCCAAGGTCGCTGAGGTTACGAGTTCCCGTGCGGTAGTTGTGTCGTGTGTTCACGATTCAGAAGTGGCGATTGTTGCGGCCACCGGCAAGCCGGTACCAGGGGTCCTGGGTCAATCTGACTTCGAAGCATTCAGCTCTGCAATGAGTTTGACGATGGCAGGTTGGCGGCTGGCAGATCAGACCGTTGCGGTGGGCGGATGCAACGGCTGACGCGGGCCTGCGCTCACTCAAGTGCAGTTACCGTGGTATTTGCAATCGGAATGCTTGTAGTGCCGATCGTTGGCTGCGAAGCGGCATTTGCCGGCGTGAGAGCTGGAGACGGTAGTGGCTCGGTGTCGGTGGGCGTTTCATCCGGCGGATTGACACCCGGTTCAGGCGGTACCGAGGGTCCGACACACGGAGGCCGTGGTAACCCCTGCACCTACGCGCTCCTTCCGACAGTCGACCAGTCCGCTCTTGGCGTCGGGGGTCCGCTGCCGGGCGCCTGGTATGCGGCTTCATGTCCGGGGACCTATGCCGATCTCCAGGGTGGAGGGGTGGTTTGGATTCAGGACACAACCCCGGCTGCAACTCCCCCAATCAGCCCACTCACAGTGGCTGAGCAGGCAGAGCGCTCACTTTCACTGCCCACGCCGGTCATGTACTCCGATCCGAGTGCCGCCGCCATTGTGAACCTTCCGACATGGTTCTGGATCGCACCCGGGGAATGGCGTCCGCACTCGGTGACCGCGACGGCAGGTGGCGTGTCGGCAACGGCCACGGCCACACCAACGGCGGTGGATTGGACCACCGGTGACGGAGGTGGCATCAGCTGCGATGGACCCGGCGTGCAGTACGAGCCTTTGTTGCCGGCGGATCTGCAGTCCACGTATTGCTCGTACGTGTACGGCCAGTCTTCGGCGGGACAGCCTTCGCCGAACGGAAATCCCAACGATGCCGAGTTCGAATTGACCGCGACGATTCGATGGTCGGTGTCGTGGGCGGCCGCAGGCGCGGTCGGCGGTGGCAACCTGCCGCCGCTCACGACTCGGGCCGCTGTTGGTCTCAGGGTCGAGCAAATTGAGAGCGTCAATGCACTGTAGGAGGCCCGGACCGTGACATCGTTGCTCGAGCGAGGTCGAACAGAATCCCGGGCCGGCTCCAAGCCGACTGAGCGCCTCCCCTCAAGGCGGAACGTGAGAAAGCCGGTCTTGGCGGTTGCATCGGCGGGCCTGATCTTCGTCAGCATTGCCGCTTTTGCGTCGCTCTACAGTCGAGCGGCCAAAGCATCTCCGGTTATCGCGGTCGTTCAACCGGTTGCGCTCGGTGCCGTCATCTCACCCGGAGACCTCGGCGAGGCTGACGTCTCCTCGTCTGGAGTTGTGTCACCCATGCCAATGTCGGCGCTGCCGTCCGTCATTGGGCGAAGAGCATCCGTGGCACTCGTCCCGGGAACCCTACTCACCGCTGCAGACGTGTCCAGCGCCAACGGCATCCGCAAGGGAGAGGCCGTCGTGGGGCTCTCGTTACGTGCGAATCAACTGCCCGCCGACGGAGTCGAGGCCGGTGACACGGTGATGGTGGTGCAAAGTGGCTCGGTCGGTACCGGTGCGGGCGCAGTGACCAGTGCAGCGGCGTCGACGAATCCGAACAGTCCCACCGGCGGACAGCAGTCGATCGCCGGTTCGACAACCGCCTCGACGCTGGTGCCGAGTGCGCTCGTCTACGACGTCTCGACTCCGCCGGCCAATAGTCCAGACGGCGCAATTCTCCTGGTGTCCATTGAAACGTCCATCGAACTCGCCCCGGGCGTGGCCGCGGAAGCAGCCGGCGGCGATGTCAGCCTCGTACTTCTGCCGGGCGGCGCATCGTGACCCTCATCGCCATGGCCTCATTGAAGCGTGCGCCCGGGGTGACGTCTCTTTGCTGCTTGGTGGGTGGCACCTGGACTTCCGAGCGACGAGTTGTCGTAGTGGAGGCGGATCCCAGTGGAGGCGACCTTGCGGCCCGCTTCGGTCTGTCATCTCGACGTGGGCGGTCGAGTTTCACGGCTGCCGCGCGCCGCGCGGCGACCGCGGAGATCGTGGAGATCGTGGACGAGCACGTGCAGACGCTACCGGGAGGACTGGAGATCCTCACAGGTTCCGCGATCGACGGCCGTGGCGTCGACGCGGGCCCCTTGGCTGACGCGACGTCACGTGCCCTTCGCGGTCTGGGTGACGAGCTTGATGTGATCGTCGACCTGGGTCGGCTGTGTTCGTACGCGTTCGTTCAGCAACGAATTCTCGCAGTTGCAGAACGAATGGTGGTTCTGGTCGAGCCCGACACGGCGTCGGTCCTGCACGCCCGGGATTGGTGGGCACGCGGTAGTCGGCAGGTGTCTCTCCACGATGGGACCGGGCAATTGCGCGGAGACCGCGAACCCGGCGCGGTCCACATGCGCGAACGCGGAGGCCACGTGGGCTTGGTCATCGTCGGAAAAGGAGAGCGATCACCCAAGGAAATCGAGACCTACGTGGGCCTGCCGGTCATCGCGAACGTTCCTCGCGATCCCAACGCCGCAGCAGTCGTGTGCGGAACGTCCGGAACCGTTCGTCGCTTGAGGCGTTCGTCGCTTGTATCCGCGGCCCGACGATTGGCGGTCACGCTGCAAGATGCACCGGGTGAGCTTGGCCGTGTGCAGACCGATGACCCGGATATCCCGGATGTGGTCGACGGTCAGACATCGCCATCGAGTGATGACGGTACCGATGTGATGGACAGCAGCCCAGAGGCGAGGTCAGGCGCTACCGGATCCGAGGGGGCCCGCCGATGATGAATGGAGTGTCGGCATCTATCAGGCACTTCGTCGCCGAAGACCTCGCATCTTCCGACGCCGGAGCGATGTCCACCGAGGATCGCAGGGAGTTCGCCCGGGAACGGATCTTTGCCCACCTCGAAGCGCTTGCCGGCGATCGAATGGCAAGTGGCGGTTCCCTTCCGAGCCAAGACGAGGAAGATCAGATCGCGCAGGACGTGCTTGATGTGTTGTTCGGACTCGGACGACTCCAGGCCTTGGTCGATGATCCGGAGATCGAAAACATCGACATCAACGGGTGTGATCAGGTTTGGATCACCTATGCGGACGGTACCAAGGAGTTTTCGGACCCGGTCGCCGGTTCGGACGCTGAGCTGATCGAGCTCGTACGGTCCGCAGGCGCTCGGTTCGGTCTCTCGGAGCGTCGATTCGATCAGGCACAACCTGAGCTTGACCTGCGCCTTCCGGACGGAAGCCGTATGTCCGCGCTGATGGCGGTGTCACGTCGTCCAGCCATCTCGGTGCGTCGACACCGATTCATGGATCTCAGTCTCGCGGACCTCGTCGCGAAGGGCTCCATGGATGAGGGCATGGCGTCGTTCCTCCGAGCCGCCGTCGGCGCGAGGAAGAACATCGTGGTCGCAGGGGCAATGAACTCGGGCAAAACGACACTCCTGCGGGCATTGGCATCCGAGATCCCAGCGAGGGAGCGGATCGTGACGATCGAGCAGGCATTCGAGCTGGCACTGGACGCGTCGCCCGAACGACACCCGGACATAGTGGCACTCGAGGCCCGCCTTGCGAATCTCGAAGGTGAGGGTCGAATCACCGTTGCCGACCTCGTCCGTCGTGCATTGAGGATGAATGCCGACCGGGTCATTGTCGGCGAGGTCCTCGGAGATGAGATTCTTCCGATGTTGAACGCAATGAGTCAAGGGCGCTCCGGATCGATGTGCACGATCCATTCCGATTCCTCTGCAGGAGTCTTCCGCCGAATCGCATCCTACGCAGTGCAGGCCGAGGAGCGTCTTCCGCTTGAGGCGTCAAATCTCCTCATTGCCGGCGCGGTGCACTTCGTCGTCTTCCTCGATGCGAACGTACCTACATCGAAATTCGAGGACGGCGTCCGTCCGGTGCCGTTAGATCGAGAGGCCGCTCGCGGCGCAACTCATCCCGGGTTCCGCTTTGAGGCCGCGGGTGTCCCTCTCCGATTCGTCTCCTCCGTGCGAGAGGTGATAGATGCCGATGGCACCCAAGTGGTGTCGAACGAAGTATTTCGGCCGGGTCCGGAGCGCCAGGCAGAGCCGGCCGCACCGCTCGGACCCGAAACCCTTCGTGAACTGGTGCGCCACGGATTTGACCCGGAGGCGGTGCGGAGACACGAAACGGTCGGCGCCTGGAACGGCTTCTGATGATCGGCCAGGTCATTGCCTGTGGAGCCATGCTCGGACTTGGTCTGGCCGGTCTGGCACGCTCGCTGCTTTCGCGTCGCGATCAGGATCCGGCGGTAGCGGCGGGCAAGCCCGTCATCCGGCGAAACCGGCATGGCGCGGGTTCAGCCTCCGGTCGCGACCTCGCAATTGCTGCCATTGCCGGCATCGTGTCGTTTCTGGTCACCCGGTGGCCCGTCGCACTCGGTATCGGGGGTGTCGCCGGCTACGGGCTACCGCGACTTTTCGGTCGGACCGGGACGACGCAATCGATACGGAAGATTGAGGCCATCGCGACGTGGACCGAGATGCTCCAGGCCACGCTCGCCGCCGCGGCCGGATTGTCTCAGGCCATCATGGCAACGGCGCCGCTGGCACCGCTTCCGATCCGACCCCAGACCGAAACTCTGGCGGCCCGGCTGGACGTCGGCATGGATCCACGGGAGGCCCTTTTGAAGTTCGCGGCGGAGCTCGACGACCCGAGTGCAGACAGGGTGGCGTGCGCACTGTTACTTGCCACTTCCGTTCGTGCGCAGCGTCTTGGGGAGCTGCTGTCCGCGCTGGCTGACGCGACCCGACAGGAGGTGGCCCTCCGCCTTCGAGTCGAGACGAGCCGGGCGTCCGTCCGCAGTGGGGTCAGAACCGTGCTTGTGTTTTCGGTGGCGTTTGCCGGCGGGCTGGCCCTGCTGGCCCGCTCATACCTTGCGCCGTTCGGATCAGCGTCCGGTCAGATGGTGCTGCTCCTCGTGGCCGCACTGTACGGCCTCGGCCTGGTGCTACTCGTCACGATGTCACGTCCACCCGAACCGATTCGACTGCTCGGGGAGGTCGGACCATCGTGAGGGCACAGATCATTGTCGCAGGAGCGTGTCTGGGCTTGGGCCTCGTGGGGCTCCTTGTGGCCCTCGTTCCTGTTCGACCACGACTTGTCTCCGTACATCGAGCCCTCGGGCAGGCGCCGCGACCGATACCCAACGGGTGTGGCGCCGCCTCGGGGACGCTTCGGCGTGATCCGAGTGCCGACGATGCGGATCTCACGACGTCTTGAGGACATCGATCCTCAATCATCAGGATGGTGGACGCGCATCGCGGCCGATCTTCGAGTCACGTCCTTATCGGCGGATCGCCTCGTTGCCCAAATGCTGCTGGCTGTCGGAGCCTCCCTGCTCATTCCACCGGTCGTATGGGCGGTACTGGCAAGCAGTGGTATTCAAATCTTGCCCTTCGCGGTCGTCCTCACTTCGATGATCCTCGTGGTGCTCTCGGTTCTTCTCCCGGTACTTTCATTGCGTCGCGAGGCAGAGCGACGGCAAAAGGGCGTTCGTGCCGTACTCGGATCGTTCATCGACCTGGTGGTCCTTTGCCTGGCCGGTGGAATGGGAGTGGAGGGCGCGTTGTACGCGGCGGCCGGTGTGGGTGGAGACTGGGTCTCACGCAGATTTACCCGTGCGTTTGCATTCTGTACCGACTCAGGTCGGCCTCTATGGGATGGCCTCGACCAACTCGGTGACGAACTTCGCGTTCAGGAGCTGAACGAACTCGCCGCGACGCTTCGACTTGCGGGAACCGAGGGAGCCCGGGTTCGCCGCGTCGCTGACGGCGAGGTCGGCATCTCTTCGCAGGCATGAGCAGGCCGAAGAGGAGAGCGAAGCGAATTCGATGACGGAGCGGCTCTTCTTGCCGGGGGCACTCCTCCTGGTGGGATTTCTCCTCTTTGTGGGTTATCCGGCATTCAGTCGGATATTGGCCGGATTCTGATGCCCGGTTCGGAGAGACATGTCAAATGCCCCGAGAACGGTCAGATGCCGGAGGAAAGAGACTTCGTATCCCGCAATCCAAGTGAAAGGAACCAGCCCCATGCTGCCTGTCCAGATCACAGCCCTATGGGCGTTTGCGCGCTGCGCGGATACATCTCCTGGCGATGCCCGACGACGAGGGATCCGTGGTCGAAAAGGTGATCCTGACTGCGATCTTCGCAGCGTTGGCCATCGCCGTGGGAGCAATCATCGTGGCCAAGGTGACGACAAAGGCGAACTCGATCAATCTCAACTGATCGCGTGTCGGCTCCTCGTCGTCTGTCGGCTCCTCGTCGTCTGTTGAATCGGCATTCTTCGACAGTGACCCCCGAGCGCACCTGCAAGGACTCAGTACATTTCGAAAAAGATCGTAATGACGTGGGCTCCTCGGTCCTGGAGTTCGTGTTCGTGGTGCCGATCGCCATGCTCGTCATCTTGCTCGCCGTACAGTTCGCCTCGTGGGCCCACGGAGAAGAAGTCGCACAGCTTGCCGCCTCCTCGGGAGACCGGGTGGCGCGCGCCTATGGCAGCTCAGCATCGGCAGGGGTCGACGAGGCCCGATCAGTCCTCCAGGGACCGGGTTCGAACGTTTCGGGAGCTGCGGTGACCGTCGAGGACCTTCCCGGTGACCTCGAAAGGATCAATGTCTCCGGACAGGTGACGACGGTGATACCCGGCCTGAGATTGCGGGTGTCTGCGACCGAGATCGGTCCACGCCAAGAGTTTCGGAGTACGGGATGAATTCGGTGGTTTCGAAGACAGGAAGTGGCACTCACGTTCGACGCAGCCGCGGTGACTCGGGGAGCCTGCTCGTCGAAGCAGTTGTCATCGTTCCGGTGGTCTTCATGTTTGCCATCGTCTCGCTGGTGTTCGGGCGTGTCTCGGCGGCCCGTCAGGAGGTGGTGGAGGCTGCGCGAGCAGGCGCGCAGGCTGCCGCGGTGATGCCTGACGCCAGCCAAGCGGGCAATTGCTGCCACGGAGTATGCGGTAGTTGTCACGTCGAACGCTCCGCACTCGTGTGCTCATGCCACGGTTTCCGTCGATACCTCGTCGTTCAGGCCGGGCGGTTGGGTGCGGGTGAGTGTCACCTGTCTGATCCTCCTGTCGGATGTCTCCTTTCCGGGCATTCCGGGGAGCGCAACCGCGACGGCATCCGCGGTCGCCCCGATCGACACCTACAGGTCGGTGCAGTGACGGCAGAGCGGTGCGCTCCTCGGGATGCCGATGACGGATCGATGACGGCGTTCGTGGCCTTGCTGGCGGTCGCACTCTTCGCGGTGACCGGGTTGGTCCTCGACGGTGGCAGTGCCATGGTGGCGAGCCAAGCGGCGACGGTCGAAGCGGAACAGGCCGCTCGGGCCGGAGCACAGGCGATGTCGGTCGACTCCCTCCGTGAAGGTGGTCAGGAACTCGACCCCAGAGCCGCCGAGAACGCGGCACAGGCCTTCATGGTTGCCAGCGGTCATCCGGGGACGGTCACGGTCGACGACGGCGAGGTGAGAGTTCGGGTGGTGTATCGCATTGCCAACCCAGGTGTTGGGGATCGTGGGAATTCGAAGTCTCCAGGTGACGGGCTCGGCTTCAGCAGTCGATCTACGCGGCGTGACCAGGGAGGACTGACGAGATGGCAACCTCGGCACGAAGATCCTCGCGGACGTGGCGGAAGTGGCTCCGCAGGATTGTCGGGTCGGCGGCGCTGGTGGTCGCCCTGGGGGTTGTCCCGGTCGTGCTCATCGAGATCGGTGGCAAGGATGCGTCGCCGCTCGGCCTGGTGGACAACCTCCGCTCGCTCGTCGCCGGTCACGCCATTGCGACGGACCACACAGTTCTCCGCTGGGTTACGGCCGGGTGTGTTGTCCTTGCGTGGATCGCATGGGTATGGACGGCTGCTTGCATCATCGTTGAGATTCGCGCCAGAGCAGTCGGTCGGACCTCGACGCGCCTGCCGGGCAGCCGCACTCTGCAGGCGGCCGTCGCGTGCGTGGTCGGAGCGGCGTTGTCCCTGTCGACGGTTCAACGTGTACCCGGGTCGCTTTCCGGGGGCAAGCCTGCTGTGACGGCATCGGTTGGCAGATCGTTCGGATCCGAAATGCAAGGACAGGGGAACGCGGCGCAATCGTCACGCCATGGCTCGCTGGGCGCCGACGCGTCGGCCGTGGGTCACCGCAGGTTGAGCCGTCGACCGTTCAGAGACGGCTCCGATGGTGGCGGCGAGGTGCCCCCGATGGTGTCCGGTTCATTGCGGGTGCTCGAGGACCCCGGATCGGTCGTCCTTGGTGTGGCGTCATGGCGAGGCGACCACGATCCAGCCCGCCTCGGGCATAGGCCGAGTGCGGAAATGACGCCTCAGGCGGTAACCGGCACGCCCGGATGTGACACGACGAATGGACGGGATCTCGGCCCTTGCGCCACCGACATGGACGCCGCGCACCCGGTCCGGCACGAGGAACGCAACACCTACGTGGTGGACAGGCGGGACACCCTCTGGTCGATCGCGGCGAGGGCACTTGGGTCACCTCTGCGGTGGCGTGAGCTCGCGGTGGCCAACTACGGGCGACCGCAGGCTGACGGCGGGTCGCTTTCTCAGGACCATCGCCTTACGCCCGGGTGGAGGTTGGTAGTACCGGGGGTGGTGGTAGGCGGCACAACGCCGAGTTCGGTCCTCCCGCTGCACCTGCTCCCGGTAGAAACAGCAGAGTGGACGAGTGGTGTTTCAACGTCGATAGTGCGCGCGGATCATCGGCGCCACACCCAGCTACCTGCCGGCCTGGGACTGCTCGGGGCAGGGATCATCGAAGTGGTGGACCGACGCCGACGAGTTCAGCAGCGTCACCGACGGGCCGGGGAGACGATCCCGATACCCGACGGGCCAGCGCGGGAAATTGAGCGACGTCTCCGATCCTCGACCGATCGGTCGTTCGCGATCGATGTGGATCATGCGCTGCAGCTGCTGCATGCGGCTGTGGGCGGCGCCGTTCTCGCTCCTGTCGTCGAGCGCATCGAGGTTGATCGTGAGCTCGTGACCGTGACGCTTCGAGATGACCCGGGGTTGGGGGATCTTGCCTTGCCCACCAAGGGTTCATTGACGCGAATGGACCGATTGATCTGGTCGTTCACCAGGGCGCGGGGCCGGAACAATGGCGACTCGGGCGACGAAGCCGCTCGACGCAGACCGACCCGGAGGGTGGGGTCGCCGGCGTTGGTGACGACGGGAGTCCGGGGCGAGTCGGTCATCCTTGCAGATCTCGAGCGGTTCGGAACGCTCGCTATCGAAGGCCCATCCGATGACTGCGACACGATGGCGCGCGTCATCGCACTGGAGCTGGTGGTCTCACCGTGGTCAGACGATCTCGATCTCATGCTCGTCGGGATCGGAAAGGAGCTGTCGCACTTCGCGCCGGTCGAGGTCGTGGCCGATCCGACGATGGCACTGGGCCAGATCCTTAAGCGAAATGTGGATGTGCAGGAGCAGTTGGTCCGATCCGGTGTCCGATCCTTTGCAGATGCCCGCTGGAAGGGGGACCCACGCGAGTGGCGTCCCCTCGTCGTGGTGTGCGGATCCGGCGTCCACCCGGACGACATCGACTGTCTGATGAAGGTCGCACGCGATCCGACTACCGGGCTCATCGTTGTGGCACCAGGTGCGGGTTCGGGCGCAGCTGCGACGTTGGACGCTCGTACCGGTCGGATCAACCTTTCCTCGGTAGCGGACGACGGTGACGTCGCCGGCCCGTCTGAGTATGCGGAGCCCGTCAAGAGGCCAGACGGCACATCGCGCCCCGACGTTGGCGAACGGCTCGCGACGTCGGACCGTGTCATTCCCCGATCGGATGTGGACGCCATTGAAGTCCTTGTCGACCACTCGTCGATGGCTGCTTCCCGGCCCGATTCCGGCGCCGGTGCGGGCGTTCCAGGGCGAGCACAAATCGACTCCCACCCTGATCTCATCGGCTGCGAAGTCGAGGTACGGGTGCTCGGACCGGTCGAAGTACGCGGCGCGGCAAGGGAATTTACGCGGGCGTGGGCGAAGGAGCTCGTCGTGTACCTGGCATTGCACCCGGACGGAGCATCAAATGAGGTGTGGGCCACCGCGCTGTGGCCGGATCGTCGTATGGCTGCGTCGAGTCTCCACTCGACGGCCTCCGTAGCGCGACGCGCCCTTGGCCGGTCTGGGGACGGATGTGATCACCTCCCACGGTCGCATGGTCGGCTGAGGCTGACGGCGACAGTTAGATCCGACTGGGACAGCTTTGTCGCGTTGGCATCGGATGGCCTCGAGGAAAGCGACAAGCGTGCGCTCTCGCTGGTACGCGGGAGGCCGTTCGACGGTCTGCGTGCAAACGACTGGCCGATCGTCGAGGGCCACGCGGCATCCATTGAGAGCGCAGTCGTGGACGTCGCCATTCGCGTCGCCGAGGTCGAAAGGTCTGCGGGCAACCACGTCGCAGCGGAGCACGCCGCGCGGACGGGACTTATCGTTAGCCCATTCGATGAACGCTTGTACAGGGTGCTGCTCCGCTGTGCCGACGCGGCCGGCAACCCTGCGGGGGTCGAGGCCGTCATGTCGGAACTTGTGCGGGTGGTTGCCGATGGCATCGAACCACTCGAGTCGGTGCATCCCGAGACGCTCGAGCTGTACCGAAGTCTGAGCCGCAGACGCTCGCCCGTAGGGAACGACCGGTAAGGCATTCGAACGAGCGGCCGCCGCAGGCACGTGACCACTGTCGGTCCCCGGAGTCGGGGGAATCAGCCGACCCAGGGAGGTCTTGCAGGGACCGTCGACGTGGAACCGGTGGCGCCGATCTGAACTCGGGCGTCGTCATATTCGGGTGCATCCCGTGTAGTGCCGTTACCGACGCGCACCGGGGTGTCCGCAACCGTAAGGTGTCCGTTGATCTCGGCCCGGCCAAGGCCCGGCGGAGGCAAGGCAGCAGGCAGCAGGCAGCAGGCGGAAGTAGGCGGACAACGGGCACATCCGACGAGAGGTCAGCATGGGGGCACAACGGTTGCCAGATCGGCCACAGGGCGGTGCGCCGGCGCCACGCCGCGGCCGACGCGCCGTTGGGTACGGCAGTTCGCACCTCTCGGGCTCGGTCAAGGTGGCACTCTTCGTCTCGGTGATCGCGGCGGCGGCCGCCGTGGCGACCGCCGGCTCGGCCGCCGTCCGGCCCCAGAGTCAAACCGGCGCCACTACCGGTGGACACGCAACGGAGCTGGCGCTGGCACCTCGGGCCACGCCGGCGATCAAGGCCACCCTGGCGTGGTCGAACCTCGGCCTCCCCGATGCCACCGCGCCCGTGGCCCTGTCGTCGCCGATCCCCGCCGACCTCGACGGGACGATGTCGGTGATGTTCGGCGACCGTGCCGGCAACCTGTTCGCCTTCCACCTGTCCGACGGCACGATCCCGGCCGGATGGTCCGATGTCAATACAGGACATCCGGTCGACTCGACCCCGTCGGTGGCCCCCGGATCGGGCAGGACCTCCGACATCTACGTCGGTTCGGGTAACGACGCCGAGAACGAGTACGGCGGCTACAACGCGTTCGGTCCGAGCGGCAACCACCTGTGGACGACGACGGTGGCCAACCCTCCCACCAACCCGCCCCTTCCGGTCGGCGTGGAGGCCGGCATCACCGTCGGCTACGCCGGGAACCGGCCGGAGGTGGTCGCCGGCACCCTCGGACAGGCGCAGGACGCTCTCGATCCGTCATCAGGCGCTCCCCTGTCGGGATGGCCGTTCTTCACCTCCGACAGCGTGCACTCCACCGCCGCCCTGGCCGACCTGTACGGCACCGGGCAGAACGAGATCGTCGACGGCGGCGACCAGACGGCCGGCCTCGCCTACGGCCAGCGCTACTTCAGTGGCGGCCACATCCGGGTGTTGAACGGGCAGGGCGGCCTGATCTGCCACGGCGACACCGACCAGGTCGTCGATTCGTCGCCCGCCGTCGGAGGCTTTCTGGCCTGGGGGCTGACCGGCATCGTCACAGGGACCGGCACCTACTTCCCCGATGTGGCCGACTCCGACCGGGTCATCGCCTTCAACACCAACTGTCAGACGGGTGTGGTCGACCCGATCTCGACGGCGGGACGATCTCGAGCCCGGCGTTGGCCGATGTGCTCGGCAACGGCTCCCTCGACGTCGTCGAGGGGACCGATCAGGGCACGAACCGCTCGGGTTCGGTGTACGCGTTGAACGGGGTGACCGGCTCGGTCATCTGGAGGGCCGCCGACATCGGGCGGATCATCGGCTCGGTGGTGACCGCCGACCTGACCGGCCAGGGCTACCAGGACGTCCTCGTGCCGACCATCAACGGACTCTTCATCCTCGACGGCCGGACAGGCCAGCAGGTGGCCGAGATCGGCCAGGGCGTCGGCCTGCAGAACGCACCCCTCGTCACCGAAGACCCCGGTGGCGGGATCGGCATCACCCTGGCCGGCTACAGCGGGGCGTGCGGGTGCCAGGGCGGCATCGGGGTGGTGGAGCACTACACGATCGCCGGCTCGGGTGCAGAGGCGGTAGGCAGCGGATCGTGGCCGATGTTCCACCACGATCCGCAGCTCACCGGCAATGCCGGCAGGCACCACTCCGGCGGGTTCTGTTGCCGCCTGTTCTGTGCCGTCCGGCGCGCTGCCCGGGTACTACCTGGCCGCCGCCGACGGGGGAGTGTTCGCATTCGGGAGCCGGCCGTTCTGTGGCTCCATGGGTGGCCGAAGACTGTCCGCACCGATCGTCGGCATGGCGACCGATCCCGATAGAGGCGGGCTACTGGCTGGTCGGCGCCGACGGCGGTGTGTTCGCCTTCGGCAGGGCCCGTTTCTACGGGTCGATGGGTGGGGTACACCTGGCCGCACCGGTGGTGGGGATGGCGGCCACCAGTGACGGCCGGGGCTACTGGCTGGTCGGATCGCCGACGGCGGAGTGTTCGCGTTCGGCGACGCCCAGTACTTCGGATCTCTGGCCGGTACGGGGACGACAGGGGTGGTCAGCATCTCGCCGGCGGTGGACGACGGCGGCTACCGGTTGACCACCGCGGCTGGTGTCGTCAGCAGCTTCGGGGTGTTGCCGAATTTCGGGCCGGTCATTCCGTCCGGTACGGCGGGCCGGGTGGTGGCGGTGGCCAACGACCCCGCCAACGGCGGCTACTGGCTCGGCGCCGAGAACGGCGGCACCTTCACGTTCGGCCCCGCCCCGTTCGCCGGTTCGGCCTTCGGATTCCGGCTCCTGGCGCCGATCGTCGACATGGCCTCCACCCTCGACGGCTACGGCTACTGGCTGGTCGGTGCCGACGGTGGCGTGTTCACCTTCGGGGACGCCTCGTACTGGGGTTCACTGGGAGGGCTTCGGCTCAACGCACCCATTGTCGCCATCAGCGGATCGTGACGCCGTGACGCCACCAGCGCGCCGGCCGTGGCGGACATAGACTTGGCCGGTGCACGAGGTCTTCGCCGTCGCGAACCAGAAGGGCGGGGTGGCCAAGACCACGACCGTCCACTCGCTAGGGGTCGCCTCCTCTGAGCTGGGGTTTCAGGGTGTTGGTGGTGGATCTGGACCCGCAGGCCTGCCTCACCTTCTCCCTCGGGTTCGATCCCGATGTGCTCGAGCAGTCGATCCACGACGTGTTCGTGCGCCGGGCCAAGGTCGCCGATGTCCGGCTCCCCGTCCCCGGTGTCGACGGGCTCGACGCTCCTGCCGGCCACCATCGATCTGGCCGGCTCCGAGGTCCACCTGCTGACCCGGACGGGCCGCGAGTACGTGCTGGCGCGGGCGCTCGAACCGGTGCTGGCCGATTACGACCAGATCCTCATCGACTGCCCGCCTTCGCTCGGCGTGCTGACCATCAACGGGCTCACTGCCGCCGACGCGGTCATCATCCCGCTCCAGTGCGAGGCCTTGTCGCACCGGGGAGTGGGTCAGCTCCTCGACACCATCGAGGACGTGCGTGCGTTCGCCAACGCGGACCTCGAGGTGCGAGGCGTCATCGCCACCATGTACGACGACCGGACGCGCCATTCTCGTCACGTCATCGATGAGGTGCAGTCGCGCTACGGGCTGACGATGCTCGATCCCCCCGTTCGCAAATCGATCCGCTTCGCCGAGGCGCCCGCCCGGGGGAAGTCGATCTTGCAGCATGCACCGTCCTCTCCGGGTGCCGCCGCCTACCGTGCTCTCGCCCGGACACTCGCGGGCATGCCGGTCGAGGAGCCGATCGGCAACGCCGCCGTCTCCCTCTGATGGCCGGTCCCGACCCGCTGGGGAAGCGGGCCCTGTACTGGATGCCCGTTGACGAGCAGAGTCCGGCGAGGCCATGGCGAACGTACCAGGCCGGCAGGTCGACGGGCGCTGTTCTCGAACGCACTCGGCCGACGTGGCCGACGACGTGCCGGTGGTTGGTCCGGACGACCCGATGCCGGAGGACGGCCGGTTCACGCTGTCGTGCTCGCGGTGCGGCGGCGTCCAGCGAATCGGTCTCCTCGACCTGCTCATCCTTCAGTTTCCTTCGGGTTGTGGCATGCCCCGCGGGACCTTCAACCATCGGATGACGTGTCCGAGCTGCCACCGGAGGTCGTGGGTCAGCCTCACGTTGACCACCTGACCTGGCGCCCGGTTGTCGCCACGCCCGTCAATCCGCTGAAAAGGTGAGCAGCCGCACGTTGGCCGCCCTCGGCGCGACCGCATCGACATCACAGGTGAGCGGGCCCGTCGCCCATCTCCTGAATCTCCACGGCACGGTCGCCTACGCGCTGGTGGGACTGCTGGTGTTCGGTGAGGCCGCCTTCCTCTTGGGCTTCTTCATCCCCGGGGAGACCGCAGTCGTCATCGGCGGGGTGCTGGCCGGGCTGGGCAAGGTGAACCTGCCGACGATGATGGTCGTCGTCGTGGTGTGCGCCATCGCCGGCGACTCCGTCGGATTCGAGATCGGCAAGAAGGGCGGCCCGTGGTTGCTCGACCGGTGGCCCCTGCGCGGGAGGCCGGGTGTACGCCGCTCGCTGGAGATGATCGAGCGCTACGGCGGTCCGGCAGTCTTCTTCGGACGGTTCTTCGCCTTCGCCCGGGCCCTCATCCCAGGATTGGCGGGCATGAGCGGCCTGCGATACCGGGTGTTTCTCCCGTACAACGCCCTCGGCGGCCTGGTCTGGGGCATCGGCTACACGCTGCTGGGCTACATCGTCGGCGTATCGTTCGAACGGATCCTGTCGGCCATCGGGAAGTGGTCGATCGTGGTCGCGGTCGCCGTGCTGGTCGCCTTCATCGCCTCCCGGATCGTGCTGTCGAGGCGGCGGGCCCGCCTGGGGATCGACGACGGCTTCGAGGTCGTCAACCTGGAGGGGGAGCCGGAAACCGATCCGGGCGACGGTCCGGGCGAGGACTGAAGGAGCCGGTGCCGGCACGTCGTCCCCGGACCCGACGGCCCGGGTAGGCAGAGGACGACCGGCAGCTGATGCGTCGGACACGGCCTTCGCCTTCGGCAGCTGACCCGGGTCGCCGCCCCTCAGCCGCCACTGTCGGGCGCGGGAGAGGTGATCTGGAACCGGGACGGCGGGCCGGCCACCCGCTCGACCCGCCCCGCCAACTCGAGGACGACGCAGTGGGCCAGCGTCTCGCCGTTCGCCTGGCGCTGCATGAACGGCTGGATCTCCTCCCAGGGTCGGGACCACGGAAGCTGCACGGTGATCTCCCACGCCGTCGACGCGCCCTGGCGATCCAGCACCGAAACGATCTCCTCGAGCCGTTCGGCGTGGTGATCCTCAATCTCCGCGATGCGGGCCCCGAGGTCGGCGAAGCGGTACTCGTGGGCGGGCAGCACCTCCTCGGTCTCGAAGGCGCCCACCTTGCCAGCGACTCGAGGTAGCTGCCCAGCGGGTTCGGGAACTGCTGCGTGTGGACCCAGATGTTGGGCGTGATCCTCGGCAGGATGTGGTCCCCGGACAGCAGGAGCTGGCGTCGGTCGCTGTGGAAGCAGACGTGGCCGGGGGAGTGACCGGGCGTCCAGATGGCTCGGAGGTCCCAGCCCGGAACGTCGACGATGCGCGCCGTCGTCGAACGATGACGTCGGGCTGGGCCAGTCATCACCTGATTTCAGGACACATCGACGCGAAGGTGAGATCGGGCAGGCTTCCCCGGGGACCCCGGCATCTTCCAGGAAGCCTCGTCATGTCGGGCCAGAAGGATCGTCGGTGTCGATGTAGCGGGCCTGAGGATGTCGCATCGTCGGGATGGAGACCGATCCACGCCCCCGACGCCTCCCGCACCCGGCCGGCCAGGCCGTAGTGGTCGGGGTGGATGTGGGTGACGAGAACGGCCCGGACGTCGGTGATGGAGCCGCCGGCGTCGATCAGGCCGTTGGTCAAGCGCCGTCCAGGCGTCGTCGGTGTTCCACCCGGCGTCGACGAGGGCCACACCGCTGTCGAGCTCGAAGGCGTAGACGAGGACGTAGCGCAGAGGATTGGCCGGGATCGGCACCGGAATGGACCACAGACCCGGCCGTACCTGCTCGACCGGGGGGCATGACGTCACGGTCCCAGGCCTCTTTCTGGAGCGATCCCGGTGACTGGGACCATGGGCGGGCACCGTAGGCGCGTCGGGCGCGAACTGCACCGAGTGCGATCCGAGGCCCGGCCGTCGACGCCGTGACGTCCGCCCGGATCCGCTGGGACTACGGGTGGGACGGCAGCGGAGATCCGACCACATGACGTGTCTCGGCAAAGCGACTGTGGGTAGCGGGGATCCGACCCAATCGGTCGCACGCGGACGAGTTGGTCTTTGCAACCGGGGCGACAGAGTGAGGAAAGCCCTAGTATCCGTCACACTGCGAGCTCATTCTGCTACTATTTTCACATAGTGATTCATTGGGACCTCAAGAATCACAGACCCTTACGATCCGAAGCCGGTAGGCGTCCTCGTGACACGACCGACGCGCCCCGAAGTTCCGGGGATGGACGAGCCGGTCGGGGCCACGGACCGATCCCCGAGGGCGACGACACGGACGGCGACGGGAGTTGACAGGCAGCGATATGCACGTGACCACCAACTGCTGGGGGCGCCATGCCCGAGGACATGAACCTTCGAGCGTCCGGCGGCGGTGCCCGACATCTCCGAGTTCGAGGTGGCCCTGGCCGACGAGATCGCGGCGTGGCAGCAAGCCTTCGATCAGGTCGTCTCGCTCTGCCGTGACGCCTTCGTGGAGATCGAGCGGCGAGGGTCTACCGAGTGGAACCACCAGGCCGAGCTGCTCTTCGGCTGGTCGCGGGCGAGGTCCTGGGTCGGCCGGTGACCGGACTTCCTCGTCCCCGACAGCTACCGCCGACCGTCTTCCACGACGACCTCGCACTCCTGCGAGGCGGCGCCCAGCGCCACCGAGCGCAGCACCGGCCCCGGTGGCCAGGAGATCGAGCTCGTCCGCACCGGGACGGCCACCTGGTCATGGTCGCGTGGCGCGCTGTTCATCACCGGGACGGCGACGACTTCGGGTCGGCAGGGTTCTCCACGACCGAGCGAGGAGAAGGCGGCCGAGGAGGCCCTGGCCCACGCCTACCTCTACGACTCGCTGACCGGCCTGCCCAACCGGACGCTGTTCACCTATCGGCTGGCCTACGCCCTGGCCAAGGCGAACGGGACGCCGGGCTCGGTGGCTGTGGTCCGTGCTCGACCTCGACCGGTTCAAGGCCATCAACGACGCCCTGGGCCACGAGGTCGGCGACGAGCGTGCTGGTGGCCGTGGCCGATCGGCTGCGTGGCGGCCGACGGCGACGGCCGAGGTCATCGCCCGCCTGGGCGGCGACGAGTTCCTGGTGCTGTTCGACGGCCCGGGATGACGCCCAGAAGGCGAGCCGAGGCGTTCGCCGAGCGGGTCCTCGAGGCCCTGTCGGTGCCCTTCGCCGGCCGGGAGCGCCGAGGTCTTCGTCACGGCCAGCGTGGGCATCGCCGGCACCGCCGGCCCGGTCAACGAGGCCACGCACGCTGCTGTCCAACGCCGACGCCGCCATGTACCAGGCCAAGAAGAGGGGCGGGGCGAGCACAAGGTCTTCGGCGAGGCCATGCGGCGCCAGGTGCTCGACCGCATGACCACCGAGCACTCCCTGCACCGGGCCCTCGAGCGCAGCGAGCTGACGCCTCTTCTACCAGCCGGTGGTGGAGATCAACGGGGGGCCGCGGCCATCGGGGTGGAGGCGCTCATCCGCTGGGAGCACCCCGACCAGGGCCTGGTGGCCCCCGACCGCTTCATCCCGGTGGCCGAGGAGAGCGGGCTGATCATCCCCATCGGTGCCTGGGTCCTCGAGGAGGCCTGCCACCAGCTGCGCGGTGGCAGTGAGCGGTGGCTGGCGGACTGCCGGGGGCGGTGGAGGTCAACCTGTCGGCCCGCCAGGTCGACGACCCCGAGATCGTGGCCACGGTCGAGGAGCATCCTGGCCGAGACCGGGCTGCCGCCCGAGAACCTGACGCTCGAGATCACCGAGAGCGCCCTCATGAACGGACGCCGCCGCCGCCCTCGAGGTCCTGCGGCGCTCAAGAGCATCGGCGTGGCCCTGGCCATCGACGACTTCGGGACCGGGTACTCGTCGCTGAGCTACCTCCAGCGGTTCCCCCTCGACATCTTGAAGGTCGACAAGTCCTTCGTCGACGAGCTCGGGGGCGACCCAGGGCAAGGAGATCGTCGCCGCCGTGATCAACCTGGCCCACGCCCTGGGCCTGCAGGTGGTGGCCGAGGGGGTCGAGACCGAGCGCCAGCTCGAGGTGCTCGACCGGCTGGGCTGCGACTTCGCCCAGGGGTACCTGTTCTCCCGCCCGGTGCCGGCGTCCGAGCTCCTCGAGGGGTTCGGCCTGCCGCTCGGCGCCTGAGCGACCCCGTTCCAGCCCCGGGACCAGGGACGGCGCCGGTGAGGATCGGCGGCGGTTCGGATCCTCGGAGTGGTCGGGGAGACGGGATTTGAACCCGCGACCTCCTGCTCCCAAAGCAGGCGCGCTGCCAAGCTGCGCTACTCCCCGGTGGCCGGTGTGCACGACGGTCCGGCTGGTCGTGGGGCCGGCGGCGAGCCTATCCGACCTGCGGTCGCACCCACCGGACTCTGGTGCGCGGGTAGCGTCTCGCCGGTGCCGACCGTACGCGTGGCCGTCCTGGATCTGGGGAGCAGCTCGTTCCACCTGATGGTGGTGGACGCCGCCCGCGATCGGTTGCTCACCCCCGTGCTGCGACGGCGGTCCTTTCTCCATCTGGGCACCGAGGTCGCCAGCACCGGCGGCATTCCGGTCGAACGGGCCGCCTTGGCGGTCCGTACGGTGCGGCGGTTCCGGGCCGCGGCCGACGAGGCTGGTGCCGATCTCATCGTGGCGGTGGCGACCGCCGCCCTGCGGGATGCGTCGAACGGCTCCGAGGTGCTGACCCGCATGGAACGGGCCCTGGGGGTCCCCATCCGGTTGCTGTCCGGCGAGGACGAGGCCCGCCTGTGCTTCATGGGCCAGCGGGCCGGAGTGTGGGTGGGCTTCGAGCCGGTCCTCGGTCTGGACCTGGGGGCGGCAGCCTCGAAGCGGTCGTCGGCAACGTCGAGGACATCCTGGCGGTGACAAGCGCGTCGGTCGGTACGGCGCGGCTGCGGGGGAGCTCTCGTTGTCGGATCCGATGCGCCCCCGCGACCGGGCGGCCGTTGCAGCCGTCACCGTCGAGCGCCTGACCCCGGTGGTGGACATGCTCGACGAGTATCCGATGGCACGCACCAGGGCCATCGCCAGTGGGGGAACGGTCCGGGCGCTGGCCCGACTGGCCATCGGCCTCCATCGGCCAGCCCGTCGGCGGCGGGGGTCGAGGTGAACCAGGTCGACCTGCCGGCCGGGCAGCTCCACAGCCTGGCTGACCGTCTGTGCGCGCTCCCGCTCGGCGCCAGGCTGGCGCTTCCCGGGGTTCAGGCCAGGCGGGCCGGGTTGCTGCCGATCGGCGCGGTGGTGCTGTCGACCATGGTGGACAGCCTCGGGCTGCGGTCGGTGACTGTCAGCGACTGGGGACTCCGCGAGGGCGCCGTGGTCGGCGCACTCTCGCTGGATGTCGACGCCGCCCCGGCGTGGTCGACCACGGCGTAGCCCCCGAGAGGCTGGTCAGCCGCTCTTTCCGAGCATGCGGTTCATCTTGGTGCCGCAGACCGGACAGCTGCCCTGGGCCGCTCGCCGACCGTTCTTGAGCTCAACCTCCTGCCCGTCGAACTGTCGCTTCTCCCGGCACTTCACGCAGTAGCCCTCATACGACGCCATGGTCACTCCGGTTCCTACTCTGGCCCGGGATCACCGCCCGGGCGCCCGCTGTTGGCACGTTCCGACCGTATCGGCAGCAATTCCCGCGGCCGGGGGATGGGTTCGCGCTCCCGCGAGCAATTGCGAACAGTCGCGAGCGGATGGGCCGGCAACCGGGGCACCGGACGCCGGCGCCGCCGGACGGATCAGGAGGCTGCGCCGGCGAGCTCGCCGGGATCGCCCAGATCGGGCCCGTCCATCAGGAGCCGCTCGATGTCGTCGGGCAGGAGCGGGGGGCAGAAGTGGAAGCCCTGGGCCGACTGCAGCCCCGCTGGATGAGCACCCGGCTCTGCTCGGGAGGTCTCGACCCCCTCGGCGACGCATTCCAGCCCGAGGCGCTGCGCCATCGTGATGATGGCCGAGACGAGGGCGCTGCTCTCCGACTCGGGTCCGAGCACGTGGACGAAGGACGGGTCGATCTTCAGCGTGCTCACCGGCAGGGTCCCGATCCGGTTCATCGACGAGTTGCCGGCACCGAAGTCGTCGATCGCGAACCGGACGCCCAGCTCCCCCAGCTCCCGGACGTGGCGCTCGGCGATGCCGGCGGCGTCCAGGACCACCCGCTCGGTGATCTCGAATTCGAGCATCGACGGGTCGATGGCCCCATCGGCCAGCACCGACCGGACGGTGTCCACGACCGCGGGGTGGGCGAGATCCCGGGATGCCACGTTCACGCACAGCCGCAGGGGCGGCAGGCCGCGCTCCCGCCACCGGCGGACCTGGCGGCACGACTCGCGCAGCACCCAGGTGTCGAGGGTCACGATGACGTCGGACTCCTCGGCGGCGGGGATGAACGCCGAGGGTTCGAGCACGCCGCGGGTCGGGTGCCGCCACCGGACCAGGGCCTCGACCCCGGTCACCTGGGTCGTCGACAGGTCGATGAAGGGTTGGAACAGGATGAAGAACTCCCCCCGCTCGAGGGCGCCGGGGATCTCCGAATCGAGGTGCAGGCCGCCGGCGGTGCCGTCCTCGATGGCGACCGTCGATACACGTGGAACCGGTTGCGGCCGAGCGTCTTCGACCGGTACATGGCTTCGTCGGCCCGGTTGAGCAGCTCGTCGAAGGTGTCGCCGTGGTGGGGGTGAAGGCCACGCCGATGGAGGCCGAGGAGCGGACCTCGCGGCCCTGGATCGTGTACGGGGCGCTCAGGGCCTCGAGCGAACGGCGGGCCAGGTGGTCGATCGAGCCCGTGTCGGAGAGGCCGGGGAGGAGGACGGCGAACTCGTCGCCTGCGAGCCGGGCCACCGTGTCCTGGCGGCGGACGGTCTCCGAGAGCCTGGCGGCGACCTGCCGGATGAGCTCGTCGCCAGCGGCGTGGCCGAGGCTGTCGTTGACCGCCTTCAACCGGTCGAGGTCGACGAAGAAGATGGAGACGCCCTCGCCGATGGCGCCGGAACCGCTCGAGCTCCGTGTTGACCCGGTCCTCGAGGAGGCGGCGGTTGGGAAGGCCGGTCAGGTCGTCGTGCCAGGCCATGTGGGAGATCTGGTCGTGCAGCTGGGCGTTCTGGAACCCGATGGCGGCCTGATCGGCCAGACCCATGAGGCGTGCCTGCAGGTCGCGGTCACGGCCGAGCGCCGCAGCGTCTCGGTCCGGTACGTGGCCACGACGGCGCCGAGGAAGTCGGCCCCGCTGAAGAGCGGGGCGATCACCGCGGCCGTGCCGCCGAACCGCGAGAACAGCTCCTTGGCCAGGGTGTCGGAGGTGGTGGCGTCGACCACGAGTACCCCCTCCCCGGACAGCAGCCGGTCGATGAGCTCCGTCTCCGAGCGCCGGACCGTCAGGGGCTCCTCGATGCCGACGCCTCCCGCGGCCGCACCTCCCATCCGGGCGGCCCGGCCCCTGACGGACGAGGTGCGGGCCTGCACCGACAGGGTCTCGTCGTCCGCCCCCCAGGTCAGGACGGTGGCGTCGGCGGCCCGCACCGCCTCGGGGACACTGTCGGCGAGGACCTGGGCGACGTCGTCGATGGAGGAGACCTGCGCCATCGCCCGGGTGAACTCGAGGAGGCCCCGGGCGGTGGCGTCGCTGCGACGGGCGTCCTCGAGGGACGTCACCACGTCGAGGGCGGTGGCCGCGTAGGCGGCGTAGAGACGGAGGATCTGGCGTTCCGACTCGAGGAACCGGACGCCGGGTGGGAACACGGCCGCCAGCCGCCCGTACCGCCGGCGGGAGGACGGCGATGTCGACGATCAGGCGCGAGCCGCCGGCATCGTCCGGGTTGGCGCGCCACAGCTCGGTGGCGAGCACCTGCGCCTCGGCCTGGTTGAAGCCGTGGTGGTGGAGTTGGACGGGCGCGTCGGGGGCGGTGCGGACCACCAGCAGGTGCTGGGGGGCGTTGACGGCCTGGGCGGCCCGGCTGGTGATGCGGGCCAACAGGGTGGAGATGTCCTCGTCGACCAGCAGCTCGGCCGCCGTCGAGAACACGCCGTCGAGCCGCTCTCCCATCTGACGGAGCTGCTCGGTCAGCTGGGCGATCCGGGTGTCGGCGTCCAACTCGAGCTCGGGCTCCGCCTCGACCACCGCCTCGTCGGTCCATGCCGCCGTGTACAGGCTGGTGCGCTCGTCGACGAAGGCCGACCACTGCCGGTCCTCCCAGGCCACCGAGTACAGGCAGAACCGGCCGCCACGGGCCTGGCATTCCGACTCGGTGACCATGGCGGGGACCAGCCCGAACAGCACCGGTACCTGGGTGAGCAGGCCGCGAGTGAAGTCGCACAGCAGCGGGTCTCGCACGAAGCCGGGCCGGGTGAGGGGCGCGGACGACGGCGTGGGCGTCGCCCACCTCGAGCGCATCCATGATGGACACGGTGTTGAATTTGGCCGCGGCCGCGGTGACGTTCTCGAGGAGCGCACCCGGCGATCCGAGGGACCGCAGCCGGTTGGCGATCTCGGTGCCGTCGTGCTGGCGCAGCATCTCCTCGCCCACGTGCAGCCCGATGGCGGGGTCGCCGGTCACCCTTCCGCCCGCGGCGAAGAGCGCCACGGCCTCGTCGTGGGTGTTCCACGCCGTGGGGTCCTCGATGACCGACGTCGGTCGGCGCTCGCCGGCGAGGTCGAGCATCTGCGCCACGCCGTCGTCCCCGGCACGCGACCGCACGAAGCGGACCAGGGTGGCGGTGACCGCGCCCGAAACGTCCTGGCGCGCCCGCGTCGGTGGGATCTGGGTCAGGACTGCTGCTGGTCATCGATCCTCGCCCACCTCCAGCCGTCGAACTGTTCCGCAGTCCATCGGGCATCCGCCACGCTCGGTGGTTACCGTTCGACGCTAGTTGTCCGAATTTAGCGGACCTGGGCGCTCCCCGGACACGCCCCCACCTCCGGGGCGAACCGTCACGGAGCGGCTCGCCGTAGTGTCGGTGACATGAGCATCTACGACCTGCCCCTAAAGACGCTACGCGGCGAGGACACCACCCTGGCGGGCTATCGCGACCAGGCGGTGCTCGTGGTGAACGTGGCCTCGAAGTGCGGGCTCACGCCGCAGTACACGGGCCTCGAGCACCTCCAGGAGCGCTTCGGCGACCGAGGCTTCACCGTGGTCGGCTTCCCGTGCAACCAGTTCATGGGGCAGGAGCCCGGCACGGCCGAAGAGATCGAGCAGTTCTGCTCCACCACCTACGGCGTCACGTTCCCGCTGATGGAGAAGGTCGAGGTCAACGGGGAGGGACGTCACCCCCTCTACTCGGTGCTGACCGAGGTGGCCGACGACGACGGTGAGGCCGGTGACATCAAATGGAACTTCGAGAAGTTCGTGGTTGCTCCGGGTGGGGGGTCGATCCACCGTTTCCGCCCCGTCGTCGAGCCCGAGTCCGACGAGGTCGTGGGCGCCATCGAGGCCGTTCTCCCGGCGTGAGGCCGGGTGCCGCCCCCCGGTGCACGTGACCGTTCGGGCCGGCGGCGGACGCTCCTGCTCATGGAGCCGGCGAAGGTGAGATGATGCACCCGGTGGAAGTGCAGGAACCCGTCATCGATCAGCTCGCCGAGGTGTGGGCGTCGATCGTGGCCGCCTGCGACCGCCTGCCGCCCGAGGCGTGGGGGCTGTCGACCGACTGTCCGGGCTGGACCGTCCGCGACCACCTGGCCCACCTGATCGGCATCGAACGGATGCTGCTCGGCCATCCGGTCCCCCCGGCACCGGCGGTCGTCCCGGCCTACGTCAACAACGAGATCGGCAGCGTCAACGAGGCGTGGATCAGCCTGTACCGTGACCGGCCCGGTGCCGAGGTCCTGGCCGAGTTCAGCGAGACGGTGGCGAGCCGGCTGGCGGCGCTCCGGTCCTACGGCACGGCCGAGTTCGACGAGGTCGGGTGGTCGCCCATCGGCGAGGCCCCGTACCGGGAGTTCATGGCGGTCCGCGTGGTGGACTGTTGGGCCCATGAACAGGACATCCGCCTGGCCGTCGACCGGCCGGGCGGTCGGGGCGGCGCCGGGGAGCTCCTGAGCCTCGACCGCTGTGACAAGGCCATGCCGTTCGTCGTGGGCAAGAAGGCGGCCGCCCCCGACGGCGCTTCGGTGGTGTTCGACGTGTCCGGTCCCGAGGCCAGGAGGTTCGCCGTCGTGATGAGCGGGGGCCGGGGCCGCATGGCCTTCGGCGTCCCCGACACGTCGACGGTCGAGCTCCACATGGACCAGGCCACGTACTGGCGTCTGGGATTCGGCCGGGTCGCACCGGCGGAGGTCCTGGCGGCCGAGGGGGTCACCTTCGACGGCGACACCGGCCTCGGGCGGGCCGTCGTGTCGTCGATGTCGTTCATGATCTGACGGCGGCCACACTGGTGCCGGTGCCCGCCGACGGCACCGCCGCGGTGTTCGCGTTCCGCGACCGACTCCCGTGCCGGTCGCGAAATTGTCCTGGTAAATGGCCCGCGGATATGGACATGACCGGGCCGGCTGGTACATACTGTTTGTTCCGCCAGTCTCCGCCGGATGGCCGTCACCTGCCCAGGTCGCCGGCTCGGGCTGGAGGGGCAACCAACATCCGACGTAACGAGCTAGGAAGTGACGTTTCCATGAGTGCCACCTGGCGCAAGCATGCAGCCTGCCAGGGCATCGATGCAGAGGTCTTCTACCCGGTGTCCGATGAGGAAGCCGGAGCGGCGAAGTCGATCTGCGCCCAATGCACAGTGCGAGAGGCGTGCCTCGAATATGCACTGGCACACAGGGAGCGTGAGGGCATCTGGGGGGGTGCGACCGAGCGGGAACGCCGCCGGATCCACCGCCAGCGCCGCAAGTCGGCCTGACGCCCCGCCTGTCGCGACCATCGGCCCCGACCGGCGTCCGGCCCCGACCGGCGGCGTCCCTGAGGTTGGAGCCTGCGGAGGGTAGGCACCTCCTGCCCACTCCGCGCCACTGATTCGGCCGCTCCCCGTGTCCGTGCGGGTGCAATGACCGCATCCGGTGGCGTCAGGGCGACAACCCCCGGCCAACTGCAAATACCCGCTTCAGTCCGGGGGCCACGGGTACGACAACTATCCCTGTGGGGAAGTGCACAGTCTGCGTGAAGACTCCCCGGCGCAGGGTCATCGTCGCCGGTCTGGTGTTCTCGATCGCAGGCGCAAGTGCCGTGTGGGGCTTCGCCGACGTGTCGGGAGCGAGTGGGGTCGCCCCGACGGCCGGCGGAGGCGCCGCCGTGCTGGTGGCGGCGCACCGCACGACCGTGCACCGTCCCACGGCGGCCAAGTCGGCCGCCCCGACCACGAGATCATTGGAGCCGGCCCCCACGTCGGCTTCATCGGCCGCCGCGTCCACCGGTGGGGGAGCAGGGGGTGCATCCTCCACCGGTGCGACCGGTGCAGCCGGCGTGGCGGGGACCCAAGGGGTCCCCGACACCGCCGGCCTGGCAGCGGTGCCCGCCGAGACGGCCTTCATCGAGCAGGCGCAGCTTCCAGACGGTGCCATCGAGACCTATCCGGCCAGCGGCAACGTCAACCCGTACATGGGGGCCTACGGCGCGCTCGGCCTGGCCCGGGCGGCCACCGTGACCGGCGACGGTGGTGATGCCGCCGCCGTGTGGCGGTGGGTCGACTGGTACGCGTCGGCCGAGGACCCGGACGGGGTGGTCTTCGACGGCACGGTGCAGGGATCCACGGTCGTCCAGGGCGACAGCGTCGACTCCCAGGACGCCACCGCCGGGATGTTTCTGGTGGCCGCGGAGAACGCGTGGGGTGCCACCCACGACGCCGCCCAGCTGCAGTCGGCGATGAACGGGGTCACCGGCGCCGTGCAGGCCATCGCCGCCGTCCAGGACTCGGACGGCCTGACGTGGGCGCTCCCCGGCTACCACGTGAAGTACCTGATGGACCAGGCGGAGACCTACGGCGGTCTGGTGAGTGCCGCCGCCCTGGCCGCCGCCGCCGGTGACGCCCCCCTTCTCCAGCAGGCGACCTCGATGGCCACCGAACTGGCGAACGGCGTCAACTCCCTGTGGGACCCGGCCACCGGTGCCTACGACTGGGCCCGGCACGGTGACGGCGTCCAGCAGCAGACCGACTGGGACGTGGCCTATCCGGACGCCTTCGAGCAGGCGTGGGCGGTGGCCTACAACCTGGTCCCGGCGGCCCGGGCCGCGACCCTCATGGCCACGGTGGTGCAGCACGTCGCGGCGTGGGGCCAGCCGGGCACGACCGCGACCTTCCGGACGAACGGAAGTTTGGGTACCCAGCAGCTCGGGTACTGGCCAGTTGTGGGATGGGCCCTCGCAGATGTCGGCGAATCCGGCCAGGCCAACTCGGGAACAGACGCGATCTCCGAATTCGCAGCTCGTTCAACCGACGCCTGGCCTTTCACACCTGCCATCGCTGGCGAGCTGGTCGTCGCCGCCTCTGGCGGCGCAGCTGTTCCCTCGGCGTGACCCCATCCCCCGGATCCGGGGGAACGTGCCCGGCCGAGGGCCCATCCCACATCTTCTGCTCTGACTGAAGGTACCGCCGTGGTCGGAACGTGTCCGGGTGCGGCCCCGCCGTCCCGGCCGGCGACCCCGCCCTCCCGGTCGGCGCCGGCTCAGGTGCCGACGCCGGGCGGCAGGGTGCCGTCGGTGTAGTCGGGCTCCTCGAGGTGGAGGAGGGCGTGCACCTCGGGATCGTCGAGCAGGTCGGCCACCTGGCGACCGGTGGTGCCGTCGCCGTACGGGCATGCGATGGCGGCCACCCGTCGCTGCTCGTCCGGGTCGAGGAACCCGGCCGCGGCCGCCAGCACGCGGTCGGTGTCCACGCCGGTCAGCACGGACGCGCCGGCCACGACCCCCTCCCAACGCGGGGTCGAGGTGCGGAGGATGATGGCGGGCAGCCCCAGCCACGAGGCCTCCTCCTGCAGGCCGCCCGAGTCCGTGACCACCAGCAGGGCCCGCGAAGGGCGTCCAGCATGTCGGCATAGGGGAGCGGCGGCCGGAGCTCGATGCCGGGAACCTCGAGGCCGGCCACCAGTCCGGTGGCATCCAGCTGCTTGGCCGTACGCGGGTGCAGGGGGAACACGACAGGGGGCGCCAGGTCGGCCAGGCGCCGCACGATGTCGACCAGTGTGGCCAGGCGGACGGGGTCGTCCACGTTCGTGGCCCGGTGGGCGGTGACCACCACCCCCGACCGCTCGCCGACCGGCCGCCGGATCACGCCCCGGGCGGCCAGCACGTCGGTGACCGGGTTCCCCACCACCCGGATCCGGCGGGCGGGCACGCCCTCGCGCCGGAGCATCTCGGCCGCCAGGGACGTGGGTGCCAGGTGGAGGGACGCGCAGGCGGCCGCCACCTTGCGGTTGACCTCCTCGATGGAGGTCTCGTTGAAGGAGCGCATGCCGGCCTCGAGATGGGCGACGGGGATCCGGCACCGCCGGGCGGCCAGGCAGAACGCCGGGACGGTGTTGGTGTCCCCCAGCACCAAGACCAGGTCGGGTCGCTGGGTGGCGACCTCGTCGGCGGCCAGCCCGACGAGCTGGCCGTACCGCTCGGCGTCGGCCCCGGTGAGCTCCCATCGTTCGTCGGGCGCCAGGCCGAGCTCCTCGAAGAACGTGTCGGTGAGGTTGGCATCGTGGTGCTGGCCGGTGGCCACCGTCCGCACGGGGTAGCCGGCGGCGACGAGGGCACCGACGACCGGGGCCAGCTTGACGATCTCGGGGCGGGTCCCGAGCGGCACCAGGAGCCGCAACCTTCCCCCTCCGCCGGGATCACGCCCGCCCGCCTTCCGCCCGGCCGCCTTCCGCCCGGCCGCCCGCGCCACCGTCGGCGAGCAACGGCAGCAGTGCCTCGACGGCCCCCACCACGGTGGCCACGTCGATGTCGGCCGCACGGTCGCCCTCGCAGTGGGCGTACTCACCCGTGCGGACCCGGACGGTCACGAACCCCAGCGCGCCCGCACCGGCCAGGTCCGTGGCCGGGCGGTCACCCACGAAGGCGGCGTCGGCGGCGTCGGCACCCAGCGCCCGCAGGACGGTCACGAACGGCAGCGGATCGGGCTTGCGGTGCTCGCGGCCGAGCTCGTCGGAGAGCACGACGGCGTCGAAGGCGCCCGCCAGGCCGCTGGCGTCGAGCTTGGCCCGCTGGATTCCGGGATCGCCGTCGGAGATCAGGCCGACGGCGACCGTCTCCCGGCAGGCGGCCACGGCGGCGGCGGCCCCGGGGTAGGGGTCGAGCCGCGCCGGCCGGTGGGAGCGGAAGACGTCCACCAGGGGTGCCCCCTCGATGGCGGGTGCCACCCGGGACAGTGCCCGATCGATGATGCCGCCCCGGGCCGACCCGGCGGCGGCCTCCTCGGCGAGGGCCCGGCGCAGGGCGTCCCGGTCGGCCCCCCGGTCGGCCCCGGCGGCGGCCACCGCGTCCCACGCACCGGCCAGCCACGGCGCCTGGGGCACCAGCGTGTCGTCGAGATCGAAGACCACGGCGTGCAACCGGCGTCCGGCCGTCCGGGCACTCACCGGACCACCGGCTCTTCGAAGAGCTCCTCGAAGAAGCGGTACATGCGGACCCCGGGACGGAAGGTGAGCCTCGCCGGCCGGACCGGCGCGCCCATGATCCCCCGGAGGTACTCACCCACGATGTCAGCCCCGGCCGCCAGCGAGAGGGGCAGCCCACCGGCGAAGCGGGGGTTGACCTCGGTGAAGACCGGCGGCGCGTTCCCGGGTCCGATGAAGCCCTGCACGTTCGACGGCCCGGACAACCCGATGCCGGTCAGCAGCCCGGCGACCGCCGAGGTGAGCCTGTCGTCGGCGAAGGTCTCGCCCATGACCGAGATGCCGCCCCGGGTCTCGCGACGCCACCTGGGCACGGCGGCGAGCAGCGTCCCGCCGCCGACCGACACCAGGGCGTCGACCGTGAACTCGTCGCCGTCGAGCCGGTGCTGGACGATCGGGTCGGCGACCCGGGCCAGTGCGCAGGCCACGTCGGCATGGTCGTCCGCCGGGTGCACGTCGCGGGACCCGCGTCCGAAGCGGGCCTTGACGATCCACGGGCCTGGGACCCCTTGCGACGTGCCCAGCGCGGCTGGCCGCCACCGGCACCCCGAGGGAGGTGGCCGTCTCGTGGAACTGCCACTTGTCGATGCAGATGGCGGCGGCGACCGGATCCGGCAGCCAGTGGCGGACGCCGGCCGCGTCGAGCTCGGCCGACGACGCCGCCAGCACCAGGAGCTCCTCGGCGATGGTCGAGATGACGGCCGTGGCGCCCAGGGCTTCGGCCAGTGCGCACAACTCGGTGGTGAAGCCGGGGTCGTCGGCGAACGGCAGCACCCCCGAGGCATCGGCGAGCCGGAGCCCCACGGCATCCGGCGATGCATCGGCGGCCACGACCCGGTGGCCGGCGCGCTGCAGGGCCCGCAGCACGGAGATGCCAGCGGGGCCGCCGGCCCCGGTGACCAGGACAATCTGGGGCGCGAGGTCGTCGTCAGGCGTCGGCACCGCACCACAATGCCCCAGCCGCGACGTCCGTGTCGGCACCCTTGCGCCCGGGACCCGGCATGCTGTCGCTGTGCTAGGGAGTACGGCTACCGCTATGTGCGCCTCGCCCGAAAGCCCAGAGGAGCCGCGTCGGGCCCCGTCCGGGTCCCCGCCGCCGGGCGGCCAGGGCCCGGGCGCCGACGCAGGCGCCCACGCCGATCCCGACGGCCGGAGGGCCGAGGTGGTCGCCACCGTGGCCGCGGTGGTCCCCGTCGACGACCGTGAGGCGGCCGCCAAGGCCAGATTCTTGCTGGAGCTCGACGCCCTCCCGCGTCCGTTCGACGAGTCGGCCGACCTCAGGCACGTCACGGCGTCGGGCATCGTGGCCTCGCCCCGGGGCGTGATCCTCCACCTGCACCGGCGGTTGCACCGCTGGATGCAGCCCGGCGGCCACATCGACGACCGCGAGCGGCCGGAGGACGCCGCCGTGCGGGAGTGCGGCGAGGAGACGGGGCTGGAGGTCCGCCATCCGACCGGCGGGCCGCGCCTCGTCCACGTCGACGTGCACGAGGCGGCCAAGGGCCATCTCCACCTCGATCTCCGGTACCTGCTGCTGGCGCCGCCGGAGGACCCGGCGCCACCGCCGGGGGAGAGCCAGCAGGTCGCGTGGTTCACGTGGGACGACGCCGTGGCGGTGGCCGACGAGGCGTTGACCGGGGGCCTCACGGCGGCGCGGCGGGTCATCGACGCCGGGGGCGATGGGCTGTGGGTCGCGCCGGCCGGGCCGGGGAGCTGAGGGGCGCGCCGTGGCCGAGCCGTTCGACACCCTGCTGAAGGTCCAGGATCTCGACACCACCATCGACCAGTTGCGCCGGCGCAAGGAGACCCTGCCGGCCAGGGAGGCCCTCACCGCCGCCACGGCCGAGCGGGCGGCCCTCGAAGCGGACGTCACCGAGCTGCGCGGCCTGGTGACCGATCTGGCCGGGAGGCAGGCGGCCCTCGAGGACCAGATCGCCCAGACGGCGACGCGGCGCCACAACCTGGAGGCGCGGATGGAGTCAGGCGCCGTGTCCGATCCCCGCGACCTGCAGGCGGTCGACCACGAGGTCCACCACCTGGCCGACCGGCAGTCCCAGTTCGAGGACGCCGAGCTCGAACTGGTGGCCGAGCAGGAGCCGCTCGACGAGGCGCTCGCCGCCAACGTGGCCTCGGCCGCCGCCCTGGACGTTCGGGCCGGGGAGTTGCGGGCCGAGATCGACGAGGCGGAGGCGGCCATCGACGCCGAGGTCGCCTCGGCCGGCAGGGAACGCGCCGACCTGGCCGCCGGACTGCCCGAGGAGCTCTCGGCGCGTTACGAATCCCTCAGGGCGAAACTGGGCGGAGTCGGCGCCGCCCGCCTGGTCGGCGACCACTGCGACGGCTGCCATCTGACGCTGCCGTCGGTCGAGGTCGACCGCATCCGCCATCTCCCCGCCGACCAGTTCGCGACCTGTGACCAGTGCGGCCGGATACTGGTCCATTGACGGCGGCGGCCACATGCGACCGATGAGGGTCGACGGGCGGGTGGGACGGTGCTGATCCTCGTCCGGCACGGCGAGTCGTCCGGAAACGCCGCCGGTCTCCTGCTCGGCCGCCTCGACGCCCCCCTCACGGAGCGCGGGCTCGACCAGGTCCGGTCCCTGGTGCCGTTCGTCGCCGGTGCCGACCGCCTGGTCACCAGCCCACTGGTGCGGGCAACCATGACGGCGGCGGCACTCGGGTTGGGTGTGGTGGCGGAGATCGACGACCGGTGGATCGAGGTCGACTACGGGGAGTACGACGGTCGGGCCCTGACCTCGGTGCCCGACGACGTCTGGTTGGCGTGGCGGGAGGACCCGACATTCCGGCCCCCGGGTGGGGAGTCACTGGCGGCGGTGGGGGAACGGGTCAGGTCCGCCTGCGAGGAGCTGCTGGCCGAGGGCGGGCTGGCCCGCACCGGCGACGTGGTCGTGGTCAGCCACGTCTCGCCGATCAAGGCGGCGGCGTGTTGGGCGCTCGACCTGCCCGACGAGGGCGCCTGGCAGTTCCATCTGGCGACGGCGTCCATCACCCGCATCGGTTGGGGTCCGTCCGGACCGGTACTCCACAGCTTCAACGAGACACCGTGGAGGGTGCCGGTACCGGCCTCCCCGGTGCCGCCGTCACGGGAGCCCTCGGGCGGGGGCTGACGCCGCCTCCGGGGAGGATGCCGCCACCGAAGGGCCCCGCCCGAGGGCGCACCCAGGTCGGCGGTGTCAGGCGACCGAGACCGAGGCCGCCGCCAGGAGGGCGTTCAGCGAGAAGCGCACCGTGCGCTCGGTGGCCGTGACCGTGCGGGCGGAGCGGTACCGGAGTGCGTCCCACGCCTCCCAGCCGGCGACGGTGTCGATGGCGTCGAGCAGCACCGCCGGATCCTCGTCGGACTGCTCGATCTCCGGTGCGAAGGCCACCGCCAGCTGTTCGCGCAGCCGGGTCCGACCGTCGGTCAGCGCCGCGAACATCGCCGGCGAGCTCGTGAACCTGGCATAGCCGGCGCGGCGCACCGGTGAGACGGCTTCGAAGAGCTTGCGCCGCTGGCGCACCACCAGTGCTACCCGCTCACCGATGGAGCGGGTGGGGTCGATGGGCCTGAGCACGCCCCAGTGCCGCTCGAACTGGTACAGCGCGGCCGCCTCGATGAGTGCCTCGACGTCGGCGAAGTGGTGGAAGACCAGTCGCAACGACACGCCGGCCCGTTCGGCCACCCGTTTTGCGGTGGGGGCCGAGTCGCCCTCCTCGATGAGCTCGATGACCGCCTCCGCGATCAGCAGGCGGGTCCGTTCGCCTCGTGCGATCCTCCCGTCCCGGCTGAACTGTCCGTTGCTCGCCATGTGTGCCAGCCGTGGGCCGGCCTCGACTGCGGTTTCCATTGGTTGGTGCGCTCCATTCATCTCCACAATCCCGCCTGTCAACGGGCCCGTGGCCATTTCATTACCCGTTCACGGCAATAAGTACGCCTCGGCCGACGACGAAATCCGTCGTATGTTCCTCCCCCGCCGGCCCCGCCGGCCCCGCCGGCCCCGCCGACCCCGGTGTCCGCTCGTGGCCGCGGCACCGGTCCTACATTGAGGGGCCTGTGACCAACGGATGGATCTGGCGGTCGCCCCCGAATTGGCCGCCGGCCCCTGTCGGCTGGGTTCCGCCCGCGGGGTGGGTACCTCCGCACGGGTGGCCACCGGCACCGGCCGGATGGCAGTTCTGGGTCCCGGCGACGCCCCCACCGAATCCGTCGGGACCGGTGCCGGTACCGGGGACCTCCGCGCCCCTCTGGCCCGCCCCCCCGTGGTCCCCCCGCGGGGCCGGCGCGACCGGCGGGCCGCCACCGCCGTACCTGCCCCCACCACCGGGTTTCGGAGTTCCGCCCCGGACGGTGCCGCCACCGCTGCCGCCGGTCCGGATCGACCCCATGACCCGGCGATCCCTGGTGTGGGAGACCCGGTTCATGATGGCCGTCTTCCTCGTCCCGGCGGTGGCGACGGCGGTCATCGTGCTCACCCAGGGGATTCTGGGACAGGCGCCGTCACGCTTCCCGGTGCTGGTGAGCAACCAGTTCGTCAACCTGGTCCTGGGCGTGCTCGGGTACGTGCCCCTGGCCGCAGTGGTGCCCCTCGCCCTCTACCTGCTGAATCGAACCGGGCAGCCGCCGAGCTCGATCGGCATGGGGTGGTTCCGCTTTCGCGACGACATCCTCCCCGGCATCGGCCTGGCGGCGGCGTCGTACGGGGCCGAGGTCGTCCTGCTGATCCCGTTCAGCGCCATCGTGCGCCAGGTGTCGAAGCTGTCGCAGCAACCGTCGACCGGCCATGTGCCGCCGTACTACATCATCTTCGGCGTGATCATCGCGGCCACGACGGCGGTGACCGAGGAGGTCCTCGTGAACGGGTACCTGCTCACCAGGCTGGAGCAGCTGGGGTGGACCCCGAACTCCGCACTGCTGCTCAGCCTGGCCCTGCGCACCAGCTACCACGTGTACTACGGCGTCGGGTTCCTGCTGACGGTGCCGTTCGGCTACTTCGTGACCCGGTCGTTCCAGAAGCACCGGCGGCTCAACCGGGCGATCGCGGCCCACTTCATCTATGACGCCGTGCTGTTCACCATCTCGATCCTGGTGAACTGACGGCCAGCCGGGCCCGGGCCGGCGACCGGCGACCGGGCCGGCTCCGGCGGATCAGATGCCCAGACCGAGCTCCCGACGCAGTTCGTCGACGTCACGGCGCAGGGCGGCGACCTCGTCGCGGAGCTCCTCGATGGCCTCCCGGTCGGGGGACGGGCGGCCGACGGCTGCGGCCCCGTCGTCCCTGACCGGGCGGGCCACGGCCGGTGCGTCGCCGTCGCCGGGAGCGGGGGCCCGGCCGTCATCCCCGAGGCGGTGGGTGTAGCGCTCCTCCTTCTGGCCCGGGCGGCGGCCCAGGCGCTCGACCACGGCGTCGTGCGCCTCGAGGAGCTCGATGGCGTGGGCCAGGGCGGCGACGTCGTCGAACTCGGCCAGGCGCTCGGTCCGGGCCCTGAGCTCGCCCTGCGTCTGCGGCCCCCGCAGGAGCAGGACGGCCACGATGGCGAGCTGCTGGTCGTCGATGCCGAGCGACCCGTCCAGGACGTGGGCGTAGCGGAGTGCCGATCGACCGTGGGAGGGGTGGACGAACCGGACGAGGCCCCGCTGCTTGAGGGCACGGACGGCCGATTCCACCGTCTCCTCGTCGTAGTCGACCACCGGATCGCGGTTCGTCGACTGGTTGCAGGCCGCGACCAGCGCGTTGAGGGTCAGCGGGTACTGCTGCGGCGTGGCCAGGGCCTTCTCGATGAGGGCGCCGATGATCCGCTGCTCGACGGCGTCGAGGCTGGGCCGGCCGGCCGCGCCGGCACCGTCGACGTCGTCCTGGGACACGGCGGCGAGCATACGGCCTACCATCGCAGCCGGTCCGGCCACGACCGGTGGACGGCGCAGGGCGGTCGGCCGGGGATCGCCACCGGGAGGAGCGCACATGAACGGCAACTGGCACCCCTTCTTCGAGGGGTTCTTCCTGCTGCTGATCTGGTTGCCGATCACCATCTGCTGGGTGTTCGGCCTCTTCGACATCGTGTTCCGGCGCGAGGACCTCGGCGGGTGGGCCAAGGGCCTGTGGGTGCTGTTCCTCATCCTGCTCCCGGTGATCGGCCTGGTCATCTACGTGGTGTTCCGGCCACGGACGCCGTCGCGGGCCGAGGAGAAGGCGGCCGCGGGCTGAACGGGTGGCCGCCGACGAGGGCTACTTCGAGGAGCGGCTGTCCCATCTGGCCGAGCTCCACGACCGGGGAAAGCTCACCGACGGCGAGTACGCCCAGGCGAAGGTCCGGCTGCTGGGGACCTGACCCTTCCCGCCGGACGGCCGCTCCGGGCGGGACGGTGGTCGCGGTTGCCCCGGGGAATGCCCGGCCGCAAGGATCGGTCCTGATGCCCGAGTCACCGACCATCGCCCACGTGACGCTGACCGTCAGCGATCTCGACCGCAGCGTCTCGTGGTACGAGCGGCTGTTCGACGTCGACGTGGTCGTGGACGGGACGCCCGGTCCGTTCCGGCGCGCCGTCTGGCTGGTCGGCGGCCGCACCCTCGTCGGATTCCACGAGTTTCCCGACCCGGTCGACGAGCTCGCCTTCGATGAGCGTCGCACCGGCCTGGACCACCTGGCCTTCGCCTGTGGTTCCCGCCGTGAGCTCGAGGCATGGGAGGGGCGGCTCGACGACCTCGGTATCGCCCACGGCGGCATCGTCGACGCCGCCTACGGCTCCGGCCTGTCCTTCCGCGATCCGGACAACATCGCGTTGGAGTTCTTCGCCCCGCCGGCGTGAGGCGCCGGGACCTCACGATCGATGTGGGTCGCCGACTCGCCCTTCCGCCCGCCGTCGAAGGTCCTCGAGAACCATCGGGCCACGCCGGTACCGGCCGTCGCCGCCCGCCCGATCCGCGTCGCGGCCGAGGCGACACGCTGCGCGCTCCCGGTGCCGCCCCGTCGAGGAGCTCGCTCCAGAAGATCCCCCAACCACCGGCGAGCGCGTCCCCGAGGACCGGGGAGGTGAGCACGCGGCCGACGGCGGCGACGGCGCGCGGGTGACCGACCAGGGCGGCATGGCCGGCCGCCGTGATCCGCTGGTACGGGAGGTGGGTTCGGGCCAGCTCGGCCCGGTACCGGACCGCGGCCCTGCCGGGCGAATGGAGGACGGCCTCGGCGGCTGATCGCCCGCTGGTCATCGCCTGGGCGATGCCCTCGCCCTGCAGAGGGTTGACGAGGCCGGCGGCGTCGCCCACGAGCAGCACGCGCCCGGCGGCGGGCGTGGTCCCGACCATGCCCATCTTCAGCCAACCCCCCAGTCGCCGCGGCAGGGGCGCGGCGGGCGCCCGGTCGAGAAGTCCGAGGTCGACCAGGTGGTCGAGATAGGCGGGGAGCACCCGCACCGCCCCGGCACCGGCCTGGCGATCCGCCAACGTCCCGATGCCGACGCCGATGTTGGCGACGCCGTCCGGGCCCGGGAAGATCCAGCCGTAGCCGGGGAAGGCATTCCAGCGGGTCTGTTCCCACAGCGTGATCACCGGGAGGTCGACGAGCTGGTGCACATAGGCGCGCACCGCGAATCCCCAGAGCACCCTCGATCCCTCGACCAGGCCGGCGCACTGGGCCACGTGGCTGGTGGCACCGTCGGCACCGATCACGAAGTCGGCCCGCAGTTCCCCACCGTCACCGACGGCGAAGCCTTCGAGCTCACCGTCCGACCAGAGGGGGCGATCGGCCCGCCCGACGAAGGCGACGGCGCCTGCGTCGAGGGCGGCGGCGCGCAGGGCGTCGTCGAACACCCGCCGGGTGACGGCCCGAGCGCGACCCGGGTAGGTCACACCGTTGCGGCAGGGGAGGACGACCCGCCGGCCGGTGGGGCCCACGACCGCCAGGTCGCCGACATCGAGCCCGGGCGGTTCCGGTAGCCCGAGATCGGCGAGGACCTGGAGGCCCCGCGGCCCGACGAAGTCGCCACATGCCTTGTCCCTCGGAAAGTCCGCTTTGTCGAGCAGCGCCACGCCGGCGCCGGCACGGGCCAGCACCAGGGCGGCGATGCTCCCCGCCGGGCCGGCGCCGACGACGAGCACGTCAAAACGCCTGGGACCCACACGACTCCTTCCGGGCATCGACGGCTTACAGTGAAATCTTCGCACCCGAGGAGGCGGAGTGGACATGCCGGAGCATGAGGATCCCAACCGGTTCGCCCAGAAGCTCTTCACGCCGCTTCCCGGACGCTACGACCGCCTGGCCGAGCTGCTGTCGATGGGACAGAACGGACGCTGGCGTCGGGCCATGGTCGATCACATCGTCCCGGACCGCCCCGGGCTGATCCTCGACGTGGCCTCCGGGCCGGCCGGTGTGGCGCTCCAGCTCGCCGATCGCACCCGCGCCCGGGTGGTAGGGGTCGACCTGACGCTCGACATGCTGCGTCAGGGCCGGCGCAACGTCGCCGAGCGCGGCATGGCCGGCCAGGTCCAGCTGGTGGCCGGGCGGGCCGAGCAGCTGCCCTTCACCGACGCCACCTTCGACGCCCTGACCTTCACCTACCTGTTGCGCTACGTCGACGACCCCGAGGCCACCCTCGTCGAGCTGGCCCGGGTGGTGAAGCCCGGGGGGCCGTCGCCAGCCTCGAGTTCCTCGTGCCGCCGAGCCCGTTCTGGAGGTTCTGGTGGTGGGGGTACACACGGCTCCTGCTCCCCGCCGGTGGCTGGCTGACCGGGGGAGGGCGTGGTTCGAGGTCGGCCGGTTCCTCGGTCCCAACATCTCCGCCCACTACCGGCGCTATCCGGTGGACTGGACGATCGAGGCCTGGCAGCGGGCCGGCTTCGTCGACGTCGGCGTGCGGCGCATGAGCCTCGGAGGTGGATCTGATCATGTGGGGTCGGCGGGCCGGTGGATGAGGACGCCGCCGACCCGGCGCCCGACCCGTCGCCCGAACAGCGGCCCGCCTTCTACGCGGCTCGCCCGGGCGGCTGGCGCGACTGGTGGACGCTGCTCCACCCGCCCTACACGGCGTGGCACCTCGCCTACGTCGTCATCGGCGCGTGCCTGGCACCGACGGTCAACACCACGCAGGTTGCTCGCCACCCTCCTGGCGTTCTTCCTCGCCGTCGGCCTGGCGGCCCACGCGCTCGACGAGCTGCACGGGCGACCGCTGCGCACCCGGATCCCGTCGACCGCCCTCGTCGTGGTCGCCGGGGTCGGACTGGTCGGGGCGGTGGCCCTCGGCATCGTCGGGGTCGTGCAGGTCGGCTGGGCGCTGATCCCCTTCCTCGTCGTCGGACCGGTGCTTGTCGTCGGCTACAACCACGAGCTGTTCGGCGGAGTGCTCCACAACGACGTCGGGTTCGCCGCCAGTTGGGGGGCCTTCCCGGTGCTGACGGCGTACGTCGCCCAGACCGGGCGCCTGGCCGTGGCCCCGGTCATCGCCGCCGTCGGTGCCTTCGCCCTGTCGGCGGCGCAGCGGGCGCTGAGCACGCCGGCCCGGTTGCTGCGCCGGCGAGTCCGCCGACGTGGCGGGGACCGTCACGCTGACCGACGGCGGGATCATCCCCGTCGATCGGGCGTCGCTGCTCGCTCCCCTGGAGCACGCCCTGCGGGCGATGTCCTGGGCCGTCGTGTTCCTGGCGGCTGCCCTCGCGGTCGCCCGGTTGCGCTAGGAGCGCTCGATGCGCCGGCGGAACCCGGCGACCGTCATCTCGACCACACGGTCATGTCCCCACTGGAGCAGCGGCCGGCCGATCCGGCTGGCGAGCCGCATGGCGGGCTGGCGCATCTCGACGGTCCACGCCACCTCTGCCGCTGTGCCGTCCTCCTCGGGCCGCAGCCGGAGTTGGGCATCCCCGTTCAGGTCCCCGCCGATGGTCGCGTCGATGGCGTTCGGACGCTCGCAGTCGACGAGCTCGACCCGCAGTCGCATCCGGTAGGGGAGCGGAGGGGTGGCGACGCCGCAGAGGACCGAGCCGGCGGACAGACCGGCTCCCTCGACGCGGAAGTCGGTCAGCCAGGGCCACCAGCGTTCGAACTGGTCGAACTCTTCGATCCGGTCCCACAGGCACTCCGGGGCCAGGTCGAATCGGTAGCTACGCCGGTAGGTGATGACTGGTGCCGACACGGTACCCACCGTATGGGTCGCGACGGATGCACGGGTCGCTCGCCGACCAGGTCGAGCGGGTTTCCAGGGCCCTTCCGGGGTACGGTCGGTCTGTGCCGATGGACGCTTTGCCGGTAGGGCATCCGAGACCATGACCGGGGTCTCCCAGCCGACTGCTGTCGAGCTGGAGGTCGCCCTCCGACGCACCACGGGAACGGTCACCGAATTCCTCGAGGACCTGGCCCGCGAGCCGATCGACGCGGACGTCCTCGCTCAGGACACGGTGCCCGCCGGTGACGGCAACCTCCTGGGACTCACGTCCGACGCCGAACTGGTCCATCGGGCCGTGCTGCTCACCGGGCGCACTTCCGGGCGGGCGTACGTCTACGCCGAATCTGCGATCGCGCCGCAGCGGATTCCCGGCCCGGTTCGACGGCGTCTCGAGACGAGTCGGGACCCGATCGGTCGCATCTTCACCGGCCACCGCCTCCCAGTCCGCCGGGAGCCGCTGGCCGGTCCCGCGACTGCGGTCTGCAACGCCGCGGTGACCTCCGATCTCGTCGACGGTGCAACGCTCTCGCGGCGCTATCGCATCACGCTCGCGGGTGACCCCGCCATCGTCGTGAATGAGTGGTTCCTCGAGGCAGTCTTCGGAGCGCTCGCGTGCCGGTCCAAAGCGAGGCCCGACAGGGGGTGACGGCGACACCTTGGGATCGGCTCACGAGCATCCTTCACAACTTGTTACAATTACGTCGTGATTGCAGCCGACATATATCGGCCTGAACAGTGGACGAGTTTCTTCCTTCTGGTCGGGACTGGCGCAGTAACGCTCACCGGTTTGGTGTTCGTGGCGATGTCACTCAACCTCAAGGCAATCGCCATCGATGCAACACATCGCAATCGAGCTATCAACACACTTACCGGTCTGGCCCTGGTATTCATGCGCTGTGCGCTTGTGCTCATGGGAGCTCAAAACCATCGGTCAATAGGGGCAGAGCTGTTCATCTTCTCTGGCATTTCAGCAGTCATTTTTGTCAAAGGTTACTCCAGAGCCATGAGGACGGGCAGTGGCCTGAAGCTCTCTCGCATAGTCGGCGGAAGCTCCATACACGCGGCTGAGATGATCGGCGCGGCGATATTTTTCTTTGGGTACCTCGCCGGTCTGTATATTGCCGCAGTATCGATGGTGACGAACACGTGTTATATGATTACGGCAGCTTGGCTATTGGTCATAGGCGTTGTCGATCACGAACCTGATGCCAGCGTTTGAGTCGACCCGGCCGTGGGTGTCGTTTCTCATCACCTGGGGTGAAGGGCCGTTGCGGTGACGGTGAGTCGGCCTGTAGGCGGGATTCTGTCCACCCTCTTGCGAGGGTTGGGTGGCCATCCATCTGAGCGGTCCACCTGGGGGTGGCACTCCCGAAGGAGTGCCGGACGGGCAGCCCGGCCCCCTGTTTGACCTTGCTCCGGGTGGGGTTTACCGAGCCGACCGGGTCACCCCGGTCGCTGGTGCGCTCTTACCGCACCGTTTCACCCTTACCTGTGCGCGGCACCGCCGCGCCATCGGCGGTCTGTTCTCTGTGGCACTTTCCTGCGGGTCGCCCCGACTGGCCGTTAGCCAGCACCCTGCCCTGTGGAGTCCCGACCTTCCTCGACCCGGCGTCCGGACGGAGCCCTTCCGCCGGCCGCGGCCACCCGGCCGACTCACCGTCACCCCCATGGTCCCACAGGCCCCGGTCGGGCCAACGGTGGCGACGCCGGCCGGACCCGGCGGCCACCCGGCCGGCTGCGCAACGCCCCCCGGAGAGCGGTCACAGCCGTCGCGGAGTCTACCGCATGGTGACCCCGGGCGGCAACGCCCGGCCCGAAGCACGTGCCCGCCGTCGCCGCGGCGGTCGGCGGAACCGACGACGATGGGGAACCCGGCGGCAGCCGCCCGGCGCTCACCATCGCCGAGCTCTACGACCAGCTCGACCGGGCGCTGCGGGCGGCGGTGCCCGGCGAGGTGTGGGTATCGGGTGAGGTGCGGTCGTTCAAGGTCAGCTCGCGGGGGCACTGCTACATCGACCTGGTCGACCCGGCGAGCGGCACCGACACCGGTGGCGCCGTCCTCAAGGTCGTCTGCTGGTCGGGGCGGTGGGCCCGGGTCCGGGCCGAGCTCGACCGCCTCGGCATCGCCCTCGAGGCCGGGCTGGTCGTCCGGGTCAGGGGCGGGGTCGAGCTCTACAAGCCCCGGGGCGACATCAGCTTCATCCTTTCCGAGCTGGACACCGAGGCCCTCCTGGGCCGGGTCGCGGCCGAGCGGGCCCGCCTCCTCAAGGCGCTGGTGGACGAGGACCTGTTCGACGCCAACCGGCGGCTCGCCGTGCCCGGCGTGGTGCTGCGGGTCGGCCTGGTGGCGAGCCCGGGCACGGAGGGCTATCACGACTTCTTGGGCCGTCTCGAGGAATCGGGCATGGCCTTCGCCGTCTCGTTGGTGCCCACCCAGGTGCAGGGCCGCGAGGCGCCGGCTGCAGTGGCCGGGGCCGTCCGTGCCCTGTCGGCCTCTGCCGGGGACCTCGACGTCATCGTCATCGTCCGCGGGGGCGGCTCCAAGAGCGACCTGGCCACCTTCGACACCGAGCCGGTGGCCCGGGCCGTCGCCACCGCCGCGCTGCCGGTGTGGACCGGCATCGGCCACACCGGCGACCGCTCCCTTGCCGACGAGGTCGCTCACCGGTCGTTCATCACGCCCACCGAGTGCGGCCAGGAGCTGGCCCGGCGGGCCACCGAGGTCTGGTCGGGGGCGCTGTCCGCCGGGCTTCGGGTGGCCGGCGACGTGGCGGCGGCGGTCGACGCGGCCGGCGAGCAGCTCGACCGGTCCCGGCGCCGGCTGGCCTCGGGCACGCGGCTGCAGCTCGACCGGCACGTCGACGCCGTCATCCACCGGGCGCAGCGGGCCACCACCCTGGCCCGGGTCCGCCTCGACGTCCGCCACGCCGAGCTCGCCACCAGGGCCCGGGCCGTTCCCCTGGCCGCCACCGGTGTCCTGCACCGCGACGAGGCCGGCCTGGCCCGCAGGGCGACCGCCCTCGCCGCCCTGCCGACGCGGGCGCTCGCCGTCGAGGACCGGCAGCTGTCGAGTTGGCGTCGGCTCCTCGCCGCCTACGACTACCAGCGCCAGCTCGATCGCGGCTACTCGGTCACCCGCGACGCCGGGGGACGGGCCGTCAGGTCGGTGGCCGATCTGGCGCCGGGCGACCGTCTCGTCACCCAGGTGGCCGACGGCCGCATCGGGTCGGTCGTGTCCACGGACAGCGACGACCCCCCGACGAACCCCCACCGAGGAGGACCTACCCCATGAGCCCACGTGCAGGACGAGAGGAGTCCGCACCTCCGCAGAAGCAGCCGACGGGGCCGCCGGTGGCCGACCTGACCTTCTCGGCCGCGTCGGGCGAGCTCGACGTGATCATCGAGGAGCTCGAGGCGGGCTCCATCGATGTCGACGGACTGGTCGAGCGGCTCGAGCGCGCCACCGAGATCGTCGACGAGCTCGACCGGCGCCTGCGACGGACCCGCATGCAGGTGGAGGAGCTGGTGCCCCGGCTCGAGGCCATCGGGCAGCCGGCCGACGACGAGGACGACGAGGAATGGGACGACGACGACGGAAACAACGGGGACGCCGACTCCGGGACCCAGGGAACCCCAGGGCTGTTCTGAGCGACACGGTCCCGACACCCCGGCACCCCGACACCCCGGATTCCCGCCGCTCAGTGGATCTTGCGGTCGAGGCCTTCCCAGTAGGGATCGCGCAGCTCGCGCTTCAGGATCTTCCCCGAGGCGGTGCGGGGGAGCGTGTCGGCGAAGGTGACCGAGGTGGGGCACTTGTAGTGCGCCAGCCGGTCCCGAGTGAAGGCCAGGATGTCGTCGGCGAGCGCCTCGTCGCCGACATCGCCGGGGACCCGCACGACGACGGCCTTGACCGTCTCGCCCCAACGGTCGTCCGGGACGCCGATGACGGCGACGTCGGCGACGTCGGGGTGGGCGGCCACCGCGTTCTCCACCTCGGCCGGGTAGACGTTCTCGCCGCCGGACACGATCATGTCCTTCAGCCGGTCGTGCAGGAACAGGTAGCCATCGTCGTCGACCCACCCGGCGTCGCCGGTACGGAACCACCCGCTGTCGGGCAGGGCCGCGGCCGTCTCGTCCGGCTTCTGCCAGTAGCCGGCCATGTTCTGGCGCGACCTCGTCCAGATCTCTCCGACGCCGCCGGCGGGGAGGTCCTCGCCGGTGTCGGGGTCGACGATGCGCAGTTCCACATGGTCGAACGGCCGGCCGGCCGACCGCAACAGGTGGGACCGGGGGCCGTCGGGGTCGTGGTCCTCGGGCACGAGCGAGGTGATGGCCCCGGTCGTCTCGGTCAGGCCGTAGAGCTGGGCCAGATCGCAGCCCAGCGCCTCCATCGAACGCACGAGCACGTCCTCGGAGATGGGCGACGCTCCGTAGAAGACCGTCCGTAGCGACGACGTGTCGGCCGTGACCAGCTCGGGCGTGGCCAGCATGAAGAGCAGCAGGGCCGGCACCACGAACGTCTCGGTCACGCCGTGGCGGCCGATCAGGCGCAGGGCTTCGGCCGGATCGACCTCCCGCAGGATCACCGAGTGCCCGCCGAGCGACATGCCGGCGAGGGCCCAGCCCGAACCACCGATGTGGAAGAGGGGCATGGCCACCAGGCTGACGGTGGTGGCGTCGATCCTGAAGACCGCCTCGGCCTCGTCGAGGATGCAGGTCATGTTGTCGTTGGTGAGCATCACGCCCTTGGGCAGCCCGGTCGTCCCCGAGGTGTACAGCTGCAGCACGACGTCGCCGGGCACCGGCACGTACCCGGGGTCCGGCGGCCCGTCGTCATCGGGGGACGGTCCCCGGGCGGCGTCGTGGGCGTCGAGCCAGGCGTCGAAGCCGGCCAGGTCCACCGTCACGAGCCGGCCGTCGGCGGCGCCGGCGATCTCCCTGACGGCGTCGGCGTAGTCGGGGCCGTAGAACAAGATGGGCGCCCGGGCGTCGGCGACGATGGCACCCATCTCCGCCGGTGCCAGGCGCCAGTTGACGGCCACGCCGACGGCGCCCATGAGCGCCCCGCCGAAGACCACCGCGAAATAGTCGATGCCGTTGCGGTCGAGGAAGGCCACCCGGTCCCCAGCCCGCACCCCCTCGTCCACGAGGGCGGCGGCCACCCGCCGTGCCAGCCGGTACAGCTCCGACCAGGTCAGGGTGCGGTCGTCCTGGGTGAGGGCCGGGCGCCCGGGCGTCGTGGCGGCCCAGTGGCGGAGCAGCCCGGCCACCGTCCACCGCACCCCGGCGTCACCGCCCTCCGATGCCGCCTGCCCGGCTGCCGTGACCATGGTGGACTCCCTCCGGCCGACCTCCGTCCGGCGGCCGCCTCCGGCCGGCCACCCTACGCCCGCCCGCGGCGCACCGGGTGCGCTACAACGTGGGGATGCACCCGACCGGCGGCGACCCGATCTCCATCGCCGGGCCCCGGCCCGCCGTCGGCGCCCGGATCCGCCCAGGGGAGGTGCCGCCGTGGCCCACGTCGCGCTGACCGCTGTCGGCACCGACCGACCCGGGATCGTGGCCGCCATCACCGGCGTGCTGGTCGAGCTGGGGTGCAACCTGGAGGACTCCTCGATGAGCATCCTGCGCGGCCAGTTCGCCGTGCTGCTGGTCATCGACGCTCCGGCGTCGCTCGACGCGGCCGCCGTCGAGGGGGCCCTGGCCCGGGTGGCCGCCGACTTCGACCTGGTGGTGGCAGCCCGGCCCCTGCCCGGGCACGGCGACGGGACGCCGCCGACCGACCCCGCCGCCGGTGTTGCCGGCGAGCCCGCGCCCGAACCCGCGCCCGAACCCGAGCCCGAGCCCGCGGGCGCCGTCTACACGTTCTCGGTCCACGGGGCCGACCGACCCGGGATCGTCCACCGGGCCACCAGCGCGCTGGCCGATTCGGGTGGCAACGTCGTCGACCTCTCCACCCGGCTGGTCGGTGATCCCGGGCAGCCGGCCTACGTGATGATGATCACCGCCGGCTTCCCGCCCGGGGTGGACGCAGCCGCGGCCGCCGGTGCCGTGACCGCCGCCGTGGAGGCGTTCGGGGTCCGCTGCCACGCCCACGCCACCGACGTCGACGTGTTCTGACGCCAGGCCCGCCCCGCCCGACCGCCACCCGCACCGACCGCCACCCGCACCGACCGCCCGCCATGCCCGTCCGTCCCGTCTTGTCCCTCCCGCACGAGGCGCTCTCGCTACCGGCCTTCCCGGTCGACCACATCGACGACACCGCCCGGCGGCTGGCCGAGGACCTGGTCGACACCATGCGGGTCTCGCCCGGGTGCGTGGGGCTGGCCGCGCCCCAGATCGGGGTGGGACTGCGGGCGTTCGTCGTCGACGTGACCGGTCACAGGAAGGCGCGCTCGTGCCACGGGACCGTCGTCCTCTTCGATCCGGAGCTCGTGGCCGCGGCCGAGCCCGAGGTGGCCCGGGAGGGCTGCATGAGCGTGCCCGACCTGACCGGCGACGTGGCCCGGGCCACCCGCATCACCGTCCGGGGCACCGCTCCCGACGGTTCGATCCGTAGCATCGAGGCCGACGCCTTCGAGGCCCGGGCCGTCCTCCACGAGCTCGACCACCTCGACGGCCTGGTCTTCCTCGACCGGGTGGACGGCGGTCACGCCATTTTCCCCCGTAAGGTGTACCGGTGACCGGACCCTCCGCCACCGACCCCGCGGACACCGGGCGGCTCTACTTCCGCCAGCTGCTGGCCGGCCGCGACATCGCCGTCGACGACCCGGTGGCCGGCCAGATGGTGAACTTCGTCTATCTCATCGGGGACCGCGATACCGGAGAGGCCGTGATCGTCGACCCCGCGTACGGCGTGGACGACCTGCTGGCCGTGCTGTCCGCCGACGGCATGACCTGCGTGGGTGCCCTGGCCAGCCACTACCACCCCGACCACATCGGCGGTGACCTCATGGGCTGGCGGGTCGAGGGCATCGAGCGCCTGCTCGAACGGGCGCCGGTGCCCATCCACGTCCAGGCCGACGAGGCCCCCTGGGTGGAGCGGTCGACGGGGGTGGGGGCCGACGACCTGGTGCGCCATTCCGGCGGCGACGTCGTCGAGGTCGGGTCGGTGGGCATCACGCTCCTGCACACTCCCGGCCACACCCCCGGCAGCCAGTGCTTCCTGGTGGACGGGCGGCTGGTGGCCGGGGACACCCTGTTCCTCGACGGCTGCGGGCGCACCGACCTGCCCGGTGGCGACCCGGCGGCCATGTACGAATCGCTCATGACCCGCCTGGCCCGGGTCTCCGACGACACCGTCCTCTACCCGGGCCACATGTACTCGGCCGAGCCCTCGGCCACCATGGGCGAGACCCGGCGCCACAACTACGTCCTGCGGATGACCTCCCCCGAGCAGTGGATGGCCGCCTTCGGGCGCTGACGCCCCCGGTGCTCCTACAGTCTGCGGGCATGAGCCAGCCTGTCGACCCGGACGCCGCCATCCTCGTCGTGGGGGCGTCCCTGGCCGGGCTGAGGGCGGCCGAGGAGCTCCGCCACGAGGGGCACCGGGGCCCCGTCGTCATCGTGGGCGAGGAGCCCCACGCCCCCTACGACCGCCCGCCGCTGTCCAAGCAGCTCCTGTCGGGGAAGTGGACCGTCGACCGGATCCACCACCACGCCCCGGACTCGCTCGACACCCTGGGGCTCGACTTCCGCCTGGGGCTGCGGGCCACCGGACTCGACACCGACGCCCGCACCGTGACCCTCGACGACGGCTCCGCCCTCTCCTACGACGGCCTGGTCATCGCCACCGGGGCGGCCGCCCGGCGGCTGCCGGCGACCGACGGGGTCGACGGGGTCTTCGCCCTGCGCACCCTCGACGACTGCCTGGCCCTCAAGGCCCGGGTCGAGGGGGTGGGGGAGGGGGTGCGCCTCGTCGTCGTCGGGGCCGGGTTCATCGGCTCCGAGGTGGCCGCCACCCTGCGGGGCCTGGGTGCGACCGTGACCGTGGTCGAGGCCATGCCGGCGCCCCTCGCCCACGTGCTCGGGCCGGAGATGGGGGCGGCCTGTACCGCCCTGCATGCCGACAACGGCGTCGAGGTGCGGGCCGGCGTCGGCGTGGACGGCATCGAGGAAGCCGGTCGTGGTGGTGTCATGGTGGTCCGGCTGACCGACGGTGGCGCCCTCGAGGCGGACGTGGTGGTGGCCGGCATCGGGGTGGATCCGTGTACGGGCTGGCTCGACGGCTCCGGGCTGACGGTGGCCAACGGCGTCGTGTGCGACGGGCGGCTGTTCGCCGGCGAGCGGGTGGTGGCCGCCGGCGACGTCGCCCGCTGGACGCATCCCCAGCTCGAGGCGGACGTCCGCATCGAGCACTGGACCAACGCGGCCGAGAGCGGTGCGGCCGCGGCCCGCAACCTGTTGGCCGGCAGCGCCGCGGCCGAGCCCTACGCGCCGGTGGCGTTCTTCTGGTCCGACCAGTACGCCACGAAGATCCAGCTGCTCGGGCGCCCGGCCGCCGACGACGAGGTGGTCGTGGTCGACGGCTCGGTGGACGAGCGCCGCTTCGTCGCCCTCTACCGCCGGGGCGGGCGCCTCACGGGCGCCCTGGCCTTCAGCCGGCCGCGCCAGCTGATGGCCTACCGGCCGCTGCTGGCGACCGGTGCCTCCTTCGACGAGGCCATGGAGGTGTCGAAGGCCTGAGGGGGCCGACGGCGGCCCGGGCCTCCGCCCCTCGCCTTCGGGACGCGCCCCCGGAGCCCGCGGGCGAAGGCCACGGCGTCGGCGATCTCGGCCGCCGAGGGCTCGACGCCGCCGTAGGCGGCCCGTTCGACCAGTGAGGACAGTGCGGCCAGGCGGGCGCCGTCGGCCGGTACCACCGCCGACAGCCGGGCCGCATAGGACGAGAGCGACTCCGTGTCGTGGCGGTGGAGGCCGGCCCGGGCCCCGGCCCGCTCGAGCTCGGCGGCCACCCGGTGGGCCCAGGTCGGGGGCCGGCGGGCCCGCTGCCGGCGCACGGCCACCACGACGGCCACGATGCCGACGACGATGCCCACCGGCAGCCACGGGACCTTGGCCAGGGCGTCGCCGATGTCGTGGGCGATGACCGAGCCCGGTGACGGGTTGGCCAGGGGCACGTCGGCCGTCGGGTCGAAGTTCTGCCAGCCGTAACCCGGGAACCACACCTGCACCCAGGCGTGGGCGTCCTTGGCCTCGACGTCGTAGAGGTCGGTGATCGGGTTGAAGGAGCCGGGCACGTACCCGGTGGCCTCGCGGGCCGGGATCCCGAGGGTGCGCAGCAGGACGACGGTGGCCGTGGAGATCTGCTCGCAGTAGCCGACGCGGTTGCCGAACAGGAACTCGTCGACGGAGTTCTGCCCGGGGGCGAGCGGGGGGATGTCGGTGGAGTAGCGGGTGTGATCGGCGATCCACGCCTCGATGGCCACGGTGGCGTTGTAGGCGTGGTCGTCGAGCACCGTCGGCGTGTTCGCCCCGTGGACGATGGCGTGGGCCAGCGCCGTGACGCGGGGGTCGGCCGCCGGGAGTTGGGTGTAGCGCCTGGTGAGGTCGGGGGAGAGGAGCTGCTGGGCCTCGAGCCCGACCTCGGGCGGTGCCGTGGCCGCCCGGAGCTGGGCGGCGTCGGCCCGGTTGGTGTCCGACACCACCGTGTAGACCGTCCCCTTGCCCATGGTGGCCGGGGACACGATGGTCCCGTTGGCCGTGAGCAGCAGGCGCGGCGACGGCAGGTAGACGCGGTTGACGTTGTCGGCGTGGAAGATGAGGTTGGGCCCGTCCTGGGCCAGGTAGAACGTCTGGATGTCGGGGGTGGAGTCGGCCGAGGCGGCCACCTGGTCGTCGGAGAGCGGGATGGTGAACGGGGAGCCGGATGCCAGGGTCTTGACGCCCCCGCCGATGTTGGGGTCGGGCGACTGGGTCCAGTCCACGCCGTCCCAGTGGTCGAACACCTCGCCGACCCAGTAGCTGGGCACGGCCGCCCTGACCCGCATCAGGACCTCGTCGCCGAGATCGCCCCGGATGCCGGTGTCGAGCGACTTGGCGAAGCCGAGGAAGCCCCCGACCCTGGTCGGGCCGCTGGGGCTGGCGGCGTGGGCCGGCAGCGAGGGGGCCGTGCCGCCGTCGTTCAGGTTGTTGGCGCTCGTCACCGGCTGGTCGTTGGCCGAGGACGAGGGGTAGACCAGCGACGAGGAGACGTGGGGGGCCGGCAGCACGCCGACGAGAGCGATGGCGAGCACGACGACCACCACGGCCACGACGCCGAGGGTCCGCCACGGGACGCCCCGGGTTCCCGACATCGAGCGCCACATGGCCACCAGGCCCCACAGGCTGCAGGCGCTCCAGCCGATGACGTAGGGAGCGAGGGAGAGGTCGACGGCCTGGGAGGCGGCCACAGCCATCAGGGCGGCCGACCCCGCGATCGAGTACGCCACGTCGCGGCGGGCGGGTACGTCGAAGGCGTGGGTGGCCAGCACCCAGGCGAACAGCACGGCCAGGGGGCCCTCGACGGTGGAGATGTCGCCGGGGGTGGCCACCCGGCTGGCGGTGGTGATGAACCACACGAACCCGGCGATCACGCAGACGGCCAGTGTCGGCTTGACCACGACCCACGGATGGCGGCGGGTGCGGTAGGAGAGGATGTTGCCCACCACCGTGCCGGCGATGGCCAGCAGGGCGGCGAACCAGGACAGCTCGCCCAGGCTGGCGCAGGCGGCCACGGCGATGATGACGGCACCGGCCGAGGCCACCCTGAACTCGATCGAGTCCTCGGCCGCGCCGGGGCGGTTGGCGATGACGATGCGCTGCCACAGGGTCATCCGGCCGCCGCCGGCAGTGTCGGCGCCGGCCGTGCCGCTGCCGGCAGTGTCGGCGGGGATCCGGGGCCGCGCCTGCACCTCGCCGGCGGCCGTCGCCGGGGCGGCGTCCACCGGGCTCACGGCTCCTGCCGCCCCGACCGGGCCCGGGCCAATCGGCGGCCGAGGTCGATGCGGTCGCGCACCTGTGACCGGCACGGTCCCGACGCCTCCAGGGTGACGAGCACGGTGGGCACCCCGGCGGCCAGGTACTCGGACGCGGTGGCCATCATGGCCTCGGCCGCCTGCTCGGCGGCCGCCGGGTCGTCGGGCAGGTCGAGCCGGAGCACCACCGGGTCGGTGGCCGGCCCCTCGGTCTCGCGGACCATGAGGGCGCCCGAGTGCGCCGTAGCCGGCCAGTGCACGGCCCGGCGGAGGTCGCCCGAGCGGTACTCGCGCACGCCGCGCGGCTCCCCCAGCGAGGCCGGTACCCGCCGGGTGCCCGACCCGGTGGTGTCGTCGTCGGCGAGGGCGGACCGCTCGGGCCGGCCGGTGCGGGGGGCCACGTGCAGCGGGCGCACCAGCGCCACCCGGCGCTCCCTCGCCCACCACACGATGCCGAACGGCAGCGACGACGCCACCTCCACCTCGACGGCGTCGAGCGACGCCCGCGGCGCGGGGGACACCACCTCGAGCACGGCCGGCCGTGTCCCACGCGGCGGCCCTGGTGCCCGGGTCTCGGCGCCGGAAGGCCTGAGCGGCCGGATGCGGGCCGGGCCCGAGCACGACAGCTCGACGGGCGTGGCCGCCCCGGCGACGGTGTCGGACGGGTTGGCGGCCACGTGCACCTGCAGCCGGGCGGCCACGAACGCCGGCGCCACCAGCCCGACCAGCAGCACGGCGGCCAGCAGCGCGCCCAACGCCTGCACCCAGCCCGACCCGCTGGACCGGGCCACGCCCAGCCACAGCAGGACGGTGAAGATGCAGCCGGCGACCGATCCCAGCCAGGCCACCGGGTGGACCCGGGTGCGGAGCCGGCGGCTGCGCCGGCGCCTCACGGTCGTGGCGCCGCGGTGCCGGCCAGTACCTGGCGGAGGAGGGACGCCGCCTCCGCCGGGCCACCGTCGGTGACCAGCCGGTGGGCCAGGCACGCCACCGTCACCGCCTGGACGTCGTCCGGCCCGACGAAGGACCGTCCCGCCAGCAGGGCGTGGGCCTGGGCCGTGCGGATGACCGAGATGGTGGCCCGGGGGCTGGCGCCCAGGCGCACGGTCCCGAGACTGCGGGTGGCCCGCACCAGCGAGACGGCGTAGGTGGCGATCACCGGCGACACCGGGACGGCGACCGTGGCCCGCATCACCCGTTCCCACGTGCCCGGGACGCACACCGGTGCCAGGGCGTCCAGGGCGTACCGACCGCCGTCGTGGAGCACCAGCCGGGCCTCGGTCTCGGCGTCGGGATACCCGATCGACGTGGACAGGGAGAACCGGTCGAGCTGGCTCTCGACCAGGGGGTAGGTGCCCAGCTGGCCGATGGGGTTCTGGGTGGCGATGACCAGGTGGGGCCGGGGCAGTGGCCACGACTCGCCGTCCACGGTGACCTGGTGCTCCTCCATCGCCTCGAGCAGCGCCGACTGGGTGCGGGGCGGTGTGCGGTTGAGCTCGTCGAGCAGGATGACGTGGGCGAAGACGGGGCCGGGCCGGAACTCCCAGGCCGCCGACTCCGACGCGAAGACGCTGACGCCGGTCACGTCGGACGGCAGCAGGTCGGGGTGGCCCTGGATGCGCGACAGGCCGGCACCCAGCGAGGCGGCTAGGGCCCGGGCCAGGACGGTCTTGCCGACGCCGGGCACGTCCTCGATCAGGAGGTGGCCGCCGGAGATGGCGCCCAGCACGGCCGCGGTGACGGCGCCCGGGGTCCCGAGCAGCACCGAGGAGAGGTTGGCGTGGAGGGCGCGGGCCACCGCCACGGCCTCGTCGAAGGACGGCACCGGTTCCGCCGCCGCCGTGTCCGGCCCGTGGCCGAGCGTCCCTGTCGTCATGCCGTCCGAACCCCCTGCCGGAGGTGCCCCCGTCACGGCACCGCCATCCTCGCTGACGGTGGCCATGTTGCCACCATCGGTGTCACATATGGTATCGGCGACCTGGGCCGTTGAGCTGAAGCTCCCATCTCAGGGCCCCTGTCCGGCGCTGAGATGGTCAAAAGTCCAGTGCGGAGAGCTCGGGGATGGTGCCGGCCGCCCGGGACCTGGCCTCGAGCCACCGCGACCGGGCCGCGGCCCGGGCGGCGTCGTCGGTGGCCGGCTCGATCACGGTGCGGGGCGCCCAGGCGGCGGCCACGTCGTCCTCGTCCCGCCAGGTGCCCACGGCCATGCCGGCCAGGAAGGCCGCCCCCAGGGTGGTGGCCTCGACCACCGGCGCCACCTCGATGGGCCGGCCACAGGCATCCGCCAGGGCCCGGAGGAACACCCCGTTGGCCGACATGCCCCCGTCGACGCGGAGGGCCGGCACCGGGTGCCCGCTGTCGGCCTCGGCCGCCTCGAGCAGGTCGGCACCCCGGTGGGCCACGCCCTCGAGGACGGCCCGCACCAGCTCGGGTCGCCCCGATCCCCGGGTGAGCCCGAAGAAGGCGGCCCGCGCCCCGAAGTCCCACACCGGCGTGCCCAGGCCCAGCAGGGCCGGCACGAACCACACGTCGCCGGTGGTCTGGCAGGCGGCCGCCACCGCCTCCGAGTCCGCCGCCGAGTCGATGATGCCGAGGTCGTCCCGGAGCCACTCCACACACGAGCCGGCCGACAGCATGACGGCCTCGACCCCCCAGGTGTCCACGCCCCGGCGGCGCCACGCCACGATCGGAAACGTCCCGGCGCCGCCGCGGGCCGCGAAGGTCGGACGGGCGGCCCCGGTGCACAGGTCGAGCATCCCGCCGGTGCCGAAGGTGGCCTTGGCCTGACCCGGTCGGGTGCACCCCTGCCCGATGAGGGACGCCTGCTGGTCGCCGGCCAGTCCGGCCAGCACGGGGGCGCCGGCCAGCGCCGAGGCCGGGGCGACCGTCCCCGACGAGTCGACGATCTCGGGGAGCATCTCGCCCGGAATCCCGAGCGCCTCCAGCACTTCCGGGTCCCAGCCGGCGGCGTCCTTGGCCATGAGGCCGGTCACGCCGGCGTTGGTGGCATCGGTGACGTGGCAGGTGCCGCCGGTGAGGGTCCAGGCCATCCAGGTGTCGACGGTGCCGAAGGCGAGCTCGCCGGCCCGGGCGCGGCCCCGGTCCGGGTCGACCTGGTCGAGGATGGCCGCCAGTTTGGTGGCCGACGCGTTGGGGGCGAGGCGCAGGCCGCGGCCCTGGAGCTCGAGGCACGTGCCCACGGTGCGGAGGTCCTGCCAGCCGATCCCGGGCGCCACCGGCGCTCCCGTCCGACGGTCCCACACGATGGTGGTGGCCCGCTGGTCGGCGATGCCGACGGCGTCGACCGGTCCACCGTCGGCCAGGGCCCGGGCGGCCACCTCCGTGGCCGCGGCCGCCATGGCGGTGGCGTCCACCTCGACCAGTCCGGGGGCCGGGGTCGACGGCAGGACGGCCCGGTGGTGCGCGTGGCCGACGGTGGCGTCGGGGCGGACGACGGCGGCGCGCACGCCCGACGTGCCGACGTCGACGACGAGGATGCTCACGGGAGCACCGTCGTCACGGCCACGGGTCGGGTCCGAACGGGTGCGGCAGCCCGAGCTTGCCGGGGTTGAGGATGCCGACGGGGTCGAGGGCCCGCTTGGCCGCCGCCAGCACACCGAAGGCGCTTCCGAGGGCGTCGGGCAGGAAGCGCGCCCGGTTCACGCCGATGCCGTGGTGATGGCTGATGGCGCCGCCGGCCGCCCGGGTGGCGGCGGTGACGGCGTCCCAGGCGGCCACGTAGTAGCGCTCGGCCCAGGCCATTCCGGCGTCGTCGAGGGGGGCGGGTCGTCGAGGGGCGCGGGACGTCGCCGGCCGCGGCCAGCGGCACCCGGCCGGGGTCCCCGGCGACGGGTCGCCTGGCCGCGAACGTGAAGTAGAGGCAGGCGCCGTCGGGGTAGGCGTGGCTCTGGTGGACCGACGCCACCAGCGTGCCGGGGATGGCCTCGAGGGCGGCACCGACGGCGGCCACCAGGCCGGGCAGCGCCGTCCATCGGGCCGCCACCTCGACGGTGTCGACCACGATGCCGTGGCGCCACAGGGGAGCCAGGGCCGAGACGTCGTTGCGGTGCTCCAGCCACCGGTCGACGAGGGCGTCGTCCAGCCTGGTGGCGCCGGCGCACTCGGCGTCGACGGCGGCCAGGGTGGCCTCGGCGGCCAGGGGGTCGGCCTCGTCCAGCACGATGAGCACGTTGGTGTCGGCCCGGTCGAAGTTGCGGGCCGACTCGGTCTCGTCGTAGAGGCGCAGGACGGCGGGGGCCAGGCCCCGGCGGAGGAGGCGGCGGCACGCCTCGAGGCCGTCGTCGAAGGTGGCGAAGCCGAAGGCGCGCCGGCCGCCGCCGTCGGGCACGGGCCGCAGGCGCAGGCGGGCCGAGGTGATGACCCCGAGCGTTCCCTCGCTGCCCACGAACAGCTGGGTGAGGTCCGGCCCGGTGGCCGCCCGGGGGGCGTGACCGCCGGTGCGCACGACCGTCCCGTCGGCCAGTACGGCCTCGAGGCCGATGACCATGTCCTCGATCTTCCCGTAGCGATTGGAGTACTGGCCGGCGCCCCGGCACGCCAGCCAGCCGCCCACCGTCGACAGGTCCATCGACTGGGGCCAGTGCCCGAGCGTCAGGCCGTATCCGCCGCGCAGCCCCGACTCGACGTCGGGTCCGAACGTGCCGGCGGCGAGGTCGCAGACGAGCGAGGTGGCGTCGACGTCGACGATGCCGGCCAGCCCGCACATGTCGAGGGCCACGCCGCCGAACAGGGGAACGGAGGCGCCGCACACCCCGCTGCGGCCGCCGGCCGGGGTCACCGGCACGCGGGCCTGGTTGCAGATGGCGAGCACGGCCGCCACCTGGGTGACGTCGGTCGGGCGGGCCACCAGCGCCGGTCGGCCCGGTACCTGGCCGCGGGCCGCCCAGCCGATGGCGAGCGGCCACCAGTCACGCCCGGCCTCGGCCCGCTCGCCGTCGTCGACGGTCACGGCGTCGCAGGCGGCGGCCAGCCGGGTGGCCACGGTGGTGTCGACGGCCACGCGGGCGCCCTCGAGTCGGTCGGTGACCCCGCCCCCGGCGGCGTCGACCGGCGTCACCGGGGTGGGCCGGGTCACTGGTCGGCGCCCACGGTGCCCGACGGCAGGCCGGCCCGGTCGAGATCGGGCCCCGACCCTGGCGGCGTAGCGGGCGGCCTCGTCGGCGGCCCGGTCGGGCGGCCAGTCCAGGTCGGGGGCGACCAGCTCGGCCACGGCCGTTGCCGCCCCGACGGTGGCCCGGGCGTCGCGCAGCACGGCCCGCTGTCCGGCGGTCGAGGATGTCCTCGAGACAGGTGGCCATCTCCGATCGCACCGCGAAGACGGCCTCCGCCCCCAGGTAGGGGAGGCCCGGTACCAGTGGCTCGAGCAGCTCGGGCCGGCCGGTGGCCAGCTCCAGCACCGCCGGTGTCTCCGAGCCGTATCGCGCCGCCAGGTGGGCGGCCGTGGACGTGGCCGGGTCGGGGTCCGCGTCCGGGCCGGGGCCGGGGCCTGGGCCGGGGCCGGGGTGCGGGCTCGAACCGTCGGCCGTCACCCCGGTGGCCCCCCTCAGCCGGAGGGACTTGGTCACGCACGGCCGGCGGGGGAGACCGGCCGATCTGAGCACCGTGTCGACGGTGTCCTGGGCCATCTTGCGGTAGGTCGTGAGCTTGCCGCCGGTGACGGTGACGACGCCGTGGGGCGACACGCTGACCCGGTGGCGTCGCGACAGGTCGGCCGTCCGGCGGCGCTGACGGTGGCCGTCGCTCGGCGCCAGCAGCGGTCGGAGGCCGGCCCACACACCGGTGACGTCGGCCCGCGAGATGGGCGAGGTGAGGACGGCATTGGCGGCGTCGAGGAGGTAGTCGACGTCGTCGGGGAGGGCGTCGGGCTCGTCGACCGAGCCGGTCCAGGCGGTGTCGGTCGTCCCCAGGTAGACCTGTTCGCCCCAGGGCACCACGAAGATGGAGCGGTGGTCGGACGCCACGGGTACGACGGCCGCCACGTCGCAGGGGACGCGGTCGGCGTCCACGGTGACGTGGATGCCCTTCGCCGGCACGATGGAGGCCGGGTCGACTCCCTCGTCGATGGCGCGCACCTGGTCGGCCCAGACGCCGGTGGCGTTGACGATGGACCGGGCCCGCACCTCGAAGGACGGGGCACCGTCGGGAGCCACGGTGGCGCCACTGACGCGGCCGTCCGGCCCGGTGGTGAACCCGGTGACGGCGACGTGGTTGGCCATGACGGCCCCGTGGTCCAGGGCGGCCGTCCTGGCCACGGCCACCGTGAGACGGGCGTCGTCGGTGCGGGCGTCCCAGTAGAGGAAGCCGGCCACCAGCCGGTCGGTCCGCAGGGTGGGCAGGTGGGCGAGGGCCTCCTCCTTGGTCACCTTGCGATGGCGGTGTCCGATGCGCACCCCGCCGCTCAGGTCGTAGAGCCACAGCGCCGTCCGGTAGGCGCGGGCCACCGTGCGGTTGACCAGGCCGTCCCGCCCGAACAACGGGATCAGGAACGGGAGGGGAGTGACCAGGTGGGGGGCGTTGTCGAGCAGGCGCTGGCGCTCGCGCAGGTTCTCCGCGACCAGGCGGAACTCCTTCTGCTGGAGGTAGCGGAGCCCACCGTGGACCAGCTTCGACGACTTCGACGACGTCCCCGAGGCGAAGTCGTCCCGTTCCACGAGGGCGGTCGAGAGCCCTCTCGAGGCCGCGTCCAGGGCCACGCCCACGCCGGTGATGCCGCCCCCCACGACCAGCACGTCGAACTCCTCGGCGGCCAACCGCTCGAGGTTGCTCGCACGGTCGAAGCTCGGGGGCTGGGGGTCGGCCGGGCGCGGCACTCCCGAAGCCTGCCATAGTCGGGCGCGCCCGGACGCGGCCCGTTCGACAACTCTTTGACAATCGTTGTCATCTGCCAATGAGTAGCGATATGCTCCGGTTGTCATGCGGACACCGGACGAACTGACCGATCTCTTCAGGGCCAACGGGCGCAAGGTCACGGCCCAGCGTCAGTGCATCTTCCGGCTGTTGCAGGGCGACGTCTCCCACCCCTCCGCCGAGGCCGTGCACGCGGCGGCCACCCGGGAGATGCCCACGATCTCGCTGAAGACCGTCTACCAGACGCTCTACGACCTCGCCGACCTCGGGGAGATCGCCTCCCTCGACCTGGGTACCGGCTCCACCCGCTTCGACCCGAACGTCGACGACGTCCACCACCACCTGGTCTGCCGGGAGTGCGGCAAGGTGCGCGACCTGCATGCCGACTTTCCGGATGTGTCGGTGCCCGACGGCGCCGACGAGGGCTTCGAGGTCGGCGCGGCGGAGATCATCTTCCGTGGCCGCTGCGACCGGTGCCGGCGCCGCGCACCGGCGAACGCCTCGTGACCGCACAACCGAGACCGCACAACCGAGACCGAACACAGAAAGGAAGCAGAACATCGTGCCTGCACTGAAGGACTCCAAGACCGAGGCCAACCTGAAGGAGGCATTCGCGGGCGAGAGCCAGGCGAACCGCCGGTACCTCTACTTCGCGCAGAAAGCCGACGTCGAGGGCTATCCGGACATCGCCGCCCTGTTCCGCTCGGTCGCCGAGGGCGAGACCGGCCATGCCTTCGGCCACTTCGACTTCCTGAAGGAGACCGGGGACCCCGTGACCGGGGCCAAGGTCGGCGACACCGAGGACAACCTCAAGTCGGCCGTGGAGGGCGAGACCTACGAGTACTCCGAGATGTACCCGGGCTTCGCCCGCACCGCCCGCGACGAGGGCTTCGACGAGATCGCCGAGTGGTTCGAGACGCTCGCCCGGGCCGAGAAGAGCCACGCCGGCCGCTTCACCGAGGGACTCAGCTCCGTCTCCTGACGACGGCAGCCGCCGGGTCCGCCGTGAGCGGGCCGCCGGCAGCGGGACGGCCGAGGTGGGACAGCCGTCGCGTCGTGCCCGCCGACGAGGAATGCCATGACCACCACGTACGATCCGAGTGACCCGCCCTACCACGACGAGGGTGACCTGCGGGATGAGCTGACCCGTGTCTTCGACCTGTGCCACGGGTGCCGGCTGTGCTTCAACCTCTGCCCGTCGTTCCCGACGCTCTTCGAGTTCGTCGACGCCAACGACGGTGCGGTCGGTGCGTTGACCTCGGCGGAGCAGGACCAGGTCGTCGACGAGTGTTATCAGTGCAAGCTGTGTTACGTGAAGTGCCCGTACGTGCCGCCGCACGAGTGGGCCCTCGACTTCCCCCGGCTCATGCTGCGCGCGCCCGTGCCGTCCGCCACGAGCACGGTGGTTCGTGGCGGGAGCGGATCACCGACCAGGTCCTCGGGCGGACGGACCTGCTCGGCACGGTGTCGTCGGCGCTGTCGCCCGTGGTGAACGCGGTGACCGGCACGCCGGGCTCGTTCCCGCGGCGGCTCATGGAGAAGACCGCCGGCGTGGCCTCGTCGCGGCTCCTGCCGCCGTACCGCGTGACGCGGTTCACCGCCTGGTTCCGCGGCCGCGCCGCCGGGCGGGCCGGGCAGCCCGGGCGGCCAGGGCGGGCCGGGTGGCCAGGGCGCACTCGCCCGTCAGTCGGGTGGCTGTCTTTCCCACCTGCTTCGTCGAGTACATGGAACCCGCCATCGGACAGCGATCTGGTGGCCGTCTACGAGCACAACGGCATCGGGTGTTCGCTGCCCGAGGGCACCCGGTGTTGCGGCGCGCCGTGGCTGCACTCGGGCAACGTGAAGGCGTTCGTCGAGGCGGCCAAGCGGAACGTGACCTCGCTGGCCGGGGAGGTCCGGGCCGGACGCGAGGTGATCGTCGCCCAGCCGACGTGTGCGTATGTGGTGCGGAAGGACTATCCGGACTACCTGGCCGGAGGACCGCTCGCCGACGACGCCCGACTCGTTGCCGAGCACACGGCCGACCCGGCCGAACACCTGATGGCCCTGCACCGGCGCGACGGGGAAGGGCTGGTCACCGAGTTCCCCGGGTACGAGCGCGGCGAGGTGCCCGACACGGTCACCTACCACGTCGCCTGTCATCTCCAGGCCCAGAGCATCGGTCTGAAGAGCAGGGACCTCCTCAAGGTGGCCGGGATCAAGGCCACGCTCGTGCAACGGTGTTCGGGCATCGACGGGACGTGGGGCTACCGGACGGAGAACTACGACCTGGCGAAGCAGGTGGCCAGGCCGATGGGCCGGGCGATCGCCGAGGCCGGTAACGAGGTGGTCTGCGGCGACTGCCACCTGGCCAACGGCTCGATCGAGGAGGAGACCGGTACGCGACCGCTGCACCCGATGCAGTTGATGGCGCGGGCCTACGGTCTGGCCGACCCCGATGCCGATGCCGATGCCGATGCCGGTGGTGCGCGGTGACCGCCGGGACGCGGCGCGCCCTGACGCTGGAGGACATCGCCGACCTGCGCGCCTATGGGCGCGAGCGCGACGCCTTCCGGCGAACGGTCATCGAGCTGAAGGCCCACCGCCGGGTGGGCGTCGGGCCCGTGGTCACGTGCACTTTCGAAAACGCCACCACCATGCGCTTCCAGATCCAGGAGATGGCGCGCGCCGAGCGGATGACGACCGACGAGCAGATCGCACACGAGCTCGAGGTCTACAACCGCCTGATCCCCCAGCCGGGCGAGCTGTCGGCGACGCTCTTTCTGGAGCTGACCGACGAAGCGGCCCTCCGCACCTGGCTGCCGGCGCTGGTCGGCATCGAGCGGTCACTCCGCCTCCGAATCGGCGAGAACGGTTCCGCTGGTGTCGGGGCGTCGACGCCCGACGCCGAGCACCAGGCCGGGCTCACCCGCACCGACTCCACCGCGGCCGTGCACTACGTCCGGTTCCGGCTGTCGCCGGCGCAGGTCGACGCCTTCGCGGCCGGTCCGGTGGTGCTGGCGGTGGAGCACCCGGCGTACCCCGAGGGCGCCACCGGCACCGTGCTCGGTGACGACGTAAGGGCCGAGCTGCTCACCGATCTGCGCGACGACGGCTGACGGCTGACGGCTGACGGTCGCCGGGTGATGGGCGACGGCCGCTGACGACGACCGTCGACGACCTTCGAGAGCCGGCTGTCGCACTCGGACGGGATCGTTCCCGGCTGCAAGGTCCCCGCCGAGGGTTCCGGCAAGGTGCCGGCCCCACGCTGTGTCCACCGCCCATCCGGGCGGCACGGGGAGGAGGCGCTGCGGCGTCCCGTCCCGTAGACGGCGAACGGAAGGAACGACCATGGCCGCGACCAGCACCACCACCATCATCGGAAATCTGACCCGCGATCCGGAGATCCGCTACACCCGTGACGGCCAGGCGACCACGCAGCTCGGCGTGGCCGTCAATCGGAGGTGGCAGAACCGCGACAGCCACGAGTGGGAGGAGGCGGTGTCGTTCTTCGACGTGGTGTGCTGGCGTGACCTCGCCGAGAACGTGGCGCTGAGTCTGGTGAAGGGGATCCGCGTGGTGGTGACGGGCCGCCTCGAGCAGCGATCGTGGGAGAACGAAGAAGGCGAGCGCCGCACGAAGGTCGAGATCGTGGCGGACGAGGTCGGTCCCAGCCTCCGGTTCGCCACGGCCGACGTCCTGCGCGTGGAGCGCCACGCCATGGCGGGCGCGGCCGGCGTGGCGGGTGGAACGGCCGGGGATGCCGATTCGGACGACACCGACGACACCGACGACACCGAGGCGGGCCGCACCGAGCCCGTGGGCGCCTGAGGTGGCCGGTGGGGCCCCTTCCGGTGCCACCCGGGTGGCTGCGGCCACCGAAACTCCCGTGGCCGAACCCGCCGCTGCGGGACTGGATCCTGGGGCCGCTCACGGCATGCCGGCTGGCGGTGTTCATCGCCTCGTGGGCGGTGACCCGACGGGGGGCCACCGCCGCGATGGGGTGGACGGCCGCGGCCCTGGCCGTCGCGGTGGTGGGCGTGGTCATGGTGACGCGGCGGATGCGCCGAGGCGGTTGGCGGGCTTCGGGGTGGCGGTCTCCCTGACCAGGACCGAGGTGTTCACCGCCTGTCAGGCCCTGGCCGACGCCGACCGCGTCCTGGTGCGCTCGGGCGCGACCCGCGAGGCCGCGGTCCTCGCCGAACTGTTCGAACTCCTCGAACACCGGCTCACTGCGGCGCGGCCGGCCGTGGGGTGACCGCGGTCAGGTCGAGGAGGCGGACCCGAATCCTGCCGATGCGGTCCCGTATCCCGACGATGCGGTCTCGCCCGCCGCCTGCTCGAACTGCGGAAGAGTGGCGACCTGGCCGGCGGGCGGCGCGGTGATGGTCACCGGAGTGCCGTAGTCGGTGAAATCGTCAGTAGAGGTCGCCGAGATGCTCAATCCGCCGGTGGCGAGGTGCAGTGTCTCGACGACCCGCCGGAACAGTCCGGTGGCGCTGTCAATGTAGACGTTCATCTCGAGGCCCATGGAATCCAGCATCGATGACACCGCTTGCCGCTCCGCCGGGCCGAGCGAGGACGAATCAGGGTGGCTCCTGATGTAGGACGGGTTCAGGACGACCTTGTAGGCGTTGACCGTGACCCCGTCGATGCTGGTCGTCCCCAATGAGGTGACGGTGTTGCCCTTGCTAGCGAGCACCTGGAGCAGGTCGGTCGGGTTGGATGTGGCACCGGGTGTGGCCGGTGTTCCTCCGACCCCGGCGGCCACCCACTGCTTGCCCGGCAGTAGCCGGGAGACCTGCGGCAGCGACAAGTAGAGCGTCCCGTCGAGAGCGATCTCGGACAGCTGTTCGCCGGCGATTCCAGGTGCGCCTGTCAGGTTCATCGACAGCTGGGCGGCATGGTCGGTGAAGTCTACGGATCCGTCGCCGTTGGCGGTCACCGTCTGGCGTCCCGCCACGAACTCGTTCATCGAGAGGTGCAGATCGGCCGTTTTGTCCGCTGTGCTCGAGTTGACCGAGCGCACCACGGCCGCCAGGGCCGCCTGGCTGCCCGACCCCACCACGAACCCGGTGACGAGCACCACGACGAGGGCGATGGCACCGGCACCGGCGGCGACGCCGATAAGTCGCCGGCGCGTGCGACGCGAAATGATGCCCGTGGGCACAGGATCGAACCTGGGCGCGTCAGCTTGGGAGGGGACGCCGGTTACCGGCTGGCCCACCGGCTCGGTTGCAGAGGACCCGGTGGTCGGGCCCGCATCCTGGTACGGATCGGACACCCCCGTCGTCGCGCCGTCCGTCTCCGACCCTGCTGTCGGCGTGCCCACCGCCATCACCTTCTGCAGGCGGGCACCAGCGGCCGTCAGACGCCCGCCGCCATCCGGGTCCACCGGCCACCTCGCTCATCCCCGATCCCTTTCCCGCGGAGTCGTACCGCGCCACAAGTGTACGCCCGACGCCTCCACCGCGCGCTGGAGGCTCGCCGGTGGCGATGCCACCTCGGCACCCGCCGGCAGCGCGCCGTGGGTCAGCTCGCCGGTCCGGTCAGGTGGCGGATGCGTCGGTGTCTTCGGGCGTGAACTCGAGTGACAACGAGTTGACGCAGTACCGGAGCCCGGTCGGGTTCGGCCCGTCGTTGAAGACGTGGCCCAGGTGACCTCCGCAGGCGGCACAGTTGATCTCCGTGCGGCGCATACCGAAGGTACGGTCCTCGTGCTCCTCGATGGTGCCGTCGGCGGCCGCCCGGTAGAAGCTGGGCCAGCCCGATCCCGACTCGAACTTGGCGTCCGTGCGGAACAGCACGGCCCCGCAGCCGGCACAGGTGAAGGTGCCGTCGCTGTCGACGTGGAGGAGGTCACCCGACCACGCGGGTTCAGTGCCCTTCTGACGGAGGACCGCGAAGCGCTCGGGGTCGAGGCGCTCCCGCCATTCGTCCTCGCTGATCTGGCGGGGGTCGGTGCCACCCGCTGCCGTCGTCCCGATCGTCATCCGTGCTCCCTTCGCTGCCGGTCACCTGCATCCCCTCGACCCATTCGAACACCCGGCCGGCACCCCGTGTTCCCCGTCGGCGGGCAGCTCCACCGGTCGCGCCCCGGAAGCGCCGCGGGACCGCTTTGCTAACGTGCCGTCAGATGTTCGCGGGGCGGCCACCCGCCGGAAATCAACCTCCGCATGGATCTCACCGACCGACCCGAGGACCAGGCCTTCCGGGCAGAGGTGCGCGCCTGGTTGGCCGAGCACGTCGTGGGCGAGTACGCCGCGCTCGGCGGCCGGGGAGGGTCCGGTGATGAGACCCACGGCTTCGAGACCCGCCTGGCCTGGGAGCACGAACTGGCCGCCGACGGCTGGACGTGCCTGGGCTGGCCGGCCGAGTACGGCGGCCGGGGGGCGTCCATCGCCGAACAGGTGATCTTCAACGAGGAGTACGTGCGGGCCCGGGCTCCCGGCCGGGTCTCGATCATGGGTGAGGGCCTCATCGGCCCGACCGTCATCCACTACGGCACCCCCGAGCAGAAGGCGCGCTTCCTGCCGCCCATCCGTGCCGGCACCGAGCTGTGGTGCCAGGGCTACTCGGAGCCCGACGCCGGCAGCGACCTCGCCAATGTCTCGACGAAGGCCGAGCTCGACGGCGACCGGTGGGTCGTCACCGGCCAGAAGGTGTGGACGTCACTGGCCCACCAGTCCGACTGGTGCTTCGTGGTCTGCCGCACGGAACCGGGCTCCGTACGTCATAGGGGCCTGTCCTACCTCCTGGTGCCGATGGACCAGCCGGGGGTCGAGGTCCGCCCCATCACCCAGATCACCGGGACGTCCGAGTTCAACGAGGTGTTCTTCGACGGGGCCCGCACCGCCCGGGAGAACATCCTGGGGGACCCGGGCGACGGGTGGCGGGTGGCGCTGGCGACGCTCGCCTTCGAGCGCGGTGTCGCCCTGCTCGGCCACCAGCTCGGCTTCCACCGAGAGCTCGACGAGGTGGCGGCCGTCGCCCGGGACAACGGACGCAGCCGCGATCCGCTCATCCGGCAGCGCCTGGCGCGAGCCTACGGTGAGCTCGAGATCCTCCGGTTCAACACCCTGCGGTCCCTCTCCGCCATCGACGGTCCGGTGGCCCCGCCCGAGGCCTCCATCGCCAAGCTCTACTGGGCGTCGTGGCACCAGCGGATGGGGGAGCTGGCCATCGACGTGCTCGGACCGGCCGGGGCCGTCGAGGGGCAGGGCGAGCGGATCGACGCCCTCCAGCGCACCTTCCTCTTCAGCCGGTCGGAGACGATCTACGGCGGGTCCAACGAGATCCAGCGCAACATCATCGGCGAGCGGGTCCTCGGCCTGCCGCCCGAACCCAAGGGGGAGACCCGATGACGGACCCGACCAGTGCCCCCGGGATCCCGGAGCCCCCGGCCGGGCACGGCCTCCTCCGGGACAAGATCGTGGTGGTCACCGCGGCCGCCGGTACCGGCATCGGCTTCGCCACCGCCACCCGCTGCGTCGAGGAGGGCGCCACCGTCGTCATCTCCGACGCCCACGAGCGCCGCCTCGAGGAGGCCGCCGACCGCGCTCGAGGGGACGTCCGGCGTCCGCCCCCTGGCGGTCCCGTGCAACGTCACGGACGAGGCTCAGGTCCAGCGCCTCTATGCCGCCGCTGTCGACCGCCACGGCCGCTTCGATGTGGCCGTCAACAACGCCGGCCTCGGCGGCCAGGTCGACGTCGTCGACATGACCGACGACCAGTGGTCGCTCGTCCTCGACGTCACGCTGACGGGCACGTTCCGCTGCACCCGGGCGGCCCTCCGGCACCTCTACGGCTCGGGCGGGGGCGTGATCGTGAACAACGCCTCGGTGCTGGGCTGGCGGGCCCAGGCCGGCCAGGCCCACTACGCCGCGGCCAAGGCGGGGGTGATGGCGCTCACCCGCTGCTCGGCCGTCGAGGCCGCCCCCCACGGCGTCCGGGTGAACGCGGTGGCGCCCAGCCTGGCCGTCCACCCGTTCCTCAACCGGGTGATGGCCGATGACGACCTGGCCGAGCTGGCCGGCCGCGAGGCGTTCGGCCGCGGGGCCGAGGTGTGGGAGGTGGCGAGCGTCATCGCCTTCCTCGCCAGCGGGTACTCCTCGTACATGACCGGAGAGGTCGTCTCGGTGTCCAGCCAGCACCCCTGACGGGTGCACGGGTAGGTGCACTATTCTGACGCCGTGTCAGATCACCGACCCGGGACCGGACGGCGAGGACGTCGACCCTCGGGGCGATCTCGAGTGGGGGACGATCCCCGCCCTCGTCGGCGACGCCGCCGCCCGTTTCGGCAGCCTCGAGGCCGTCGTCGACCACTACGGCCCGTTCGGGCACACCGTCCGGCTGACCTTCGACGAGCTGGCCGAGGCGGTGGGAGCGGCCTCCAGGGCGGTGCTGGCCAACGGCATCGAGCGCGGCGACCGGGTGGCCATCTGGGCCCCCAACTGCGCCGAATGGATCGTGGCCGCGCTGGGCGCCGTCAGCGTGGGCGCCGTGCTGGTGCCCCTCAACACCCGCTACCGGGGACCCGAGGCCGCCTACATCCTGGAGTCGTCCGGCGCCAGGATGCTCTTCACCGTTCAGGGCTTCCTCGGGCTCGACTACCCGGCCATGCTCTCGGCCGCCGTCGACGCCGGGGCCAAGTTGCCCGAGCTCGAGCGCATCGTCGTCCTCCGGGGCGACGACGACGGCGGTCCGTCGAAGGGCGATCCCATCGTCGGCTGGACGGCGTTCCTGGACGAGGGCTCGGCCGTGCCCGAGGAGGTCGCTGCCGGCCGCGAGGCCGCCGTGACCAGCGGCGACATGGCCGACCTGGTGTTCACGTCAGGGACCACGGGACATCCGAAGGGGGCCATGACCACCCACGGCCAGACTCTGCGGACCTTCGCCACCTGGTCGACGATCGTCGGCTTGCGCGAGGGCGACCGCTACCTGATCGTCAACCCCTTCTTCCACACCTTCGGCTACAAGGCCGGCATCCTGGCCTGCCTGATGACCGGGGCCACCATGGTGCCCGAGCCCACGTTCGACGTCGGCGCCGTCCTGCGCCACCTGGCCGAGGACCGCATCTCGGTGCTGCCGGGGCCGCCCACCATCCACCAGACCATCCTCGACCGGACGCGACCGCGCCGCCTTCGACCTCTCCGCCCTGCGTCTGGTGGTCACGGGCGCGGCCATCATCCCCGTCGAGCTGGTCGAGCGGCTGTGGGGCGAGCTCGGCGTGGAGTCGGTGATCACCGCCTACGGGCTCACCGAGGCGACCGGCACGGCGACCATGTGCCGCCAGGGCGACTCGGCGGAGACGATCGCCGAGGACCTCGGGCCGCGCCATCCCCGACGTGGAGGTGCGGGTGGTCGACACCGACGGCGCAGAAGTGGACCGGGGCGAGCCGGGGGAGATCGTCGTCCGCGGCTACAACGTGATGCACGGCTACTGGAACGACCCCGAGGCCACGGCCGAGGCCATCGACGAGGCCGGCTGGCTCCACACCGGCGACATCGGCACCATGGACGCGGGGGGCAACATCAACATCACCGACCGCCTGAAGGACATGTACGTCGCCGGGGGGTTCAACGCCTATCCGGCCGAGATCGAGGCCGTGCTGCGGGGCCACCCCGGTGTGGCCCAGGTGGCGGTGGTCGGTATCCCCGACGATCGCCTCGGCGAGGTCGGGTTCGCCTTCGTCGTGCCCTCGGCGGCCGCCGACCGCGAGACCCTGGCCGCCGAGCTCCCGGGGTGGGCGCACGATCGGTTGGCGAACTTCAAGGTCCCGAGGGGGGTGGAGCTCGTCGACGAGCTGCCCATGAACGCCGGCGGCAAGGTGCTCAAGCGTGAGCTGCGGGACCGGCTCGCGGCCGGCACCGCGGCCGGCACCGCGGCCGGGTGAGGTCGACACCGGGGCAGTGGCGCCGGTGCCGGTGGCCCGACGGTGCCGGACCGGCCGGACAGATCCGATAGAACCGAGACCGCACATCCGTGCGACGAGCGAGAGGGGCGGCCCGTGCGAGGCATCGTCTTCACCGGCAGCGAAGCAGAGTTCACCGACGAGCTGACCATCGGCGACCCCGGGCCGACCGATGTCCGGGTGGCCATCGGCGCGGCCGGTGTCTGCCACAGCGACCTGTCCGTCATCAACGGGACGATCCCGTGGAAGGCGCCGTCGGTGCTCGGCCACGAGGGCGCCGGCGTGGTCGAGGCCGTCGGGTCGGAGGTGCGCTCGGTCAAGCCGGGCGACCACGTGGTCATCGCCACCCTGGCCAGCTGCGGCACCTGCCGGGCGTGCTCGACCGGCCACCCGACCTGGTGCGTCCGCACACTCGGCAACGTCTCGCAGCCGTTCACCTTCAGGGGCGAACCGGCGTCGAATTTCGCGGCGACCTCGGTGTTCGCCGAGTCGACGATCGTGAAGGAGGTGCAGGCGGTCAAGATCTCCAAGGACGTCCCGATGGCCTCGGCCAGCCTGATCGGCTGCGGCGTCCTGACCGGGGTGGGCGCCGTGCTCAACCGGGCCCGGGTGGCCGCCGGCGAGACGGCCGCCGTGTTCGGCGTCGGCGGGGTGGGGCTCAACGTCATCCAGGGCCTGCGGCTCGCCGGTGCCAGCCGGATCATCGCCGTGGACACGATGGCGTCGAAGGAGACACTGGCCCGCCAGTTCGGCGCCACCCACTTCGTCGACGCCTCCGAGGAGGACGCCGTGGCCCGCATCCGCGAGATCGTGCCCTCGGGCCCGGGCCGGGTCACGGGCGCGCTCGGGTGGTTCGGCGGGGTCAACTGGACCTTCGACTGCGTCGGCCACCCGGCCGTCCTGCGCAACGCCCTCGACGCCCTCGACTGGGGCGGCAACGCCCTTGCCATCGGCATCCCGCCCCAGGGCACCGAGGTGGCCGTCGACGTGAACGCGCTGGCCTACGTCGACCGGGGCCTGCTCGGCTGCCGGTACGGGTCGGCCCGCCCCCACCACGACATCCCGCTGATGGTCGAGCTCTACCTGTCGGGCAAGCTCATGCTGGACGAGCTGGTGACCGAGACGCGTCCCCTCGAGGACTTCCGCGAGATCGTCGAGGACATGGAGGCCGGCAAGCTGGCCAGGGGCGTGCTCACCGTCCGCTGAGTGGCGGCGCCCGGCCGGGGCGGGGCGCCGCCGAGCGGCGTCCTGGTGGTGCCGGCGGATGCCCCTGTTACCATCCCCATCGATATGACGGTGCGTCAGATCGGGGAGGGGCGGCCGGCCGGCGAGCGGCCGGGCGACGTGTCGACGGTGGCCGACGTGCTGCGCCGGGCCGCCCGCACCCACGGGGGCGTCGAGGCCTACGTGGAGCCGGCCCTGGGCGGCACCGGGCGCCGGGCGGTGACCTTCGCCGAGCTCGACCGGGCCGCCGACGGTGTCGCCGGCCTGTTGGCCGCGGCCGGCGCCGCACCGGGCACCGTGGTCTGCCTGCTGTTGCCGTCGTCCATCGAGTACGCGGCCGCCTACGCCGGCGCCGTGCGGTCGGGCGCGGTCACCTCGGGCGTGAACCTGCGGATGGGACCGGCCGGTACCGAGGACATCATCGCCCGGACGCGACCGGCGGTCACCGTGGTGGACGACGGCCTCGACCCGCCTCCGGTTGCCGGCACCGTCGTCAGCCGGACGGAGCTGGCGGATGTGGTCGAAGCGGCCGTCGCCGGTGCCGCCGGGAACCCGCCACCACCGGCGGTGGCGTTGGCGCCCGACGACCCGGTGTGCGTGGTCTGGACGAGCGGCACCACCGGCCGACCGAAGGGGGCCGTCTTCGACCACCGCAACCTGGCCGCGGCCGCGGCCGGCACCGACGTCCTCTCCGCCCCCGGCGACCGCCGCCTGTCGCCCCTGCCCTTCGCCCACGTCGGATCGATGACCCGGGTGTGGGACGAGGCCGCCCACGCCGTGACCACGGTCATCACGCCGACCCCGTGGCGGGCGGCCGACGCCCTGGCCGTCATCGAGGCCGAGCGGATCACGGTGGCCCAGGGCGTGCCGACGCAGTGGGCGCTCATGCTCGACCACCCGTCGCTGGCGACGACGGACACGTCGTCGCTCCGGATCGTGTCCACCGGGGCGGCCAGGGTGGCCCCTGAACTGGTGGCCGCCCTGCGGGCCACCTTCGGCGTCCCGGTGGTGGTGCGCTACACGTCGACGGAGGCGTCGCTCGGGACCGGCACCGTTCCCGGCGACGGCGACGGGGTGGTGGCGCGCACGGTCGGGCGGCCGGTGCCCGGAGTCGAACTGTCCGTGGTGGACGACGACGGTACGCCCGTCGCCGACGGCGAGGTCGGCCGGGTCCGTCTTCGCTCCGGGGCGGTGATGCGCGGCTACTGGGGTGGCCCGCCGACAGGGGCGGGCGCAGCCGGACTGGTGCTCGACGCCGGGGCCACCGCCGAGGTGCTGGCGGACGACGGCTGGCTCACCACCGGTGACTACGGCGCGCTCGACGGCGGCAACCTCCGCCTGGTGGGCCGGGCCAACGAGCTCTACATCCGGGGCGGCTACAACGTGTACCCGGCCGAGGTCGAGGCCGTGCTCGGCGGCCACCCGGCCCTGTCCGGGGTCGCCGTCATCGGCGTGCCCGACCCCGTCCTCGGGGAGATCGGTGCGGCCGCGGTGGTGCCCGGGCCCGGCTGCGATCTGGCGCCCGACGAGTTGCTGGCCGAGCTGCGCACCCTCGCCCGGGCGTCGCTGGCCGACTACAAGGCGCCCGACCGGCTGGTGGTCCTCGACGCCCTGCCGCTCACCACCATGTTGAAGGTCGACAAGCGGGCGCTGGCCGCCCGGCTGCCCGAGATGACCGCCGTCGTGGCCGTCGACGAGAGGAGCACCCCATGACCGCCCCCGCGCCCCCCGCGCCCCCCGGCCCCCCCGCCGGCACCCCGGCCACCGGCGGGGTCACCGCCGATCCGATCCGGCTCGGCACCATCCTCTACACCCTGGTGGAGCCCCACCGCGGCCACGAGGTCGCCTACAACCGCTGGTACGAGCGGGACCACCTCTACGCCGGCTGCATGATCGGGGCCTACAACTTCGCGGGCGGCCGGTTCGTGGCCACCGCCGACCTGAAGGCACTGCGCACCCCCGCAGAAGGCGACCCCCGAGGTCCCTCTCCCATCGTCGCCGATCCCGGGACGGGCTCGTACCTGGCGCTCTACTACGTGCTCGCCGGCCACCACAAGGAGTGGAACCGGTGGGCCGTCGACCAGGTCAACGTCCTCCACGCCGCCGGCCGCATGTTCACCGAGCGAGACCACATCCACACCTGTCTCTACACCTACGAGTGGGAGCACCGGCGCGACGGCGACGACGGCGTGCCCGCCGAGCTGACCCTCGACCACCGGTTCCCCGGGCTGGTCTCCGTCTTCGGCGAACTCGCACCGGGCGCGGACCGGGCCGCGCTCGACGACTGGTACCGGAGCGAGCACCTGCCGGCGGTGCTGCCGGGATCGCCGGCGGCCACCGTGCTCTCGTTCACGCCCATCCCGCTGCTGGTCGACGCCCCCGGCGACGTACCCCGGCAGGAGGCCGGGGCCGAGCGGTTCCTGCAACTGTGGTACCTCGACGAGCACCCGGCGGCGTCGTGGGACGCCCTCTTCGCCGGCCACGGTGCCGCCCTGGAGGCCTCGGGTCTGGGACGGCTGCTGTGGGCGTCGCCGTTCATCGGCACCATCCCGGGGACCGACACCTACACCGACCGGCTGTGGGCGCAGTGACGACGGGCGTAGTGTGCCCGCCGGGGACGGACGAGCCCCGACGGGTCGTCCGGGGCCGCGCCGGCTGCGGACCTCGCCGGGACCAGGAGGAGCGATGACCGACTTCGTCGACGAGGTCGCCGGGCGAACGGCCACCCGGGGCTGGGTGGGCGCCACCACGGTGTGGGAGCTGATCGAGCGCCGGGCGGCGGCCACGCCGGAGGCCGTGCTGGCCACCGAGGACACCGGCGCCGAGCTGACGTTCGCCGGGTACCGGGATGCGTGCCTGCGGGTGGCGGCCGGGCTGGCCGCCACCTTCGGCGTCGGCGACGGGACCAGCGTCAGCTGGGAGCTGCCCACCTGGAACGAGTCGCTGGTACTGGTGGGCGCGCTGTCGCGCCTGGGTGCCCGGCAGAACCCCCTCATCCCCATCTACCGCGGCCGCGAGGTCGGCTTCATCACCGCCCAGAGCCGGGCCCGCCTGCTGGTCGTGCCGACCGTCTACCGCGGCTTCGACTTCGCGGAGATGGCGCGGGGGCTGGCGGCCGAGCGCGACGACCTGGCCGTGCTGGTGGCCGACCGCGCACTGCCCGAGGGCGACCCGGCCGGCCTGCCACCCGCGCCGGCGCCGGTCGCCGCCGCCGCCGAGGCACCCGTGAGGTGGCTCTTCTACACCTCGGGCACGACCGCCGAGCCGAAGGGGGCCCAGCACTCCGATCTGAGCGTCCTGGCCTCGGCCCTGGCCATGAGCGAGTGCCTGGACATCACGGCTGACGACGTGTCCGCCCTGGTCTTCCCGTTCACCCACATCGGCGGCATCGGGTGGTTGCTGTCCGCCCTGGTGACCGGCTGCCGGCTGCTGGTGACCGAGGCGTTCGACCCGGTGGCCACGCCGGTCTTCCTGGCCGGGCACGACGTCACCCTGGCCGGATCGGGGACCCCGTTCCACCTGGCCTACCTGGCCGCCCAGCGTCAGGCCGGCGAACGGTCGATCTTCCCGACCGTGCGGGCCTACCCCGGCGGCGGGGCGCCCAAGCCGCCGCAACTCCACTACGACCTCAGGCGGGAGGTGGGCGGGGTCGGCATCGTGTCCGGCTACGGACTGACCGAGGCCCCCATCGTCTCCATGGCGTCGGTCGGCGATCCCGACGACAAGCTGGCCACCACCGAGGGCCGGGCCACACCCGGGGTGACGATCAAGGTGGTCGCCCTGGACGGCTCGCCCGCCGGCCCGGGCCAGGAGGGCGAGATCCGCCTGAAGGGACCCCAGGTGATCGCCGGCTACCTCGACCCGTCGCTCGACGCCGAGGCCTACGACGACGAGGGGTACTTCCGCAGCGGTGACCTCGGCATCGTGGATGCCGACGGCTTCGTCACCATCACCGGGCGCCTCAAGGACGTCATCATCCGCCACGGCGAGAACATCTCGGCCAAGGAGGTGGAGGACCTCCTCTACACCCACCCCCAGGTGGCCGACGTGGCCGTCATCGGTCTGCCCGACGCCACCACGGGGGAGCGGGCGTGCGCGGTGGTGGCCGTGGTCGACGGCGGGTCACTGACCTTCGCCGACATGCAGTCGTTCCTGCGGGAGAAGGACCTGCGCGTGCAGGCCATTCCCGAGCAGCTCGAGATCGTCGGGGCCGTGCCCCGCAACCCGGCCGGCAAGATCCTCAAGCACGCCCTCCGCCAGCAGTTCGCGCCGGCGGGCGGTGGGGCCGCGGGCGGTGGCGCCGGCGCGGGCGGCGGCACGTCATCCGACAATGCAACCACGGACAAGGAGAACGCCCGGTGAGCCCGATCAACATGGTCACGTTCGGCCGCGGCGGCGACGAGCACGACGCCGCCGACGAGACGATGCAGGCCTTCATGACGCCGAGGTTCACCGGCAAGGTGGCCGTGGTCACCGGGGCCGGTTCGGGGATCGGCAGGGCCGTCGCCCGGCGGCTGGCCGCCGAGGGCGCCGCCGTGGCCGTGCTCGACATCGTCGAGGACGGTGCCAAGGAGACCGTGGCCGCCATCGAGGCCGACGGTGGCCGGGCCGTCGGCCACCGGTGCGACGTGACGTCCGAGGGCTCGGTCACCGACGTCGTCGCCGCCGTCGTGGCCGAGCTGGGGCCGCCCACCGTCGTGTGCAACGTCGCCGGCATCGGCGGGTTCTTCGCCACCGCCGAGATGCCGCTGGAGAAGTGGCAGCGGATCATCGACGTCAACCTCACCGGGCCGTTTCTGGTGTGCCGGGCCACGCTGCCGCACCTGCTCGAGCACGGGGGCTCGATCGTGAACGTGGCCTCCAACACCGCCCTGATGGGGCAGCCGTACTCGGCCGCCTACTGCGCGTCCAAGGCCGGCCTGCTGATGTTCTCCAAGGCGCTGGCGGCCGAGTACCTGGGCAAGGGTGTCCGGGTGAACACGGTGGCGCCCGGCGGCGTCGACACGCCGCTGATGACCGGGTTCGTCGGGCTTCCGGACGGTGCGGACCCCAAGGTGCTCGAGCGGATGATGACGCCCATGGGGTTCGCCACCCCGGCCGAGGTGGCCGCCTCCATCGCCTTCATCGCGTCCGACGAGTCCACCTACACGACGGGCGCGGTCCTCTCCGTCGACGGTGGACTGACCATCTGACCGGTCCTACGAGAGGCGCTCGACGATCATGGCCATGCCCTGGCCGCCGCCGACGCACATCGACTCGAGGCCGATCGTCTTGTCGGTGTCCTCGAGGGCGTTCAGCAGCGTCGTCATGATGCGGGCGCCCGTCTGGCCGAAGGGGTGGCCGAGGGCGATGGCGCCACCCTTGACGTTGAGCTTGTCGTAGCCGATGCCGAGCTCGGCCGCGGACGGGACCACCTGGGCCGCAAACGCCTCGTTGATCTCCACCAGGTCGATGTCGTCGATGGTCATCGACGCCCGGGCCAGGGTCTGGCGGATGGCATCGATCGGACCGAGCCCCATGATCTCGGGGTTGAGCCCGGACACGCCGCTGGCCACGATCCGGGCGATCGGGGTGATGCCGAGCTGGCGCGCCCGGGTGTCGCTCATCACGATCACGGCGGCCGCACCGTCGTTGAGCGGGCAGGCGTTGCCGGCGGTGACGGTGCCGCCCTCACGGAAGACCGGCTTCAGACCGGCGAGCCCCTCGAGCGTCGTGCCCGGCCGCGGTCCGTCGTCCTTGGTCACGACGGTGCCGTCGGGCAGCGTCACCGGGATGATCTCCCGGTCGAAGAAGCCGGCCTCCTGGGCGGCCACCGCCCGGAGCTGCGACTGGAGGGCGAACTCGTCCTGCTCCTCCCGACTGACCTTCTTGTACTCGGCGACGTTCTCGGCCGTCTGGCCCATGGCGATGTAGATGTCGGGCAGTCCGGCCGGCGGCGTCCACGGCTCGGTGACGGCGGGCGTGCGGGCCACCGTGCGGGCCTCGGCCTCGGCGAAGAGCGCATTGTGGGGGCCGGTGTCGGCCGCACCGTTCCTGTACCGGCTGACGGCCTCGACGCCGGCGGCCACGAAGACGTCGCCCTCGCCGGCTTTGATGGCGTGGGCGGCCATGCGGATCGACTGCAGCGAGGAGGAGCAGTACCGGTTGACGGTCACTCCCGGTACCTCCGGCAGGCCGGCGAGCAGCGCGGCCACCCGGGCCATGTTGTAGCCGGCCTCGCCGCCGGGCTGCCCGGAGCCGAGGATGACGTCCTCCACCGTCTGGGGATCGAGGGCGGGGACCTTGGCCAGCACCTCCCGGATGACGAGGGCGGCCAGGTCGTCCGGCCGGCACTCGGTGAGCGAACCCTTCATGGCCCGCCCGATCGGCGTACGGCCGGTGGCGACGATGACGGCTTCGGACATTGGGCGCTCCTCGGTTCTGCGTCCGGACGGCCTGGGCCGCACCGGTCGTCGGTCAGTGGATGGCTGCGGGCGCGCCGCCCGCACGCCTGCTTCTTACTAGCGGGTAACCGTAGCCCGGCCCACGGCATTCCCACCGTGGACGGCTGGGTGCGCGGGCCCGGCCGATACTCGGCCCGGCCAGGACAGTACTTCGGTGGGCGGGCCGGGTGCCGGTTGGATGCGCCCCCGGGGCGACGACCCCTCAAAAGTAATCACAAAGAGTGCAAACTCACTCACTGGTTGTGGCAATGTAGTTCTGATACCGGAATTACTCCGGATTTCTTCTCAAGTTGTCGGATCGTTGTCCGATCAATCAGATGCCGGACATGGCATCCGTATTGATCATTCGTCCGTACATGGACAAGGAGACCCGACATGGAACCCAGGAAGCGTTCACGCAAGAGCGGCCTCATCGCAGCTCTGGTGGGGGTGGCCGCTCTCGGCTTGACCGTCGCCACGACCTTCGGCGCCAACTTCTCGGCGCAGGTGGGAGGGACCTCATCCTTCCAGAGCGGCACGCTGCTGCTGTCGAAGACGAACGGCTCTGGTACGTGCCTGTCGTCGCCGAACACCGCCAGCGCCATCACCACGAACATCAACGTCGCGTGTGCCGGAAGTGACTTCGGTGCCGGCACCAACAATGCGCCGGGGAATTCGGCGACGTCCGTGACGGTAACTCTGACGAACCAAGGTTCGATCAACGCGTCCACCGGCCTGACACTGTCGGGGGGCACATGCACGGTGGTTGGTGCGCCCTATGGATCCTCGGTACTGAACCCGTTGTCCACGGGCTCCGACGCCGCCTTCTGCGGCAAGATTGGCGTGACGATCTCAAACGGGACGAACTGCCTGTATCCGGTACAGGCCGGGGCATGCCCGTCGGTGGCGACCACGGTGACCACCATGGCGACGCTGGCGTCGACGGCGATCACGCTCACGCCTTCGTTGAACGCAGGATCGAGCGTGGCCTTGACGTTCGTGACGCAGCTGCAGTCATCGTCGGCGAGTAACGCCGATCAGGGACTGCTGGCGAGCGAGCCGCTCACGTACACCCTCAACCAGTGATGGCATCCGACACCACGGGGGTCGACGGCTCTTAGGCTGACCTCCGATGTCAAACAAGTGGAGTGGCCTGACCCAGGGGAAACCCTGGGTCAGGTTCATTACCGGGCTCCTGCTGCTGGCGGGAGTACTGGGCCTTCTGAGCGGCCAGGTGGTCGTGTGGGGGGCCAAGTACTCCGGAAAGTTGGCCGGCACCTCGGCGTTCCAGAGTGGGACGCTGCAGCTGTCGGACACGATCGGCGGCACCAACTGCCTGTCGTCGCCCAACGCGGCCAGCAGCATCACCACCAACCAGGCGACGTGCTCGGCGACGTATCCGTTGTCGAAGACGATCGCCACGTCGGTGACCACGACCCTGGGCAACCAGGGGTCGATCACGCCCACGGCGGCCACGGTGGCCACGGGGGGGACGTGCGGCGTCCAGGAGATCGCCGACACGTCGACGGCGGGGACCAACACCGGACTGCCGGTCGGCGGGGTGACCTACGGCGCCGCGGGCCCCACGACGCTTGCGCCCGCGACCTCGCTGACCTTCGACGGCACCACGGGGTGGGGGGAGACGCTGTCGAGTAGCACCATGGCGGCGGCCAACAACTACACGCTGATGGCGTGGATCAAGCCGACGGTGACGACCACGAACGGCGCCTTCATCGGCGCCACGAACACGCAGACGAACACGTCGACGGCCACGACCGACCGTTCGTTGTGGATCGACGGCGGGGGGCGCGTCGACTTCGGCAACAACACCTTGAACGTTCGGGGGACGACAGTCCTGACGGCCAACACCTGGTACTTCGTCGTGGCGACGAAGTCGACAGCCGCCGGTTCGGGGATGACCCTCTATGTCAACGGCACGTCGGTGGGCACGAACACCACCGCGGCGGCCCGTAGCGGCGTCGCCATGACGGGTTTCTGGCACCTCGGGTGGGGAGTGTCACCGCGTCGGCCAACTGGGGCAATCTCCCGGGCACGAACTTCTTCAACGGCTCGATCGCCGACGAGGCCGTCTTTCCGACGGCGCTCTCCGGCGCGCAGGTGACGACCCTGTTCGGTGAGACCTCGCAGTCGGCCCTGTCCACACAGGTGCTGACGGATGCTCCCACGTCGTACTGGCCCATGCAGGACACGGGCACCTCGCTCTACACCGGCTCGATCGCCAACCTCGCGGCCAACGCCAACCCGACCAGCTACCGGGACGCCTCGGGCAACCCCGGCACCAATACCGGTACCGGCCAGGGCACCCTCGGCGTGGACGCCTCGGGGCCGATCAGCGACTCGGCCACCACCTTCGACGGCTCGACCGGGTGGATCGAGACGGCCGTGGGCAACACCGGCACGTTCCTGGCCACGCCGGGACCGCAGACCTTCTCGATCGCGGCATGGTTCAAGACGTCCACCAAGAACGGCTCGATCATCGGGTTCACCACCCTGCAGACCAACGCCACACCGACGATGTGGGACCGCCACATCTGGATCGATGCCAACGGCTATCTCGTCTTCGGCGTCTACCCGAACGGCTATTTCGAAGTCAGCAGTTCGGCGACGACGACGAAGAACTACGCCGACGGCAACTGGCACCACGTGGTGGTCACGGTGGCGCCGGTGTCGGCCACCGTCGGCACGGTGCTGATGTACGCCGACGGCGCGCTGGTGGCGGGTTCGGTCGGCAACGAGACCATCACCGGAAGCGACCCGGCCCAGGTCTACGGCGGGTGGTGGCACCTGGGATGGTCGAACGCCAGCTCCACGTGGCCCGACGCCCCGACCAACCCGTACTGGACGGGGTCGCTGGGACAGGTCGCCGTCTTTCCGTCGGTGCTCTCGGCGGCCAACGTCACGTCGCTGTACGCGGCCGGTTCCGCCTCGAGCTACCTCACGGCCGTCACCGGTGGGGTGGCCGCGTCCAACGCCTTCTGGCCCCTGGACGAGCAGGCGGCCCCGGGGTCGGCACCGTGTTCCTACATCGCCGCCACCGTGCAGGCCGGGTCCACCTGCGTCTACCCGATCGAGGCCGGGGCGTGCCCGGCCGTACCGGCGTCGAACTGGCTGTCCATGAGCGCGTCCATCCCGACATCGTTACCGGCCCTGGTCATGACCACGGCCACCTCGGGGACGGTACCGGCCACGGGCGTCGGGTTACACGTCTCCGTCCCGTGGGTCATCAGTGACAGTTCGGGCACGTTCAGCGCGCAGTTGACCCACAACCTCGGGTACGTGCTGCTGTGAGTACCGACCCTGCCGACCCGGGCGACAACGCCGGCGATGCGACCGACGGCGGGGCCGAGGCCGAGGTCGACGGGCCCGACGGGGAGGCCGGCGAGGACGCCGCCGCGCCGGAGGCTGAGGACGGCCGCCGTCCCCGGCGCCGCCGTCGGTGGGGCATCACCGTGGCCACCACCGTGCTCGTCGCGCTGGTGCTGCTGTGGGCCGGCTGGCTGGGCACGGGGGGCCGGCTCTTCTGGGTGGGGAGCCCGTCGATGGGCGAGACGGCGCCGGTGGGCTCCCTGGTCGCCTCCAAGCCGGTGCCGGCGACGCAGCCACTGCACGTCGGCGAGATCATCGTCTTCTACCCCCGACTGGGCATCCCGACCGACTACGTGCACCGCATCTACCGGGTGCTGCCGCACGGCCAGTACATGACCAAGGGCGATCTGAACCCCGCCCCCGACCCGTGGTTCATCTCCCGGGCCAACATCATCGGCACCCCGGCCGTCATCATTCCGGCCATCGGGTGGATCTACAAGTGCGCCACGTGGTTCTTCTTCGGGACGGCCATCCTCGTCGCCCTGGCCATGGTCCTGCGGCGACGCGGCCGGCAGTGGGTGCTGGCACTCGGGTCGGCCGTGATGATCTGCGTGCCCCTCTACTGGTACCGGCCGTTCATCGGGGGTTTCGTCTACGCGTCCGGTCCGGTCAGGCCGAACAGCCGCCAGCTGATGGCCAAAGTGGTCGACACCGGCATCCTGCCCGTGCACTTCTCCCCGAGCCACGGCACCCCCGTCTATGCCGCCCCCGGCCAAGAGGTCGTGGTCACCGGGTACGTCCCGAAGGGCCACAAGAACCTGATGGTGTCCATCACCGCCGCCCTGCCGTGGTGGGGCTGGGCGCTGGTGGTGCTCGGGTGCCTGACCCCGCTGCTGCTGGTGGAGATCGACCACCGCCGGGCCGGCGCCGATCCCGACGACGGGGAGCTCGCCGATCCGCCCGCCCCCGATCCCGATCCGGAGGACACGGCCCGCGAGCCCGGTGAGTCCGGCGGGCCGGACGGCGCCGACGGCGCCGACGACGCCAACGGCGCCGACGACGCCGACGGGGACGCCCGGGAGCTGGTGGGGGCGGGGACGCTGGCCGGCACTGGCGCGGCGCCGCCGGATGGGCCAGAATGAGAATCTAGAACGCGTTCCGCTTTTTCGGGACTGCGCAGTCGAGGCAGGTCCACCTGCACTGCCGGGCCCCGGTCGGCGCGCCGAGACGTACACCGCACCGACCGTGGGAGGGGATCCGGATGGAGATCGGGTACACCGAGGAGCAGGAGGACCTCCGCCGCGAGCTCCGTGCGTACTACGCCCGCCTCCTCACCCCCGAGGTGTGGGGGAGCGGCGGGCCCGGCAGCCACGGCGTGGGGCCCGACATGCGGCGGGTCGTCAAGCCAGATGGCCCAGGACGGCTGGTTGGGCATCGGGTGGCCGAAGGAGTACGGGGGCCAGGGCCGCTCCGACATCGAGCAGTTCATCTTCTTCGACGAGTCGATGCGCGCCGGCGCCCCCGTGCCGATGCTCACCATCAACACCGTCGGCCCGACCATCATGCGAGTTCGGGACGCCCGAGCAGAAGGCCGAGTTCCTGCCACGCATCCTGGCCGGCGACATCCACTTCTGCATCGGCTACACGGAGCCGACGGCCGGCACCGACCTGGCCTCGCTCGCGACGAGGGCGGAGCACGACGGGGACGAGTACGTCATCAACGGGCAGAAGATCTTCACGTAGCTGGCGGGCGACGCCGACTACATCTGGCTGGCCACCCGCACCGACCCGGACGCGCCCAAGCACAAGGGCATCTCCATGTTCATCGTGCCCATGGACACGCCGGGCGTGAAGGTGGTCCCCATGCATCTGATGCAGCGACCACAACATCAACTACACGTTCTACGAGGACGTGCGGGTGCCGGCGAGCCAACCTGGTCGGCGGTGAGAACAACGGCTGGACCCTCATCACCAACCAGCTCAACCACGAGCGGGTGACCCTGTGCTCGCTCGGCATCATCGAGCGGGCCTTGAACGACACCAGGGCGTGGGCCGGCGGAGAAGCTGCCGGACGGCGGACGGGTGATCGACCAGGCGTGGGTGCAGATCCAGCTGGCCGCGGATCCGCGCGCGCCTCGAATTCCTGAAGCTCATCAACTGGAAGGTGGCGTGGACGGCCACCCAGGGACACCTCGACGTGGCGGACGCCTCGACCGTCAAGGTGTTCGGCACCGAGTTCTACCTCGATGCCTTCCGGACGCTGATGGAGGTCGTCGGCCAGGCCGGGTACCTGTCACGGCGGCATCCAGCGGTCCGTGCTGCACGGGCGGCTTCGAGAAGTACGCCCGCGAGCTTCTTCATTCTGACGTTCGGCGGCGGCACGAACGAAATCCAGCGCGAGCTGATCGCCATGTTCGGCCTGGGCCTGCCCCGGTCACTGCGGTAGCCGGCGAGCGACCGGGCCGGGCCCGACCACCCATCACGGAGGGACGACGAGAATGGACTTCTCCTTCAACGAGGAGCAGGAGGCCGTGCGGAGCTGGCCACCCGCATCTTCGGAGACGGGCCACCCCCGAGCGGTCGCGGGAGCGTCGAGACGCGCGGCGGCGGCGATGGCGTCGACCGCGACCTGTGGGCCGAACTGGCCGGCGCCGGCCTCGCTCGGGATCGCCCTGCCGGAGACGTACGGCGGGGCCGGACTCGGCTTCGTGGAGGCCTGCATCGTGGTCGAGGCGGCGGCCCGGGCGGCCGCCTCGTACCGGTCATCGAGACGGTCACCGTGGGCGCGGCCGCCATCGCCGCCCACGGCAGCCCCGCACTGCGGGCGCCGGCTGCCCGGGGTGGTCGCCGGGACGACGGTGGTGACCACGGCACTGGCGGAACCGGGCGGCCTGTGGGCGTCCCCGTCGGTGGTGGCCGAGCCCGCCGGTGACGGTTGGTCGGCTCGACGGGCGTGAAGGCGTTCGTCCCGTCGCTCGGACTGGCCGACATGGTGCTCGTGCCGGGCCGGCCGGACGGACGGGGTCGCCGTGTTCGCGGGGCGACGGATGCCGCCGGCGTGACCCGGCTCCCCAGCGACCAACACCCGGCCGCGCGGGCGGCTCGAGCTGGCCGGCGTCACCTCGGGCCCGACGCCGTGGTGGGCACGGTCGGCGTCGGGGCCGAGGTCGTCGAGTGGCTGCTGCTCGGGCCTCGACGGCCGTGGCCTGGCCCAGGCCGGGGTGACGGCGGCCGGCGCCTCGAACTGATCGCGGCGTACACGAAGTCGCGGGAGCAGTTCGGCAAGCCCTCGCCACCTTCCAGGCAGTGGGCCAGCGGGCCGCCGACGCCTACGTCGACACCGAGGCCATCCGCCTGACGGCGTGGCAGGCGGCCTGGCGGATCGGCATGGACCTGCCGGCGGCGGACGCCACCGCCATGGCCAAATTCTGGGCGGCCGAGGCGGCCAGCGGGTGGTGCACGCTGCCGTGCACCTCCACGGGGGTGTCGGCATGGACCGCGAGTACCCGCTGCACCGGTACTTTTTGGCGGCCAAGCAGATCGAGCTCACCCTGGGCGGGGCGCACCGACCAGACTGCGCAGCACTGGGCCGCTGCCTGGCGTCCACCCCGGTCTGAGGGGCCTCCCGTACAGCAGCCAGCTCGGCCATCGACCTGAGGGTGGCGGCGTCGCCGGAGACGAGCAGGGTGGTGGCGATCGACTCCCGCCACGCCTCGAGGTCGTCGCGCACCTTCGCCATCGGGCCGATGAGGGCCACGTCCTCCACCAGCTTGGTGGGCACGGCCGCGGCCGCCTCGTCCTTGCGGCCGTCGAGGTAGAGCTCCTGGATGCCTTGGCCGCTCGTCCCCGTAGCCCATGCGGGCGAACACGTCGAAGTGGAAGTTCATCTCCTTGGCCCCCATGCCGCCGATGTAGAGGGCCAGAAACGGCCGGATGGCGTCGGCCGCCGCCTCGATGTCGTCGGCGATGACCGTCGGCCGTCGCGATGACCTCGAAGTCCTCGGCCGTGCGCCGGGCCGTCGGCCGGGCGAAGCCCTCGGCCAGGGCCGCCTCGGACGACTTCATGGCGGTGGGGGAGAAGAAGATCGGAAACCAGCCATCGGCGATCTCGGCCGCCTGGGCCACGTTCTTCGGACCTTCGGCCCCCAGGATGATGGGGATCTCCCGGCGCAGGGGGTGGACGATCGACTTCAGGGGCTTGCCCAGCCCGGTGCCCCCCGGGTACGGCAGGGGATAGTGGGGGCCGTCGTTGGTCACCGGGGCGTCGCGGGCCAGGACCTTGCGGACGATGTCGACGTACTCCCGGGTCCGGGCGAGCGGTTTGGGGAAGGGCTGCCCGTACCAGCCCTCGACGACCTGCGGGCCGGAGACGCCGAGCCCGAGCACGAGCCGGCCCCCGGACAGATGGTCGAGGGTGAGGGCGGCCATGGCCATGGCCGTGGGCGTGCGCGCCGACAGCTGACAGAGGGCCGTGCCCAGCCGCAGCCGCTCTGTCTGCGAACCCCACCAGGCCAGGGGGGTGAGGGCGTCGGACCCGTAGGCCTCGGCCGTCCAGATCGAGTCGAAGCCCATGCGCTCGGCCTCGGCCACCAGCGCCGGCACGCCCACCGGGGGACCCGATCCCCAGTACCCGAGCTGCAGTCCGAGCTTCATGTCGCGTCCCATCGGACCCTCCCCGTGTGTGCGGACGATGCGAGGCTATCCCTCTCCCCACGGGCGGTCCGCCGGCCGCACGAACTGTACCGTCCGGACGGTACAGTTTCCGGCATGGCCAGGGCCGGGGACACCCGTCGCCGCATCGTCGACGCGGCCGAGGAGGTCGTCCTCCGCGACGGCGTGGCCCGTCTGACGCTGGCGACGGCGGCCGCGCAGGCCGGGCTCAGCAAGGGCGGGGTCCTCTACCACTTCCCCACCAGGGACGCCCTGGTGACGGCCATGGTCGAGCGCATGGTGGTGCTCTTCGACGAGGAGCTGATTGCCGCCGAGGCCGGAACGACCGGGCCCGGCCGGTTCGTGCGGTCGTACGTGGCCGCCTCGTTCGCGCCCCCCGACGGCACCACCGAGCGCGAGAACCGGCTGGGGGCGGCCCTGATCGCGGCGGTGGCGGCCGAGCCCGGCCTGCTGGCGCCACTGCGCGACGCCTTCGACCGCTGGCAGGGGCGCGTCGACGAGGACGCCGACGGCGACCGGGACGCCTCCCTGGCCACGCTGGCCCGCCTGGCCGCCGACGGGCTGTGGCTGTCGGAGCTGTTCGGCCTGGCCCCCCCGGCGCCGCGCCGCCGCGCCGCCGTGGCCGCCCTGCTCGACGGGCTGGTGACCGGAGCCGGGGAGCCCCGATGACCCCGGACGACAGCGGGCGGCCGCTGGTCCGGCTGTTGGCCTGGACGGTGTTCCTGGAGCTCCTCGGGGCCAGCGCCATCATCCCGATGCTGCCGGCCTACATCCGTCACCGGGGCGGGTCCGACGCCCTGGCCGGCATCGTCATGGGGACGTTCTTCCTCGCCGGCGTCCTGACCCAGTACCCGGCCGGACGGCTGGCCGACCGGGTCGGCCGGCGCCCGGTGCTGCTCGGAGGCCTGCTGCTCTACGGGGCGGCATCGGTCGCCTTCATCTTCGCGGCCTCGCCCCTCACGGAGATCGGTGCCCGCTTCGTACAGGGGGTGGGCGCGGGCGCCACCGAGGTGGCCGCCCTGTCGATGGTGGCCGCCGTCACGCCCGTCGAGCGCCGGGGCCGGGGGGTCGCCACCGTCTACAGCGGCCAGATCGGCGGCATGGCCGTTGGTCCGTTGCTCGGCAGCCTGCTCGGCGTCGAACACATGTGGATCGTCTTCCTGGGAGCCGCCGTGACGTCGACGGCGGCGTGCATACCCGTACTGGCGTCCCGCCACGCCCGGGACTACGCGCGCACCCACGACCGGTCGGGTCCCGCCATCGCCCGGCGAGGCCTGCCCCGCCTGACGCGGCCCCTCGTCGGGGCGCTGATCGCGGCGGCCGCCTTCGGCGCCACCTTCGGCGTCTACGAGACGTGCTGGACGCTGCTCCTCGACACCCGCGGCGCCGACGGGGCCGAGGTCGGCCTGTCGTGGGCCCTGTTCTGCGTGCCCTTCGTCGTCATGGCCCGGCCGGGTGGCTGGCTGGCCGACCACCGGGACCGGCGGGTGCTGGCCGTGGGCGGGCTCGGCGTCTCGCTGGCCATGTCGCGCGTCCTACCCCTTCATCGGCTCCATCGCCGCCCTGCTCGGCCTGGCCGTGCTCGAGGCGGCCGGCGTGGCCCTGGCCCTGCCGTCGGCCCAGTCGCTGCTGACCCAGACGGTGGGGCCGGCCGACTACGGACAGGCGCAGGGGTTGTTCCTGACCGGCCAGACGGCCATGACGGCGCTCTCGGCCGTCGCCGCCGGTGCCCTCTTCGCCGTGGGCCCGGCCGTGCCCTTCGTGGTGATGGCGTGCGTGTGCGCCGGCCTGGTGGTGGCCGCCGCCGTGGCGTGGGCGCCGGTCGGGGGGAGGGTCGTGCCCGCCACCGCCGGGGTCCCGGCGGAGCCGATGCCCGTCACCGCCGCCTGAGAATACCCGGGTGTCAGGCCGCCGTCATCAGGCCGCCGTCATCAGGCCGCCGTCATCAGGCCATGGCCGCGATGACGTGCTCGGCGAACTGCCCGGAGACCTCGATGCGGGCGGCCATGGTCTTCTCGGGCGGGTCGCCCTCCGCCGGATGGATGCTCATCCACGGCGCGCGACAGCAGGTCGGTGACGCCGGCGTCCTCGAGCCGCCGGTACAGGTCGAGGTCGGGCCGGGCCATGACGGCCACGTAGATGTCGAAGGGCTCGTCGGCACGACCGGCCCGCTGTGACGGCGTCGCGGATGCGGGCCACCTGCAGCAGGGCCTCGTCGGGAGGCACGGCGCCGGTGTTGATCCACCCGTCGCACAACGTCGCCGCCCGCCGGATGGCCGGCTCGGAGTCCCCCCCGCCCAGGATGGGGACTGGCCGCGACGGCGACGGGTTCATCTGGCAGGCGGGCACGTCGTAGTAGGTCCCGTGGTACTCCACCCATCCGCCGGCCCACAGCGCCCGGAGTGCCGGGATCATGTCGTCGAGCCGCTTGCCCCGGGTGGAGAAGTCCTGCCCGGTCTGCTCGTACTCCTCCCGGCACCACCCCACGCCCACCCCGAGGCGGACGCGGTCGTGGGAGATGACGGCGGTGGTCCCCACCGTCTTGGCCACGGTGATGAGGTCCCTGACCGGGGCCACGTAGACGCCGGTGGTGAAGGTCAGCCTGGTGGTGACGGCGGCCATGGCCGAGATGAGGCACATGGGGTCGGGCCAGGCCGTGTCCTTGGACCAGAACGGGGAACCGTCGGGAGCCTTGGAATACGTGTAGCGGGACTCGAGGTCGCGGGGGTTGAAGAGGTGGTCCGACAGGTACACGCCGGAGTAGCCCATGGCGTCGCTGGCGGTCGTCAGTTCCAGCACCTCGTCGGTCGGGAGGAAGGTGATGGCCTGGTGGAAACGCATGGCGGCGGGTCCCCTCGGTCCGGATGCGGGCGCCCGGCGGGCGGGTGCTGCCGGTGGTGCGGTGGTGCTGTCGTCGCCGTCCGGACCGCGCTCGGGTCCGAATGGCATTTTTAGAACGTGTATCAGTTATCATACGACAGCGGCATCGTCCGGGGCCACCGTCCGGGGCCCACGGACCGCTCGGGAGGGAGGGACCGCACCGCATGGAGCTCATGGAGACGGCCGAGCAGTCGGCCCTGCGAGCGGAACTGCGGGCGTACTTCGCCTCGATCGTGACCCCCGAGGTGCGCGAGGAGCTCGACCGCGCCGGCGGCGAGGGCGGCGAGGGCGGTGCCGCCTTCCGGCGGATCGTCCGCCGGATGGGCGCCGACGGCTGGCTGGGGATCGGCTGGCCCGAGGAGTTCGGCGGTCAGGGCCGGCCGGCGACCGACCAGTTCATCTTCTTCACGGAGGTGCAACGGGCACGGGCGCCCTTCCCGTTCGTCACGCTGAACACGGTGGGGCCCACTCTGATGCGGTTCGGCAGCGACGAGCAGAAGGCGTTCTTCCTGCCCGCGATCCTCGCCGGCGAGCTCAACTGCGCCATCGGCTACACCGAGCCCGAGGCCGGGCACCGACCTGGCGTCCCTGCGGACCCGGGCCGTCCTCGACGGCGACGAGTGGGTCATCGACGGCAACAAGATCTTCACCTCCGGCGCCGACCAGGCCGACTACATCTGGCTGGCGGCCCGCACCGACCCGGACGCCCCGAAGCACAAGGGCATCTCCATCTTCATGGTGCCGACGGCCACGCCCGGGTTCTCGTGCACGCCCATCATGACGGTCGGGCGGGGTGGCCACCACGGCGTCCTACTACGACGGCGTGCGGGTGCCGGCCGACGCACCTGGTGGGGGAGCGCAACGAGGGCTGGCGGATGATCACCAACCAGCTCAACCACGAGCGCGTCGGCCTGGCGGCCGTGAGCGCGCTGGCCGAGCGCATGTGGGACGAGGTGGCGGCGTGGGCGGTCGACGAGGGCGTGGCCGACGTGGGGTGGGTCGCCGGGGACCTGGCCCGGGCGCGGGCGCTGCTCGTGGCCCAGCACCTGCTGAACTGGCGGATGGCCGCCGCTGTCGCCGACGAGACGCTGGGCCCGGCGGACTCCTCGGCGGTGAAGGTCTACGGGACGGAGTCCACCGTCGAGGTGTACCGGCTGCTGCTCGGGATCGTGGGCGCCGGCGGCTACCTGCGGGACGGGTCGCCGGGCGCCGTCCTGCACGGCGAGCTCGAGCGGCGTCGCGCGGCCGCCCAGATCAACACCTTCGGCGGAGGCGTGAACGAGATCCAGCGCGAGATCCTGGCCATGGCCGGCCTGGGGATGAAGCGGGCGGCCCGGTGAGCGCCACCCTGGACGAGCGCCTGTCCGCCTTCGCCGGGCGCGAGTCGGGGCCGGCGTTCCGCGCCCCCGACGAGGTCAACCAGGCCATGATCCGCCACTGGGTCGAGGCCATGGGGGACGACAACCCCGTCTATGTGGACGACGCCGCGGCCCGGGCCAACGGGATGGCGGGCGTGATCGCCCCGCCGACCATGTTGCAGGCATGGGTCATGCGCGGCCTGACGGCCACCCTCGACCTGGCCGAGGCCCGCACGTCCGGCACGGCCTCGCGGGACACGCCGAACGACGAGCTGATGGCCCTGCTCGACGAGGCCGGCTACACGTCGGTGGTGGCGACCAACTGCGATCAGCATTACGAGCGCCCCCTGCGTCCCGGCGACCACGTGACCATGCACACCGTCATCGAGTCGGTCTCGCCCGAGAAGGCGACGGGCCTCGGTGACGGCCGCTTCGTGACCACCCACACCAGTTTCACCGACGACGCCGGTGACCTGGTGGCCACCATGCGCTTTCGCATCCTGAAGTTCCGGCCCCGGGTGGCCGGTGACGGCGACGGCGGGGCATGAGCGGTGCGAGTGCCGGTGCGACCTGCAGATCGACGGTGTGAGGAGAACCCGTGAGCGAAGCCCAGACCCCCGCGGCCGACGGTTCGGTGCGATCCGTGCGATCCGTGCGACCACTGCGCCCGCGCCCGGCGATCACCCAGGACATCGCCTTCTTCTTCGAGGGGACGCGCCAGGGCAAGCTGCTGATCCAGCGGTGCGCGTCCTGCGGGACCCTCCGGCACCCGCCGCTGCCGTCGTGCGCGGTGTGCCGGTCGTTCGAGTGGGACACCGTGGAGGCATCCGGACGGGGGACGATCTTCAGCTTCGTGGTCACGCACTACCCCGAGGTGCCGGGCTTCGACTACCCGCTGATCATCGCCCTGGTCGAGCTGGAGGAGGGCACCCGTATCGTGGCCGACGTCGACGGGATCGATCCGGGCGACGTCGAGGTGGGGATGGCCGTCGAGGCCCGCATCGTGGCCTTCGACGACGAGCTCTCGCTGCCGGTGTTCAGCCCCGCGGGCGGAGCGGCCTGATGGACTTCACGTTCTCCGAGGAGCAGGAGGCCGTCCGCGAGTCGGCGGCGGCCGTGTTCGGCGGCCTCGCCTCCGACGACCGGGTCCGGGAGGTCGAGGCCAGCGACGCCCGCTTCGACCGCGAGCTGTGGGCCGAGCTGGCCCGGGCCGATCTCCTGGGGGTCGCGCTGCCCCTCGGGACCGGTGGCGGTGGCCTCGGGATGGTGGAGCTCTGCCTGCTGCTCGAGGCGCAGGGTCGCTGCGTGGCACCGGTGCCGCTGTGGGCGACGCTGGCGCTGGGCGCACTGCCGCTCGCCCGGTTCGGCCTCGGCGACGGTGACGAGCGCGACCGGTTGCTGTCCGGGGTCGTGCGCGGCGAGATCGTCCTGACGGCGGCCCTGACCGAGGTGGCCGCGGACGTGGCCGCGGGTGGTCGGGGCCGGCCGGGGGTGGTGGCGTCGCCGGTGGGTGACGGTGCCGGCGCTGGCGCGGGCGCGGTGCGGGCGCGGGTGACAGTGCCGGCGGTGGATGGTCGCTGTCGGGGACGGCCGCAGCCGTGCCGTGGGCGCACGTGGCCGACCGGGTGCTCGTCCCGGCGGCCACCGACGACGGTGGCGTGCTCGTCGCCGTCGTCGATCCCCGGGCGGCCGGCGTCACGGTCGAGCCGGCCGAGACGACCAACCACGAGATCCACCCCCACCTGCACTTCGACGGCGTGGTCCTGCCGGCGTCGGACGTGCTCGGCGGCGGTAGCCGCGGGGGCGCCGGGTCGGGCACGGCCGGCGCCGACATGGTCGATTGGCTGCTGGCACGCGCCTGGACGGCCATGTCGGCCGTCGCCCTGGGGGTATGCGAGTCGGCGGTCGAGCGCACCGCCCGCTACCTGAACGAGCGGGTGCAGTTCGGCCGGCCGCTGTCCTCGTTCCAGGGGACGATGCTGCGGGCGGCCGACGCCGCCATCGACATCGAGGCGATGCGGGTGACGCTCTGGCAGGCGGCGTGGCGGCTGGACGAGGGTCTCGAGGCGTCCGAGGCGGTCACGGTGGCGCGGTGGTGGAGCGGGGAGGGGGCCAACCGGGTGGTACACGCCGCCCAGCACCTCCACGGAGGGATGGGCGCCGACATCGACTACCCGATCCACCGGTACTTCCTGTGGGGCAAGCAGTTGGAGGTCGTGCTGGGCGGGCCGAGCGCCCACCTGGCCCGGCTGGGTCGCCAGGTGGTGGCCGGCCTGCACGACGGCGGGAAGGTGCCGGCGTGACCGGCGTCGGCGGCGTGACCGGCGTGGGCGGCGTGGGCGGGCCGACACGGTGCTTCGAGGGGGTGGCCGTCGGCGACGTCCTTCCGGACCTCGCCATCCCCATCACCCGCACCCTCATCGTGGCCGGCGCCATCGCGTCCCGCGACTACCAGGACGTGCACCACGATCACGAGTTGGCCGTGGCCCGCGGGTCCGAGGACATCTTCATGAACATCCTGACCACCAACGGCCTGGTCGGACGGTACGTGACCGACTGGACGGGGCCCGGCGGCGTGCTCACCGACGTCAACATCCGGCTCGGCGCGCCCAACTACCCGGGCGACACCATGACGTTCACCGGCTCGGTGACGGCGATCGACGAGCCCGATGTGGGTGCGGGCCGGGGCGGGGTGACCGTGACCCTCAAGGGGTCGAACAGCCGCGGCGACCACGTCACCGGCACCGTCCGGGTGGCGCTGCCGCGCTCGGGCGGACCGGTCACCGACGAGGGAGGAACCTGATGCCACGCACCCACAGCTACGCCGGGACGACCGCGATCGCCGGCATCGGCGCCACGGAGTTCTCGAAGGAGTCCGGACGCTCGGAGCTGTCGCTGGCCGTCGAGGCCGTGGCCGACGCCCTCGACGACGCCGGGCTGGCGCCGTCGGACGTCGACGGCATGGTCACGTACTCGGCCGACACCAATCCCGACATCGACATCGCCCGGTCGCTCGGCATCGGCGACATGACCTTCCTCGACCGGGTCCACTACGGCGGGGGCGCGTGCGGCGCCACCGTGCAGCACGCGGCCATGGCCGTGGCCTCGGGCGTCGCCGAGGTGGTCGTCTGCTACCGGGCCTTCAACGAGCGGTCGGGCAACCGGTTCGGCTCGGGGGTGCAGGGCCGCCCGGTGCTGCCCACGGCCGAGAACGCCCAGTTCGCCTGGTACTCGCCGGTCGGCCTGCTGACGCCGGCCAGCTGGGCGGCCATGTTCGCCTGCCGGTACATGGCGGTCACCGGTGCGACCAGTGCCGATCTCGGCGCCATCGCCGTCGCCGACCGCCGGCACGCCGCCACCAACCCGAAGGCGTTCTTCTTCGAGAAGCCGATCACCATCGAGGACCACCAGGCGTCCAGGTGGATCGTCGAGCCCCTGCACCTGCTCGACTGCTGCCAGGAGAGCGACGGCGGGGTGGCCATCATCGTCACCTCCCTGGAGCGGGCCCGCCATCTCCGGCAGGCGCCGGCCGTGATCCGGGCGGCGTCGCAGGCCTCGGCCTCGGGGCAGGACATGATGACGTCCTACTACCGGGACGACATGGCCAACCTTCCTGAGATGGGGATCGTGGCCCGCCAGCTGTGGGAGACGTCGGGGCTCGGCCCGGACGACATCCAGACGGCGGTCCTCTACGACGCCTTCACACCGTTCGTGCTCTTCCCATCGAGGAGTTCGGGTGGTGCGGCTGGGGCGAGGCCAAGGACTTCATCGCCAACGGCAACATCGAGATGGGTGGCGAGCTGCCCGTCAACACCCACGGCGGCCAGCTCGGCGAGGCCTACATCCACGGCATGAACGGCATCGCCGAGGGGGTCCGCCAGGTGCGCGGCACCGGCGTCAACCAGGTGCCGGGCGTGGAGCACGTCGTGGTCACCGCCGGTACCGGTGTGCCGACGAGCGCCATGATCCTCGGCGTCGACCGCTGAGGGTCTGCGCCCGGGCGCGCGCAACGGCGTGCCGACCCGCCCGGCCCCCTCCCGGGCGACCCCTCAGAACAGCTCGGGCGGCGGCGGGTCGGGCCCGGCCCGGGCCGCCCTGCTCAGCTCGATCATCGACGGGCTGTCGGGACGGTCGAGACCGAGATCGGGCTCCTGGCCGAAGGGCACGGGCGCCTCGAAGCGCCAGGACCGGGGCGCACCGTCACTATCGACGGGGGTGAGGGTGAAGCCCTCGTAGGTCTTCAGGTAGTGGTGGTGGTGACAGAGCCGGGCCAGGTTGTCGAGCGAGGTCGGGCCACCGTCGGCGAAGGGGACCACGTGGTCGATCTCGAGACCGGCCCGGGTAGAGCACCTGGGCACCACACAGACCGGGTCGCGCAGGCCATGAGGGCGTGGCGCAGGGCGGTGGGGACGTGGCGGCCCAGGGTGGCCACCTTCTCGATGGTGCCGGCCCGCTCATAGACACAGGAGACGAAGGCGTCGTTGGTGAGGCTTTTGAGGCCCTCGTAGGTGAGGTCGCCCACCCCGTCGGCCTCACAGCACTGGCCCGGGCCCACCCGTCGGTTGCGCAACACGTCGAGGTCGACCCGGACGAGCAGCGTGGTGGCCGTGCCTGACGGGGCACCGCCACCCTCTCTAGTCACCAGGTCGAAGAGGGCGTCGGCCAGATAGGCGGCCTGGGGCTCGTGGGCGCCCTCCTCCCGGGCCGCCTCGAACTGCTCCTTGGCGGCCCTCTCCAAGACGGCCACCAACCGCGCACCCCGTTCGGGCAGGTCCCGGCCGGAGAAGCAGAAGGCCCCTTCGGCGTCCCTCCAGTGGCGGAAGTGGCGCTCGGCGTGGATCCTTTTCGCCGTGGCCAGCGGATCGGACGTCGCCGAGGCCGCCTTCGCCTTTCTGCACCGCTCCTTCAGGGTGGGCAGGGCCTCGCGCCGGGCGGCGTCGATGAGCTCGTCGGTGGCCTCGGGGGCCGACTGGGCGGCGTCGGTGATGGCGGCCGCCTGGGCCGAGGACAGCTCCCCCTTTCGAAGCGCCTCTTCGAGACCGGGTAGCGACGAGGCCGCTTCGGCCCGCTCCAGGGTGCCCCGGGCCGCCCCGAGGCCCACGCCCTCGATGTCGGCCAGCAGTGAGGCGGCCGACGAGAAGCCCTCGTCGCGGTGGAACCCGACCTCGTCCAGACGACCGGCCAGCAGTGTCTTGATGGTGTCGCCCAGCCGCACGACGGCCACGCTCTTCTCGAAGAGCAGGCGGGCATGGGGACCGGTCAGCACCCCGGGCTCCAGCTCGGCCGCCAGCTCGGCCAGCAGCGAGTGGGCCATGTCCAGGCGGGCACGCAGGGTCCCACCCGGAGCCTCCCGCTCGGCAGTACCCGGTCCTGTCATCAAAACCATGGGGACAGTGCAGCACGGGGGTGTGACAGGGTCAGATCAGCGGGACAACACCGCCTCGTCGAGGGCGTCGGCATCCGCGGGCGTCAGCAGGCGGTACCCGTCCCCCCGGCCAGAACGCCACCAGATCGGGTCATCCGCCCGCCACCCCTCGTTGCGCAGCACCCGCTTGAGCACCTTGGAGGTGGCCGTCACCGGCAGCTCGGCCGTGACCCGGACGTACTTCGGGGCGGCCTTGGTGCCGAGATCGTCCTGGGCGGCCAGAAACGCCGCGAAGCCGGCCGGGTCGAAGGTGGCGCCGTCGGCCAGCTGGACGGCCGCCATGACCTGGTCGCCGACCACGGTGTCCGGAACGGCGTAGACGGACACCAGCACGACGTCGGGATGGCGCTGGATGATGGCCTCGACGGGTGCGGCCGCGAAGTTCTCGCCGTCGACCCGGAGCCAGTCGACGTCGCGGCCGGCGAAGTAGAAGAAATCGTCGTCCGACCGGTACCCGAGGTCACCGGTCCAGTACCAGCCGTTGCGGAGCCGGGCCCGTTCGGCCTCGTCGTTGTGCCAGTACCCCTCGAAGCCGGCACCACCCGTGGTGGAGACGATCTCGCCGATGGCCTCCTCGGCGTTGACGAGGCGTCCGTGGTCGTCGAAGGCGGCCCGGGGGCATTCGTGGCCGGTGTCGGGGTCGAGGATGCGGGTCCCGGGCAGCGCCCGGCCCAGGGCGCCCCGGGGCGTGTCCGGGGTGCGGGTGATGGCGGCCCCGCCCTCGGTCGAGCCGTAGGCGTCCTGGACGTGGCAGCCGAAGCGGGCCGCGAACCGGGCCACGTCGTGCTCGGCGGCTTCGTTGCCGAAGGCGCGGCGCAGGGGATTGTCGGCGTCGTCGGGATGCTCGGGCGTGGCCAGGATGTACGACAGCGGTTTGCCCACATAGTTGAAGTAGGTGGCACCGTACCTGCGGACGTCGGGCAGGAAGTGCGACGCCGAGAACCGGTCGCGCAGTGCCGCCGTCGCCCCGGCGGCCAGCGCCGGCGCCCACGCCGTCATCAGCGCGTTCGAGTGGAAGAGCGGCATGGCCATGTAGCAGACGTCGTCCGCGGTCGAGTCCGAAAAGCTGGGCCACCGTCCTGCCGATGCGGGCCAGGCGACCCTGCGTGCACAGGCACGCCTTGGGTGCGCCCGACGTGCCCGAGGTGAACAGGAGGTACCCGAGGGTGTCCCGGTCACGCCGGCGCCGGCACGGTCGGGGAGGGGGCTACCGGCCGCAGGCGCCAGGAGGCGCCCGTAGGCGGATGCGCCCGGGCCGGCGCCGCCGCCGGTCAGGTCGCCGTCGGGGCTGTCCACCACCACGATGCGGTCGCTCGGCAGGGCGGGTCCCAGGTCGTGTCCCCGGACCAGGCCGAGGAGGGAGCCGTCGGTGACCAGAAGTTGGCACTCGGTGTGGGAGAGGTCGCGGGCCAGCTCGTCCCCGCGGTGGGTGGGATTGGCCCCCACCACCACGGCACCGACCAGCGCGGCGGCGCCCATCCAGAACACGTACTCCGGCACGTTGTCGAGCAGGAGGGCGATGTGGAACGGTCCGTCCCGGCGCAGGTCCGTCAGCACCGCCGCCCGCTGTGCCTGGGCGGCCACCACCTCCGCGTGCGTCCACGACCGGTCAGCCGACAGCAGGCCGGTACGCCCGTCGTCGGCACGGTCCCGGATCAGTTCCTCGATGGTGTCCACGTTCCTCCTCGGCGGCCGCCACCGTACCGCCGCCGCCACGTCGCCGGCCTGCTGTCGCCCCGCCGCCGCCCACGCCGCCGCAACGCCACCACCCCCGGCCACGTCCCGAAATCCACCCGCCACCCCGGTCCCAATTTCTGGAACACGTTGCAATTTATCCGTTTCCGGTGCTACCCTGCAGTGTCCACAGGTGCCCGCGTCGCGCCCGGAGCGACGAGAGGAGCACCACCGCGATGGAATTCGGCGTCTTTCTCAACGGCTACGTCCCCGGGCCCGGTGCCCACGACCCCGCGGCCGAGCACGAGATGTCCACGCGCGAGCTGGCCTACGCCATCGAGGCCGACAAGCACAACTGGAAGTACGTCTGGATCGGTGAGCACCACTCGCTGACCGAGTACAGCCACATGTCCTCTCCGGAGGTGGTGATGGGCTACCTGGCCCACGCCACCGAGCAGATCCACATCGGCACGGGCATCATGAACCTGTCGCCGCGGGTCAACCACCCGGTGCGGGCGGCCGAGCGGGTGGCCGTGCTCGACCACCTCCTCGAGGGCCGCTTCGAATGGGGGACCGGCCGGGGCGCCGGCAGCCACGAGATCGCGGCCTTCAACATCCTCGACAAGAACTCGACCAAGCCGGAGTGGAACGAGGTCATCCGCGAGATCCCCCGGATGTGGGAGGAGAAGGACTACCAGTTCCACGGGGAGCACTTCACGGTGCCCTATCCCCACAACATCCTGCCCAAGCCGTACCGGGGCCAGGGCCACCCGCCCATCTGGGTCGGCTGCGGCAATCCGGCCACCTTCACCCAGGCCGGCGAGCTCGGCATCGGCGCCATCGCCTTCAACTTCGAGCCCGTCTACAACCTCAAGGGCCGCATCGATGCGTACAAGGAGGGGATCGCCGCCTGCACCGAGCCCCTCGGGCAGTTCAAGAACGACAACGTCATGATGACCAACGCCGTCATCTGTCTGAGCGACCGCAAGCGGGCCCGCGAGATCGCCCTGCGCCAGGGTCGTGGCTATCTGTACTCGCTGGTGTGCAACTACCACGACACCATCCCCCACCAGGAGGGCGTGCCCGTGTGGCCCGAGCGGCCCCACACCATCTCCGACGAGGGCATGCTCGACGCCCTCATCGAGGGCGGCTGGCTGCTGTGCGGCGAGCCCGACGAGGTGGCCGAGCAGACGGAGCGGTACCAGACGGTCGGCTGCGACCAGCTGGTGTTCGGGCTGCCGTCGGACTCCGTCATGCACGACGAGGTCCTGGAGATGCTGGAGGTGTTCGGCACCAAGGTGATCCCCCAGTTCGACAAGGACCCGGTCCACTCGACCACCCGCTTCCGGGAGACGGCCGTCCGCAGGTACCCCGACTTCACCGAGCCGGTGCCCGAGATCTTCGTGGAGGAGCTCCCCACCAACGCCCTCATCCAGCTGGACGGCACCCGCACCTTCTGAGGGCGGCGCGCCGTGTCGGGACGGTAGGGGCCTCCGGCGGTCCTCGTCGGTCCCGGCGGACCCCGGCTCCCGGGCCCCCGTCGGCGGAGGCCCGCGGCAACGGCAGCGTCGGCCCCCGCCCGGCTCAGCCCGCCCAGGCCTCGAGCAGCTCGCCCGAGGTGGTCACGGTGGCGATGAGCGGGAAGGTGTTGTCCAGGACGGCGGCCGCGTAGTCCTCGGGGATGCCGGCCACGGTGTCGCCGGGGACCACCACCCGGTAGCCGAGGTTGACGGCCTCGATGGCCAGGCCGAGCAGGCCGAGGTTGACTGACACGCCGGTGGCCACCACCGTGGTGACGCCGAGGTTCCTGAGCCAGGTGTCGAGCGGGGTGCCCGCGAACGGCGACACCCCGGTGAGGCGGGCGCACACCAGCTCGGTGGGCGGGACGCCCAGTTCGGGCACGATCTCCGTCGGCGGCGTGCCGGTGAGCAGGTGGTCGGGGTTGCGGAGGACGGCCGCCACCAGCTGGCAGTTGACGGCCGTGCCGGCCCGGTCGGCCCGGAACTCGGCCGTGCAGTGAACGACGGGCACGCCGGCGGCCCGGGCGGCCCCGAGCACCCGGGCGGTGTGGGGGATGACACCGACACGGTCGGCCGCCGCCGCCAGCTGGGGGAAGGCGGACAGGTCGCCGACCACCCCCCGCTGGATCTCCATGGTGAGCACGGCCGTGTGGGCCGGCGAGGCCAGCTCGGTCAGGTCGATCGGCACCCGTGCGCCCGCCCGCCGGTCTCAGTCGCCGGCGGCCGACGACGTGCGGGCCCCGCCGCTGTCGGTCTCCGCCGGTGTGCCGGCCACGACCTCGGCCGCCCACCGGTAGTCGGGCTTGCCGCTGGGCGAGCGCTCGATCGGTCGACGACGTGGAGCTCGCGGGGCACCTTGTAGCCGGCGATGGTGGTCCCGGCAGTGGTCCTGGAGCTCGTCGAGCGACGGCGGGGTGCCGCCCGGCCGGGGCTCGACGATGGCGGCCACCCGCTGGCCCCACCGCTCGTCGGGCGCGCCCACCACGATGGCGTCGAGCACGCCGGGGTGGGAGCGCACGGCCGACTCGACCTCCTCGGGGAAGATCTTCTCGCCGCCGGAGTTGATGCACACCGAGCCCCGCCCGAGCAGGGTGATGGAACCGTCGGCCTCGATGGTGGCGAAGTCGCCCGGCATCACGTAGCGGATGCCGTCGACGGTGATGAACACCTCGGCCGTCTTGGCCGGGTCGTTGTAGTACCCGACGGGGATGTCGCCCGTAGCGGGCGATCTTGCCGATGACCCCCGACCCCGGCTCGACGGCGTGCAGGTCCTCGTCGAAGACGACCGTGTCGCCGAGGATCGAGACGGTCGGCCCGCTCTTCATGGCGGTGTGGCCCTTGTCGATGATCGGCCAGTCCGTTGTTGCCGCTCTCCGACGAGCCGACGGCGTCGGTGATGAGGATGTTGGGCAGGTGGCGTGAAGAACTCGTCCTTCACCGGGGCCGAGAACAGGGCGGCCGAGGACACCACGGCGAACAGGGACGACAGGTCGTAGTCGGCGCCCGGCTCGTCGAGCGCCTCGACCAGCGGCTTGCCCATGGCGTCGCCGGTGATCATGACCGAGTTCACCTTCTCCGCCTCGACCAGCCGCCACACGTCGTGGGGGTCGAACTGGGGCATGAGGACGATCCGGTTGCCCACGAAGCTCTGGCCCATGACGGCCCACTGGGTCGCCCCGTGCATGAGCGGGGCGATGGGGAGGAAGACGAGCTGGCCCCCCTGGGCCACGCCCTTCTCCACCATCTCCTCGGGACGGGTGACCCGGATGTTGGTACATGGGGTCGACGCCGCCGCCGAGGGCGTAGAAGACGTCCTGGTGGCGCCAGACGACGCCCTTGGGCATGCCGGTGGTGCCCCCGGTGTAGAGCACGTAGTGGTCGTCGTCCGACCGGGGCCCGAAGTCGCGCTCGGGCGAGCCCGAGGCCATGGCCTCCTCGAAGTCGACGGCGGCGGGGGAGGGGCGCCCGGCGCCCGAGCCGTCGTCGATGATGACGATGTGGCGCAGGCCGGGCAGCGTCGGGCAGCAGGGCGGCCACGTGCGGGGTGAACTCCGCCTGGTGGACCAGGGCCACCAGGTCGGCGTTGGTGAACAGGTAGCGCAGCTCGTCCTCGACGTAGCGGTAGTTGATGTTGATCCAGACGGCCCGCAGCTTGAACACGGCCCACGCCGTCTCCACCCACTCGACGCTGTTGAGGGAGTAGATGCCGACGTGGTCGCCCGGCCCGACGCCCTGGGCGGCCAGGTGGTGGGCCAGCCGGTTGGCCCGCGCCTCCATCTCGGCGTAGGTGCGGCGCGTGCCCCCGGCCGACAGGTACTCGCGATCCCCGAACGCATCGACGGCCGCCTCGAACAGGTCGGCCAGGTTATACGTCATCGGCGGATAAGTAGAACATGTTTCTGTTCCGGCGGCAAGCACGCGCCGGCGGCTGCTCAGCCGGTGGGTTCACCCGCGCGGGGCGGCGCCGGCGTCGGCGGTGGTCACCGGCGTCCCCGCCGTCGCCGGTGCGGGCGCGGGCGCAGGCGCAGGCGCGGCCAGCACCCGGCGGATGCTGTCGGCGATGCCCGGGCCGTCGAGACCGAGCCGGGCCAGCACCCGGTCGGGCCGGTCCTGGGGGATGTAGGCCCTGGGCGTGCCGAGGACGAGCACCGGCGGCGTGGCCGTGCCGACGTCGGCCCCGGCCGATCTGGCCATGGCGTCGGCCAGGTACATGCCGGCCCCGCCCTGGCGCAGGCCGTCCTCGACGGTGACGACCCGGCGGTGGCGGGCGGCGTCGGCCAGCATCTCGGGGTCGGGCGGCGACACCACCCGCACGTCCCACACGGTGACGTCGATGCCCTCGGCGGCCAGCTCCCCGGCGGCGCGCTCGGCCGCGGCCAGCAGCTTGCCCACGGCCAGGATGCAGACCGAGCCGTCCCCCCGGCGCACCCGCCGTGCCCGACAGCCCCCGGCCGACGTCGTCGGGTCCGGCGCAGCGGAGCCGGCGTCTTCGGGAACCGGATGGCGGCCGGGCCCTCGAGGGTCAGGGCCTCGGCCAGCATCACCTCGACCTCGGCCGCCGACGAGGGGGCGAAGACGGTCATCGACGGGATGGCCAGGGTCTGGGCAGGTCGAGGACGCCGTGGTGGCTGGGGCCGTCGTCGCCGGTGATGCCGGCCCGGTCCAGCACGAAGACGACCGGCTGGCCGTGGAGGCTGACGTCCAGGTTGGCCTGGTCGAAGGCGCGGGAGAAGAACGTCGAGTAGATGGCCACCACCGGACGGAGGCCGCCCATGGCCATGCCGGCGGCGGCGGTGACGGCGTGCTGCTCGGCGATGCCCACGTCGACGAAGCGGTCGGGGAAGCGGGCCTCGAACGGCAGCAGGCCGGTGGGCCCGGGCATGGCGGCCGTGATGGCCACGATGCGGGGGTCGGCCTCGGCCGCCCGAGCAGGGCGCCCGTGAAGGCCTCGGTGTAGGTGGTGGCCGGGGCGTCGGCGTCGGTGGACGCACCCGGCGCCGGGACCGACCCGTTGTCGGTGGAGACGGCGATCGGGGCCGTCCCGGCGCGGCCTGCACCTTCACGTCGTGGAGGCGCTGCACGTCGTCGTCCTCGGCGGGGGCGTAGCCGCGGCCCTTCTGGGTCAGGGCGTGCACGACGATCGGCCCGTCCCACTCGGCGGCGTGGGCGAGCGCCTGCTCGACCCCGGCGATGTCGTGGCCGTCGATGGGTCCGGCGTAGCGGACGCCGAGGGCCTCGAAGAAGGTGTGGGGCGTCACCACCTCGCGCAGCGCGCTGGTGACGCCGTGGACGCCGGAGTAGGCGAGCTCGCCGACGCCGGGGATGTCGCGGAGCAGGCGGCGGATGCGCTGACGGGCGCTGAGGTAGGTCGGGTTGAGGCGCAGGTGGGTGAGGCTCTCCGACAGACGCGACACCGTGGGGGCGTAGGAGCGGCCGTTGTCGTTGAGCACGATGAGCACCCGTCGTGCCGGAGTGGCCGAGGTTGTTCAGGGCCTCGTAGGCCATGCCGCCGGTGAGGGCGCCGTCGCCGACGACGGCCACCACCCGCCGGTCGCTGCCCTGCAGGGCGAAGGCGCTGGCCAGGCCGTGGGCGTAGCTGAGGACGGTCGAGGCGTGGCTGTTCTCGACCCAGTCGTGCTCGGACTCCGCCCGGTTCGGGTAGCCCGAGAGCCCGCCGGCCTGGCGGAGGTGGGCGAACCGGTCGCGGCGGCCGGTGACGATCTTGTGGACGTAGGCCTGGTGGCCGGTGTCCCACAGCAGGACGTCCCGGGGCGAGTCGAAGGCCCGGTGCAGGGCCAGGGTCAGCTCGACGACGCCGAGGTTGGAGCCCGAGGTGGCCGCCGGTGGCGGTGACGGCGTCGACGAGGAAGGTGCCGGATCTCCTCGGCGAGCGTGGCCAGCTCGTCAGGGGTGAGAGACCGCAGGTCCGAGGGGTTGTCGATGTGCTCGAGGATCATGGTGGGGGCCTTGGCGCCCACGCTACCAGCGACCGCCGAGGCCGGCCGGGGCGGCCGGGGGCCCGGCCGGGGCCGGGTGCGGGGCCCGGAGGGCGCACGGGGGCTCACCGGGCGCCGGCGACGAAGCCGCCCGGTCGACCACCACCCGGGCCACCTTGCCCGCCCCGATGAGCCCGTCGGGGTCCGAGACCGACACCGTGAAGGTCAGGCGGCGCCCCTCGATGCGGTCCAGGGTGGCCTCGGCCCGCACGGTGCGCCCCACGCCCACCGGTACCAGGTGGTCGAACTGCACCCGCTTGGCCACGCTGGTCGTACCCTCGTCCAGGTGGCCGCTGACCCGTGCAGCTGGCCTCCTCGCACAGGGCCACCAGGCGGGGGGTGGCGAGCACCGGGACGTCGCCCGAACCGAGGGCGATCGCGGTGTCCGCCTCGACACCTGCAGCGAGACGACGGCGCACAGACCGGTGCGGAGGGCCACGCCGGTACCATACGGGACGCTGCGGCCGCCGGGCCACAGTGCAACTGGGGGTCGGGGTCCCCGCCGGACCGCCGGGCCGCCACGGAGGAGGAACACGTGATCGACACACCGGTGCTCGAACGGGTGCTCGGCGAGGCACTGCGGCACGGCGGCGACTTCGCCGAGATCTTCGCCGAGGACCGGGCGACCTCCTCGGCCGTGCTCGACGACGGGCGGGTGGAGGAGCTGTCGTCGGGGCGCGACCGGGGTGCAGGCGTCAGGGTGGTCGCCGGCGACACCACCGGCTTCGCCCACACCGCCGACCTGAGCGAGCGGGGCCTGCTGCGGGCGGCCGAGGCCGCCTCGGCCGTCGCCCGCGGGTGAGGAGGCCGGCGCCCGCCGGATCGCCCTCGACGACGGCCGCCCGGGTGGCGACCGGCGGGCGACGGCGCGGACGGGGACGGTGCCGCCGGGCGCGCCGGCGGGGACAAGGCGGCCGTGCTCGAGCTGCTGCGCGCGGGCCGACGACGCCGGCCGCGGGGCCGGGGCGGCCGTGTCCCAGGTCCAGGCGGGCTACGGGGCCTCCCGGCGACGGGTCCTCATCGCCAACTCGGACGGGCTGCTGGCCGGCGACGAGCAGCTCGCGGACCCGCTTCTCGGTGTCGTGCGTGGCCGTGGGCGACACCGGCCTGCAGACCGGGTTCGAGACGACGGCCAGGACGGTGGGGTTCGAGCTGTTCGACGACATCGCCGTCGAGGACCTGGCCGCCCTGGCGGCCGGCCGGGCCCTGGCCAAGCTGTCGGCGCGGCCGGCCCCGTCGGGAGAGGTGCCGGTGGTGCTGGCCGGCGGCAGCGGCGGCATCCTGTTCCACGAGGCGTGCGGGCACGGTCTCGAGGCCGACCACATCGTCAAGGACGCCTCGGTCTACGCCGGCCGGGTCGGCGAGCTGGTGGCCAGCCCGCTGGTGACGCTGGTGGACGACGGGACGGTGGGCACGGAGTGGGGGACGTCCTCCATCGACGACGAGGGGCGTCCGGCCCAGCGCAACGTCCTGATCGAGGACGGCGTGCTCACCGACTACCTGTGGGACTTCCTCCGGGCCCGCAAGGAGGGGCGCACGTCCTCGGGCAACGGGCGCCGCGAGAGCTACCAGAGCCTGCCCATGGTGCGGATGACCAACACCTTCCTTCTGGCGGGCACCGAGGACCCCGCCGAGGTCATCGCCCAGACGCCCGAGCGGCGTCTACGTGGCCAAGCTGGGCGGCGGCCAGGTCAACACCACCACCGGTGACTTCGTGTTCGGCACCACCGAGGCGTACCTGATCGAGGACGGCAGGATCACCGAACCGCTGCGGGACGCTAACCTGATCGGCAACGGCCCCGAGGTGCTGCGCCGCATCGACGCCGTGGCCACCGACTTCGGCATGACCCCGGGCACGTGCGGCAAGGACGGCCAGAGCGTGCCGGTCGGGTGCGGCCAGGCCACCCTGCGGATCACCGGCGTGACCATCGGGGGGACGGCGGCGTGACCGGGGAGCACCAGGAGGCGCTCGACGGAGGTGGCGGCGCGCGTGGCCGGGTGGGCGACACAGCGGCGAGGAGATCGAGGTGTACGTGGCCCGGGGCGACGACACCGAGATCCGCGCCTACGACGGCGACGTCGAGTCCCTCACCGTGGCCACCTCGGCCGGCATCGGCATCCGGGTCGTCCGCGACCACCGGCTCGGGTTCGCCTGGGCCGGGTCGCTCGACGAGGACGTGCTCACGTCCACGCTGGCCGAGGCCCGTGACAACGCCGCCTACGCCACGCCCGACGAGCACGTCGGCCTGGCCCACCCGGACGGGGTGGCGCCGGCCGCGCTCGACCTGTGGGACGAGCGGGCTGGCCGGGGTGGCCACCACCGACAAGGTCGACCTGGCGCTGGCGGCCGAGAAGCTGGCCCGCAGCTCCGACCGGCGCATCCGTCAGGTCGACTCGGTCGACTACGGCGACGGGTCGGTGGAGGTGGCGCTGGCGTCGACCACCGGGGTGCCGGCCACGTCCCGGCGGACCTCCGCCTTCGTGTCGGCATCGGTCATCGCCGAGGACGGCTCCGGCAGCCAGACCGGCAGCGGGTTCTCCGTGGGGCGCGGCTTCGGCGCGCTCGACCCCGAGCACGCCGTGTCGGACGCCATCTCGCGGGCCGTCCGCATGCTGGGTGCGGTCAAGGGGACGTCGGGCCGGACCACCGTCGTCTTCGACCGGCGGGTGGCCTCGACGCTGCTGGCCGTGATCTCCTCGGCGCTGTCGGGGGAGGCGGTCGAGAAGGGGCGCTCGTTCTTCGCCGGCCGGACCGGCGAGCAGGTGGCCGAGGCCGGGGTGACCCTGGTCGACGACCCCACCGACGCCCGGGCGTACGCGGCCGCCGCCTACGACGGCGAGGGACTGGCGTGCCGGCGCAACGTGCTCATCGAGGGCGGCGTGCTCAGGCAGTTCCTCTACGACACCGAGACGGCCTCGCGGGCGGGTACGGCCTCGACCGGCTCGGCCGTGCGGGGAGGCTTCGCCGGTACCCCCGGGGTCGGCTGCCGGGCGCTGGTGCTCGAGCCGGGCCCGAGGGTTACGACGAGGCCGGCGTGCTGGCGGCCGTGGGCGACGGCGTGTTCGTGCAGTCGGTCACGGGCGTGCACTCCGGGGTGAACCCGGTCAGCGGCGACTTCTCGGTCGGGGCCGAGGGTCTCGTGATCCGCGACGGCCGGCTGGCCGGTCCGGTGCGGGAGATCACCGTGGCGTCGACCCTGCAGCGCATCCTGCACGCGGTGGTGGCCATCGGCGCCGACGTCGAGTGGCTGCCGGGCATCGCCGCCGGCCAGACCCTGGCCGTGGACGACATGCAGGTCAGCGGGACCTGAGCGTCGCCCCCCGGGCGGCCGCCACCACCGCGCCCGCGCCGCGCCCCACCCGACCGGACGCCGGAGGCCTACGCCAGCTTGGACGCCTGGGCGCAGATCTTGTCGCCGTTGGGTGCGGTCGTGTAGTAGATCGAGCCGGAGATGCTGAGCGAGAAGGGGGCGACGGGTCGGTGGGGGTGCCGCCGACCCACAGCGAGGTGCCCCCGGCCGATGAGCCCGACGAACGCTGGAGGAAGATGACGAGCTACGAGCTCGACGAAGTCGAGCCGAGAGGAGCCGAGGGTGAGCGAGAACGTGGAGATCGTGAAGATGCGTCGGGAAGCTCGAATCCAGGCCCGAGATGAACGCCCCCATCTGGGCGTAGGTCCCCGACACCGACAGGCTGACCGGAACGACCACCACGCCCGTCGCCGTCGAGCCTGCGGAGGACGACGAAGAAGCGGACGAGGACGAGGAGGTACTCGACGACGACGAGGCGCTCGAGGACAGTACCGAGGGGATGACTCCCGACGACTTCATCAGGTCGGTGAGGTTGGCGAGGAACGTCGTCGTCTGTGCCTCGAGGTCGGCGGAGTTCTGCACGCTCGGAATCTGCGCCTCGGCCTTCGACAGGTCGTTGCAGGCCGACGTCTTGAGGGTCTCCCGCTCGGTCTTGAGCGACGTCAGCTTCGACTGCAGGGAGTTGACGTTCGACTGTGCCTGGGCCACCTGGGCGTTCTTCGAGGACAGCTTGGTGGCCTGGGGGGTGACCCACGCCGACCAGACGATGATGATCAGCACCAGACCGGCGACGCCGATCAGAATGGGATTTCGGTACTCCTGGACGGTGCTCATTGGAGGGCCTCGTTCTGCGCCAGGCTGGCGCTGCTCGATATCGAGACGGTGGTCGAGAATGAGATGACGTGCGTCTGCGGGTCGGTGGTCACGGCGCCGGTCGTGACGCCCGAGAAGAGGGTCGAACCCGAGATGGCCTGGATCCAGGCGATCGTGTTCGAGTACTCGGGCCCCGGCGCCTGGATGGTCGACGAGATCGTGCCGATCTGACCCGACGACGGCGCCGCGCTCGGGGCGCTCGACGCCGATCCGGAGGAGGCCGATGCGGACGCGGCCGATCCGGCGCCGGAGGACGAACCGGCGAAGGACCCCACCGCCACGTCTTGGGGTGTCACCGCGATGAGCCCGTTCAACGTCTTCGACCAGTCCACCGCCGAGGACAGCACCGCCTTGCGCCTGGCCTGACCGGCGGCCACCGCCGACTTCGCCTGCGTGACGATGTCGTACTGGGCGATGCTGGTGTTGAGGTTCGAGGCCTGGGACTGCAGGCTGTTGAGGTTGTCCTGCGCGTTCTGGGCCTGGTAGAAGTGCCATCCTCCGAGCAGGACGAGGATCCCCACGATGCCGGCGGCGCTGACGATGGTCCACTTCTGGATCTTCTTGATCCGCGCCCGCTTCACCACCTCGGGCGGCAGGAGGTTGAACTTCTTGACGGAGGGGTTCGGCTCGGGGAGCGCCAGCCCGATCGGACTCGAAAGGACGGCGGCCACCTGTGCGGCCTGCTCCGGCGACAGCTGGATCTTCGAGAGGTTGAGGCGGGCCAGGGGCGAGACCGGCTGCACCGGGATCCGCACCTGGGCCTCCAGCATGGGCACCAGTCCGTGGAGGTACGACCCGCCACCGGTGATGAGCACCCGCGAGACCGGCAGGCGCCCGGGCAGGGTGGCGAAGTACTGGATGGAGTTGCGGATCTCGCCGACCAGCTCCGAGATGGAGGTCTGCGCCGAGCGCTCGGCCGCCTGCACCTGCGGGGAGGGCTCACCGAGGCGGCGCTTCAGCGCCTCGGCGTCGGAGAGCGGGAGGTCGAGGGATGCCGAGATCGCGGCCGTGGTGGCGTTGCCACCAGAGCCGATGGTACGGACGAACTGCGGCCGGCCTTGCTGGTGGATGGCCACCACGGTGAGGCCGGCGCCCACCGACACGATCGCCTCGGGTTGCTCGGTCTCACCGGGGGTGGAGATGGCACGGATGAGGGCCGAGGACGCCAGGTCGACGGCCTCGACCTGCAAGCCGGCCTGTTCCACCGCGGCCACGACACCGTCGACCAGTTCGCGGTGGGCGGCGGCGACCAGCACCCGGCGCATCTTCTGGTCGTTGGCGTCGGTGTAGTCCGCCAGGATCTGCGACGACAGGATGGTCTGGTCGGGGGGGAACGGGATGACCTCTTCCGACTGGAACTGCACGGCACTGTCGATCTCGTCGTCGGACACGTAGGGGAGATCGATCTCGCGGGTGATGGCGCGCAGCCCGGCGATGCCCACCACCACCGAGGTGCGGGAGAACTGCCCGTTCTTCCAGAGGCGGGCGATGGCCTCGGCCACGGCCGGACCGTCGTGGATCTCGCCGTCGACGATCGAACCGGGCGGCAGACCGACCTGTCCGTACGTCAACAGGATCGGTGGCGTCGCACTGACATCCAGTTCCGCCGCACGAACGGCGCTGGTCCCGATATCGAGGCCAACGATCACCTGTGCCATTCGGACTCTCCCCTCACAGCGCGCCGATGCCAGGTAGTTGCCCTACCGGAGCCCGACACTTGTGCCCGTGGTCCAACCTTTACCCAGGTTGGACCCGCTTCACCCTATGCGTCACTTCATGTAATTAACGGATCACCGGACCGGGAACTTGACCATTCGTTTGGGTCATCTCCCCATCTGGCGCAGAACGACGTTGAGGGTCCTGCCGATGATGCGGAGGTCCAGCGCGATGGACTGGTGGCGGAGGTAGTAGACGTCGTACTGCAGCTTCTCGAGCGCGTCGAGCTCGCTGGCGCCATAGGAGTACTTGACCTGCGCCCACCCGGTGAGCCCCGGCCGGACCAGTTGCCGGACGTCGTAGAAGGGGATCGATGCCGTCAGCTGCTCGACGTACTGCGGCTGCTCCGGCCGGGGCCCGACGACCGACAGCTCGCCGCGGAGCACGTTGAGCACCTGCGGGAGCTCGTCGAGGTGCGACCTCCTGAGCAGCCGGCCGAAGCCGCCCACGCGGGGGTCGTTGTCGGCGGTCCAGGTGGTCACGCCGTCGGAACGGGGCGGCATGGTGCGCAGCTTGAGGATGGTGAACTCGTGGCCGCCCTTTCCCACCCGCGGCTGGCGGTAGAGGAGGGGGCCGCGGTTGAAGACGAGGTTCGCCACCCACACGAAGGGGACGACGAGGACGAGCACCAGGGTCCCGGCCAGGGCGGCCAGCACGTCGATCGTCCGCTTCATCCGGGCGTAGCGGACGCTGTGGAGCTCGTTGATGTCGAACAGCAGGGTGATCCGTTCGAGCTCGCCCACCGGCAGCTTGCCCAGCCATTCGTCGTAGAAGAGCGCCAGTGTCCGCACCCGCACCCGGGCCGCGTGCAGCGCCCCCGCCTGGCTGATGATGGAGTGGTCCTGGATGGCGATCCGGTCGAGCACCACGACGTTGGCGCGGTTGTCCCTGACCAGGCCCAACAGGTGCTCGGCACCGCCGTCCCCGGTGAGCTCGCCCACGGTGGTGCACGCCACCAGGCTGGCGTTCCGTTCCGGGGCCCGGTCGATCTCGCGCTCGAGGCGGTCGATCTCGCCGGTCTCGTCCACCACCACGACGACCCGGTCGCGGCCGGCGTCCCGCTGCCGGATCGACTCCGACGCGATGCAGAGCATCGTCCACACCGGAATGAGGCAGAGGGCCGAGGCGAACACCACGAACCGGGGGAGTACCGGTGTCGCCACCAGCAACTGGACCAGGGACATGCCGGCCGCGGCCAGCAGGGTGGCGGCCAGCGACGACCACAGGGCGTTCATCCGGCCACGGATGCGCGGGATGCCGAGGGCCTCCCCGGCGATGATGAGGAAGACGGCATAGACCGTGTACCACGCGAACCGCTCCCCGCCGGCGAACCGGTAGTGGCCGATGAGGGTGGCGTGGGCCACGCCCAGGGCGACGAGCACGATCACGACCGACGCCGGCACCATGAAGCGGATCAGGGCGCGCATGGCTCAGGTTCCACCGGCGCGGACGGGCGTGCATGGCGCAATCTTGGCAGGCGACGTGCGCCCGACGGAGGAGTGTCCGCGGCGCGATCGTCGTCGGCCGCGGTGCGTTCAGCTGAAGTTTGCCGATGCGAACTGGCCGGTCTGGAGCACGCCCCGCCGCTCCAGCATGACCTTCAGGTCGTGCGGGTTCGAGGCCGCGCCCATGGCCTCGGTGAGGTCGACGGTACCCGACGCCACCAGTTCCACCAGCGACTGGTCGAACGTCTTCATGCCGTAGTACTCGCCGTCGGCCACGATGCCCTCGATGTCACCGGTCTGCATGGGATCGATGATCGCCTGCTGGATCCGCCCGTTGACCACCATCAGCTCGAGCGCCGGCGTCCGGCTCTTGCCGTCGGCGCACGGGATGAGGCGCTGGCAGATGATGCCCTTGAGCGAGCCGGCCAGGCTGACCCGGACCTGGTTCTGCTGATGGGGCGGGTAGAAGTCGACGATCCGGTTGATGGTCTCGGTGGAGTTGATCGTGTGCAGGGTGGAGAAGACGAGGTGGCCCGTCTCGGCCGCCGTCAGCGCGGCGGACACCGTCTCCACGTCGCGCATCTCGCCGACGAGGATGACGTCGGGATCCTGACGGAGGACGACGCGCATGGCCGAACCGAAGCTGTCGGTGTCGAAGCCGACCTCTCGCTGGTCGATGGCGGCGAGATCGTCGCGGTGGAGGTACTCGACCGGATCCTCGATGGTGACCACGTGGCAGGCGCGTGTGTGGTTGATGGCGTCGATCATGGCCGCCAGTGTCGTCGTCTTGCCCGAGCCGGTCGGGCCGGTGACCAGCACCAGGCCCCGCTGCTCCTCGGACAGGCGGCGGACCACGTCGGGGAGGCCGAGATCGGTGATGGTGGCCGCGTTGGTGCGCACCCGCCGCATGGCGAGCGCCACCGACGACCGCTGGAAGAAGGCGTTGACGCGGAACCGTCCGGTGCCGGGGACGCTGTAGGCGAAGTCGACCTCGTGGCGCTCGCGGAAGGTGTTGAGGATCGAGGGCTGCATGATCCCCTCGGCCAGCTGCAGGGTCTCCTCGGCGGTGAACCGGGGCTCGTCGTCCAGGGTCCGTAGCGCCCCCGCGATCCGCATGCGGGGCGGCGCTCCGGCCTTCACGTGGAGATCGGAGCCGTCCAGCTCGGCCAGAAGCGCGAGAAGTCGATCGAGGTCGCCGCTATCCATAGCCGCATCATACGACCACCCAGGGCGGTTAGCCAGTAGCAATTTGTGGCTGAAACCAGTCACTTACCAGCTAATGACTTATTTCAGTGGTCAACTAGATACTCGCGGTGGGCGCCGGTGTGGCGGCCCCCTTGCCCCCGGAAGCGCCCCCGGAGCTGTCGCTCCCCTGACCTGCGGTTTTGGCGGCGGGCGCGGCGTCAGCCTTGCCGCCGTCCCCGTTGGAGGACGGCGTGGCATCCCCGCCACCCTGGCCACCACCGTCGCCGCCGGCATCACCGCCGTTGGTCCGGGCGTCGCCGGCGGCGGCCGCCGGCCGGCCGGTCCGACTGTCCGTCTTGTAGAAGCCGCTCCCCTTGAACACGATCCCCACGTTCCCGAAGACTTTGCGCACCGGCGACCCGCACGTGGGGCAGGCCGTCAGCGGGTCGTCGGAGAAGGACTGCACGACGTCGAACGTCTGGTCACATGCGTCGCAGCGGTACTCGTAGGTCGGCACGGTCGGTCGCCTTCCGGTCAGGTGGTCGTGGTGCAAGCTTCTGGCAGTCTACCCAGTCGAGTGCCAGCACCGGGCCCGCATGGCCGGGCGGAGGGGACGGACCCGGTACCCTCGGATCCCTCGGCATAGACTGCGGCCAGTGCACGAACAGCGGAAAGGGCGTTGCAGACCATGACGGATCGGGGTCTCAGCCGGCTCGACCCGTTGGGCGGTGCCCGCATGGTCGACGTGTCGCCGAAGGAACAGACGCACCGGCGGGCGCTGGCCAGGTGCAAGGTGGCGATGCTGCCCGAGACCACGGCCAAGGTGGCCTCGAACGCCATCACCAAGGGCGACGTCCTGGCGACGGCGCGGGTGGCGGGTATCCAGGCGGCCAAGCGCACGTCGGACCTCATTCCCATGTGCCACCCGCTGCTCGTCGGCACGGTCCACGTCGATTTCACCATCGGTGACGACTACGTGGAGGTCGAGGCCAAGGTGGACACCGTCGACCGCACCGGGGTCGAGATGGAGGCGATGACGGCGTGTGCCATCGCCGCGCTGACCGTCTACGACATGTGCAAGACGACCGATCGGACCATGAGCGTCGGCGACCTGATGCTGTGGGAGAAAACCGGGGGGTCGTCCGGCCCCTGGAAGCGCAGGGGCATCACCGACCTGTAGGCCCCGGGCGCGGCCGGGGCCCGCCCGAGGGCCTCAGCGCTTCAGCCGGAAGCTTTTCTTCGCCTTGGGTGAGCCGGTGAAGAAATCCTGCGTGATCTTGACGTCGTCACCCACGCCCGTCGGGGCCTCGGGCTCTTCCGGCTCGGGCTCCTCGGCGTCGTCCTTCTCCTCCGAGGAGGAGTCGGTGGAGGTCGGTGACATCGTCCGCGACGGATCGGAGGCACCGCCCGGCGTCGCCGCCAGGATGTCGCTTACCATCTCCGCCGTCGAGGCGTAGTCCGACGGGGCCATGGCCGGAGCGGCCGGCTCGACCACCGGTGCCGGCGGCGGCGGGGGCTCGACGGCGGCGGCAGGGGCCGGGGCCGGGGGCGGGGCCGACAGGATGTCGTTCAGTAGGGCCGACGTGGTGGAGAAGTCCGGATCAGCGGCCGGGAGCCCGGCGTCTGCCGGACCGGGAGGCGGCGGTGGCGGAGGCGGCGGAGGCGGTGGAGGCGGTGGAGGCGGTGGAGCGGACGCACTTGGTGGCGGCGGCGGAGGCGAGGACACGCCCGGCGGGGGAGGCGGGAGCGGTGAGGAGGGCGGCGGCGGTGGGGGCCCCGACGAGGCCCGGGGCGGCTGGGCCGCACCGCCGACCCGCGTCGATGCGGACGGCGTCTGGGCGGCGACGAAGTCCGCACCCAGCAGTTCGTCGAGCGTGTCGACGTCCGACGTCAGCACGGTCGTGGTCGGGGAGCTCGAGTGTGCGCCGGACGCGCCGCTGGCATCGACGGAGGCGTTGGCCTGCGTCGCCGACGCGTCGGTGGACGTCACGGTGGCGCCCACCCCGACCGGCTGGGGACTGTCCCCCATCAGCGGGGGCACATAGAAGAGGGGCTCCGGCACATCAGGTGCGACCGCCTCGCCGGCGCCGTCCGCTCCCGCGCCGTCGTTGCCTCGCGCGCTGGCGCCGACGCGTCCGAATTCCTCACCGAGCAGCGCATCGAGCGGATTCCGTGGCTCGGCCACGGCTTCGGCCTCGGGCTGCAGTTCCACCTGCGACGCCGCCGTCACAGGCTGCTCGGCGCGGGCGGGCGCCGCCGGTGGCGAGAGGGCGTCCAGTGCCGCCAGGGCCGGCGCCGTCTCCGGCATCGCGACGTCGGGGGCGGGAGGGGCCGCACTCTCGCGTGCGGCGTAGCCGACCGGCGGTGGAGGGGGTGGCAGCAGGTCGACCGGGTCGATCGTGCCGACCGGGGGAGCCGCCGCGGCCGCCGATGCCGGGTGGTCATCGGGTGCGGACGAACCTCCATCCATCGATTCGATGAGCCTGGCCAGGTGCTCGACGCTGTGGGCGAGGTCCTCCTGGGCGCGCCGCACGGCCTCGAGATCCGCATGGAGCTCGGCAGCCGTCGGTCGGGCCTGGTCGGCCTCCCGCCCGTCTGTCGGTTCCTGACCCTCGGTCATCATGTGCCCGTACCCCCGTGCTTCCGGCTCGTCCACCCCACTACCCACACATGGTGCATCGCCCGGTAACCACACATCAGGTGCCCCTCACCCGTGTCCGCGCTGGTCGCCGAAGTGTACCCGACGTCGGTCCTCGACGCGCGGGCCAATTACAGAAGTTGTGCCCCCGGTTGCTGTTACCCGAACGTGGCCGTTCGCAGCTCGTCGAGCGTGAGCTCGGACGTGGCCTCCCCCCCGCACTGCGTGCAGTGGTCGACGTGGCGCCAGCTCCTGAGCAGCCGGGTACCCTCCGGGTTCAGCAGCACCACGAACGACTCCGACTCGGGATCGATCTCCACACCGAAGCAGGGTCGCCACGATGTGCTGGCCTGCGCGGTCGATGCCTGAAGCCCCTTCAGGATGCGGCGGAAGCGCGAGTTCTCCTGATCGATGATCCAGGTGCTGTGGCATGACTCGATGACGAGGGGGTCCATGAGCCGAATTGTGCCACCCATCGCGGCCGATGAAACCATCCGCAGATGACGGGTCCGTGACAAAACCGTGTCTTCCCGGTGAGTGGTCCCCGAAATCTCACGGAAAGTGACTATTTACGCCTGGCGCCGTCGGTGGTCTCCACGGTCGCCCGTTCGGCGGGATCCCCGCCGGCGACGTCGGTCGGCAGGACGACCTCGATCCGCGTCCCCGAATCCGGCGCGGAGGCGACCGTGAGGCGGGCCCCGACGAGGTGGGCCCGTTCGGCCATTCCCGTCAGACCGAGCGAGCCGCGGAGGTCGGCCCGTTCGGCGTCCGCCTGGGTGAAGCCGGCGCCGTCGTCGGAGATCGTCAGCCGGACCTCGTCGACCTGGAAGCTGAGGACGACGTCGGTCCGGGAGGATTCGGCGTGCTTCTCGCTGTTGGAGACGGCCTCCTGCGTGATGCGGAAGAGTGCGAGCTCGGTGTCGGGTGGCAGCCGCCTGGGCGGGCCGGTCAGGGTGAACTCGACGATGTTGCCGGTCCGGGCGGCGGCCGCGGCTGCCATCTGGCGGAGGGACGCGTCGAGGCCGAGATCGTCGAGGATCGACGGACGCAGGCCGCGGGCGATGCTCCTGAGCTCGTCCACCGTGGCCTCGGTCGTCACCCGAAGTTGGTCGAGCTGCTCCCTGACGCCGGCGGCGCCGGTGTCGGCGACGTCGACGCCGTCGATCTGTCGACAGAGATGGATCAGCGCCTGCAGTGGGCCGTCGTGGAGCTCCTGCGCGAGGTGGCGGCGCTCCTCCTCCTGGCCGAGCACGACCTGGCCGGCATAGGCCTCCACGTGCTCCCGGCGCAACGTCTCGGCGGTGACGTCCTCGAAGACGACCTGGGCCACTCCGCCGGCGATCGGATGCTGGAGCGGCGTCAGGGTCGGGCGCAGGAGCACCTCGGAGCCCTCGGTCCGAAAGCTCACCGGCGCGACCGGTTCCCTGGGGCCGGTCTGCATGGCCTCCGGCGAGGGTTCGTGACGCTGGGCGGCGCGCAGGTCGGGCACCAGGTCGGCGAGGATGGTGGACGCCGCCGCCGCCCCGACGACGTCGATGAGCCTCGAATCGTCGCGGGACGCCGGCGCCCTGTGGTCCCCGAGCGGGCCGGGGTGCCTGAACATCCGCCGGGCGGCTGCGTTCAGCTCCACGACGATGCCGGTGCCGTCCACGATGACGATGGGCGACAGGTTCGACTCGAAGAGGTCGCGGTAGAGGCTCTCGGCCTGCTCGTGGGCGGCCTCGGCCCGTTCCGCGGCCGCCCTCGCCATCCGGTCGTCGGTGACGCGTCGCCCGACCACCAGTGCGACGCCGTCGATGACCGCGAGCTGGATGACGAGTGCCCACGCGCCCGAGGCCTCCCCGGCATCCGCCAACGAGACGCACTCGGGGAGGAAGAGCACCGTCACCCACCCGGCCGTGCTGGCCGCGCCCAGAAGGCCGAAGTTCAAAGCGGCGTAGACGAGGGGGATGAGAAAGACCGCCGCGCCGGCTGTCGCCGCCGACCACCCGGTCTCGTGCACGTTGAACGCCACCAGCGCCGCCAGGCGGACGAGGTACAGCGCCAGGACGACCAGCTGTACCAGCCAGAACCGGGACTGGCGCCAGGGTGCCGTGACCGATTCGGCATGTTGCTGGTAGCCGCCGGCCTCGCCGGCCGCGGAACGGGCCGATGGGCGCGCGGCCACTACGGCTCGTTCCGCTCCGCGCCGGAGTCCTCGTGATCGGAGAGCAGCCCGGTGGTCAGCGCGTAGTGGACGAGGCCGGTGCGCGACGTGGTGCCGAGCTTCTCGAAGACATGGTTGAGGTGGCCCTCGACCGTGCGGGGGCTGATGCCGAGCTCACGGGCGATGGCCTTGTTGGCGAGCCCTTTGGCCGCCAGGCGGACGACCTGCTGCTCCCGGGCGGTGAGCGGCGACGGTTCGGCCGCGTTGCGGCCGGACGGGCGGTCGATGAGGCGGGCGGAGACGGCGGGATCGAGCACGTTGGTGCCGTCACAGGCGACATTGATGGCACGGACGAGCTCGTGGGCGGGGGTCGTCTTGAGGAGGTAGCCCGAGACGCCGACCGAAAGGGCGGCCCTGACGTAGTCCTCGTCGTCGTAGGCACTCAGGATCAGCACGGTCATCGACGGATGTGCGTTGATCAGGTGCCGGGCAAGCTCGATGCCGTTGGTCGAGGGAAGGCGGATGTCGACGAGGACGACGTCGGGCAGCTCCCGATCGACGATCCGGAGTGCCTCCTCGCCGTCGGCGGCCTCTCCCACCACCGCGAATCCACCGGCCTGCTCGAAGATCTGCCGGGTTCCGGCTCGCAGCAGTTCGTGGTCGTCGACGATGACGACACGGCGCACGGCCCGGCCGCCGTTGGCTGCGACGGGATCACGGGCCATGTCGGACATGCACCCAATGGTACGCGGACTATGCGGAGATCATGAGACTTACCGCGCAGGCGAGGGCGGCGGCGATGGCCAGTGCGCCCCGTACGCCGCGCTCGGGACGCGTGCGCGTGCAGCCCGAATCGCACGACGCGCACGCGGCGGGCGAACAGTCCTCGGACGTGGTCGCGGACGCGGCCGCGCCGGTCCGGGGGACGAGTCCGACGAGCCAGAGGGCGCCCAGGCCCACCGCGCCCGCCGCCATCCCCGGTACCACCGCGTGCAGCGGCAGCCCCCCGAGCCAGCAGCCGGTCGGGAGCAGAGCGGTGCGCCCCTGGACGAGGCGGCGGCGGGCGTCCGGGTCGACTCTGGTCAGCACGACGTAGGCGACGATCCCCACGGCGGTGCCCGCGAACGCCCCGACCAGCCCATGATGGGGGCGCTTCCACACCTGGTAGGCGATCAGCAGTACCAGTGCGGCCGCCGTGCCCGAGGCCGCGATCGACCGGGGTGCCCGGCGTTCGCCGGTGTCGATGAGGACGATGGTGAGGACCGTGGCCGCCAGCACGCAGTACGGGATGGCCACGAAGGTGCCGTCGAGTGCCCAGGTGACGGCGGCGAACGAGACGGCGGTGCCCAGCTCGACCAGCGGGTACCGGACGGAGATGGGCTCGTGGCACCCGTGGCACCGGCCGCGGAGGCCGAGCCACGACACCACCGGGATGTTCTCCCATCCCGAGAGCTGGCGCCCGCAGCGCGGGCAGAACGACCGGGGCTTCGAGACGGAGAGGCCCCGGGGGACCCGGTAGACGACGACGTTCAGAAACGACCCGATGGCGGCGCCGGCGACGAACGCGATCGTGACGGCGACTCCGAGGGGTAGGTGCCTGCCCGTCACTGTCCGTTGCGCCGCGTCATGAGCGTCCCTTCAGTGCCAGCTCAGGAGCCGAATCGTCCGGGGTGCGGCCGGCGTCGGCGGGGCCGTCCCGCCCTTGTGCACCTCTGGTCGAGGTGAGAGAGTATGTGGGTTGAGACCGAAGGGGGCCGGTCGGGGCACGGTAGCACCGCCACCGGTGGATCGAGGGCGGTTCGATGGGTCGGTTCGTGCATGCGGGGTATTGGTCCGGCGTCCGTTCAATCTTGGGCGTGAGTGCGCCGATGGTGATGACATGAGTGATGTCGACGCGGTGCGCTTCCTGGCGAGCGAGCACGATCTCGAGTTCGTCGACCTGGATAATTATGGGGTTGACACGGCCGCGGCCGAGGTCATTCCGGCCGCCGTGGCCCGCCGGCACCAGGTGGTCCCTGTAAAGAGGAAGTTCGGCACCCCCGTCGTCGCCATCGCCAACCCCGACGACGTCTTCACCCTGGACACCGTGCGGGCGTCCATCGGCAGGGATTTCATCTCGGTGGTGGCGGCCGGGGACCAGATCGACCGGTGGCTGGACCAGCTGTACGGGCCGTCGGACGGCGCCCCGGCCGCACCTCCACCGCCTCCCGCGCCTCCGGCGTCGGAACCCCCGGCGGCCGAATCGGCGGACTCCGGCGATGTCGACAGTGCGCTCGGACTGTCGATGTTCGGCGCCGCCTTCGCGCCGCCGCCCACGGAAGAGCTGGCTGCCGACGCCTTCGCCGCCGCCGGCGTAGACGGGGCGGAGCTGCCGCCACCGACCACGAATGGCAACGGAACGCATCTCGGTGCCACCGAGTCCCTGGTCGCCCCGGCCGCCGACGACGAATGGCAGGACCTGATGGCCTCGCCGATGGTCGTCGATTCGCCAGACGCCGAGGACCTCTTCCCGGTGCCTCCTGCGGATGACGCCGGGATCGCCTCCGACGACGCCGGCGCCGCCGTCGACATCGAAGCTTCGGTTCCGGTCGACGGGGGAGACGCGGACGCGCCTTCGGACCTCGCCCCGGAGCTCGAGACCTCCCTGCCGGAGGTCGAGCCGGCCGTCCCTGACGCCGATGCGGCCCTGCCGGAACCTCCGGTCGTGTCCGACGAGGTCGAGGTTCCCGAGGTGCAGGCGCCGGCCGATGACGCCGGCACGACGGTGCCGGGCGACGCCGGGCCGGTCGACGACGTGGCGGGCGCCGTCGAGGACGAGGTCCCACCGGCCCCCGGGGTGGCCGACACCGGCGCGGTGCTGGGTTTCGAACCGATCGTCCCCGACCTGCCGTCGACGGAGATCGCCTTCCAGCACACGGCGGACGAGCTCACCGCGTTCGCCGAAGCGGTGGCGACACCGCACGTGCCGGAGCTGCAGGACGTGGACGACTCCGCCGCCATCGCGGCCGACCTGGTGGAGGAGGCCGTCGCCACCTACGAGGAGCAGCATGCGGGCGAGGACGAGGCCGTCGATCTGGGCGAGGGACTGGCGAACTTGCCGCCCCTGGCGCGGGCGCTGATCGAGGGCGGTCGGGTGTCGGTGGCCGACATGGAGGCCGCCCTCACCGAGCACGACCGCACCGGGCAGAGCATCGCCAGGGTCCTGACGGCCTCGAACCTCGTGACCGAGGCGGACCTCATGTGGGGGATGGCCCAGGAGATGGGGCTCGAGTTCGTCGACCTCGACGTGAGCGGCGTCGACCTCGACGCCACGACCCTCATCCCCGAGGCGACGGCGCGCCACCACAACGTCCTGGTCATCGCCAACGAGTCGGGCACGCCTGTGGTGGCGGCGTCGAATCCGACCGACGTGTTCGCCATGGACGACCTCCGGACGATCATGGGTCGCGGGTTCATCATCGTCGTCGCCACCCGCAGCCAGATCGCAGCCAGCATCAGCCGGGCGTATCACGGGGGCAGCGACGTCGCCGACATGGCGGCCGAGGCCGCCGGCGACTTCGACTCCGACGCCGAGAAGGGCCTCGACGACATCCAGGCGGTCACCGAGGACGCGCCCATCATCCGCTACGTCAACCTGCTGATCCTCCAGGCGCTCAACGAGCGTGCGTCGGACATCCACGTGGAGCCGACGGCGAAGGACCTCCGCGTCCGGTTCCGCATCGACGGCGTGCTGCACGAGGCGCAGACGGCGCCCCGGTCCATCGCGCAGGCCGTCGTCACCCGCCTGAAGGTGATGGCGGACATGAACATCGCCGAGCACCGGATTCCCCAGGACGGCCGCATCTCCCTCAATGTGGGCAACAAGGGCGTCGACCTCCGGATGGCGACGCTGCCGACGATCCACGGCGAGAAGATCGTCATGCGGGTCCTCGACAAGTCGAGCGTGATCCTGGGCTTCGGCGACCTCGGATTCGACCCGGAGCTCCTGGCGACCTACGAGGACATCTACACCAAGCCGTACGGCACCATCCTCGTCACCGGCCCGACCGGGTCCGGCAAGTCGACCACGCTGTACACGACCCTCTCGGCGCTCAATTCACCGACGAAGAACATCATCACGGTCGAGGACCCGGTCGAACTGCAGATCTCGGGCATCAACCAGGTGCAACTCAACGTCAAAGCGGGTCTGACGTTCGCCTCGGCCCTGAAGTCGATCCTGCGATCCGACCCCGACATCGTCCTCGTCGGTGAGATCCGCGACAAGGAAACGGCCACGATCGCCATCGAGGCCGCCCTGACGGGCCACCTGGTCCTGGCGACGCTCCACACCAACAACGCAGCGTCGACGCCGATGCGGCTGGTGGAGATGGGACTCGAGCCGTTCCTGGTGTCGTCGTCGATCTCGGCGGTCCTCGCCCAGCGCCTGGCGCGGCGCCTGTGCACGAACTGCAAGGAGGCCTACGAACCCTCCGAGGCGGAGATCCTGTCGGCCGGTTGGCAGATCGACGAAGTCGAAAAGTTGGGCGCGCTCGACAAGCTCTACCGGGCCGTCGGCTGCACCGCGTGTTCGAACACGGGCTACCGTGGACGTAAAGCGATCTCAGAGCTGATGGTGATGACCGAGGAGGTCGAGCGCATGATCATCGAGGGGGGCTCGGCGGACGATATCCATCGTCTTGCCGTTCAAGAGGGGATGGTCACGCTCCGCGCCAGTGGACTTCGCAAGGCCATGGAGGGCGAGACCACGCTCGAGGAAGTGCTCCGGGTGGTGGCATGAGCCCCGTCTTCACGGAACACCGCGTGGAATGGTCGCAGCGCCTGGCCCACGCGCTCGTCGTCGGTGGGTACTCGACCGAGCAGAACCTGGCACCGCTGCTGGCGGAGGCGCAGGCGACCGGGCAACCGCTCGGTACCCTGCTCCTCGAGCGCCAGTTGGCGCTGCCCGGGGTCGTCGTGGGCGCCATGGCCCAGCTGGCGCAGCTGCAGGCGGTGGACCTCACGGCGGCCGCACCACAGCCGGAGGCCATCTCCGCCATCCCCGCCCAGGTCGCCTCCGAATATGAGGCCGTCGGCGTCCTGCTCGACGGGAACCAGCTGGTCGTCGCCTTCGCCGAACCGCCGGCGCCGGACGATCTGAACGCGCTGGGCGCGGTCACGGGGTACCGGATCAACCCCGTGCTCGCCGATCCCCTGGTCGTGCGGCAGATGCAGGCCGCCGTCGCTCCGGCACCGGCGGCGGCGCCGGCCGCGCCACCGGCGTCGCAGAACGGCGCCGAGACCGCGCCGGACCGGTCGGCCACGAACTTCGGGGAGCAGCCGACCGACCAACAGATGCCGTCGGTGGTCGCGGACGAGAACATGCCGCTCCACATCGACGACCTGCTCCGCTACGCCGTGTCGGTGGGCGCCTCGGACCTCCACCTGACCGCGCAGATGCCGGCGTGCATCCGCCTCCACGGCGCCATGCGCCCGATCGAGGGGTGCCCGCGCCTGACCAACGAGGACATCCGCGAGATGATCTTCGGCATCCTCCCCGCGTCGCAACGGGAGCGCTTCGAGGAGGAGAGGGAGCTCGACACGTCGCACTCCATCGCCGGCGTCGGGCGCTTCCGCGTGAACGTCTCGCTGCAGCGTGGCACGGTGGCGGCCGCACTGCGGCCCATCCCCCACGAGATGCCGGCCTTCGAGTCGCTCGGCATCCCCGAGCCGGTCCGGGCGTTCACCGAGCTCCGGCGCGGATTGGTGCTGGTCACCGGTCCCACCGGGTCCGGGAAGTCGACGACGCTGGCGTCCCTGATCGACATCATCAACCGGACCAAGCCGCTGCACATCATCACGGTCGAGGACCCGATCGAGTTCCTCCACGAGCACAAGCGCTCCATCATCAACCAGCGCGAGATCGGTGAGGACACGTTCTCGTTCGCCGAGGCGCTCCGCCGAGTGCTCCGCCAGGACCCCGACGTCATCCTCGTAGGCGAGCTCCGCGACCTCGAGACGATCTCGACGGCGTTGACGGCGGCCGAGACGGGCCACCTGGTCTTCGCGACGTTGCACACCCAGGATGCGCCCCAGACGGTGGACCGCATCATCGACGTCTTTCCCACCAACCAACAGGAGCAGATCCGGGTGATGCTGGCGTCCACCCTCGAAGGGGTGGTGACGCAGCAGCTCATCCTGAATGCCGACGGTACCGGTCGGATCGCGTGCTGCGAGGTGCTCGTGTGCACCTCGGCGGTGCGGAATCTCATCCGGTCGGCGAAGACCCACCAGATCTACTCGATCATGCAGACGGGGGCGACGTTCGGGATGCAGACCATGGACCAGGGTCTGGCCCGGTTGGTGAAGGAGGGGTCGATCTCGGAGAGCGTGGCCTTCGACAGGTCACGCAATGAGGAAGATCTCAGAAATCATTTGAATTCATAAGTAAGCGGCGACGGGGACAATAGGGGGGATCGTGGCGCTCACGTTCGACTACAAGGTCCGGGACAAGTCCGGGGGCCTGGTCGAGGGACAGCTCGAGGGCGACAGCATGCAGCTGGTCGTGCGTCGTCTTCGCGAGATGGGTTACATGCCGATCTCGGTGACCCCCAAATCGGCCATCCACATGAAGACGGAGATCAAGATCCCCGGCTTCTCCGACCGCGTCAAGCTGAAGGAGGTCGCCGTCGTCACCCGGCAGCTGTCGACCATGGTCGACTCGGGCCTTTCGGTGGTGCGGTCGCTGGGGATCCTGGCCAGCCAGGTCGACAACGCCGAGCTGGCGCGGGTCCTCAACGAGGTCCGGCTGGACGTCGAACGCGGCTCGTCACTGTCGGGTGCATGCGCCAAATTCCCGAAGGTGTTCTCCCATCTGTTCTGCACCCTCGTCCAGGCGGGTGAGGTCGGCGGTAACCTCGACCAGGTCCTCACTGGCCTGGCCACGACGATCGAGAAGCAGGCCAACCTCAACCGGACGATCAAGTCTGCGATGACCTACCCGGCTGTGGTGCTCGGCGTGATGGTGCTGATCTTCTCGGCGATGATCATCTTCATCGTCCCCGTCTTTCAGAAGCTGTTCACGTCCCTCGGCGGCCAGCTGCCGCTGCCCACGCAGCTGCTGATCAACCTCTCGAAGATCATGACGAGCGCCTGGCTACTGGTCGTCATCGCCGTCATCGTCGGCACCATCGTCGGCGTCCGGCGGTGGATCGCCACGGACGACGGGCGTCACATCTGGGACCGGATGAAGCTGAAGCCGCCGGTGTTCGGGCCGCTCTTCCACAAGGTCGCCCTGGCCCGGGTGACCAACACGCTGTCCTCGCTCATCACCTCGGGCGTTCCCATCCTCGAATCGCTCGACATCTGCGCGGACACCGCCGGTAACCAGATCGTCTCGGACGTGCTGATCGAGGCGAAGAACGGCGTGCGCGAGGGCCGCCCGCTGGCCGAGCCCCTGCGGGAGCACGAGGACGTCATCCCCACCCTGGTGGTGCAGATGATCGAGGTCGGCGAGCAGACGGGTGCGCTCGACGGCATGCTCCGAAAGGTGGCCGAGTTCTACGACGACGAGGTGGAGAACACCGTCAACCAGCTGACCGCCCTTTTGGAGCCGCTGTTGACGCTGGTCATGGGCGTCGGTGTCGGCGTCATGGTCATCTCCCTCTACCTCCCGATGTTCAGCTACATCAAGCTGATCCACTGATCCCGGTCGTCATCCCCGGCCTCGAAGGAGGCCGGACCGCGGGCCGCACGGGTCGCCACCTCGACCGCTCCCTGGAGCCGGTGCGTGCCCGACACCGGGTCCAGACGGCTAGGAGCCGAGTCCGGGAAACGCAGGGGCGGTCGAGGTGACCCCGGGGGTCACCACCCAGCCCGGAGGACGCGAGCCGAGCAACTGGAGAAGTGGCGGCGTGGCCGGGCAGATCTCGAGGACGGTCTTCGGATCGCTCGTACGGGCCAGGGCGTGCGTCAGGCAGCTGGCCTGGTACGTGGTCACGGTGGTGGGCGCCGTCTCGTCGGCTTTCCGGAACCACGAGAGTGCGAGCGCCGGACGGCCGAGTGCGAGCTGCGCCGTGCCCATCCCCGACAGGGCGATCGGCGACCACGGAAAGAGGGTCAGTGCCATCCGGAAGGACGCCGCAGCCGAAGCGGTATCCCCTTCCTGCAGCTGAAGTGTTCCCAGCTGGTCCCAGGTCGAGAAGTCCCTGGGATCCCGGTCGATGGCCGTGTGCAACCACGACACCGCCACCGCTCCATCCGACGGCGTCGTGCCGGACCCGCTGTACGCCGGCGCGATCGCCTCGGGAACGGCCGGCCAAGGAGGCAGGAGGTGCTGGGCCGCCTCGAGGTCGCTGGTCGACGGCGGTGCCGACGATTGACCCGAATGCAGCAGGGCGTCACCCGCAAGCAGGGAGACGGCCGCGGCGACGGCCACCGCGACGGTGACGACCCGGAGGACGGCCGTGGCCCGATCGGCGTCGGGGACACCCGGGACGCCGGCCGGTCCGGCACCGCCGGGCGGAGGAGGCGCCGACACCGCGGCCTGCTCCGATCCACCGGGTAGGCCAACCCGGTCGTCGCCTGCCGGAGACGGCCGCGGCGGCAGCGGCGACTGCCGGCGGACGTTCGACGCCGCTCCCAGGGCGAGGAAGGCGATCGGGGTGAGGCCGACGTAGAGGGGCTCCACCATGCCGATGGCGAGCATCCCGAGCGCGCCGGCGAGCAACGGACCCCGCGCCCGACGGAGCGCCGGGATCAGCCACGCCACGAAACAGAGCACGCCCACGAGGCCCGTGGTGAGGAGCAGCTCGACGAAGAGGTTGTGGGCGTCGCGGAAGGGTGCCGAGTCCGCAGAGAACGTCCGGGAGTAGTACGGCGTGATGAAATCCATTCCCTGGGCGGGGCCTACGCCGAGGAGCGGGTGATGGGCGGCCACGCGCACCGCGTCGATCCACTCCGTCAGCCGGGGACCGTAGGCGCCGCCGGCCCCCGTGCCGGCGATCCGGGCGCCGACGTCCGACCCGTGGACGAGCTTGTCGAGCAGGTAGCCGGCCAGCACGCCGAGGGCGACGGCCCCGAGCGCCCGCGCCGCCGGGGCGACGCCCTTGCGCACGCCGAACCACAACAGCACGGCCGCCGTGAAGAAGAGTCCGAAACGGGAGCCGGAGAGCTCCAGGCCGAGCGCCAGGACGGCCAGCAGCTCGAGCCGCGTCTTGCTCCTGTAGTGCTCGGCATAGATGAGCAGGGCGATCCCCCCGGTCAGCAGCCCGCCGGAGAACACCGAGTTGTCCATCAGGCCGAGCGATTGACCGCCCGAGACGAAGATCCCGGGGATGTGGGAGAGGAGATCGGAGAACGAAGACTGGCGGTTCGAGAAGACCGACAGCACCGATGCCGCCGCGTCGAGCACGCAGGAGATGACGATGGCATCCGTGATCAACCTCGTCCCGGCGTCATCGACGGTCGCACCGAGGGCCCAGAAGGCCACGAGGGCCAGGTAGAAGATCCAACCCACGCCGAGGCTGGCCCCGTACGCCCCAAAGAAGCCCACGCCGATGAGCGGCGAGGCGACGACGGCCAGTGCCACTGCTCCCAGGAAGACCGTTGCCGCCACGGCCGTCCTCCGGAGGGGCCCCGGCCTCCTCAGGAGGAGGATCAGCTGGGGGACGGCGATGCCGGTGAGTACCAGAGCCACCGCCGACTTGGCCGTCCAGACCGGGAGGGCCTCGGTCGATGAGCGTGCCAACACCAGTGCGACCACGCCGACGGCGGCGGCCCACCCGAGCCAACGGGCTCGTTGACGACGCGGCGGAGGGGAGCCGGCGATAGGTGTGACCGCCGGGGCGTCGTCGATCACGGCCTGCGCCGAGCCGTCGGCAGCCCCTCGAGTCCCTTCTGCAACCTGACGCTCCACGGTCATCCCCCTGATCCGGATGCAGCGAGAACGGTAGTCGAGGGGGCGCCTCGACCGACGGCATTGACGTGACGCAGAGCCGTCGACGCGCCGGGGAGATTGCGTCCGTCCGGCGTGCAGTTGTCCCCGTGGGGCCCGCGAGCGGGTGGCGGATTCCACTGGCACTACCCACGCAAACTTTTCTTATCAATACCCCTCAAGTTCGCAGCCCAGCGGCCCGATACCAGTGAAGTCGGCAGGTGGATCTTCAGTCGACGGTCATTATTGCAACTTCAAACACGGAGGTAGTCATGCTTTCAACCATCATCGAGCGCCTCAATGAGAAGCGCCACGATGAGATCGAGGAGGGTATGGAGGCTGACGCTGGCTTCACCCTGATCGAGCTCATGGTGGTTCTGCTGATCATGGCCATCTTGCTCGCCATCGCCATCCCGACGTTTCTCGGGGTCAAGGGTGGTGCCCAGGACCGGGCCGCGCAGTCGAACCTTCAGACGGCACTGACGAACGCAAAGGCCATCTACGGCAACAACCAGTCCTACGGGACGCCGGCTGCGACCGCGGCCGAGGTGCTGCTGTCGTCGGCTGAGCCGAGCCTGACGTTCGTCACCGACCCGACCGCGTCCACGGACCAGAACCACATCTCGGTCCTCCAGGACCAGACTGGCAATGGCATCATGCTGGTGAACAAGTCGGCCGGTGGCGACTGTTGGGGCATCTTCACCAACGAGGCCACGACCGAGGTCGGCAATCCGACGGCATGGCCCGTTACCAATGCTGCCGGTACCTACTACATCTCGTACAGCGGAACCTGCAGTGCGGACGTTGCCGTGGGCAAGACGGTGAACGCCGCAGGTATGACGACGCCGGGTAACTGGACCGTCAACGCCTTCACGTCGGCGAAGTAAGCAACCTCGCTGATCGAGGAGGTCCGATCCGTGCCCCCCGCCTTTCGGCGGGGGGCACGGTCGCGTCCCGGCGACGCCCGACCCACTGCGCAGCGGCACATTGGGCTGTTGTCCAGGACTGGTGCCTAAAGGGCTCGGGCACAAAATGGTTGTCGGGAAGTTGTGTTCAGGTCGCCATTACGCGTACCGATGATTCATGTGAACGTGCGAGTCGGTACAGCCGTCATTGGGCGTTCGCGGATCGCACCTCGGGGTCAGGTGCCGACGACAAGGAGAACAACCGTGTTGAACAACATCATGCAAATGATGGACGAGCGAAGGACGGCTGGATCGACGATCGCTGACGGCGAGGCGGCCGATGCCGGCTTCACCCTCATCGAGCTGATGGTGGTCTTGCTGATCATGGCCATCCTGCTCGCCATCGCCATCCCGACGTTCCTCGGGGTCAAGGGCGGTGCCCAGGACCGCGCCGCGCAGTCCAACCTCGAGACGGCGCTGCAGAACGCCAAGGCCGTCTACGGCAACAACCAGTCCTACGGAACGCCGGCCGGCGCCGCCGTGGCGTCGCTGAACTCGGCCGAGCCGAGCCTCACGTTCGTCGGCGATGGCAGCCGCCTCCACGGACCAGAACCACATCTCGGTGCTCCAGGACGGGACCGGCAACGGCATCATGGTGATCGCCAAGTCGGCCGCCGGCGACTGCTGGGGCATCCTGACCAACGAGGCCACGACCGAGACGGCGTCGCCCACGGCATGGCCAGTGACCGCCGCGGCGGGCACGTACTACATCGTGTTCAAGGGCACCACGTGCACCGCGGACACGGCCGCCCTCCAATCGGTGAATCCCGGACCGGCTTCAACGGTCACGGCAGTGTCGCCGGCCACGGCCACCAGCGGTTGGACGACGACCAAGTACCCGAACGCTGTGTAAGGGTCACCTGACCACGTCACAACCGTCGGCACCTGGTGTGCAGACTGGATGAAACGGCCCGGGGCACGGAGCATCGACTCCGTCCCCGGGCTGCTTCGCGTCTGCGCCGTCCCTGTGGACAACATTCACAGGTCGCTCACCGAAAGTTGGCACGCCAATGTGACGATGAGTGAGTGTCGACCGATGTCGATCCATGATTCTTATGCGATGACCACGATGGTCTAGGAGGCAGTCATGCATGTGCTGCAACGACTCGCCGGGACGAGACTCAGTCCCGATTCGGAGGACGCCGGGGAGACGGACTCCGGCTTCACCCTCATCGAGCTGATGGTGGTCTTGCTGATCATGGCCATCCTTCTCGCCATCGCCATCCCGACATTCCTCGGGGTCAAGGGCGGCGCCCAGGACCGCGCCGCCCAGTCCAACCTCGAGACCGCCCTGCAGAACGCCAAGGCCGTCTACGGCAACAACCAGTCCTACGGAACGCCGGCCTCGACGGCCGCGAAGAACTCGCTGTCGTCGGCCGAACCGAGCCTCACGTTCGTCGGTGACAACGCCGCCTCCACCGACCAGAACCACATCTCGGTGCTCCAGGACGGGACCGGCAACGGCGTCATGGTGATCGCCAAGTCGGCGGCAGGCGACTGCTGGGGCATCCTGACCAACGAGGCCACCACCGAAACGGCGTCGCCCACAGCATGGCCAGTGACCGCCGCGGCGGGCACGTACTACATCGTGTTCAAGGGCACCACGTGCACCGCCGACACGGCCGCCCTCCAATCGGTGAATCCCGGACCGGCTTCAACGGTCACGGCAGTGTCGCCGGCCACGGCCACCAGCGGTTGGACGACGACCAAGTACCCGAACGCTGTGTAAGGGTCACCTGACCACGTCACAACCGTCGGCACCTGGTGTGCAGACTGGATGAAACGGCCCGGGGCACGGAGCATCGACTCCGTCCCCGGGCTGGTTCGCGCCTGGGCCGACTTGGCGTCCCTCGAAGTAAGCACCGGTAGACAGGGCCGCCTTACATCGGCCCCACGGTGTGCTTGCGCCCGGTCAGCACCTCGCGCTGCGACTCCAGGGCGACCAGCGCGTCGATCACCACGATCCGGGTGTCGGCGGGATCGATGACGGCGTCGACGAACCCCCGCTCGGCCGCCTGCCAGGGGGTGAGGAACCGTCGGGTGTACTCGTCCTGCAGGGCGGGTCGCTCCTCGGGTGCCGCCCGCCGGTGGAGGATCTGCACGGCGCCGTCGGCCCCCATGACGGCGATCTCCGCACCGGGCCAGGCGAAGCACAGGTCGTTGCCGAGCCCCCGGGAGTCCATCACGATGTAGGCCCCGCCGAACGCCTTGCGCAGAATGACGCAGATGCGGGGCACGGTGGCCTCCGCGTAGGCGAACGCCAGCTCGGCCCCGTGACGGATCATCCCCCGCCACTCGAGGTCCTTGCCGGGCAGGAACCCGGGCGTGTCGACCAGGGTGAGGATCGGCAGGTTGAAGGCGTCGCAGAGCCGGACGAACCGGGCGCCCTTCTGCGAGGCCTCGATGTCGAGGGTGCCGGCCAGGGCCTGAGGCTGATTGGCGAGATAGCCGACCGGTCGCCCGGCGATGCGGGCCAGCCCCACCGACAGCTGGGGTGACCAGCGGGCCCACAGTTCGATGTGGTCGCCGCCGTCGGCGATGGCCGCCACCACGTGGCGGACGTCGTAGGAACTGGTGGCCCGGGCCGGGATCATCTCCCGCAGCTCGGGGATCGACCGGTCCACGGGATCGGCGGACTCGGTCACCGGCGGCAGCTCGTCGCCGTTGTCGGGCAACAGGTCGATCAGCGCCTCGACGTGTGCCATGGCCTCGTCGGTGTCGGCCGCCTCGATGGCACAGATCCCGCTGGACCGGGAGTGCATGCCGGCCCCCCCGAGCTGGTGGATGCCGATGCGGACGCCGGTGAAGTCCTCGACCATGGCCGGGCCCGAGACGAACGCGAACGCCTCCGAGGTCATGATGACGATGTCGGCGATCCCGAGCATGAGGGCCGGTCCGGAGATGGCCGGGCCCGAGACGACGGCGATGACGGGCACGATCCCCGAGCAGTCGGCCAGGGCGCGGGCGGCCCGGCCCCAGCCGTGCAGGGAGTCGATCCCCTCCGACACGTCGGCACCGCTGGCAGCTACCACGAAGACCACCGGCACCCTGAGCTCGAGCGCCTTCTCGGCCGCCTCGCGGATGGTGTCGCCGTCCACGATGCCGAGCGCCCCCCGCCGCCGGGCGGAGATGCTGCGGATGACCATCACCCGGCGCCCGGCCAGCACCTCGATGCCGGCCTGGATGGTGCCGGTGACCAGACGACGGATGGAGGGCTGCGTTGCATCGACTGCCACGGGGCCATGGTAGGGAACCCGACCCCCCGCCGCGGGACGTCGCCGGAATGCGGACCGCCCGGCGCCGTGCCGCCGGTACCCCGGCGCGGCCTGGCCCCGGAACCTCAGCCCGGATCGCCTTCCCCGCCGGCGCCCGCCCGTCCGTGGCGGTACCGGCGGCGGTCGGCCCGCTCGATCTCGCGCTCGACATCCGCCCACATGAGGGGCTCGTGGGCGGCCTCGTCCTCCTCCGTGCGCTGGGCCCGGCTGAGGACCACCGCACCGCTGGCGATGAGCACGGTCAGCATGCCGATCTTGGACACGAAACCGGCGATCTGCTGGTCGTTCAGCGGCGCCACCCCCAGGGCGCGGTGGGGACCCGGAGAAGCACGGGTAGAACGGATGACGGGCGAAGATGTAGATGAAGGAGAGGAACGCCGGCAGGACGGCCTGGACGACCAGGTAGACCAGCCGACCGAACGGCCGCAGCCGGAGGATGCCGGGGACCCTGCCGATCACCGGCAGCCACAGCACCACCCCGGCGGCCAGCACCACCGCGTCGAGGACGGCCCGGGCCACGGGCGACCGGGCCTGGGCCTGTACCAGCGGGACGGTGAAGGACCCCACGGCCACGACACTGAAGACGGCCACGGCCACCAGCGGCCGCCGGCACCGGTCGAGCAACGCGTCGACGAGGCGCGGTCGGGTGAGGCGGGCCACGACGTCGTACGGCAGGCCCGCCATGGCCAGCGGGGCCACCGCCAGCACGAGCAGCAGGCGCTGGAAGACGAGGGCCGTGAGCGACCAGTGGGCGGCCAGGTCGGCCAGCGGCCACGTGAGGGCCACGGCGGCGGCGCCCAGGGCGCCACCCCAGGCGGCGATCTGGCGGGGAGGCCAGGGGGCGGTCCCCACGCCGCCCGTTCGCACCGCTCGTCGATGGAGGACGACGACGATGGCGGCGACGCCGATCAGCAGCGCCCACGCCACGACGTGCAGCCGGAAGGCGTAGGGCCCGCTCACGGTCGGCCCCTAGAGTGACGCCGGTGGACAGGCTCGAACGCGTGACCGACCTGTTGCTGGTACTGCTCGACACGGACCGGCCGCTGAGCCTGCGCGAGATCGCCGACCGGGTGCCGGGTTACCCGACCTCGACGGGGGCGCGACGCCAGGCGTTCGAACGGGACAAGCGCCTGCTGCGGGAGGAGGGCGTTCCGCTCGACGCGACCCAGGTCGGCGGACCTGACCAGACCGGGTACCGGATCGACCGCGAGCGGTACTACCTCCCGAGGCTCGACCTCGCGCCGGAGGAGCAGGCGGCGCTCAACCTGGCCGTGGCCGGAGTGCACCTCGGCGAGCCTAGCGGCGTCGATGCGCTGGGGAAGCTGGGCGCCGCCGGCGCCGGCGGCCCGAATATGGCCGGCGACCTGCCCGTGATCGACCTTCCCTCGCCGGTGGACCTCCCGCTGCTGCCGGTGCTGTTCGAGGCGGTGCGTCAGGCGGCCGGGGTCGCGTTCGACTACCGGGGCGCTCGCCGCCACGTCGCCCCGGCCGGGCTCCGTTTCCACGACGGGCACTGGTACCTGGTCGCCCACGACAGGGACCGGGCCGCGGCCCGCACCTTCCGGGTCGACCGCATCGAGGGGGTGCCGGAGGTGGGCGCGCCCGGCAGCGGTCCCGTCCCGGACGGGTTCGACCGGTCCGAGACGTTCTCGACGGCGCCGTGGCGGTTCGGTCCCGGCGACGAGGTCGAGGTGGAGCTCGAGGTGGATGCCGTGGAGGCCGGACGCGTTCTCGCCGAGCTCGGCGATGCCGAGGTCCGTGCCCGGCGGGCCGACGGCTCCGCCTCCCTGACCGTCGCCGCCACCGATGTCGATGCCCTCCTCACGTGGGTGCTCGGCCTCCTCGACCACGCCGAGATCGTGGGACCCCCGGAGGTGCGGGCGGCCATGATCGAGCGGCTGCGCCGGATGGCCGGCGCAGACGGGGCGTAGGGATGCCGGAGGGTACGGCCACCCGGCTTCGGCGCCTGCTCGCCATCGTCACCTGGCTCGCCCAGGTGGGGGAGGCTCCCATCACGGCGACGGCCGAGCGGTTCGGGCTGACGACCGACGTGCTGGTGACCGAGCTCGAGATGGCGGCGTGCTGCGGGCTCCCGCCGTACACGCCCGATCAGCTGACCGAGATCATCGTCACCGATACCACGGTGTCGGCCCGGCTCGGGGACGCCCTCGCCCGACCCCGCCGCCTCACCGCCTCGGAGGGCTTCGCCCTGGCCGCCGCCGCCCGGGCGGTCCTCGCCGTGGACGGCAGCGACCCGGGCGGCGCCCTGTCGCGTGCGCTGTCCCGCCTCGAGGCGGCCCTGGGCACCCGGGCGGTGGACGTGGTGCTCGACGAGCCGCCCATGCTGGCGGAGGTGAGGTCGGCGGTGGCGTCGTCGTCGGGCCTCGAGATCGACTACTACTCGGCCGCCACCGACCGTGCGTCGGTCAGGGTGGTGGCCCCGGCCCGGGTCTTCGCCTCGGAGGGTCACTGGTACGTCGACGCCTACTGCGCCACGGCCGGGGACACCCGCAGGTTCCGGATCGACCGCATCCGCTCGGCCCGCCCGGTCGCCCGTCCCGAAGGTGCTCCCGCTACCGCCGGACCGGCCGCCGACGGGTTCGAGACCTTCGTCCCCGGACCCGAGGCCCGCCGGGTACGCCTGGCGGTCGACCCGTCCTCGCCGTTCGCCGAGACCGTTCTGTCCCTGGGAGAGCAGGTGCCGTCGTCGGGACGCCCCCAGGTCGAGGTGGCCGTCGGCGGTGACGCCTGGTTGGCCCGCCTCCTCCTCCGGGCCGGGGACGCCGTGGCCGTCGTCGACCCGCCCGACCTGGCCCTGCTCGGCCGTGACGCCGCCGCCCGCATCCTCGACCGCTACCTCCGCACGGAATCGGAAAAGTCCGAAACATCATGAGGTGACATGAGAGTGACTGGCACGGTACCGTAGGCCCGTGAGGTCCCGTGTGCTGAAGGTGGCGGTGGTGGGGCCGGGTGCCTACCGCTACTACGTGGACGACGCCGTGCCCGGCGTGGCCGAGGGCACCGGCCTGCGGGGAGAGCCCCCCGGCGTGTGGGTCGGTGGGGGGGCGGCCAGGCTGGACCTGGCCGGAACGGTGGGCGCCGCCGACCTCGAGGCCGTGCTCGCCGGAGAGCGGCCCGGCGGGGGACCGGCACTCCGCCCGGGAAGCGGCCGCCGCCCGGTCGCCGGCTACGACCTGGTCTTCGCGGCGCCCAAGTCGGTCAGCATCCTCGGCGGACTGGGACGATCCGAGGTGGCCGAACAGGTGACCGCCGGACATGACGCCGCCGTGGAGGCCGCCACCGGGTACCTCGACGATGTGGCCGTGACCACCCGTCGCCGTGCGGCCGGCGAGGTCCGCATGCTGGGCAGCGCAGGCATGGCGGCAGCGGCGTTCCGGCACCGCACCAGCCGGGCGCTCGATCCCCACCTCCACACCCATGTGGTCGTGGCCAACGCTGTACAGGGCGACGACGGCCGGTGGACCGCCCTCGACGGGCGGCGGCTGTTCGGCCATGTGGCCGCCGCCGGCGCCCTGTACCGGTCGGAACTGCGGGCCGAGCTCGGCCAACGCCTGGGTGTCGCCTGGGACCATCGCGGCGCCGGCGGCATGGACGTCGCCGATGTGGCCGGGGTCGACCCGGTGCTCAGGGCCGTCTTCTCGTCGCGGCAGGCTTCGATCCGTGAGGAGGTGGAGGTGGTCGGCGCCGGCCGCACGACGGCGTTCCACCGCACCCGGCCGGAGAAGGTCCGCGGTGTCGACGTCGCCGCCATGGTGCCGAAGTGGCGGGCCGTCGCCGCCGATGTCGGTGTCGACAGCCGCGACATCGACCGGGCCATCGGACGTGGGCTCGCCGCCGGCCGGGGACCGTCGTTCGACCCCGAACAGGCGGCGGCCCGCGCCGATGCCTTGGCCGCCCGTGGCCGCCGGGTGGCCCACCGCGACGTGGTGGCCCTGGTGGCGGCGGCCCATCGCGACGGCGGACGGGCGGCCGCCGTCGTCGACGCGGCCACTACCGTCTTCGAGCGGGCCGGCGGGCTCGGCCGGGGACGGATCGTGCCGCGGGGTGTCGAGGCCAGGGTGGACGCCGCTTCGCTGCGTGACGTCGTGCGGGAGGTGGGCGTCGACCTGTCGCCGGGCCCGCCGGCTGCGCCCCGCGGCCACCGCGGACCGTCCCGGGTCGGGGGCGCATGCGCCAGGTGGCCGTGGACGTCGGGCGCCACGCCGGCGACCGGGGGAGCGAATGGACGATCGGCCGGTGAGACGTCGGGCTACGGGGTTCAGCGGGTGCGCACCTGTGGGACCCCGCGGCCGTCGATGGCCCGGACCCTCTCCGACCGGGTCAGTGTCCGCCACGGTTCCTCGCGGTGGGCGGCCGCCAGCGGCACCCAGGTGGCGACGTTGTCCGCACCGAACGCCAGCGCGTGACCGGGCGACCCCCGGGTGATCACATCGACAGGCAGTCGTGGCCGCCACGTCGTCGAGACCGTTGCCGACACCTGGGACCGCCCCCCGGTGACGAGATCGGTCACGGGCCTGCCGGTCGGCAGACGGGTCGAGGACTGCGAGCGGGCGACGACCTCCTCGTCACCGGCCAGCGCCGAGAGGGCCGATAGCGTGGCCACGTCGCCGATGCCCGGCAGCACGAGAGTGGTGCCGAAGAGCGAGGCGAACCCGTCGGCGGCCGGTCCCCATCGGGCCCGGGCCTGTGACAGGTCCTGCAGGCAGGCGAGGGTGGCCACGCCCTGGCCGCCGCCCTCGCTGACCAGTCCCGGCAGGTCGGGCAGGGGAGCGATGTTGGCCACCTCGTCGAGGGCCAGCAGGACGGGCACGCCGCCGGGTTCGACGGCGGCGTGCCGGTACGTGGCCGCCCGCACGTCGTCGACGAGCCCGACCACCATGGGCGCCACCAGGGCCTGGCGGTCCGCAGGGGAGGTGACGTAGATCGTGTCCCCGGACCTGACGAAGGCGTCGGCGTCGAAGGTTGGCCGGTCCGCCGACGACAGGGCGGCCTCGGACCGGTACCCGGCGAAGGCGCCCGAGGCCGTCGACCAGATGCCGCTGAGCTCGCGGTCGTCGGTCCGGACCAGGCCGGCCAGGAGGTCGCTCGCCAGCGAGGCGTCGGTTCCGGAGGCCGCCGCCAGAATCTGCTGCGCCGGGAGGGCCTGGCGCCGGTCGATCCACGAGAGGGCGGTGCGCAGGGGCGCCCCGTCGAGGGCGGCCGCGTGGAGCAGCGGCGCCACCAGGGCGGCGGCTCGCTCCGTCCAGTGATCCCATCCGCCGGCGCGACCGGCCGCAGAGGTCGTGACCGTCCGGCGGGCCACCGCCTGTGCGCCGTCCCAGTGGTTGCACCGCTGCAGCGGCGACCAGCACAGGCGCCCGACCCGGGCGTCGGCGCCGCGGGCCCCGGTCGGATCGAAGACGCTGCACGTCCCCGTCAGGGAACGCGCGCCGACAGTCGCGTCGAGGATATCGGGCTTGGTCGACGTCGTCACGACCGGTCCGTTGGCCGCCAACACGTTCGGGATGATGACCGAAGAAGTCTTGCCGGATCGCGGCGGCCCGAGGACCATCACGGCGCGTTCCGGCTCGGCAAACGCCCATCCGGCGCGATCGTGACCAAGATATATTCCGTGGCCGGCAACACGGCTTGCGGCCCTCGCCGCCCGCAACACGACGTCGTCGGTCACGCGGTGCCCAGCGGGGGGCGGCGGGTGTCGGGCGGCATCCATGATGAAAAAGCATTGCAAACGAACGACTCTTCGTCCATGCCCGAATTGACCGAATTGGGAAAGGAGCGCGCCCGGCCATTCAGGCGGAGGAAACGGGCGTCCGCATCCCGGCGTTGTGGCGATCGCAACTGTTGCGACGTGCGTCCAAGGTGCTTGACCTGGGGCGAAAAAGCCATTTGGATATTTGCGGTTACACATCACAGGGGAGGTGATCGTGAACAAGTCGCAACTCGTCCGAACCGTCAGCGCGTCCACCGCCATGGCGCGTCGTGCCGTCGAGGAGGTCGTAGATGCGGTGTTCGACGAGATCGTTCTCGAGGTGCACGGAGGCCGTCGCGTGTCGGTCGTGGGATTCGGGACGTTCAACCCGATCTCGCGAGCGCCCCGGGTCGGCCGCAATCCGCGCACCGGTGATGCCGTGAATATTCCAGCGTCGAAGGGTGTCCGGTTCGCCGCCGGTTCGGCGTTCAAACAGGCGTTGAACTCCAAGGAGGGAGCACCCATGGCAGTGAAGAAGGCTGCGGCAAAGAAGGCCGTCAAGAAGGCTCCGGCCCGCAAGACCGCCGCCAAGAAGGCGGTCAAGAAGGCGCCGGCCCGCAAGGCGGCCGCGAAGAAGACAGTGCGCAAGAAGGCAGCCGCCCGCAAGACGGCTGCACGGAAGGTGGTCAAGAAGGCAACCGCCCGGCGGACCGCCGCCAAGAAGACGGTGCGCAAGAAGGCAGCCGCCCGCAAGACGGCCGCCAAGAAGGTGGTGCGCAAGGCAGCGGCCCGCAAGACGGCCGCCAAGAAGACGGTGCGCAAGAAGGCAGCCGCCCGCAAGACGGCCGCCAAGAAGGTGGTGCGCAAGGCAGCGGCCCGCAAGACGGCCGCCAAGAAGGCGGTGCGCCGACCGGCCCGCAAGACGGCCGCCAAGAAGGCAGGCGCCCGCCGCTGACGGGTGCCGGGGGGACAATCCCCCGGTCAGAAGTAGCGACGACGGGGGCCTCCGGGCCCCCGTCGTCGCGTACCCGGCCCGGCGGCCGGTACGGGATCAGGGATCGGGGAGCGAGGCCGCCCCGACGGTCGGAGGTGGCGGCATGTCGTCCGGCACGTCGACGTCCCACGCCAGGTCGGGCAGATCGAGGACGGTCACGGCCGCACCGAGCCGCTCGGCCTCGGCCACGTGCCGGGTGAACGATCCGGGCCCGTACGAGAATCGGAAGCCGGCGTCCGCCGGCACGGCGATCACGTTCGTACCGTTGCCGTAGCGGTCCGGCACGAGCGTGATGCCGGGGCCCGTCCCGACCCGGCCGAGGTCGGCCGCCATGGGCAGATCGGCATGGGACACGATGACCTGGTCGACGCCGGCCGACCCGAGCCGGGAGACGCCCGCCTCCACCGCACCGTTGAGGCCGCGGCTGGGCTCCCAGACGACCAGCGCGCCCGACGTCCGTGCCCACTCGGCCACTCCCGGGTCGTCGCAGACCACCGCCACCGGCAGCGGGCCGGCGGCCGCCAGGACGCGGTCGGCCATCTGACGGGCCAGGGCGGCGCGCCGGGCGGGGTCGAGTGCCGGCCCCAGCCGACCCTTGGCGTCGCCGAAGGCCTTGACCGGTACGAGCACGGCCCGGCGTCCCAGGCGCAGCGGGGGCCCCGGACGCGGCGGCGACACTGGTGGACGGCCCACGTCAGCAGTGTACGGGTCTGATCGACCGGACCTCCTGGCCACCGTAGGCTGGCATCCGTGTCGGGACGGGTCGCAGTCATCGGAGCCGGATCGTGGGGGACGACCGTGGCGTCGCTCGCGGCCACGCACGTGCCCACGGTGCTGTGGGCGCGGAGCCCCGATCTGGCCCGGTCCATCGATGCGGGCGCCGGCAACCGCACCTACCTCCCGGGCATCGCCCTGACCCCCGGGCTGCGGGCGACCCACGACCTGGCCTCGGTGTGCGACGGCGCCGACCTGCTGGTGATGGCCGTGCCCTCCCACGGGTTCAGGGACGTCCTCGTCGCCCTGGCGCCCCACGTGGCCCCGGGCACGCCGGTCCTCAGCCTGACGAAGGGTCTCGAGCGGGGCAGTCACCTGCGCATGACCGAGATCGTGGCGGCCACCCTGCCGGCGAGTCCGGCCGGCGTGCTCACCGGCCCCAATCTGGCGTCGGAGGTGATCGCCGGGCAGCCGACCGCCGGTGTCGTGGCCATGGCCGACGACGCCCTCGCCCGGCGGGTCCAGGCCATTCTGATGGCGCCGACGTTCCGCGCCTACACCAACAACGACGTCATCGGGTGCGAGATCGCCGGGGCGCTGAAGAACGTCCTCGCCATCGCGGCCGGCATCTCGGACGGGTTGGGCTTCGGCGAC
>CAWIPW010000020.1:0-7273 GCA_963838005.1 uncultured Actinomycetota bacterium
TTGTCTGGGGGCAGCGGCAGTCCGTCGCCGTCGCCAAAGCGGTGCTGTCCGCCGCCAAGCTCGTCATCATGGACGAGCCCACGGCTGCCCTCGGGGTAGCCCAGACCGAACAGGTGATCGATCTCATCAAACGGCTGGCCAGCCAGGGCACGGCGGTCATGGTGGTCTCCCACAATCTGGTCGACGTCTTCGCCGTGGCAGAGCAGATCTCCATCCTCTATCTGGGTCGCTTGGTGGCGCAGGGACCGGCTTCCGACTTCGACACACAGATGGTGGTCGAGTACCAGACGACAGGTCAGTCAACGCGGCCGAACGCGCCAGGGGTGGAGGGAACATGACCGACACGACCGGCGGCCCGGTCACACCAGCGAAGGGCCCGGAGGCTGCGCCGGCCGCCTCGGACACCGCCTCGGACACCGCCTTGGCGCCGGAGGCGCTCGTCGCGCTGGCGCCCGAGGTCCTGGCCGATTCCCTGGGCGACTACCTGCGCGCTTGGTGGAAGCGGATCCGCGGCGGGGAGAGCGGCGCGCTCCCGATCATCGTCGGCCTCATCGTCATCTGCGTCTTCTTCGATGTGCAGTCCAGCGCATTCTTGACCGCGACGAACATCGTCAACTTGTTCGTGCAGGCGACGTTCATCATCCTTCTCGGCATGGGCGAGCTGTACGCGCCGATTCTCAGCGAGGTCGACCTCTCCGTGGCCTTCGTCGGTGCGGTGGGCGCCGCCATCGCCTTGGCGCTGATCACCTCGCCGGCCAACTGGCCGTGGTGGGCCGGCCTGATCGTCGGGCTCGCCGCCTGCGCAGTGATCGGCGCATTCCAGGGCGCCATCATCACCAGGCTCAAGATTCCCTCCTTCGTCGTGACGCTGGCCGGATTGCTCGGTTGGCAGGGCGTTCTGATCTACGTCTTTGACGTCGACAAGGGTGCCGTCGGTGGCGTGATCAGCCTCCCGAGCGGCGTGATCGCCGACCTCGTCAGTGGCAGCATGACCCCGGCCGCCGGCTGGATCGTGCTGGTGGTGGCCATAGGCCTCTACGCCCTGGCGACCATCCTCACGACAGGGCGGCGGCGCTCCCAGGGCCTGAGTGCGCCGCCCTTGGGCATCACGCTCGCGACCATCGGCGCCGTCGCCGTCGCCGGGATCGTCCTCGTGTGGATCTGCAACCTGAACCGGGGGGTGATCACCCCGGTGAAGGGTGTGCCCTGGGTCATCCCGTTTCTCGTCGTCCTCCTCATTGCCCAGTCGTTCCAGCTGACGAGGACCCGACTCGGGCGCTATATCTATGCCATCGGCGCCAGTCCCGAGGCTGCCCGCCGTGCCGGCATCCACGTGGCCCGGGTCCGGACGATCGCCTTTGCGCTGTGCAGCTTTACCTCTGGACTCGCCGTGGTGGTCTACGCCTCGCGACTGGGCTCACTCTCCGTCGGGTTCGACGGCGGCACCTACGTCCTCTATGCCATCGCGGCCGCTGTCATCGGAGGCGCCAGCCTGTTCGGGGGGTACGGCAAGCCCATTCACCCGCTCCTCGGCGGCCTCGTCATCGCCACCCTCACCAATGGGCTGGCACTGCTCAACATCAGCACCGCCGGAACCGACATCGCCACCGCAGCCGTCCTGCTCGTCGCCGTGGCGGTCGACGCCACTCTGCGTCGAAGGGGAAGGCCGTCCTGAGGCCTGAGCCCTGACTCCGAGAGGCCGCGGCCGGCGCGCCCGATCCGGGCAAACGGGGCGCGGTGCTGTGACGCCCATCATCCTCCTCCTCCTGGCCCTTGCTTGGGGCGGATCGGCCTTCGGCTCGACCACCACGACAACCAACCCAGCGTCGCTCCCGTCCTGGACCGTCTATCACGGAGACCCAGCCGGCAGCGGGGTGGCAGCGTCGGTCACCTCGGTCAACGTCGCTTCCCCGGCATGGACCTCGCCCACCCTCGACGGGCAGCTCTATGGCGAGCCGCTGGTGTCGGGCGGCCAGGTCTTCGTGGCCACCGAGAACGACACCGTGTACGCGCTGTCGACCACGACAGGGTCGGTGGTCTGGTCCTCCCACCTCGGCACGCCGGTGCCTTCGAGCATGCTTCCATGCGGCGACATCTCCCCCACGGTCGGTATCACGGGAACGCCGGTGATCGACGAGACGCGGGCCGAGGTGTTCGTGGTGGCCGACGAGCTGGTCAACGGGAAGGCGGCCCACCAGCTGGTCGGGCTCAGCACGGCCACCGGGAAGACGGAGCTGGACCAGAACGTCGACCCGGCGGGCTCCAACCCCGCCGCACTCTTGCAGCGCACCGCCCTGACCCTCGACGCGGGACAGGTCGTCTTCGGTTTCGGCGGCAACGACGGCGACTGCGCCTCGTACCGCGGCCGGGTGGTCTCCGTGCCCGAGGGCGGCGGCACGCCGACCGTCTTCACCGTCGACTCGGCTGCCGGGGACAGCCAGGGCGCCATCTGGATGGGCGGCGCCGCGCCAGTCGTGGACGGCAGCGGCCACATCTGGGTGGAGGCCGGCAACGGCTCGGCGTACTCGTCTGCACAGCCCTATGACGACAGCGACTCGGTGCTCGAGCTCTCGCCATCGATGACGCTCCTCGGGTACTTCGCACCCTCCACGTGGCCCACCGACAACGAGCGGGACTTGGACATGTCGACCGGCCCGGCCCTCCTCGCGGACGGCCAGGTCGTGGCAGCGGGCAAGTCACGCATCGTCTACCTGCTCGACGGGCCCACCCTCCGTGGGATCGGGAGTCAGGAGGCATCGTTGCCGGCGGCATGCACCAGTGACATCGACGGCGGCGTGGCCGTGGAGGGCGCGACGGTCTACCTCCCCTGTCTGAGCGGCCCCATCGCGGTACAGGCGTCGGCCTCCCCCGCCGGGCTCCATCTGCTGTGGAGCGCCTCGGTCGGCGGCGGTCCGCCCATCGTCGCGGCGGGACTCGTCTGGACCATCGGCCAGAACGGTGTCCTCTACGGCCTCAGCCCGGCTTCCGGCGCTGTCGAGAAGCAAGCGACCATCGGTGCTCCGGCCAACCACTTCCCCACCCCTTCCGTGGGCGCTGGCCTCCTGTTGGCGCCTTCGGCCGAACGCGTCGTGGCCTTCCGGGCCGCGTCGTCGGGTCCCGCACCCGCCCACACGACAACGACGACATCAGCACCATCCACGACGATCCCATCGACGACGCTGCCGGCGGCGCAGCCGGCTGGGACACGTCCTTGGATCGTCGCAGCGGCCATTGTCGGCGGCATCGCCGTCCTCGGTGCTCTGACGTGGCTCCGCCGGCGCCGTCGAGGCCGAGAGGGCGGCCCCTGACGTGCTCAGCGAGCCGACAGCACTATCTCGAGGACCGTGCCCACGCCGGCCACGACCAGCGAGATGGACACGATGACGGCCATCACCTGCATGAGCGGCCGGTGGATCGGCTCCCAGTCGCCGACGTCGGCGAACTGGTCGAGAACGGTGCCGTCGGCGTCCGCCCACGCCGCTTCCTCGGGAGGCCGATCGTCGAGCGGTCGCGGCTCTCGCGTCGCGACGTAGCCGAGGAACGGGCCCAGGCCCTCGGGGAAGTGGGGCTGGGGCGGCACGGGGACATGGCCCTGCATGGAGAGCCAGGTTAGCCCTGCGTATGACGTCGCGACGGGCCGACGGTCTACCCTCTCGAAGCATGGACGAGTCTCAGCAGATCGGCTTCACCGCAGCCGAGTCGACCCCCCGCTTCCCGCACGAGGCCAAGCCGCCGGAGGGTGCGCCCAATGTGATCGCCATCGTGTTGGACGACACTGGCTTCGGCCACCTGGGCGCCTTCGGCTCGGACATCGGCACGCCGCGCCTCGACGGGCTGGCGGCGGGCGGCGCACCGTTCAACCGCTTCCACGTCACCTCCCTGTGCTCCCCGACCAGAGCCTCGTTCTTCACCGGGCGCAACCACCACGCGGTGGGGATGGGCTTCCTGGCCGATATCCCGCTCGGCTTTCCGGGCTACGACGCCCGGCTTCCCAAGACGGCAGCCACGCTCCCCCGCCTCCTGCGTGACGCCGGCTACTCGACGATGGCCGTCGGCAAGTGGCACCTCACCCCTCGCTGGCAGCGCTCGGCCGCCGGCCCCTTCACGACGTGGCCGCTCGGGCTCGGCTTCGAGCGCTACTACGGGTTCCTGCAGGGCGACACCAATCACTGGACCCCGAACCTTGTCTGTGACAACCATTCCATCGAGCCCCCCCGCCGGCCCGAGGAGGGCTACCACCTCAGCGAGGACCTGGCCGATCAGGCGGTCCGCATGGTGCAGGACCAGCAGCAGGGCGCGCCCGGAAAACCTTTCTTCCTGTACTTCGCGCTCGGCGCCATGCATGCCCCCCATCACGTGGCGCCCGAGTGGGTCGATCCCTACCGGGGCCTGTTCGACAAGGGATGGGACGCCTGGCGTGCCGAGCTGTTCGCCCGCCAATGCGCGTCGGGCCTGGTGCCCGAGGGCACCGTGTTGACCGAACGACCCGAGTGGGTGCGGGCCTGGGCCGACCTCTCGGGCGACGAGCGGCGGATGCTGGCCCGCCAGCAGGAGGTCTTCGCCGGCTTCCTGACCCACACCGACGCGCAGATCGGCCGCGTCCTCTCGTCGCTCGAGAGCCTCGGAGCGCTGGACAACACGCTGGTCATGGTCTTTTCCGACAACGGCGCGAGCGCGGAGGGGGGCCAGGCCGGCAGCTTCAACGAGCATCGGTTCACCGCGGACATCCGGGAGTCCATGGACGAGAACCTCGCCCACTACGACGATTGGGGCGGCTTCACGACCTACAACCACTACTCCTGGGCGTGGGCCTGGGCGGGCAACACGCCGCACAAGCTCTGGAAGCGCTACACCTGGCTCGGCGGGACCCGGACGCCCCTCATCGTCCACTGGCCCGGGCGGATTGCCAACCCCGGTACGATGCGCGCCCAGTTCGCCCATGCCGTCGACCTCATGCCGACGATCATGGGCGCTGTCGGCCTCCGAATCCCCGACGACGTCGACGGGGTGGCCCAGCTACCGGTCGACGGCGTCAGCCTTCTCTCCACACTGCAGGACCCGGCGACCCCGGAGCTGCACGACACGCAGTACTTCGAGATGATGGGCTCTCGCTCCATCTACCACCAGGGCTGGAAGGCGACGACCAACCACATCAGCACGGGCGTCCTCGACGAGGAGGAGCTCGCCGTGGGCAGCCGCAACTTCGACGAGGACCGCTGGGAGCTCTTCGACCTCTCGACCGACTTCTCCGAGGCGATCGACCGCGCCGACGACGAGCCGGAACGGCTGCAGCACCTGCGCGCCCTGTGGGATGCCGAGGCGGAGCGCAACAACGTCCTGCCCATCTCCGACGGCCTGGTCGACCGCTTCGCGGGGTTCATCCCCTCGGCCTGGCCGGCCGGGACCGCGCGCACATTCCTGCCTGGGGGCGGTCCTGTGGCCGACGAATCCGTCCCGATGCTGTGGGGCGGGTTCACCATCACGGCCGACATCGACACCGACCGTGAGGGGGCCGACGGTGTCGTGTTCGCCCTTGGCGACTGGTTCGGGGGGTACGCGCTGTACCTGGTCGGTGGCCGGGCCTTCTTCACCTTCGCCCGGGCCGCCGACACCCTCGAGCTGGCGATGCCGTCGGTCCTCGAAGCCGGCCGGCACGACATCACGATCTCGTACGCGGTCGGCGCGGGCGATACGGCAGGGCGGATGGTCCTGCTGGTCGACGGGCAGGAGATCGACCAGACCTCCGTCGAGGGCATGCTGCCGCTGGCCGTCCAGCACGGCGGCGCCGGGCTGCGTCTCGGCTGGGACAGCGGCTTCCCGGTGTCCTCGCGTTACGCGCCGCCGGCCCCCTTCGGGGGAACGGTGCACGCGGTCAAGGTGGACACGTCGGGCTCCGCCCGGGCGGGCTCGGCCGACGAGGTGCGCGCCGCGCTCCACGCCGACTGACGACGGGAGGAGGTCAGCCTCCTGGCGCCGGCGAAGGCTCCGCGGGCAGGCCGGCCAGCTCGCTCAACTCCTCCAGGCTCCACGATCCGGGGGCCGCACCTTCCGCTGCGGCTCGGGAGGCCAGGCGCTGCAAAAGCGAGTTCACGGGAGTGGGCACGCCGTGCAGGGCGCCCTCGAGCGCGACCTCCCCGTTGAGGAAGTCGGCCTCGATCGACCCTGCCCCGCGGGCCAGGCTCTGCCAGCTGGAACCCCCCTGCCACTCCCCCGACGAGGTGGCGGCGATCCGGATGAGGTCACCTCGCCGCTCGCGGTCCTCCTCGGAGCTCGCCACGTCGATGCCGGCCGCCGCCAGTGCCTCCTTCCCTTCGCGCTGCGCGGCACGCGCCAACGCGCTGAACCTGCCCTCGGGCCCGGCCAGTGCTTCCACCGCGTTGGCCAGGTTCATCAGGAGCTTGCGGTACTTCCAGCGCATGATGTCGGGCCGGGCCACCGACTGGAAGGGCGTCGTCGCAATGGCGTCGGCGATGGCCCGACCCCGGTCGTCCATGCCGGAAGGAAAGCGCCCGATGTCGAGCAGGCCCGACACGGGTGCCGAGTGCAGCTGCACGACACCGGGCCGCAGCTGCGAGGCGGGGCACATGACGCAGACGCCGTAGGTGTTCGTGAAGTGGCGCAGGACGCGGCGCTCGTTCTCCACCCCGTTCTGCAGACAGACCACGGACGAGGCGGGGGGCGCCACGACGAGCTGCCCGAGCGCCTGGTCGGTGCTCTGACCTTTCACGGCGAGCAGCACGACCGGGTCGCCGTCCGCATCACCCTCCCATGACACCTGCGCCGGGTCAGCCACGACGGGAATCGGCAACATGACGGTCCTGTCGGGCGCCTCGAGCACGAGACCAGACTGCAGTGCGCGGCCGTGTTCTCCCCGTGCAACAAGGGTGACGTCAAAGCCGCTCTGGAAGAGGCGGGCGCCGACCGACCCGCCGATGGCACCTGCACCCACGACGACGAAGCGCATGAGGCCCACTCTAAGACGTGCCAAGCTCTTGCCGTGGCGTCATTGAACCCGGTGGAGCGCGCGGCCGCGCTGGGCGGCTCCGTCGCCGCTGTCCCGCTGCGCCTCGTGGGCGGCTTGGCCGCGCCGGCCCGAGACGACATGGCGCGCAACGTGCGGCGCGCCATCGGCATCAGGGACGACCCGGCCCCGAGCGCCTTCGACCCCGGCGAGGCCTACCTCCCACCCGGCTGCGTGGCCCGCAGGGTCCACGCCGACCTGCCGACCATGCTGATCGGCGGTGTCAGCGCACTGCTGCTCCAGACACTGCAC
>CAWIPW010000021.1:0-114075 GCA_963838005.1 uncultured Actinomycetota bacterium
GCCAGCGTGAAGTAGTGCTGCTCGAAGTCGGCGTCCTCGAAGAACTGCAGCGAGCCCGTCCCGTAGGGGGCGTCGTCGCGCACCACCGTGGCGGGTACGAGCCCCCATCCCAGCGCCTCGGACAGCTCGTAGGCGGCCAGCTCTCGCCGGTGGAGCCCGCCGTCGAAGTCCCACAGGGGCCGTTCGCCGCGCACCGGCTTGTAGACGGCGCGGAGGCAGTCGCCACCGGCGTCCACGGTGACCAGAAACGTCTGGTTGGAGCTCCACGGCAGGCGACCCTCGACGGCGAGGCGGGCGCCCGGGTGAGGGCGTCGAGGATGGCTGCATCGGCGGTGCCGCCGCCGTCCGGCCCCGGAGTCCCGCTCACGGTGCCGGCGGGCGGTGGCCGTTCGTCCGCGGGCAGACGTGGCCCGACGGGTCGAGGGGTCCGGCACACAGCGGGCACGGCGGTCGCCCGGCCTCGACCAGGCGGGTGGCGGCGATGGCGAAGGCCCCGGCCTGCTCCCTGGTCACCGCGATCCGGGCGATGGCACCGGTCTCGTCGTCGGGCACGGCCTCCTCGACCACCACGACCACGCGGTCCTCGTCCTCGTCGTAGGAGACGCCGATGGTACCGGCCACCCAGTCGGGCTCGGGCACCGGCTCGACGGCGACGCCCTCGGGAAGGTGGTCGGGCCGGGGAGCGTTGCGGACGATGCCGCCCAGGTACTCGGCCAACACGGCCACCTGCTGCTTCTCGACCTTCAGGGTGAGGCGGCGGGTGCCCTCGCGCACCTGGATGAGGAAGAGGCGCTGCCCGGGCTCGCCCTCGGCGCCGACGGCGAAGCAGTCGGGCGCGGTGAAATCCGTCCCCGCCGCTCATGAGAGGGCCAGGTCCCCGAGGGAGGCCGTGCTGTTCACGCACAGCACGTGCGGGCCGGCCGGCCCCGCCGGCCACGGCGCTGACGGAGCACGGCGCGATGACGAGGCGCTGGAAGAGGTCGAGGTGGGTGCCCGGCGGCGTGGGCCACCGCCGCCTTGACCGGGTCGGCGTGGGAGACGGCCACGATGGTCTCGCCCGGGTGGCGGGCGGCGAGGCCGGTCGAGGGTGGACGTGATGCGGGCCTGCAGCTCGGAGAAGGACTCGCCGCCGGGGAACCGGAAGGTGCTCGGGGCCCGCTGGACGGCCGCCCACTCGGGCAGGCGGGCCAGCTCCTTCAGCTGGCGGCCGGTCCACTGCGCCGAAGTCGCACTCCAGCAGGCCGCTTCTCGGTACGGGTGCGCACGCCCAGGCGCCTGGCGATCGGCGCCGCCGTCTCGCGGGTGCGCTCGAGGGGGGAGGCGTAGACGGCCACCGGACCCCGGCGCCGACCGTGCGCCAGCGTGCCGATCGCGTTCGGCCACCGCTTCGGCCTGGGCGCGGCCCTCGTCCGAAGGTGGAGGCCCGGCGCCCTCCCGGGAGCACCGTCCCCGTCGTCGGGGTGCGGCCGTGGCGCACCAGCAGCACGACGGTGGGGCGGATCCGCTTCGGTCGTCGGCCGGCCACGCCGGCCACCGTACCCTGTGACCGTGGCACGCCGACCCTCCCCACCAGCGGCTCCGGTGCCGGAGCCGGGCGGCGCGCTGGCCCTCCTCGGCCGGGAGATCACCGGGTGCCGGGCGTGTCCCCGGCTGGTGGCGTGGCGGGAGTCGGTGGCCGCCGGGCGCCGGGCCGCCTTCGCCGACCAGGAGTACTGGGGCCGGCCGGTGCCCGGCTTCGGCGACCCGGCGGCGACGCCTGGCGGTGGTCGGGCTGGCGCCCGGCCGCCCACGGGGCCAACCGGACCGGCCGGGTCTTCACCGGTGACCGGTCCGGCGACTGGCTCTTCCGGGCGTTGTACCGGGCGGGGTACGCCAACCGGGCCGAGAGCATCGCCGCCGGCGACGGCCTCGTGCTCACCGGCGCCTGGGTGACCGCGGCGGTGCGGTGCGCGCCGCCGGCCAACAGGCCCACCCCCGAAGAGCGCGACCGGTGCGCGCCCTACCTGGCGCGCGAGCTGGCCCTGCTCGACGGCGTCCGGGTCGTGGTGGCCCTGGGCGGCTTCGCCTACCGGGCGGTGGCTCGGTGGCCGGGGTGTCCCCGCGGCCCCGGTTCGGCCACCTGGCCGAGGCGGCCCTGCCGGACGGCCGCGTCCTGCTGGCCTCGTACCACCCCAGCCAGCAGAACACCTTCACCGGGCACGCTGACCGAGGAGATGTTCGACGCCGTCTTCGCCCGGGCCCGGGCGCTCGGCGCCTGAGGCGGGACCGACCGCCGCTCCCCTGGGGCTCCCTTGACGGTCGGTTACGGCGCGCCTGCGGTCGGGCGCGCCGGAGCGCCCGGGCTCAGGCGGCCCTCGCCGCATCGAGGAACCGACGACGAACATCGGGCCGCAGTGGCGGCGGTCGGGAGGTGAGCCTTCGGCCGTCCGGTCTCGTCAGAACCAGCGTGCCGTCATCCTCGATGGACGTTCTCCAGCGGTACTCGTGGACGAAGACATGATGGTGGGAGCACAAGAGGACGAGGTTCGACGGGTCCGTGGTGCCACCGTCGGCCCAGTGGACCGCGTGGTGGGCGTGCAGCCAGCCTGTGCGCGAACAGCCGGGGAACCGGCACCCCCGGTCGCGCCGGCGGAGCGCCCGGGTCATCCAGATCGGGGCCCGCCGGGTCATGCGCCCAGCTGGATCGCCTCGCCGCCGTTCGTTCTCGGTCACCAGCTGCACGCGGCCGTCGCAGGCCAGACGGCGGAGCGTCTCGTTGGCCAACCGAGTGCCGTCGGGCAGCTCGGACAGGCCGTCTTCGAGCCCGGCGAGGGCTGCCGGGTCGGCGTGGACCACGACCGTCGTCCGGTGGCCGTCGGACTCGTCGGCCAGTTCGGTTGCAGCGAGGGCCACGAGGGCGTCGGCCATGCGGGACGGGTAGGGATCGAAGATCCCCGTCTCGGGGTCGGGAGGCGCGTCCTCGGCCAGGCGATCGAGGGCGGCCTTGACCGCGGCGCCGGCCTCGGTAGGCAGCTCGCCCCGGATGCGCAGGCTGTGGGTGGACTGGTGGAAGGTCAGGCGCCGGCGCCGGTGTGCCTCGGCCGCGTCCTGGGCGGCAGGGGCCCTTCGGTGGCGGGCCAGGGACTCGAGGTGGGCGGCCGACCAACCGGGGGCGGCCTCGGCCAGCTCCGCGTCGGTCTCCGGGACGGCCAGCCGGGTGAGTCGGCGCGAGCTGGTCCAGGCTGAGGCGCCCCTCGCCCAGGGCGGCGGCGATGGCCGGCAGGTCGGCGAGGGCGTGCGCCATGCGCACCCACTCCCGCGCCGTCGAGGCGGACACTCCGAGGCGGTAGATGAGCCAGGTGGCCATCGAGACGGCTCCGTCTTCACGCCACGCCTCCGACTCGTCGTAGGCCCGGACGACGGTGAGCAGCCGGGCGACGACGCCCACGGCGAGGGCGTGGAGCTGGTCGATGGCGTCGGCCAGGCCTGCCGTGGGAACGGTGTCGGCCGCGGTCTCCGCCGCATCGTCCCGCCCGCCCTCTGCCACCGCTGCCGTCCGGACAGCTCCGCCTTCAGCCATGGGGACAGTCAACACCTGGGGTGTGACACCGAGCATCGGGCAGGCCGGATCGCAGGTCCGGCTGGCCGTCAACCATTGGGAAACGCTCGGCGCACGAGGCGGGACCGACCGCCGTTCAGGCGGCGGCCGTCACCTCCCCGGTCAGGTCCCCGGGCCGTCGAAGATGATCACGCTGCGGGCCACCTCGCCGGCCTCCAACGCCTCGAATGCCGCCGGCAGGTCGTCGAGGGAGATCCGGCGGGTGACGAAGGCGTCGGCGTCGATGGTCCCCGGGTCGACGAGGTCGACGAGTACGGGGAAGTCCCGATCGGCGTCGGTGGAGCCGTAGACGCAGCCCACGATGGTCTTGGCGTCGACGAAGAGCTCCATGGCGGTGAAGCTGACCTCCTCCGCGGGCGAGCCCGCGCCCACCAGCACCGTGGTCCCGCCCTTGCGGGTCATGGCGAAGGCCTGGCGGATGGTGGCGGCCCGGCCCACCACCTCGAAGGCGAAGTCGGGTCCCCGGCCCGACGGTGAGCGGCCCGCACGGCGGCCACCGGGTCTCCCGGCGGCGGGGTCGATGACGGCGGTGGCCCCCATGCGCCGTGGCCAGGCCGCCGCTTGGACGCCACCGGGTCGACGGCCACGACCACCGACGCCCCGGCCAGCACGGGCCCCCTGGACCACCGACAGGCCCACGCCGCCACAGCCGATCACCGCCACCGTGGCCCCGGGCTCGACCCGGGCCGTGTGCCACACGGCCCCCACCCCGGTGGACAGGGCGCAGCCGACCAGGGCGGCCAGCTCGAGCGGCGCCGCCCGGTCGATCGGCACCACGCCGGCCTCGGGGACGAGGGTCTCCTCGGCGAAGGCGGCCGTCCCCATGCCGCGGATCGAGCGGCGTGCCGTCCACGGTGGCGTAGGGGGAGCCGAGGGCCTCACCCAACCCCACGTCGCAGAGCATGGGCTGGCCGGCGAGACACCAGAAGCATCGGCGACAGGCCGGCATCCAGGTGAGGACGACGTGGTCCCCGGGGACCACGCGGGTGACCGCCGCGCCGACCTCGGCGACCACGCCCGCCCCCTCGTGGCCGAGCACGGTGGGGAAGAGGAAGGGGAGGTCGCCGCGCTGTACGGCCAGGTCGGTGTGGCACACCCCGCTGGCCGCCAGCCGCACCCGGACCTGGTGGGGACCGGTCGGTGCCAGCTCGATGTCGCGGACCTCGAATGGCGCGCCCACCTCCGTCACCACGGCGGCCCGCACGTGCTCACCGCGGTCCGCTCCGGGCACGGCCACCGTGTCGGTGTCGGTCCCCGACCGTAGGACGGCGCCGGGCAACTGCGCCGGTGAAGGTGCCCGACGTGACCAGCTCGACCCCGTTGACGAGCACGTGCTCGATGCCCTCGGCCTCGGCATAGAGCCGGCTGGCCCCACCCGGCAGATCGTCGCGGGTGCGGATCGGACCGGGTGCGACCCGCTCGGGGTCGAAGAGCACCAGGTCGGCCCACCAGCCCTCGGCCACTCGGCCCCGCCGGCGGAGCCCGTAGAGCCGGGCGGGCACATCGGTCAGCTGGTGGACGGCCGCCTCCCACGAGAGCAGGCCCCGGCGACGCACGCCCTCCGACAGCAGCGACGTCGAGTAGACGGCACCGCACATCACGTCGAGGTGGGCGCCGGCGTCGGACCCGCCCACCACCGCCCGGGGGTCCTCCCACACCCCGGCCCGCAACGTCCAGTCCTCCTCGCTCTCGGGGATCGGCGGGCGCAGCCCGGTGCGCAGGCGGTCGGCCACGACCACGTCGAGCAGGGCGTCGAAGGGCTCCTGGCCCCGCTCGCGGGCGACGTCCGAGACGGTGCGGCCCTCGTAGGCGGCCGTGGCCCCGGTGAAGGTCTCCTCGACCACGAGCCGTCCCCAGTTGGCCAGGGCCCCGAGGACCCCCGCCTCCTCCGACCGGGCGCCCTCCTCGAGGCGGCGGCGCTCGGCCGGATCGGACAACGCGGCCAGGCGGGCCTCGATCGGGAGCCCGAAGGTCCGGCGCCAGCCCGGCAGCCCGTCGATGATGGCGCCCGTCTCGAACGACAGCCGCAGCCGCATCGTCTGGGGCAGGGTGAGGGCCACCACCCTCGCCCCCCGACCGGCGGCGTCGTCGGACGCGGCCAGCTGGCGCTCGGCACCGCCGGGGTTGAGGGCCGACACGCCGAGCACGTTCCAGTTGAGGGGCCGTCCGGCCAGCAGCGACAGGGTGCCGAGCAGCTCGATCTCCTCTTCGCTGAAGCCGTTGATGCAGCCGGGCACGATCCACTCGAGGCCGGTGCCCGGATGATCGGCCACCGCCGAGGCCAGTGCCTCGAGCTCGGGCCGGCCGGCGGCCCGCGACGGCACCGGCTCGCCGTCCCCGTCGTTGTGGGTGTGGACCTGCGAGGACGACAGCCCGAGGGCCCCCTCCTCGAGCGAGCGGTGGAGGAGGTCGACCATGGCCTCGATCTGGGCGGGCGAGGCCTCCCCACCGACGGCGTCGTCGCCCATGGTCGCCCGCCGCACGGCCGAGTGGCCGACCATGAATCCGGCGTTGACGCCGATGCGCCCGTCGAGGCGGGCCAGCCACTCCCCGAACGACCGCCACGACCAGTCGAGCTGCTGCAGCGATGCCAGGGGCATGCCTTCGACCCGGGCCATCATGCGGGCCAGGTAGTCGGCGTGCTCGGGCCCGCACGGCGCCAGGGAGAAGCCGCAGTTGCCGCCCAGCACGGTCGTGACGCCGTGGAGCGGCGAGGGGCTGGCCGCCGGGTCCCAGGACAGCTGGGCGTCGTAGTGGGTGTGGAGGTCGACGAAGCCCGGGGCCACCAGGAGCCCGGTGGCGTCCACCGATCGGGACGCGGGCTCGTCGACCTCTCCCAGGGCCACCACCCGCCCGTCCCGCACGCCCACGTCCGCCCGCCGGGGCGGCCCGCCCGTCCCGTCGACGACGGTCCCGTCCCTGATCACCACGTCGAGCATGCCGCCCCCTCTTCCTGTATCGGTCTCATCGTCCGGCGGCCGGGTGGGCGAGGACGGTCTTGGGCCGGGTGAAGGCGGCCATCCCCTCGGGCCCGAGCTCGAGCCCGTGTCCCGACTGCTTCCATCCCCCCATGGGGGCCCGGTGGTCCATGGCCGCCAGGCCGTGGCAGTTGACGAAGACGGTGCCGGCCCGCAGCCGGCCGGCCGCGTCGTCGGCCAGGTCGGCGTCGCCGGTCCATACCGAGGCGCACAGGCCGTAGGGACTGTCGTTGGCCAGGGCCAGCGCCTCGTCGAACGTGTCGTAGCCGAGCACGGGCACGGCCGGGGCGAACTGCTCCTCGGTGACGATGGGGTCGTGGGGCGCCGCTCCTTCCACCACGGCCGGCGACACCAGGTACCCCCCGGCGGCGGCATCCTCGCCGCGGACGCGGGCCGGGCGGTGGACGACCGCCCCGGCGGCGGCCGCCCCGGACAGCAGTGCCTCGACCCGGTCCCGGGCGACGGCGGTGTGCACCGGCCCCATGGTCACCTCGGGGACCAGCCCGTCGCCCACCACCGCGCCGGCCAGCCGGGCGACCATGGCCTCGACGAGGGCGCCCACCCGGTCACGGGGCGCGTAGATCCGCTTGACGGCCATGCACACCTGGCCGCTGGTGACGAGGGCGGCCTCGAGGAGGGCGGCGGCCAGGGCGTCGTCGACGTCGGCATCGGGGGCCACGACGGCCGGGTCGTTGCCGCCGAGCTCGAGGACGACCGGCTTCACGGACGCCGACGCGTCGGCCATCACCGACCGCCCGCCGGCGACGCCGCCGGTGAACGAGACCATGTCGACACCGGGGTGGGCCACGAGTGCCCGGCCGAGCCCCACCCCCGGGCCGCCGAGGACGTTGACCACCCCCGGCGGGAGCCCCCCGGCCAGGGCGGCCGCCACTGCCAGCATGGCCCCGGGACAGGTCGGCGGCGCCTTGACCACCACGGTGTTGCCGGTGAGGACGGCGGGCAGCACCTTGTTGGCCATGATCGAGACGGGCCAGTTGAAGGCGACCACGGCGGCTACCACCCCGGCGGGTTCATGGCGCACGGTGGTGCGGCCTCCGGACGGGCCGTCGAGGGCGCGGGCCGCCAGGGCATCGACGGCCAGGGGCGCGAAGGCCGCGGCCATGCCGCCGATGGTCCCGGCGTCGAATTCGGCCTCCCAGCGGACCTTGCCGTGCTCGCGGGTCAGCAGCGTGGCCAGGTCGCCGTCGGCCACGGCCGTGGCGGCCGCGGACGCGGCCGCGATGACCCGTCCGGCCCGCTCATCGGGGGCCAGCGCGGCCCAGCCCGGCTGGGCCCGCCGGGCGGCGGCCACGGCCCGGTCGAGTTGGTCCGGGGAGGCCGAGGGGGCGTCGAGGACCACCTCCGACGGCCGCACCGGGTTGCGGACCGGGTAGGGAGGGTGTTCCCCGGCCTCACCATCGCCGTCGATGAACAGGGCGCTCCCCACCGGGTCCTTCCTCCGATCTTCCCCCGGGTCTCCCCGGGAGAATGACATTCTCCGCCGATGCTATCGTCCACTGGCGATGGGAACCCGGGCGGAGGCGGCCCGAACGCGCAGGGGTGCGGCGTCGTGAGCGTCCTGCTGCCCGATCCGGCACCGCGGCCGATCCGGGCGCCGGTGATCTCGGTGGACGACCACCTCATCGAACCGCCCGACCTGTTCGAGGGGAGGGTGGCGGCCCGCCTGGCCGGCAGGGCCCCGGTCGTCGTCGAGGACGACGGCGGGCAGCAGGCCTGGGTCTACGAGGGACGCCGCTATCCGAACGTCGGGTTGAACGCCGTGGCCGGCCGGCCCCGGGAGTCCTGGAGCATGGACCCCGCCCGCTTCGACGAGATGCGCCCGGGCTGCTTCGACATCGAGGCCCGCATCGCCGACATGGACCGCGACGGGGTGTGGGCGTCGCTGTGCTTCCCTTCGCTGGTGGCCGGGTTCTGCGGGTCGGTCTTCTCGCGGTCGGACGATCCCGGGCTAGGTCTGGCGTGCCTGCGGGCCTGGAACGACTGGCATCTCGAGGCGTGGGCGGCCCCGCACCCCGAGCGCATCATCCCTCTCCAGCTGCCGTGGCTGGCCGACGTGGAGGTGGCCGCGGCCGAGGTGGTCGCCAATGCGGCCAGGGGCGCCAAGGCCGTCAGCTTCCCGGAGTTCCCCGCCCAGCTCGGATTCCCCTCCATCTTCAGCGGCGCCTGGGATCCGTTCTTCGCCGCCTGCCAGGAGACGGCGACCGTCGTCTGCCTGCACACCGGTGCATCCGCCTGGGCCCCCCTGCCGTCGCCCGATCCGCCGTTCGAGCTACTGCCCACCCTCTTCCCGGTGAACGCGCTCGTCGCCGCCGGCGAGTGGCTGTGGTCGGGGGTTCCGCTGCGCTTTCCGGACCTGGCCGTGGCCATGTCGGAGGGTGGCATCGGTTGGGTGCCGATGCTGCTCGACCGGGTCGACTACGTGCTCGGTCACTCGGCCTCGGGGAAGGAGTCGGGGGCCTGGCCGTCGGACCTGCTCCCGAGCGAGGTCCTGCGTCGCAACTTCTGGTTCTGCACCATCGACGACCCGTCGACGATGGCGCTCCGCCACGTCATCGGGGTGGACCACATCATGATCGAGAGCGACTACCCGCACGCGGACTCGAGCTGGCCCGACACCCAGGCGGTGGTCGAACGCACCCTCGGCGACCTGCCAGAGGACGAGCTCCGGGCCATCGCCGGCGGCAACGCCGCCGCCCTGTTCCGGCACCCGCTGCCGGCGCGCGACGACTGGCGGGTCGCCTGAGGTCGCCCAGCCCGCTCAGCCCGCTCAGCCCTTGGGCGCCACTGCCGGGAGCCGGCGGGGCATGGGCACGGCCGTCTCGGGCCACCGCCGCCGGCTGACCCGGGCCAGGCGGTGGAGGAGGGCGATGGCCCCCGGATCGTCGTCGCCCGGCCGCACCTCGACGGCCCCGTCGGCCAGCATGCCGTCGAGGACCTCGCGTCCCCGGTCGGTGCGGATCATCGTCAGCGTCCAGTCGTTCGACTCGCCGATGCCGCCGGTGGAGATGTCGGCGTGCTCGGCCGCGAAGTCGGGGCAGCTGGTACAGCCCTCGCGGGTCCAGTCGTGGGCTTCCTTGAGGGGGATCTCGTGGAAGGCCCCGTCGCGGGTCCACACCTGGAAGACGCCCTTGATGTTCATCTTGGCGATGTCGGCCCGGGCGATGCCGTACCTGGCCTCGAACAGCTCGGGGAAGATGGCGTCGTCGAAGGTCTTGGAGCAGAGCAGCCCGATGGTGAGCGAGAGCCGCCGGGCGATCTTGCCGGCCTTGCGGGCGGCCATCACCGGCGGGGCGGATGCCTGGCAGCCCATGCCGACCAGGGCGATGCGCTCGGCCCCTCCCTCGATCGCCTTCGGGTAGGCGAGGGTGTTGGCGGAGTAGGTGTAGCGCGAACCGGCGGCGCCGAGCACCCCGGCCCGGTCGGTGACGACGCCGGGGACGGCCTTCCAGGTGGAGCCGTCACCCTCGAGCTCGGACACCAGGGCGGCGTCGATGAGGTCGTGCTCCAGGGCCCAGATGAGGATGGCCGACACCAGCCCGCCGTCCTGGCCGGCCGCATGGACCTCGGGGTCGGTCGCCCTCACCAGCACGACGTCGGAGGCCACGCCGGCGACCTCGTCGACGGTCCGCTCGCGGCCGAAGAGGTGGGTCTCGATCTCGGGCTCCCACAGGCGGAAGCGGGGGCACGCCCGGGTGCACATGGTGCAGCCCTTGATCCCGTGGGTGCAGTCCTCGGGGCCGCCGTCGGCGTCGATGTGGAAGGGCTTGTAGCGGCCGCCGGTGTCGTCGTAGGAGAGCACGTCGTAGGGGCAGGCGATGATGCAGGCTGCGCAGCCCGTGCACAGGCCCGACGTCACCACCTCGGTGAACAGCTCGGCCCACTGGGGCTTCTCCGGCGGCATGCCCTCACCCTAGCGAGGGCCCCCGGCGTACCGCAGGCCCGGGCCGGGTACCGTGGCCGACCGTGCCCGAGCTGCCGGAGGTGGAGTCCTACCGCCGCCTGGCGGTCGCGTCCGTCGGCCGGCGCATCGACTCGGTGTCGGCGCCCGACCCGTGGTTCCTCAAGGGTGGCACCACCGCCGCCGGGCTCGTCGACGCCCTGGACGGTGGCGTGGTGGCCGCCGTCCGGCGCCACGGCAAGCTGCTGCTGGTCGACGTGGACGGCCCGGCGGGACCTTCCGTGCTCGGCATCCGGTTCGGCATGACGGGCACGCTCTTCCTCGACGGCGAGGCCGGGGTCGACCGCCTGCTGCACTCGCCGCCGACGCCCGACGCCCGGTGGGAACGGTTCGCCCTCGCCTTCTCCGGTGGGGGGTCGCTCGTCGTGCACGACCCCCGGCGCCTCGGCGGGGTCACGCTGGCCCCGGACCTGTCGGCCCTGGGCCCCGACGCCGCCGCCGTGACCGCGGCCGGGCTGCGGGCGGCGCTGACCGGCTCGGCCGTCCCACTCAAGGCCCGCCTCCTCGACCAGCGGCGCCTGGCCGGGGTGGGGAACCTGTGGGCCGACGAGCTCCTGTGGCGGGCCGGGCTCGATCCCCGCCGGCCGGCGGCGTCGCTGTCCGCCCCCGAGGTCCGCCGGTTGCACCGGCACCTGGGGACCTCGCTGACGGACCTGTCGGCCAGGGGCGGCTCCCACACCGGCGACCTGATGGCCGAGCGCCTGCCCGGTGGTCGCTGCCCCCGCGACGGGGCGCGGCTGCAGCGGGACACCGTCGGGGGTCGGACCACATGGTGGTGCCCGTCCCACCAGGCCTGACGGGCCGACCCACCCGTGCGAGGTGCGGGAGCGCTCAGTCGGCGAGGAGGGCGTCGAGCTCGGCGGCCCGGCGGGCCCCGCCCGGGGCGGTGCCCTTGGCCACCATGGCGCCGAGGGTCACGGCGCCCGCGATCCACCGGGTCCGGGTCTCCCACTCGGCCCGCTCGGGGTGGGCATTGCGCAGGTAGCGGCGGAGGACCAGCGAGCCCACGCCGGCCCCGAGCACCACGGCCCATCCCTCCCAGGACATCGGGCGCCAGCCCCAGCCGTGACGGCGGGGACCGAACCAGAGCTTGGTGCCGAGGAGCGGGGTGGTGCGCATGCCGCAGATCGTCCCACAGCCCGGTGCCGGACCGGGCCGGTGCGGCCGGCCGGCCCCCGTGCGGGGTGCGACGGGTTCCCGGGGCTCAGCCGGCGCCGGTCGCCTCGGCCAGCACCTTGTCCGCGTGACCGTCCGCCTTGACGTGGTACCAGGCCCGGGCGATCTTTCCCTTGGCGTCGACGAGGAAGGTGGATCGGATCACGCCCACGGTCTTCTTGCCGTACAGCGTCTTCTCCCCCCAGGCACCGTAGGCCTCACCGACCGCATGGTCGGCGTCGGTGAGGAGTGGGAACTTGAGGCCGAACTTCTTCCTGAAGGCCCGGTGCTTCTCGGCCGAATCGGCCGAGATCCCGACCACGGCCACGTCGGCCTTGGCGAAGGTGCGCAGGTTGTCGTTGAACTGACAGGCCTCCTTGGTGCAGCCCGGCGTGTCGTCGCGGGGGTAGAAGTAGACGACCACCGGGGAGCCCTTGAAGTCCTTCAGGGACACCGGCGTGCCGTCGTGATCGGGGAGCGTGAACGCGGGGGCCGTGTCGCCGGCCTCGAGTGTGCCCATGGCGGGGTCCTTTCCGGTTGCGGGTGCGACGGCGCGCCGGGTGGCGCGGGGGACAGGCTTACCAGGCCGGGTGCGGGGTGCGCACGGCCGTGGAAGACTGCGCGCACGGGAGCTCGGACCGACCGGGCTGAGAGGGCGCCTGCCGGGCGCCGACCGCACCTGATCCGGGTAATGCCGGCGGAGGGAGCAGCCATCGAGCGAGCGCGTGCAGCGGCACAAGACCTACGTCGAGGACCGGGACTTCGGGTTCCGGGTGCCCTTCGCCGAGGTCGTCCTGTCCGATTCGCCCGGACCGGACGGTCCCGTCCCCAACGAGCCCGTCCGCCTCTACGACACCTCCGGACCGGGATCGGTGCCGGAGGAGGGCCTGGCGGCGCTGCGGCGTCCCTGGATCGAGGGCCGCGGCGACGTGGAGGAGGTCGACGGCCGCCCGGTGGCGGTGCGCGACGACGGCCGGGCGGCGGCCCGGCGGGCCCGGGAGGGCGTCCCGGATGGGGAACCGGCGGCGGGCCGGGGGTTCCCGGGGACGGGCCGGCGCCCGTGGCGCGCCCGCAGCGGCGGCCCGCCCGTCACCCAGCTCCACTACGCCCGGCGGGGCGAGGTCACTCCCGAGATGGCGTTCGCGGCCGTGCGCGAGGGGGTGGCCCCCGAGGTGGTGCGGGACGAGCTCGCGGCCGGACGGGCCATCCTGCCGGCCAACGTGAACCACCCCGAATCGGAGCCGATGGTGATCGGCAGGCGGTTCCTCGTCAAGGTGAACGCCAACATCGGCAACTCGGCGGTGTCGTCCTCGGTCGCCGAGGAGGTCGAGAAGCTGACCTGGGCCACCCGGTGGGGGGCCGACACCGTGATGGACCTCTCCACCGGGCCCGACATCCACACCACCCGCGAGTGGATCGTGCGCAACTCGCCTGTGCCGATCGGGACGGTGCCCATCTACCAGGCACTCGAGAAGGTCGACGGCCGGCCGGAGGAGCTGACCTGGGACCTCTACCGGGACACCCTGGTGGAGCAGGCCGAGCAGGGGGTCGACTACTTCACGATCCATGCCGGCGTGCTGCTCCGCTACGTCCCCCTGACCGCCCGCAGGGTGACCGGCATCGTCAGCAGGGGCGGCTCGATCATGGCGGCGTGGTGCCTGGCGCACCACACCGAGAACTTCCTCTACACCCGCTTCGAGGAGATCTGCGAGATCATGGCGGCCTACGACGTGGCCTTCTCGCTCGGCGACGGGCTGCGTCCGGGGTCGATCGCCGATGCCAACGACGAGGCCCAGTTCGCCGAACTTTCCACGCTGGGCGAGCTGACTTCGGTGGCCTGGGGCCACGACGTCCAGGTGATGATCGAGGGGCCCGGGCACGTCCCCCTCGACAAGGTGGCGGAGAACGTCGTCCGCCAGCGGGAGGTCTGCCACGACGCGCCCTTCTACACGTTGGGCCCCCTCACGGTGGACGTCGCCCCCGGCTACGACCACATCACCTCGGCCATCGGCGCGGCCGTGATCGGCATGCACGGGACGGCGATGCTCTGCTACGTGACCCCGAAGGAGCACCTCGGGCTGCCGGACCGCGACGATGTGAAGCAGGGCATGATCGCCTACAAGATCGCCGCCCATGCCGCCGATGTGGCCAAGGGGCATCCCGGCGCCCGGGCATGGGACGACGCCCTGTCCAAGGCGCGCTTCGAGTTCCGCTGGCAGGACCAGTTCGACCTGGCCATGGACCCGGCGACGGCCCGGGCGTACCACGACGAGACCCTCCCGGCCGAGCCCGCCAAGACGGCCCACTTCTGCTCGATGTGTGGCCCGAAGTTCTGCTCGATGCGCATCAGCCAGGACGTTCGCGACTACGCGGCCGCCCGGGGCCTCGACGTGTCAACGGCCGTCGAGCTCGGCCTCAAGGAGAAGTCGACCCAGTTCCGGGCGGGCGGCGGGGAGGTCTATTCGGGGCCGGCACCGACCGCCCATCGGGAATGACCAGCTCAACGACGTCGCCGCGGTAGACTGGTGTGCGTGGAGGCGCACGGTGCGCCACCACCGGGGTCTTCCTCATCCTGTCGACGTGACCGCGGCCCAGCCCGGTTGCCAGACCACCCGAGGCGGGCCCGCCCCTCCGGGCGACCGCCCGGTGGGGCGCCGAGCCTCCCCTGACGGGCCGGTCGGCACAACGACAGAGAGCGAGAACGACACCGAATGACCACCACCACTGAGCGGTCGGACCGCGCCCCCGAGCCGACCGACGGCGAGGCCGGCCCATCCCTGCCCACCTTCGACTCCCTCGGTGTCGATCCCGTCCTGGTCAAGGCGTTGGCCGCCGGCGGGATCACCACGGCGTTCCCGATACAGGCCCTGACGGTGGCCGACGCCCTGGCCGGAAGGGACGTCTGCGGAAAGGCCAAGACGGGCTCGGGCAAGACGCTCGCCTTCGGCCTGCCCCTGTTGCAACGGACCATGGCCGCGCCGGCGACCGCCGTCGGCAGGCCTCGGGCCCTGGTGCTGCTGCCCACGCGCGAGCTGGCCGTTCAGGTCCACGACGTCTCGTCCCCCTGGCCGCCGCGGCCGGGCTGCGCATCGTCGCCGTCTACGGCGGTGCCGACATCGAGCGCCAGATCAAGCGGCTCCGGAAGGGCGTCGACGTGATCATCGCCACCCCCGGCCGTCTCATCGACCTCGGCGACCGGGGCGAGCTGTCGGTCGCCGACATAGAGACGCTGGTCCTCGACGAGGCCGACCGGATGGCCGACATGGGTTTCATGCCCCAGGTCGAATGGGTGCTGCGCCGGCTCGAGCGCGAGCACCAGACCCTGCTGTTCTCGGCCACGCTCGACGGGGCGGTCGACCGCCTGGTCAGCCGGTACCTGAACGACCCCGTGCGCCACGAGGTGGCCTCGCCCCAGACGACGGTCGAGGAGATGGAGCACCGCTTCATCGAGGTCCACCAGATGGACAGGGTGAAGTTGTGTGCCACCATCTGCCGCCACAGCTCGAAGTCCATCGTGTTCGTGCGGACCAAGCGGGGCGCCGACCGGCTTGTCGAGCAGCTCCACAAGGAGGACGTGCGGGCGCGGGCCATCCACGGCGACCTCCGCCAGGGCCAGCGCGAGCGCACGCTGAGCGACTTCTCCGAGGGCAAGCTGCCGGTGCTGGTGGCCACGGACGTGGCCGCCCGGGGCCTCGACATCGACGCCGTGGACGTCGTGATCCACTTCGACCCGCCCGAGGACCACAAGGCGTACCTCCACCGGTCGGGCCGGACGGCCCGGGCCGGCGAGGCAGGCGTCGTCGTGACACTGGTCCAGTGGAACCAGATCCTCGAGATCGAGCGGATCCAGGCCCGCATCGGGCTCAGGCTGCCCATCGTCGAGATGTTCTCCAACGACCACCGGCTGCACGACCTGGCCGCCTGGCACCCCGGCCGCGACTGAGCCGCACGGAATGGACGGACGGCCTGTCGTCGATCCCGGGACCGACGGCGTCGAACGGGTGCTGGTGGTCACCGCTCACCCCGACGACGTCGACTTCGGCGTCGCCGGCTCGGTGGCCATGTGGACGGCGGCGGGCATCGCCGTCGACTACTGCATCGCCACCGACGGGGAGGCCGGCGGCGACGACCGGTCCCTGCCCCGGGAGGAGATGGCTTCCGTCCGGCGACGGGAGCAGGTGGCGGCGGCCGCCGTCGTCGGGGTGGAGGCGGTGACCTTCCTGGGCTACCCCGACGGGCTGGTCTCGCCGACCTTCGAGCTCCGGCGCGACATCGCCCGGGTCGTGCGCACCGTGCGCCCCGACCGCGTCGTCGGCCAGTCTCCCGATCGGAATTGGCACCGCATCTACGCCAGCCACCCCGACCACCTGGCCGTGGGGGAGGCGACCGCGTGCGCCGTGTACCCCGACGCCCGCAACCCGTTCGCCTTCCCCGAGCTCCTCGACGAGGGCCTCGAGCCCCACGTCGTGCCGGAACTGTGGCTGATGGCCACGGCCAGGCCCGACAGGGTGGTGGACGTGACCCCGGCGTTCGACGCCAAGCTGGCCGCCCTCAGGTCCCACCGCAGCCAGGTCGGCGACGGGGACCACCTCGAGCAGCTGCTCAGGAGCTGGATGTCGGGCACCGCGCTGGCCGCCGGCCTGGCCGAGGACCGGCTGGCGGAGGCGTTCGTCGTGGTCGACACCCGATGAGCGGGGCCGACCCCTCCGCCGGCGCCGGGACGCGGCCCTGGGTGTCGGTGCGCCACGTGGCCCACGAGGGGCCGGGCGGCGTGGCCACCGCCCTCGAGGCGGCCGGTATCGGCGTCGAGGAGGTGCGGATCGACCGGGGCGAGCCCCTTCCGGCCGCCGACGACCTCGGCGGCTTCGGCGGTCTGGTGGTGATGGGCGGTCCCATGGGGGTCGGGGACGACGACGCCAATCCGTGGATGGCGCCCGAGCGCGATCTGCTGTCGGCGGCCGTGGCCCGCGGGCTCCCGGTGCTGGGCATCTGCCTGGGCGCCCAGCAGCTGGCCGCCGCCCTCGGCGCCCCCGTGACCCGGGGCGGGGCACCCGAGATCGGGCCGGGCGAGGTCGTGCTCACCCGCGACGGCCGCCTCGATCCGGTCTTCGGGCCGGAGTACACCGGCCTGGGGGACACGTCGGTGCCGTGCATCCACTGGCACGGCGACACGTTCGCCCTTCCCGAGGGGGCGGTCCACCTGGCCGCCACCCGGGCCTATCCCCACCAGGCGTTCAGGGTGGGGCACCGCGTCTACGGGCTGCAATTCCACGTCGAGGTGGACGAGGCCCTCGCCCGGGCGTGGCAGCCGTTCCTACCGGCCGGGGTCCGCCTCGGCGACGCCGAGGTGGCCCGTATCGAGACCGCCGGCCGCCGGCTGCTGACGCGCTTCGTGTCCCTGGCCTGTGCGCCGGCGCTGCCGGCGGCCGAACGGTGACCCCGGGCACGGCCACGCCGCGCCGGCGGTCGTACGAGGCGCGCACCTTGGAGCCGGCGGAGGCCAAGCCCCGCCTGCGGGGGGTCATCCACGAGGTCGCCTTTCTGGTGTCGGTGGTGGCCGGCACCGTGCTGGTGGCGGCGGCACCCACCGCCGGGTCGAAGGCGGTGTGCACCGTCTACGCACTATCCATCTCGGCGCTGTTCGGGGTGAGCACCCTGTTCCACCGGCGCACGTGGGGGCCGGTCGGGCGCCGGCGCATGCGCCGTGCCGACCACTCGACGATCTTCCTCGCCATCGCCGGCTCGTACACGGCCGTGGCCGGCATGGCCCTCGACGGGTGGGCCCGGACCGTCCTGCTGGCGGTGGTGTGGATGGGCGCCATCGCCGGCATCACCCTCCGCCAGGTCTGGCTGGACGCGCCCAAGTGGGTCATCGCCCTGCCGTACGTGATCGTCGGCTGGTCGGCCCTATTGGTACTGCCCCCGCTCTTCCACGCCCTCGGGGTGACCGGCTTCGTGCTGCTGGTCGCGGGCGGGCTGGCCTATACCGCCGGCGCGCTGGTGTACGCGGCCAAGCGGCCGAACCCGGCGCCGGGGGTGTTCGGGTACCACGAGGTGTTCCACGCCTGCACGGCGGTGGGGGCGGCCCTGCACTACGTGGTGATCGCCGTGTTCGTCCTGCCGCTGGTGTGAGCCCCCCGGGGCCGGGGCCGGGGCCGGGGCCGGCGGAGCGGCCCTAGCTTCCGGCCATCTGTCGGAGCATGTAGGGGAGGATGCCCCCGTGGCGGTAGTAGTGGGCCTCCATGGGCGTGTCGATGCGCAGGCGCGCCCTGAACTCGACGACGCGGTCGCCGTCGGTGGCTGTGAGCGACACCTCCTTCGGGATGTCGCCCGCGCCGAGGGCGGTGATGCCCGAGATGTCGAACACCTCGCGGCCGTCGAGCCCGAGCGAAGCCGAGCTCTGACCGTCCTGGTACTGCAGGGGGAGGACGCCCATGCCGACCAGGTTCGAGCGGTGGATGCGCTCGTAGCTCTCGGCCAGCACGGCCCGCACCCCCAGCAGGCTGGTGCCCTTGGCCGCCCAGTCCCTCGACGACCCCGAGCCGTACTCCTTGCCCGCCAGCACCAGCAGGGGCACGCCGTCGGCCGCGTAGCGCATGGCGGCGTCGTAGATGCTCATCTGTTCGCCGTCGGGAAGGTGGCGCGTCACCCCGCCCTCGGTCCCCGGAGCGAGCAGGTTGCGCAGGCGGATGTTGGCGAACGTGCCGCGCAGCATCACCTCGTGGTTGCCCCGCCGGGCGCCGTACGAGTTGAACTCCCCCCGCTCCACCCCGTGGGCGGTGAGGTACTCGCCGGCGGGTGTCGACGGCGAGATGCTGCCCGCCGGCGAGATGTGGTCGGTGGTGACGCTGTCGCCGAGCACGGCCAGGACGCGTGCCCTGGGCGATGTCGGTCACGGGCGCGGGTTCGGGGGTCAGCCCCTCGAGGAACGGCGGTCGCAGCACGTAGGTCGAAGAGGGATCCCACGCGAAGGTGTCCCCGGTGGCGCTGGCCACCGACCCCCAGCGCTCGTCGCCGTCGAAGACCGAGGCGTAGCGGGTCCGGAACATGTCCGAGGTCAGCGAGGCCCGGATGGCCTCGGTCACCTCGTCGGGGGTCGGCCACAACTCGTCGAGCATGACGGCGGTTCCCCCGGCGTCGACCCCCAGGGGCTCGGTGGCCAGGTCGACGGCCATCGAGCCGGCCAGCGCGTAGGCCACCACCAGCGGAGGGGACGCCAGGTAGTTCAGCCGGACGTCGGGCTGGATCCTCCCCTCGAAGTTCCGGTTGCCGGAGAGGACCGAGGCCACCGACAGCCCGCCGGCCTGCACGGCGTCGGACACGCCCGCCAGCAGCGGCCCGGAGTTGCCGATGCAGGTCGTGCAGCCGAAGCCGACGAGGTCGAAGCCGGCCGCGGCCAGGGGTCCGGTGAGTCCGGCCCGGTCGAAGTAGTCCATGACGACCCGCGATCCGGGCGCCAGGCTCGTCTTCACCCACGGCTTGGGCCGCAGGCCCCGGTCGACGGCCTTCTTCGCCAGCAGGCCGGCCGCCAGCATGACCTGGGGATTGGAGGTGTTGGTGCAGCTGGTGATGGCGGCCACCACCACATGGCCGTCCTCGATGTCGACCACCGATCCGTCCGCCAGCGTGGCCGGCGCGGCCCGCCGCTCGCGGCCGAGTGCGGTTCCCAGGGCCCGCTTGGCCGCCGTGAGGGGCACGCGGTCCTGGGGCCGGGCCGGGCCGGCGATGCTGGGGACCACGGTGGAGAGGTCGAACTCGACGGTGTCGGAGAAGACCGGCTCGCGGTCGGGCTCGTGCCAGAGGCCCTGGGCGCTGGGCGTACGCCTCGACCAGGGCCACGTGGTGATCGTCGCGGCCTGTGAAGCGGAGGTAGTCCAGGGTGACATCGTCGATCGGGAACATTGCGCACGTGGCGCCGTACTCGGGCGACATGTTGCCGATGGTGGCCCGGTTCTCGAGCGGAACGGCGGCCACGCCCGGCCCGTAGAACTCGACGAACTTGACCCGACGACGCCCTTGCGGCGGAGCAGCTCGGTGATGGTGAGCACCAGGTCGGTGGCGGTGGTGCCGGCGGGCAGGCGCCCGGTCAGGCGGAAGCCGATCACCGGGGGGAGCAGCATGGACAGGGGCTGGCCGAGCATGGCCGCCTCCGCCTCGATGCCGCCCACGCCCCACCCGAGCACGCCGAGGCCGTTGACCATGGTGGTGTGGGAATCGGTGCCCACCAGGGTGTCGCAGTACGCCCGGCCGTCGTCGGTGGCGAAGACGACCCGCGACAGGTACTCGAGGTTGACCTGGTGGCAGATGCCGGTGCCGGGTGGCACCACCCGAAATCCGTCGAAGGCCTGCTGGGCCCAGCGGAGCAGCTGGTACCGCTCGATGTTGCGCCGGTACTCGATGTCGACGTTGGTGTCGTAGGAACCGGGGGAGCCGGACGACTCGGCGATCACCGAGTGGTCGATGACCAGCTCGACCGGGACCAACGGGTTCACCTTCGCCGGGTCGCCCCCCAGCCCGGCCAGGGCGTCGCGCATGGCCGCCAGGTCGACCACGCCGGGGACGCCGGTGAAGTCCTGCATGAGCACCCGCTCGGGGGTAAGGGCGATCTCGGCCGACTCCGCGCCGCCGACGCCGTGGCGCTCGGGGTGACGTCCCCAGCCGGCCACGGCCTCGATGTCGGCGGCCTGCACGCTGCCCCCGTCCTCGTGGCGCAGCAGGTTCTCGAGGACGACCTTGATCGAGTACGGCAGCCGGTCCACGTCGAAGCGGTCGGCGAGGGCGCCGATGCGGAAGATCTCGTAGGTCCGCTCGCCCACGGTCAGACCGGTGCGGGCTCCGAAGGAGTCGGGGTGGACTGGTTGGGTCGCTCGTGCCATGGGCCCATTCTGCCGGGACGGCCGGGGAACCGCCCAACCGGGGCGGAGGGGCGGGCCCCGGTCAGGCCCGGGTGCGGTACTGGCGGACCGCCACCGGGATGAAGACGGCCAGAAAGACGGCGCTCCAGATCACTGACCGGACGACCCACTCGGCCGGGGGGGCACACCGATCATCAGGCCCCGGCAGGCGGAGATGGTCACCGACACCGGTTGGTAGGTGGCGAATCCCTGCATCCACGAGGGCATCGAGCTGACGGGTACGAAGGCCGACGACACGAAGACCAGCGGAAAGAGGAGGGGGAAGGACATGACCTGGGCCGTCTCCGCGTTGGGCGCCGAGAGCCCGATGATGGCGAAGCCCCACGACACCGCGTAGGCGAACAGCAGGATCAGGGCGACACCGGCCACGTAGGCGGCCACCCCGGTGGAGGGCCGGAACCCCACGGCGATGCCCACCACGGTGACGATGACCATCACCAGCATGTTGCGGACGAGATCGGCGGTGGTGCGGCCGGTGAGCACGGCCGAGCGGGCCATGGGCAGCGCCCGGAACCGCTCGATGAGGCCCTTCTGCAGGTCCTCGGCCAGTCCGATGCTGGTGGAGACGGTGCCGAACATGACGGTCTGCACGAAGATGCCCGGCATCAGATAGTCGACGTAGGGCACGCCGCCGGGCACGTTGATGGCGCCGGCGAAGACGTACCGGAACAGCAGCACGAACATGATCGGCTGGACGGTGGCGAAGAAGAGGGCCTCGGGCACCCTGGTGTAGGCGAGCAGGTTGCGCCGGGTGACCGTGAGGGTGTCGGCGACCCCCCAGCGGAGGTGGTTCCTGACCCCGCGGCCGATGGGCACCGGCTTGGCCGTCGGAACGGTGATGGTCCCGGTGGTCACGGCGTGGCCCCCCGTGCGGCCGCGGCCGCCGGCGACCCGGCCCCGGCCCCTGGGGCGGAGTCGGTTCCCGGGCCGTGCCCGTCGGGTGGAAGGTCGTCGGCGACGTCCACCTCCGCCCGGTGGCCGGTCAGCGACAGGAACACGTCGTCGAGGCTGGGCTCCCGCAGGGCGAAGGTGCTCGGGGTGATGCCGGCGCCGTCCAGCAGGCGCAGGGCCTCCATGGCCGTGACGGGCCCGTCGTCCACCGTGAGCTCCACTACGTTGCCGACGAAGTTCGGGGACTTCGTGCCCAGCGGGGCCAGGGTGGCCCCGGCCCGCCGGGCGGTGTCGTGGTCGCACAACCCGACCTCGAGGACGGTGGCCCCCATCTCGGCCTTGAGCTCCGCCGGCGTGCCCCCGGCGATGACCCTGCCGTGGTCGACGACGGCGATGCGGCCGGCCAGCCGGTCGGCCTCCTCGAGGTACTGGGTGGTGAGCAGCACGGTCGTGCCCTCCTCCACCAGGCCCTCGATGACCTCCCACAGGTCGTTGCGGCTCTGGGGGTCGAGGCCGGTCGTGGGCTCGTCGAGGAAGAGCACGGTCGGCCGGGCCACGAGCGCCGCCGCCAGGTCGAGCCGCCGCCGCATGCCGCCCGAGTACGTCTTGAGCGACCGGTTGGCCGCGCCGGCCAGGTCGAACTGTTCGAGGAGGTCCCGGGCCCGCCCGGCCACGTAGGCCCTGGGCAGGTGGTTCAGCCGGCCCACCATGGTCAGGTTCTCGCGCCCGGTGAGGTTCTCGTCGACGGCCGCGTACTGGCCGGCCAGCCCGATGAGGGTCCGGACCAGGGCCGGCTCCCTGGTGACGTCGTGGCCGAGCACGCGGGCGGTGCCGCTGTCGGGCCTGAGGATCGTGGTCAGCACCCGGACGGCCGTCGTCTTGCCGGCCCCGTTCGGGCCGAGCAGCCCGAACACGGTCCCCTCCTCCACCTCGAAGCCGACGCCGTCGAGGGCGACGACGTCCTGCTTGCCGGTGAAGGTCTTCCTGAGGTCGTCGGCCTCGATGGCGAAGGTCATGGGTCCAGGGCTCCGGGCGTTGCGGATCGGGCGGAACGTTTCGAGGGCGTCGCTGACCCCGGTGGTGCGGCCCGGACCCTGCCCGACCGACCTCCGAGCAGCTACCCGGTTCTCGTCCCCGCGCAGCCACCGAAGAGGGTACCCGGCTGGACCGGCCCGTCGTCCACTCGGCGACGGGCCCCTGGCCCTCACGCTCTGCGTCCGGCCCATCGCGCGCTGCGACCGACTAGCCTCTCGCCCATGCACGCCGGAGATCTCGCACCGGACTTCGAACTGCCCGACGAGACGGGGACGCCGCGGAAGCTCAGCGACTTCCTTGCCGGCGGGCCCGTCGTCCTGTTCTTCTACCCGGCGGCGATGACCCCGGGCTGTACCGCCGAGAGCTGCCACTTCCGCGACATGAAGGCCGAGTTCGCCGAGGCCGGCGCACAGCGCGTGGGTATCAGCGCCGATCCGGTCGAGAAGCAGAAGCGCTTCTCGGACAAGCACTCGTTCGACTACCCGCTCCTCTCGGACCCCGACGGGGCCGTCGCCACCAGCTTCGGCGTGCGGCGCAAGCTGTCCTTCATCTCGCCGGTGAAGCGGGCAACGTTCGTCATCGGGTCCGATCGCCGGATCGCGACGGTCATCCGCAGCGAGGTGCGGATGAACGTCCACGCCGACCGGGCCCTCGAGGCCGTCCGGCAGCTCACCACCACCTGACACCACCACCTGACGCCACCACCTGACGCCGGCGCCGGACGACGGGCGCCCGTCGGGCTCCCGGCCGGCGGGGCGTCATGGAAAGATACGGCCGTGAGCCCGAATCCGGTGTCGAACAGGGTCGAGCACCTGGCCCAGACGGTGGCGGAGCGCGTCGTGAGGCTGGTCGTCGAGTCCATCGACATCAACGCCCTCATCCAGCAGGTCGACATCAACTCGCTGATCGAGAAGGTCGACGTCGACGCCATCATCTCCCGGGTCGACGTGGACGCGATCATCGACCGGGTGGACGTCGACCGCATCATCGAGCGCGTCGACGTGAACGCCGTCGTCGAGCGGGTCGATGTGAACGCCGTCGTCGGGCGGGTCGACGTCGACCACATCATCGACGGCCTCGACATCGACGCGCTGATGGAGCAGACCGAACTGGGCTCGATCATCGCCCGCTCGACCACCGGCGTGGCGTCCGAGGTGCTCGATGTGGTCCGGGCCCAGGGGGTCGGTCTCGACGACTTCATCGCCCGCTGGACGAACCGGTTGCTCAGGCGGGACCCGGCCTCGTTGCCGGCCGGGCCGGGGCTGCCGGCCCTGCCGCCGGGCCCCGGCAGCGGAGCCGGGTAGTAGGCCGGTGACCACGGCACCGCCGCCCGATCTCTCCGACCGGCGACAGGGCAACTATGCCGGGGCGGTCAGCCGGCTGGTGGCCTTCGCCCTCGACATCGGCATCTCGTGGGGCCTGTTCACCCTGGGTGCGGCGGTGGTGACCTACGCCATCCGGCTGCTGTCGGGGAAGACCGTGTCCCTCAACAACTTCAAGTGGGTTTCGCTCGCCGTCCTGGTCGTCTGGGAGTTCGTCTACTTCTTCTACCAGTGGGGTCTGGCCGGGCGGACCATCGGCATGGCCACCCTGGGGGTGCAGGTGGTCAAAGCGGACGGCTCCCAGATCGGGTGGGGGAGCGCCTTCTGGCGGACCCTGACCTTTCCGCTGAGCTTTCTCTTCTTCGGGCTGGGATTTCTCGGGATCATCGTCAACCGCCAGCGCCAGGCGTGGCACGACCGGTTCGCCAAGACGGCCGTGGTCTACTCCTGGGACGCCCGTGCCGCCCGCCTCCGGTGGCTGGCCAAGTCGACCCCGGCGACCTCCGGACCTGCCACGACCGCCGCCGGCGCCCGGCCCGCCTCCGCTCGGCGTCCGTGAATCGACCAAGGCCCCTGGCGGTGGCCCCGGGACGGGCGGACAATGGAGGGGAAGGGCCCGCCACCCCCGCGGGTCCGTGAGGAGGTCGGGGTATGGCGTCGACGCAACCCCGGATGATCGGCGACGAGACCCGGGCGGGACGAGCCGGCGGAGGATCGGTGACGTCGGGGCCGGACCGTGACGGCGTGATCGTGCAGCTGACGCGGGTGCTGGACGAGTGGCGCGGCCGCATCGACGAGGTGATGGTGCGCGCCGATCTGGCCGACATGGACGTGCGCGACGGCATCCGGGCCCGTCTGGACGTCCTCGACAACGTGTGGCTGTCGGCGAAGCGCAGGCTCGCCGACTCGCCGAGGGGACTGGGCGCCAGTGCCACCTCGATCTACGAGTCGGTCGAGGACGCTCTGGCCGCGGTCAAGGTCGCCTACTCGGAGGTGCAGTCGGTGTTGCGGCGGCAGTGACCCGGTCCCACCGGCCGATTCCCTTCCGGGCCGCCGTCTTCGACCTCGACGGCGTCGTTACCGACACCGCCTCCCTCCATCGGGCCGCGTGGGCGGCCACCTTTGACCGCCTGCTGGCGGCGCACGGGAGCAGCCAGCCGATGACCACGAAGGACTATCTCGACTACGTCGACGGGCGCGAGCGGGTCGACGGCGTCCGGTCGTTTTTGGCTTCGAGGTCAATCGTGCTGGAGGAGGGCGCGCCGGACGATCCGCCCGGCCTCGGGACGGTCCACGCGGTGGCGGCCGACAAGGACCGGCGCTACCGCCGGGCGCTCGAGCGCGACGGGGTGACGGTGTTCCCCGGCACCGTGCGGTTCCTGCACCGGGTACGGGCGGCCGGTCTCGCCACCGCGGTGGTCTCGGCCAGCCGCCACTGCGTCGAGGTGCTCGACCGGGCCGGTCTGACGGACCTCTTCGACGAGGTGGTCGACGGGGTGGTCGCGGCCCGTCTCGGTCTCGCCGGCAAGCCGGATCCGGCCACGTTTCTGGCCGCCGCCGACCATCTGGGCGTGCCACCGGCCGAGGCGCTCATGGTGGAGGACGCCGTCGTGGGGGTGGAGGCCGGCCGGCGCGGCGGCTTCGGGCTGGTGGTGGGCATCGACAGGACGGGGGACAGGCCGCCGCCCTCGGTGCCTGGGCGGACGTGGTGATCGACGACCTCGACGACCTCGAGGTCGAGGAGGTTGCCGGCAGGCGGACGGCCGCACCGGGCCGGGACGGAGGCCCCTAGGCGCGGCGGGCCCGGCCACTCCATGATGGGGGGATGTGGATCGATGCACGCGGGTCGGAGGTGCTCGACGAGCCCGAATGCCGGCGACTGCTGGCCGTGGCGGCCGAACGGGGCTGGTACGCCCGGGTCGGGGTGGCCACCGACGGCGCGCCCGTAGTGGTCCCCGTCGATTTCGCGCTGGACGGTCGCGAGGTCGTGGTCATCCTCGGTCACGGGTTCGTCGGGCGCAGTGTGCCCGACAGCCTGGTCGCCATCGAGGTGGACGGGATCGACGACGACGGTCGGGCGTGGAGCGTGCTGGTCCGCGGCTTCGCCGAGCGGATGCCGGACGATCGGGAGGGCCTCGCGGGCGCACGGCTGCCGTCGCCCCGGGTCGCCCGGCCCGGGGACGTCGTCGTACGCATCCGCAGCGACGTGGTCACCGGACGGCGGTTCCCACCCGGTCCCCCGGGCGCGCATGGCCCGTGACCTCCCCGACGGAGGGGAGGATCCCTTCGACGACCCCTGGTGCATCGGCGTGGCCGACGGCGACCGCGACCAACGGGTGGTGGCCGCCCGGATGACCGTGGCCGACGGCGTGGTGGGCACGCGGGGCGTGCTCGAGGAGGACGGTCCGGTACCCGGGAGCGTCATCGTCGGTGGCGTCTACCAGCCCGACGAGCGGGCGACCGAGGCGTTCATCGCGCTCGACGCGTGGACCGGCCTCGGGGTCACGCCGGGTGCGGTCGGGCGCCGGGTGCTGAACCTGCGCGACGGCATGCTCGAGCGCCGGGTCGGGCCGGCGGCTGCACCCGTCTACACGAGCCGCCGGTTCGCCAGCATCGCCAGGCCGGGAGTGGCCGTGCAGGTGGTCGAGGGCTCGACGGAGGCGGTGCCGCCCGACGCCGCCGGGGGCGGCCATCCGCCGCTGGTGGTGCCGTCGACGGGAGGGGGCGGCGTGGCCCGGGCCGTCGCCACGTCGGCCCGCACCGGGGAGGGGATCACCCCGGTGCGGATCGAACGGGTGGTGGCCCACGTGACCTCGCCGGTGACATGCCCGGACGCCGATGCGGCCAAGGCGCTGCTCGACGACCAGCTCGAGCTCGGGGCCGACGGTCTGGCCGAGGAGCACCGCCGGGCGTGGCACGAGCGGTGGGCGGCCATCGACGTCGAGACGGTCGGCGACCCCCGGATGACCAACGCCGTCAGGTACGCGCTCTACCACCTGCTCACGGCCGGGCCGGTTACCGGGGAGTCGGCCATCGGACCGAGGGGTCTCACCGGACCGGCCTATGCCGGCCACGTCCTGTGGGACGCCGACGCCTTCGCGCTGCCGGTGCTGGCCGCCACCGAACCCGACCGGGCCCGGGCCGTGCTGGCGTACCGCTCGGCCCGGCTCGGCGCCGCCCACCAGCATGCGGCCCTCCGCGGCGGCAAGGGGGCCCGCTTCCCGTGGGAGTCGGCCCGCGACGGCCACGACGTGACGCCTCACACCGGGATCGACGAACACGGCACGGTCGTGCCCATCCTCACCGGCGAACTCGAGGAGCACGTCACGGCCGATGTCGCCTGGGCGGCGTGGCACTACGCGTCGTGGACCGGGGACACCGCCTTCCTCGACGGCGACGGCCGGCGGCTGCTCCTCGCCACCGCCCGCTACTGGGCGTCGAGGGTGCGGGTCGACGGCGCCGGCGCCGCCCACATCGACCACGTGATCGGCCCGGACGAGTACCACGAGGACGTCGATGACAACGCCTTCACCAACGGCATGGCCGCGTGGAATCTCCGGCGGGCGGCCGACCTCGCCGGCGACGGGCACGAGGCGGCGTCGTGGCGGCGCACGGCCGATGCCCTCGTCGACGGGTACGACCCGGCGACCGGGATCTACGAGCAGTTCGACGGCTACCACCGGCTCGATCCGGTGATGGCCGCCGACCTCGGGCCGGTCCCGCTGTCCGCCGACCTGTTCATGGGCAAGCCCAGGCTGGTCAGGAGCCAGATCATCAAGCAGGCCGACGTGCTGATGCTCCACCACCTCGTGCCCGACGACGTCGTCCCGGGGTCACTGGTGGCCAACCTCGAGCACTACCTGCCCCGGACGGTGCACGGCAGCACGTTGTCACCGTCCGTCCACGCGTCCCTGCTGGCCCGGGCGGGGCGGCCCGAGGACGCCCTCGAGCTGTTGCGGCTGGCCGTCGACGTCGACCGCGAGGACCTCACGAGGAGCACGGCCGGCGGCCTCCACCTGGCCAACCTGGCCGGCATCTGGCGGGCCGTGGTCACCGGGTTCGGCGGGGTCAGCGCATCCGGCCCGGCCAGCGGGGTGCTGTCGGTGGACCCGGTGCTGCCCGACGACTGGGACGAGCTGCGCATCGGGGTCCGCCACCGCGGTGCGGTCGTGCGGCTGTGGTGCCGGCGCGACGGGGTCCGCGTCGAGTGCACGGCGCCGCTGGTGGTCTCCTTCCGCGGGACCACCCACCGTGTCGACCCGCCGGGGGGACCGCTCCGGTGAGCGGGTTCGACCGCACGCTGCTGGTGGTGACGACGCCGGCCGAGCAGACGGGGGCGGACCCGGTGGGGGGCTGGCGCCCACTGGTGGACCGCCTGGCCGCCGCCCTCGGGCTCGCCGTCGAGGTGGTCGAGGTCGCCGGTGGCGGTGAGGCGGCCGCGTCCGCCGACGACGTGCTGTCGCTGGCGTCGGCCGCCACCGGCCCGGTCCTGGTGCTGGCCGGTGTGAGCGGGACCGGTCCGCCGTCCGCTCCGACAGGCGGTGCCGCCCATGTGCTCGTGCCCATCGACCGGTCGGCCGGTGTGCGCACGACGACCGGGCCGGTCATCCGGGCGCTGGAGGCCGCCGGTGCCGAGATCGAGCAGTTCCACGTGATCGACGCCACCGCCCCGCCGGTCATGTGGGAGGGTCCGGGCCACCACGCCGACGCCTGGTTCGAGCAGCTCCGCGAACGCAACCGGGCCGATGGCGGCAACATCTCGTTCACCACCGGCGAGCCGGTGGTGGCCCTGAGCCGACGGGCCCGTGGGCGCGACCTCGTCCTCATGTGCTGGAAGGGGCAGGTCGACGAGGGGCGCAGCCGCCTCGTCCGGGCCGTCCTCGTCGACCCGCACGCACCACTGCTGCTGGTGCGCGAGGCGGCGTGAGGAGCGTCGAACGGGAGCTCAAGCTCGAGGTCCCCGAGGGGCCTGTGGAGGAGTGGCTGGCGTCCGCGGTGGCGCCGGCCACCTTCGGCCCGCCGCGCCGCCGTGCCCTCGAGGCCGTCTACTGGGACACCGGCGACCTCCGCCTGGCCGCGTGGGGCGTGACCGTCCGGTACCGGACGGGCGAGGGGCCGCAGGGCCGCTGGACGTTGAAGCTGCCGGCGCCGTCCTCCACCCCGGGCGTCTTCGCCCGCCGCGAGATCGACGACCCCGGTCCACCCGACGGGGTACCGGCGACGCTCGAGCGGTTGGTGACCGCCTTCCGCCGGCACGCCACCCTCGTCCGGGTGGCCACCGTGAGGACGGCCCGCACCGAGCGGGACGTGCGGGCCCCCGACGGCACCGGCATCGCCGTGCTGGCCGACGACAGGGTGGACGCCGAGGCCGGGGGCCGGGCCTCACCCGCGTACCGAGAGCTCGAGTCTCGAGCTGACCGCCGGGGAGTTCGGCGCCCCCACCGGGCTCCTCGACGCCGCCCGGGACGCGGTCGAAGGTCACGGGGGACGACCCTCGGCGGTGCCGAAGGCGATCAGGGTCCTGGGCCGTCCCCCACCCGAACTGGCCGACGTGGACGACCCCGGCCGCTCGCCGACCGGCGCGGTGCGCGCCGCCCTGATCTCCTCGACCCGGCGACTGGTCATCCACGACCCGTCGACCCGGCTCGACGACGACGCCGAAGGCGTGCACCAGCAGCGGGTCGCCGTGCGCAGGCTCCGGTCCGATCTGCGGACGTTCGGGTCGCTCCTCAGCGGAGGGTGGGCGGAGGATCTCCGGGCCAGGCTGGCGCTGCTCGAAGATGTCCTGGGTCCGGTGCGCGACCTCGACGTGCTCGGGGGCTTCGTGGCCGGCGATCTCGACGGCCTCGACTTCGAGGCCCGTCCGGTGGCGGTGCGACTCACCCACCGGCTCGATCGGGCCCGGGCGGCCCGCATGGACGCGCTGCTGTCGGTGCTGGACGGGACGGCCTACATCTCCCTCCTCGACGACCTGGTGGCGGCGGCCAGGGGAGCGGTCGCCGCCGACGGCGGCGGCGAACCGTGGCGGCCGCGCATGGGCCGCGCCCTCGACCGCCGGTGGCGGAAGCTGGTAGGCGCCGTCGACGCCTACGGCCCGGCGTCGGACGACGCCGCGCTCCACCGGATCCGCATTCTGTCGCGCCGGGCCCGGTTCACGTGCGACGCCCTGGCGCCCGTGTTCGGGCCACAGGTGGCGAAGCTGGCGGCGCGCCTGGCCGACGTGCAGTCGGTCCTCGGCGACGAGCACGACGCCGTCATCACCGTCGGATGGTACGGGGCGGCGGCTGCCGGTGCCCCTCCCCGGGTGGTCGCCGACCTCGGACTGCTCTCCGCCCTGGCCGGCGCCCGGGCGGCCGCGGCCCGCCGACGCTGGACGACCGCCTGGGACCAGGCCCGTCGGACCGCCCGCACCGTCGCCGCTTCCGGTGCGGTGGTGCACTTCGGCGCGGAGAGGTGACCCCGGGTACCTGCCCCCGGGCGTCCGCGCCCGGTGTGCGCCGCTCAGCCGAGGGAGGGTGCCGGCACGATGGTGACCGGGCAAGGCGCGTGATGGACCACCTGGCTGGAGACCGATCCCAGCAGCAGCCCGACGAATCCCCCGTGTCCGCGCTGGCCCACCACCAGTTGCAGGGCGCCCGAGGCGGCGTTGATCAGGGCGACCGAGGGTGCCCCCCGCTCGAGCCGGCCCTCGACGTCCAGTCCGGGCGCCGACCGGCGGGCGTGGGCCACGGCCTCGTCGAGGATGTCCCGGGCCGAGGACTCGTAGGCGTCGAATGCGTCCTGGGAGAGCGGCGCGTCGGCCACGGTGGGCTGGTGGCACACGGCGACGACGGTGAGCGTGGTGCCCCTGGCCGCCGCCTCGCCGGCGGCGAACGCCACGGCCGCGTCGGCATTGGGCGAGCCGTCGACGCCGACCACCACCGGCCCGGGACCCTCCGACCCGACGGCGTTCCCTTCCGCTGCAGTTGTCATCACCGGCACACCACCTCCGGGCGCCATCCTTGCTGCCCCGGGGGGCCCGGCGCCAGAGCCCAGGTGGCCCGCAGGTCGGCCGGACGGCCGGACGGCCGCCCGCCGCCGTGGGTCAGGGCGACGTGACGGTGGCGGCCCGGCGCCGCCGCGACCAACCCGTCCGCACGGCCAGGCCGGCGGCGGCCACCACGGCCAGCCCGGCCCCGCCGATGGCGCCGGTCGGTAAGGCGTCCGCCGGCGGCGGTGACAGCGCGAAGGCCTCCAGCGTCCCGTTCCATGTGGATGCCAGCACTTCGCCGTTGACCACCGTGAGCGGCGCGAACACGGGGGCACCGATGGCGGCCGACCACAGCGTCGCCCCGCTCGTTGCGTCCAGGCCGTAGACGGTGTCGCCCTCGCCGTCGCCGAAGAAGACCACACCGTTGGCAACCGTCGGGGGCGACACCACGCTGTTGGCCGGACCCAGCTGGTCCTGCCAGGACAGCGACAGGCGGCAGTCCGGGCCGTCCGTCAGCGCCACCATGCCGTTGACGTAGGGCGCGGATGCCGACGAGTCGGCGACATAGAGCGTGTCGTCGTCGCCGTCCCACGCCGGATCGCCGATGAAACTGGACTGGGCGGAACTGGCGAGCTGCAGCGTCTGCTCGGGACCGGCGGCCAGGCTGTCCTGGCCGTAGAGGAACAGCACGCCGGTCTTGTTCTCGACGGCCAGCTGGGCATCGCACCCCGGCCGCTGGAACAGTACCGGCGTCGATCCGAAGTCGTTGTCGCCCTGGGGGATACCGGGTTCGTCGGCCGACTGCTCGGCCAGCGTGGTCGGGTCGAGCTCGACGACCTGGTCGGCGTAGCCGGCGTTGGTGTCGTCACCGGCCGCAGGGCCGGTTCCCACGAAGAGATGCGTGTCGGTGGGGTCGATGGACGCGCCGCCCCAACCCCAGATGCTGCCGCCGGCGGGACCGTCGGCGGGTTCCGCGTCGAACGTCGCCACCACCTGGGCCGTCGTCGTCGACACGGCGACGATACGACCCCGGTAGTCGCCGTTGTCACAGTCCGAGGCGATGGCCACGTCGACGACGCCGTCGTGCAGGACCAGGCCGCTCCACGAGTGCTCGTACTGGGTGAGCGTCGACAGTGCCACCGGCCAACCGGCGATCTCTGCGCCGGTGGCGAGGTCGAAGGCGTGAAGGACGACGTTGCCGTCGACCACGTAGACCCGCCCGGCCGCATGGTCGACGACGGCCGAACCCGAGACGCCGAACGGACTGTCCTCGCATCCCGGATTGATGGATCCGCCCACATGCGATGCCAGATCCTGTTCCCACACGGTGGCACCGGTGTCGGCGTTGATCGCCCGGAACACGCCGTTCTCCGAGCCCACGAAGGCGAGGTTGGTGGGGGTGCCGTCGACGTCCACGCCGGCGGCCACGACGGACGGTGCGTCGAGCACCGAGCCCAGGGTGTTGGACCACGTCGGCGTGGCCGGGAGGCCCGAGGGGACCGACGACGGGGAGATCCCGACCTCGGACGAGTTGTCCCCGGTGCGCTGGAGATTCACGCCGACCGTCGACCAGTCGATCGGCGCGGGCGCTCCGGTCGCCGGCGTCGCCGTCGCGACGGCCGCGGCCGCCACGACGACGGCCACACACGCCGTCGCCCGCGCCAACCCCCGTCGGAACCGAACACACCCGTACTGCCCTGGCATGGGACCCCCGTCAGTCCTACGCAGCCGCACCGACCGACGTCCGGTCGCACCGCGAACAACGGTCGATGGTAGCGGTGCCGCCGGGACCGTGCCGGGGCGGCCGTCCGCGGCTGGGCCCCAGAGGTTCCAGGAGCTAGCCTCTGGGCGGCGATGGAGCTCGCCGAAACCGCCGAACGGCTGATGGCTCCTACTTGGACATCCCGCCTCCGGGCGCGAAGGAAGAGCAGATGCCGACGGCCGATGACACTGCGGGTCAACCGGTGGACCGCGAGCAGCCCGACCCGGTCGGGGACGCGTACGAGCTCCCCATCGACCCCGATCTGGTCGCGGAGGACCTGCCGGCGGCGCTGCGCACCGCCGGGCTGCCCTGGAGGGTACTGGCGGTCATCGCCGCCGGGGGCGCCGTCGGTGCGATCGCCCGGTACGCACTGCTGAGCGGGGTGCCCACCCGACCCGGGCAGTTTCCGGTGGGCACGTTCGTCATCAACGTCTCGGGGAGCGCCGCGCTGGGGGTGTTGGCGGTGGTGGTGGCCGAGCGCTTCCGGCAGCACCATCTCGTGCGGCCACTGCTCGGTACCGGCCTGCTCGGCGCCTACACGACGTACTCGACGTTCGCGGTCGAGGCCGCCGTCCTCACCCGGGACGGGCACGCCACGGCGGCACTTGGCTACGTGCTCGCCAGCGTCGCGGCCGGGATGGCGGCCGTGGTGGCGGCCGTGGTGGCGACCCGGCGCGTCCTGGGAGTGCGTGGATGACCCCGGAACTGGTGGCGTTGGTCGCCGCCGGCGGGGCCGTGGGCGCGCCGACGCGCTTCCTCGTCGACCGGCTCGTGCGGGCCCGGGTCGGTTCGGACGTGCCGTGGGGCACCGTGGCCGTCAACGTCAGCGGCTCGGTCCTGCTCGGACTGCTCACCGGCCTGGCCCTCGGCCACCGGTTGGGGCCGGTGCCGAGCGCGCTCGTCGGGACCGGGTTCTGCGGCGCCTACACGACGTTCTCCACGTTCACGTTCGAGACGCTGGAATTGCTCGAGCGGGGCGAGGTGGGTCAGGCGGCCACGAACGTGTCGGTCAGCCTGGTGGCCGGCCTGGCCGCGGCGGCCTGCGGGCTGGCGTTGGGGCTGGCGTTCTGAACGTCCGCGCTGCCGCCACCAGGGCCTACCGTCGACGCCGGGGCCGCGCTCCGGTGGACAGGGACAGCGCCGGTGGACGGTCGGGCGGACCGAGGAAGCGGACGACGTCGCGTTCCTCGGCGTCGAGGGCGTCCAGCGTGGCCGCGGGCAGCCGGGCGGCGGGCTCGAGGGCGACGGTGCCGTCGGCCAGCCGCCAGACGCCCGCCGCCTTCCCACCCACCAGGGCGAACGGCCGGAAGATCCCGTCGCCGCCGGTGTCCCCGCCAGCAGCTGGGCGGCGAACCAGGTGGGCTCCATCAGTGACGGCGCAGCCCCCATGATGTCCTCAGGGTAGCGATCAGGGCCGCTGCGGGCGGCCGATACCACCCGGGGTTAGCGTGCGCGCGGGTCCTCCCGGGGACCTGCGAGGGCGGCAGACGGCGGAGATCGAGGAGAGGCCGGAGATGACAACTGCAGCACCCGCCACCGGACCGACGGAGCGATGGCCCGACGGCGACCTCGTCGGGTTCGACCTCGAGACCACCGGCCCGGACCCCCTGGTGGACGTCCCCGTGCAGTACGCGTTCGTCGCCCTGCACGGCGGCGAGACGACGACGACGGCGGCCGCCGTCGTCAACCCGGGCCGGCCGATCCCGAGCGGGGCGACCGCCGTGCACGGCATCACCGATGAGACGGCGGCCGGGGGGGTCGGGCTGGAGACGGCGATGGAGGACATCGTGACCGAGCTCCTCTCGGCGAGCAGCCGGTCGGTGCCGCTCGTCGGGATGAACCTGGCGTTCGACCTGACCATCGTGGACGCCACGCTGCGTCGGTCGGGCGGCCCCGGGCTGGTCGAACGCGGCTGGCGCGGCCCGGTGATCGACCTCCTGGTGCTCGACAAGAACGTCGACCGGTACCGAAAGGGCCGGCGGCGGCTGGGGGACCTGTGCGACCTCTACGGCGTGCACGACCAGCTGGCGACGCACGAGGCGGCCGGCGACGCCGCCGCCGCCGTGGCGTGCGTGCGCACCCTGGCATCCTCTAATGACCTCGGGGATCAGTCGCCCGAAGAGCTCCACCGGCTGCAGGTCGGTTGGTACCGCGAGCAGCAGCAGGGGCTGAGCGAGTACCTCGAGCGGCAGGGAGGGCGGACCATTCCGGAGTGGCAGTGGGAGTGGCCCATCTGGCGGCGCCCGGCGGCGTAAGGGTGGCCCCCGGACCGGCGCCCTATGCACCCCCGGGCTCGCGGACGACGAGGAGAGCGCCGGCACCCGTCGGGACGAGGGCTTCGCTGACCCGCTCATCGGTGCTGACCAGCTCCCGGAACTCGCGCGACCTGACCGGCATGGGAGATGACGTTGTCGACGGCCAGGATGCCGCCCGGCACCAGCACCCGTACGAGGTCCGGCCAGTAGCCCGCATAGAACGGGCGCTCGGCGTCGAGGAAGATCATGTCCCAGGCGGCGTCGGGCGTGTCGCCGAGGATCGAGGCCGCGTCCTCGACGCGGAGGTCCACCTCGCCGCGCAGCTCGGCGCGTTCGAGGTTCTCGGCCGCCAGGGCGGTGCGGGCGGCGTCGATGTCGACGCTGAGCAGCCTGCCCCCGACGCTGCGGACGGCATCGGCCAGCCACAGCGTCGAATATCCGTTGGACGTTCCGAGCTCCAGCACGCGACGGGCGCCGGTGGCCCGCACCAGCAGGGCCAGCACCCGCGCCGTGTCGGGCTCGAGGTTGCGGAACCTGTCGAGGCGATCGGCCTTGCCGGCGTCGTGCCCGGCGCCGTATCGGTGCAGCTCGTCGAGCAGCGCGGCCAGCCGGTCGTCCATGGCCCCTCCTCCGTCACTGGTTAAGCTGGTGACGATGGTAGGCACGGGGCGACCGCGGGGTCAATCGGCGAACGACGGCTTCACCTTCCGCAGTGACCGGTTGGCACTGGACTTCGCCGGCCACGCGGATGTTCCGGGCGGCGGGTGGTCCGCGGTCGAGCTGCTCGGTACGCCCGACGATCTGGGCCGCTGGTCGGTGGCCAGTGGCCTGGTGGCCACGGCGCCGCCGGCGTCGTCGGCCGATCTGCGGACCGCCGTCGAGCTACGCGAGGCCATCTACCGGATCGCGGTCACCCGCCTGTCGGACGACCGGGCGGACGGGGAGGATGTGGCCGTGCTCAACCGCCTGGGGAGCCGTCCACCGCTGGCGGTGGCACTCGGGGCCGGCGCCATGTTCGTCCGGTCCGGCACGATGGGCCAGGTGCTGGCCACCGTGGCCCGGGACGCCATCGAGCTGCTCGGCGGTGACAGTGCCGACCGCCTGCGGCAGTGCGGTCGGTCCGGGTGCACGCGACTGTTCGTCGACCGCACGCGTGGGCGTACCCGGACGTGGTGCGGCATGCGGGAGTGCGGCAACCGGGTCAACGCCGCCGCCTACCGCCGCCGTCGGGCGACCGACCGACCGACCGACCGACCGGTCACCTCCTCCGGACGGTGACGCCGTCACGGGATGTCGTCACAAAAGGTGAGGAATGGGTCTCTCACCGTGACGGTACCCGATGGGGCCTTCAGCCGGGCGGCGAACCGGACGACAGAGTGAGTCGTGAGGAACCGCCCCGTTGAACTCGCCCGCGACGAGCTCCGCCACGCACGGCATCGCACCATCCGAAAGCTCCTCCCCCTGGAGGTGGCTGCGCTCGTCGTCGGCATCGGGTGCGCCGTCGCCGTCCAACTCCTTCCGATGTCCGATTGGATGCACGGCTTCGAGCTCGGCGTCGCCGCCACGGGCGTGCTCGGCGCCATCGCCTGGTCGATCTTCGTGGGCGCGGGGCAGCACCGCGCCTACCTGGGCAGGCTGGGGGAGGAATCGACGGCCGAATGCGTCAACGGGGCGCGGCAGCGGCTGCCGGGCTGGCACCTGATCAACGGCCTCTACCCGAAGGGGGAGGGCGACGTCGACCACATTCTCGTGGGCCCGGCGGGCATCTTCGCCCTCGAATCGAAGTGGACCAACGTTCCGTGGGTGATCGCCGGCGACATCATCGAAGGTCCTGAGAGGAACCCGACCGCACAGGCACGGCGGGGGGCCCGCAAGGTCGCCGGCACGCTCCGGAGCGGAAGGGTCCGGTTGGAGGTGGCGGTGAACCCGGTGGTGGTGCTGTGGGGGCCGGGTGCGCCCATGATCGAGGGTGGGTCGACGATCGTCGACGGCGTCCTGGTGGCCGAGGGCCGCCGCGGTGACTGGGTGCAGCACCTCGAAGGCGATGCCCTGTCCCCGGACGTCGTACAGGCGGTGGCGTCGAAGCTCACGAAGGAGTTGGCCTCGAGGGCGGAACCGGGGGCCACCGGCGTCCCGGTGCCGGCAGCTGTCGGCGTGCACGCACTGACGTAGCCGGGTGGTGCACGTGGACGCAGGGTGCCATCCCGCTCTCTTCGTGCAGGTCGCCTGGTGGTGAGCCGGCTCGAGCTGTACTGACCTGTGCCGGCCTTTGGGCGGTACAAGAGCGTGTCCCTTTCAAAAATGCGAACGCCGACCAATCTTCGGGGACTCGGGCGATACCGAGCAGACTGGACCCGTGCGGGTCGAGATCCATGTTCGACCGGGTGCATCGGCCACGAAGGTCGGTGGTGAGCACGACGGTGCCTTGGTTGTACGCGTGGTCGAGCCTGCCTATGAAGATCGGGCAACCGAAGCTGCGCTCGGCGCGATCGCCAAGGCACTTTCCGTGCCACGCCGCTCGGTAACCCTCGTCAAGGGAGCATCACATCGGCGAAAGCTGATCGAGATCGACGTCGGAATGTCCGAGCGGAAGGGCGTTGTGATGCGTGTGGCGCAACTGCGGGATCGAGCTTCCCAGTGATTGAGGCTGCCGCCCACTCGTGGCCGTCGGGGCCGAGGTGGCGGTGGCGGAGCGACCCGCCAAGCTGAACGCAGGAGGTCAGAGCATTGGCGTTGGCGCGACGCCGGCGACCTTCCATCCCGGCTTGCGAAGCCGATACATCAGCAGCGGCGGGATCATCCCGATCACGAGCAGTCCTGCCAGGACGAGGAGGGCGTAGAGCAGTCGGTTCGAGTGGCCGAACTGCGACGGGGCGACGAAGCCGATGATCAGAGCGGCCACCGACGATACGGCGCCGACGGAACAAAGGAGACCGAGCGCGGGTGCACGGTACCCACGGGAATGGTCCGGCTGCTTCCGGCGCAACCTGAACGCCGCGATGAACATCAGCACGTACATGATGAGATAGACCTGCGTGGCCATCACGGCGAACATCCAGTAGGCACGCGAGACGTTCGGAATGAAGGCGTAGAGCAGGGCGATGACGGTGATCACGATCGCCTGTCCCGTGAGGATGCGCATCTCAATGCCCTTGCGGTTCACCTTCTGAAAGAAGGGAGGGAGAAAGCCCTGCTCGCGCCCGATCCTGAGCAGCCCCTCGGAGGGGCCGTCGAGCCAGGCCATCATTCCTGCGAGGGCCCCGATCGCAAGAGCGATCGCGACCAGCGGCACCGCAAACCCGATCCCGAAGTGCGCGAAGAGCCTGTTGAAGGCTTGCATGACCCCCGCCGTGAAGCTGATCTGATGTTCCGGGATCACCCATGCGATCGCCAGGGTCGGGAGGATGAAGATGGCGAGGACGAGTGCCATGGCGAGGAAGATGCACCTCGGGAAATCGCGGCCGGGGTTCGAGAGGTCGTCAACGTGCACAGCGTTTACCTCGATGCCGGCGTAGGTGAAGAAACTGTTGACGACGAGAACGACACTGGCGATGCCCGTCCACGCCGGCAGGACATGGTGCGTGTTCATCGGGGCAGCCGAGTGGTTTCCCTGCAGCAGGTAGGCGATGCCGAGCGCGACGAGGATCGTCCCCGGGATCAATGTCCCGATCAACGTCCCACTCGAGGACAGCTTTGCCACAAGTCCAACCCCTCTCGAGGAGATGAACACGCCACCCCAGAAGAGAGCAATGATCACGACGGCGTTGTAGACGCCGTTGGCGGCAAGGCTCGGATCGACGACATAGGCGAGCGTCCCGGCGACGTAGGCCAGTAGGGCGGGGTAGTAGAAGATCGTCTGGGCGAACTCGCACCAGACGGCCAGGAGCCCCATCGGGGCAGACAGTCCTTCGCGTACCCAGTTGTAGACGCCACCCTGCCAGCCGGACGCCAACTCCGCGGCCACCAGAGAGACCGGCACCAGGAACACGAATGCGGGGAGGACGTAGAGGAAAACCGAAGCGAGACCGAAGACCGACGTGGCCGGCGTGGACCCGAGATAGCCGACGGATCCCACCGTCATCATGGCCAGCACCGTCCACGTGATGTACCGCCGAGGGGCAGCCTTGGCCGACCCGATGACCACGGGGGTCGCCCCGTGGTCTGAGACGGCTCCCTCGGCCACCGTCGGCCGCGGCTGACGGCGTCTTCGTACCCACACTGGCCAGGGACCCCCCTCTTCTCCTTTGAGCGGGCCCGGCCAATCTAGACAGGTGGTGACGAAGCCCGCATCCGTTGGAAGGTGCGTCAGGCTCGCGAGGCTCGTCGCCTCGGCCAGGCTGCCGTGCGCAAGAGTGCCAATGTCCGCGCGGGACCAACCAACGAGCTTGGAGGAACAGCATGGAGCATGGAGCGAAGCGTCCGACCTAGGTCTGACGGACACAACTGTCGGGTGCCATCGTCGCCCGGCTTGCGCTCGCGAGCCCGAGACCCCGCCCAATTCCGAAGAGCCACGATGTCTCGAGACATCACACGAGCGCCCTCGGCAGGACTCGAACCTGCGCACACGGCTCCGGAGGCCGATGCTCTATCCGCTGAGCTACGAGGGCGTGACGGCGCGGCGACCCTTCGCCCGCCGCAACCGGAAGGACCACTCTAGCCGTGACCCGCGGCCACCTTCGGGGCCGGCCGGCCGGCACCGGACGTGCCCCGACCCGCGGCCGACGCGATTCGCCGTTCAGGGCCTCACCGGCGGACGGCCTATCCTCCGTGGGGCATGTCGACCCGTGACGAGCTCGCCGCCGCCGTGTCCTCTGCGCTCGCGGAACTGGCCGTGGAGGCCTCCCTCGACCTCGCAGTCGCACCGGCAGCCGTGCACCTCGAACGCCCGGGCTGGCGCGAGCACGGCGACTGGTCGACCAACGTGGCCATGGTGCACGCCAGGGGGGCGCGGATGGCACCCCGGGCCCTGGCCGAGCTGCTGGTGGCCAAGCTGGTCAAGGATCCACCCGCCCACGTCGTCGGGGTGGAGATCGCCGGACCCGGGTTCGTCAATTTCCGTCTCGACGACGGTTGGCTCCACGATGCCCTGCGGACCGTGGTGGCCGAAGGCGAGGAGCACTACGCCCGGCCCGACATCGGCCACGGCCAGCGGATCCAGGTCGAGTTCATCTCGGCCAATCCCACCGGTCCCATTCACGTGGGCAATGGCTGGTGGGGCAGCTACGGCGACGCCCTGGCCCGGGTGTTGGCCCGCTCGGGCTATGAGGTCAGCCGCGAGTACTACGTCAACGACACCGGCGGGCAGATCCGCCGCCTGGGCGAGAGCCTGTTGGCCCGCAGGGCCGGCACCGCCGTACCCGACGAGGGGTACCAGGGTGCCTACGTCACCGAATTGGCCGCCACCTACGACGGCCCCGACGACGTGACCGCCGCCGGAAGGTGGGCCGCCACCCGCATCCTCGACAACATCCGGGCCACGCTCGAGTCCGTCGGCATCGTCTTCGACGAGTGGTACAGCCAGGCCTCGATCGAGGAGAGCGGAGCCGTCGACGAGACGATCGGGCTGCTGCGGGCCAAGGGACTCATCTTCGAGGAGGACGGTGCCCTCTGGCTCCGGTCCACCGAATTCGGCGACAACCGCGACCGGGTGCTGGTCAAGTCCAACGGCGACGCCACCTACCTGGCCGGCGATCTCGCCTACCACCGCGACAAGTTCCTGGTCCGCGGATTCGACCGGGTCATCGACGTCTTCGGCGCAGACCATCACGGCCAGGTGGCGTCGTTGATCGGCGGGGTCGAGGCCCTGGGCGTGGCGCCCGGTCGTCTCGAGGTGAAGCTCGGGCAGATGGTGTCGCTCATCGACGGTGACGAGACGGCGCGCATGTCCAAGAGGGCCGGTAATTTCGTCCCCCTCTCCTCGCTGATCGACGACATCGGCCCCGACGCCACCCGCCTTCTGAGCCTGATGAGCTCACTGGACCAGGCAACCTCGCTCGACCTGCCGGCGGTGCGGGCGCAGTCCATGGAGAACCCCGTCTTCTACGTCCAGTACGCCACCGCCCGCATCGCCGCCATCGGGCGCAAGGCCGCCGAGCGGGGCATCAGCCGGGCCCCGATCGACACCGTCGGGCTCTCCGTCCTGACCGATGGCCGCGAGCTCGAACTGCTGCGCTGCCTCGAGGAGCTGCCCGAGGTGGTGGCGGAGGCGTCTCTCGACCGCGCACCGACGAAGGTGACGGCGTGGGTCCGGCGGCTCGCCGGGTGCTTCCACGGCTTCTACCACGACTGTCCCGTGCTGGCCGACGGCATCGATCCGGCCCTCACCCAGGCACGCCTGTGGCTGGTGGAGGCCACCCGCATCGGCCTGGCGATCGGCCTGGACCTGCTCGGCGTGTCCGCCCCCGAGGCGATGTAGATGGCGCCCGGGGGGGCCGGCACGAACGACCCGGAGCACGCGGCCACGGCCACCGATCCGGTGTCGCCCGCGCTGCTCCCGCTCACGTCGACGGTCGGGACCGACGGCCGCCTTGCCATCGGCGGCGTCGACGTGATCGAGCTGGCAGACGTGCACGGCACGCCGCTGTTCGTCTACGACGAGGTCCATCTCCGCCGCCGCTGCCGCGAGGCCTTGGCCGCGTGGGGCGACGGCGTGGCCTACGCGACCAAGGCGTTCCTGTGCATCGCCATGGCCCGCCTGGCCCACGAGGAGGGCCTCTGCCTCGACGTGGCCACCGGCGGCGAGCTCCACGTGGCCCTGGCCGCGGGTGTCCCCGCCGGCCGGCTGGTGCTCCACGGCAACAACAAGTCCGACGCCGAACTGGCCGCCGCCCTGGCCGTCGGAGTGGGCCGGATCGTCGTCGATTCCTTCGACGAGATCGACCGGCTGGCGCGCCTGGCGGCCGAACCGGACGCCGGGCCCCGCCCGAAGGTGCTGGTCCGGATCACCCCGGGCATCGAGGCCCACACGCACGAGTTCGTCCGCACCGGCCAGGACGACTCCAAATTCGGCTTCGGGGTCTCTTCGGGCGCGGCCGAGGCCGCCCTCGCCCGGCTGCACGGGCTCGACAGCGCCGGCACGGTCGAGCTGGTCGGCATCCACGCGCACATCGGCAGCCAGGTCTTCGCTGCCGGCTCCTTCGAGCAGGCGGGCGAGGTGCTCGCCGGCTTCGCGCTCGACCACGGCCTGCCGGAGCTGGTGGTCGGCGGAGGGCTCGGGGTCCCGTACGTGAACGGCGAGACGGCGCCGTCCATCTCCGAGTGGGCCCAGTCGGTCCGCGAGGCGTGCCGCGCCGTCGGCCTGCCGTCGTCGGTGCGGGTCACCGCCGAACCCGGCCGCTCGATCGTGGCGGCGGCGGCGGTCACGCTGTACCGGGTCGGCACCATCAAGGACGTTCCGGGCTACCGCACCTACGTGGCGGTCGACGGCGGCATGAGCGACAACCCCCGCCCCGTGCTCTACGGCAGCGGGTACGAGGCCTTCCTCCCGCGGGCCACCGACCGACCGCGGCCCCGCCCGGTCCGCCTGGTGGGCAAGCACTGCGAAACGGGTGACGTGATCGTCTCCGAGGGCTACGTGCCCGACGACCTGGTGGTCGGCGACGTCGTGGCCACACCGGTGACCGGCGCCTACGGGCACTCGATGGCCTCCACGTACAACAAGGTGCCCCGCCCGGCCGTCGTCTTCGTCGCCGACGGCCGGGTACGGGAGGTCGTCCGGCGCGAGACCTTCGACGACCTGCTGTCGCTCGACACCGACCGCTGACGTCGGCACCGGCGCGATCTCCGACCCCGGAGACGCCCGAGGGAGGCCGGACCGGTCCGCGCCGGCCCGCCGTCGCCGTGCCGTCCGGTAGCCAGGCGCTACCGTGACCGGATGGCGCAGCCGCGGTCCAACCAGCAGCGGACCGTGCGGTTGGCCGTGCTGGGGTGCGGAAACGTGGGGTCGGCCTTCGTCGGCCTCGTGCAGGACCACGGTGACCTGCTGGCGGTGCAGTCGGGTGCGCGCCTCGAGATGGCCGGCATCGCCGTCGCCGACGCCTCCGCCCCGCGGCCGGCCCACGTGCCCCGTGACCTGTTGACCGCGGATGCCGCCGGGCTGGTCGCCGACCCCTCGGTCGACCTCGTGGTCGAGCTGATCGGCGGCCTGCAACCGGCCGGGACGCTGGTGCGCACCGCTCTCGACCGCGGCTGTCCGGTGGTGACGGCCAACAAGGCCCTGCTGGCCTCGACCGACGGCGTCGCGCTCAGGGCGCTCGCCCGGGACCGCGGCGTCGACCTGCTCTATGAGGCCGCGGTCGCCGGCGCCATCCCGCTCGTGCGGGCCCTGCGCGAGTCCCTGACGGGCGAGCGGATCACGAGGGTGATGGGGATCGTGAACGGGACGACCAATTTCATCCTGTGGCAGATGGCGCGCCACGGGACCGGGTACGACGCCGCCCTGGCCGAGGCCCAGCGCCTCGGGTATGCCGAGTCCGACCCGACGGCGGACGTGGAGGGGCATGACGCCGCGGCCAAGGCCGCCATCCTCGCCGGGGTCGCCTTCGGGGCCGACGTCTCGTCGGACCAGGTGGCGTGCGAGGGCATCACCGGTGTCGACGCCTCCACCATCGCCTTCGCGGCCCAGTTGGGCTACGTGATCAAGCTGTTGGCGGTGGTGGAGCGCGTGGGCGAGTACGGAGCCGACCTGTCGGTCAGGGTCCATCCGGCCATGGTCCCCGACGGCCATCCGCTGGCCGCCGTCAACGACGCCTACAACGCGGTGTTCATCGAAGGTGAGGCCGCCGGCGAGCTCATGCTCTACGGGCAGGGCGCCGGCGGCCTTCCGACGGCCTCCGCCGTGGTCGGCGACGTCATCGATGCCGTGCGCAACCTGGCCGCAGGCACCACGGCGCCGGCGCCCGAGCGGGTGCCCGGGAGGATCGCGCCCATCGACGACCTGCGGGCCGCCTACTGCGTGAGCCTGGACGTGGAGGACCGGCCGGGCGCGCTGTCGGCCCTGGCCGCCGTCTTCGCGGCCCGGGGCGTGTCGATACGGTCGATGGAGCAGCACGTCGGGTCGAACGACGGCCGTGCCCGCCTGGTGCTGCTCACCCACGAGTCCCGGGCGGCCGATGTGGCGGCCATCCTCGACGGCGTAAGGGAGCTCGACAGCGTGGCCGGGGCGGGCACGGCGGTCCCCGTCATCCAGGGCGGTCCGCGGTGACCCCACGGGTGGGCGGGCAGTGGCGGGGCGTCATCGAGGAGTACCGGGACCACCTGCCGGTGTCCGCCTCGACCGAGGTCGTCACCCTGCTCGAGGGCGGGACACCCCTGCTCGAGGCGCCCCGGCTGTCCGAGCGGGTCGGCGCCAGGGTGCTGCTCAAGTTCGAGGGAGCCAACCCGACGGGGTCCTTCAAGGACCGGGGCATGACGCTGGCGATCACCAAAGCGCTGGAGGAAGGGGCGAAGGCGGTGGTGTGCGCCTCCACCGGCAACACGTCGGCCTCGGCGGCGGCCTTCGCGGCCCGTGCCGGCCTGACCTGCGCCGTCCTCATCCCCGAAGGCCACATCGCCCTCGGCAAGCTGGCCCAGGCGCTCATCCACGGCGCCCGTGTCCTGCAGGTCCGCGGCAACTTCGACCAGTCCCTGACCATCGTGCGGGAGCTGGGGGAGCGGGCTCCCGTGACGGTGGTCAACTCGGTAAACCCGTACCGCATCGAGGGCCAGAAGACGGGTGCCTTCGAGATCGTCGACCAGCTCGGTGACGCGCCCGACGTCCACTGCATACCAGTGGGCAACGCCGGCAACATCACCGCCTACTGGAAGGGCTACCTCGAGTACCGGGCGGCGGGCCTGTCCACACGGCTGCCCCGCATGCTGGGCTTCCAGGCGGCCGGCGCCGCCCCCATCGTGGCCGGACACCCAATCGAACATCCCGAGACGGTGGCCACCGCCATCCGCATCGGCAACCCGGCCAGCTGGTACGGGGCCACCTCGGCCGCCGCCGAGTCGGGCGGTGGCATCGCCGCGGTGACCGACGACGAGATCCTCGATGCCTACCGCTTCCTCGCCTCGAAGGAGTCCGTCTTCTGCGAGCCGGCCTCGGCGGCCTCGGTGGCCGGGCTGCTCAAGGCCGGGCTGCCCGACGGACTGGGCACGTCGGCCACCGTCGTCTGCGTGCTCACCGGGCACGGATTGAAGGACCCGGACATCGCCATCAGCCAGATCTCGGTGCCGACGGTGCTCGATGCGGACCTGTCGGCGGTCACGGCCGAGCTGGGCCTCTGAGCGGCGGTGGGCCGCCGGGCGGACGGCCCCACCGGTCCCGTGCGCCGGGGATTGTTGCCGCCAGGACGGGCGGCGGGTATCATTGGCATACCTTCGCTTCCACGGCAGACCTGACGGCGCTGTGAGCGGGACCCTCTGGAACGCGTGAGGACTACGCGCCCAGCCCCGTAGCAAGCGGCGGGGGGGAGTCGCCAGCGCAGCCTGCGCCCACGCGCTCCTCATCCTGATCCCCCCTCGACGAGTGGATTCGTCCACCCGCAAAGAGGACGTATGAAACGAGGAGGCCGATGACTGCGGACAAGCAGCTCGAGCGCTCGGTCCTTGAAGGCAAAGAGCGAGACGAACTCCAGGTCATTGCTCAGTCGCTTTCGGTGAAGACCACGACGCGCACGAAGAAGGCCGACATGATCGACGGCATACTGGCTGCGGCCGGCGTCACCACGAACGGCGAGTCGGGCGGCGGGTCCGCCGGTGCGGACGGCACGGCCAACGGCTCGGCCGGAGGGGGCGCGCCCGCGTCGAACGGCGCCACCGGCCGTGGTCGTCCGGCGGCCACGATGTCGTTCGGTCCCGATGACGATGCCCGGGCGGAGGCCGCCCAGGAGCCGGCGGCCACGGGGGACCTCGACGGCACCACGGACGGCGACACGGACGGCGACGGCGGCACCGCCACCGATCGACCGGCCGACGACGCCGAGGGGCGCCAGGTCGATCACCAGAACAACAACCAGGGGAACCGCCAGGGTGGCGGCCAGAACAACAACCAGGGGAACCGCCAGGCCAACAACCAGGGCAATCGCCAGGGGAACCGCCAGGGGAACCAGGGCGGGCAACCCGAGCCGGGCAACCGGCGCAACAACCGGCGCCGCCGGGGCCGCGAGCGCCAGGGCGGGGAGCACGAGCTCCAGGGCGGTGGTGCGCAGGAGCAGTCGTACCAGGGAGAGCTGATCCCGGTGCGCGGCCTGCTCGACCTCCGCGACGAGGGGTTCGGGTTCCTCCGGTGCGAGGGCTACCTGCCGTCGGGCAAGGACGTCTACGTGTCGATCAGCCAGGCGCGTCGTTTCGCCCTGCGCAAGGGCGATGCCATCGAGGGCGCGTGCCGGCCGGCGGGCAACACCGAGAAGTACCCGGCCCTGCTGCGGATCGACACGGTGTCCGGCCTCGATCCGGAGGTCGCCCGCAACCGGCCGAGGTTCGAGGACCTGACCCCGCTCTTCCCCGACTCGAGGCTCCGCCTCGAGATGCCGGGGGAGAAGGAGAACATGACGGTCCGCATCGTGGACCTCCTGTCTCCGATCGGAAAGGGCCAGCGCGGACTGATCGTCTCGCCGCCCAAGGCGGGAAAGACGACGGTGATGAAGCACATCGCCCACTCCATCGAGGCCAACAATCCCGACGTGCACCTGATGGTGCTGCTCGTCGACGAACGTCCCGAAGAGGTCACCGACATGCGCCGGTCGGTGAAGGGGGAGGTCGTGGCCTCGACCTTCGACCGACCGTCCGAGGAGCACACCACCGTGGCCGAGCTGGCCATCGAGCGGGCCAAGCGGCTGGTCGAGATGGGCCGGGACGTGGTCATCATCCTCGACGGCATCACCCGGTTGGCGAGGGCCTACAACCTGGCGCAGCCGGCGACCGGCCGGATCATGTCGGGCGGCGTCGATTCCGGCGCGCTGTACCCGCCGAAGAAGTTCTTCGGAGCGGCCCGCAATATCGAGGAGGGCGGGTCGCTCACCATTCTGGCCACGGCCCTGGTGGAGACCGGGTCGAAGATGGACGAGGTGATCTTCGAGGAGTTCAAGGGCACCGGCAACATGGAGCTCCGCCTCGACCGGCGGCTCGCCGAGCGCCGCCTCTACCCCTCGATCGACGTGAACGCCAGTTCCACCCGGCACGAGGAGCTGCTCTTCGACCGGTCGCAGCTCCAGCAGGTGTGGAAGCTGCGCCGGGTGCTGAACGCCCTGGCCAACGAGGGAAGTGCGGCTGCCGGCCTGGAGCTGCTCATGGACAAGATCCGCACCACGGCGTCGAACGACGAGTTTCTGGCCGAGATCGCCAAGGGACCGGCGGCGCCGGGCTGACCGGCACGTCGGCCTTGTACACTCAGTGGGCCGAATCGGCGCGGAGGACACGACACCATGAAGACTGATACCCATCCCGACTACGTCGAGGCCACCGTGACCTGTTCCTGCGGGAACACGTTCACGACGCGTTCGACGAAGGCCGATATCCACCTGGAGCTGTGCAACGAATGCCATCCGTTCTTCACGGGTAAGCAGAAGCTGGTCGACTCGGGTGGCCGTGTGGAGAGGTTCCAGCGCCGGTACGCCAAGACGGCCACGCGCAAGCGGTCCTGACGGCGCCGGGAAGGTCACCGGCGCCGACGGGGGCGCACGGCGGAGGGACCGCCGGGGGACGAGGACGAGGGGGCACCATGAGACGAACCTTTCCGATGGTCGCGGTCGCAGTCACGGTGCTCGCGGCCGTCGCCACCCTGTCGCCGGCGGTGGCGACCCCGTCGGTGGCCGCTGCCGGGGGTCGCGACCCCCAGGGGACCGTTTCCACCGCGCCCCCGTATCGGTCGTCGGTGAGGATCACCGCCCACAGCGCCGTCGTCCAGGCGATCGCGGCCTCGACCATCATCGCCCGGGCCACGCCGTGGACGAACGCCAACGTGCCCTACAACCAGGACGCCTACGTCGACGGGTACCGCACCGACTGCTCGGGGTTCGTGTCGATGGCCTGGGGCCTCACCGACGGGTACGGCGATCCCGTCTCGCTGACCACGCAGACCCTGCCGGGCGTGGCCACCCCCATCCCCTACAGCCAGCTGCTCCCGGGTGACGCGCTCGTCTACAACTCGACCGCCGATCCGGTGGACGGGTCGCACGCGGTGCTCTTCGGCGGCTGGACCGACCCCTCGGAGCAGTACTACTACGCGTACGAGGAGGCCGGCGGCGAGGGCGCCATCGTCTCCATCGTGCCGATGCCGTACTGGCCGGGTGTGATGGACGGCACCGGTCAGTGGATCGCCTACCGCTACGGCGGCTACCAGGCTGATCTCCCCGCCATCCCGGCCGTCCCGCCGGCGTCTCCCTACGCGCCGTCGTCCATCTGGTCGGCGGGTTCCACGGCCACCACCGCGTCGGTGGCATGGAACCCGTCCGTGTCGGCGACGTCGTACCTGGTGCTCCGCAACGGCGCCGTGATCGCATCGACGGCGGCGACGTCGTTCACCGACAGCGGCCTGGCCCCGTCGGAGACCTACGTCTACCAGGTGGAAGCGGTGAACGGGCACGGTCCGTCACCGGCGTCGGGCGCGGTGGCGATCGAGACGCAGTCCGGGGCGGTGGCGATCGTCGCCCCGGGCAACGGCGGGTACTGGATCGGCGCGTCCGACGGCGGCGTGTTCACCTACGGCAATCTCCAGTTCTACGGCTCGATGGGCGGGAGGCCGCTCAATCAGCCGGTCGTCGGCATGGCGGCCACCCCTGACGGCAAGGGCTACTGGCTGGTGGCCGCCGACGGCGGCATCTTCTCCTTCGGCGACGCCCACTTCTACGGCTCGACCGGCAATCTCAGGCTGAACCAGCCGGTCGTGGGGATGGCCTCGACGGCCGACGGCAAGGGCTACTGGCTGGTGGCCGCCGACGGCGGCATCTTCTCCTTCGGCGACGCCCATTTCTACGGGTCGATGGGCAACGTCCGGCTCAACCAGCCGGTCGTGGGCATGGCCGCCACCCCGGACGGCGGGGGCTACTGGATGGGCGCCGCCGACGGCGGCATTTTCTCCTTCGGCGACGCCCAATTCCACGGCTCGATGGTGGGCCACACCTCCGCACCGGTGGCGTCGATGGCGGCCGCCCGCAACCCCGGAGGCGCGCAGGGCTACTACCTGATGGGTTCCGACGGTGCCGTCTACACCGCCGACGCCACGTATCGGGGCGGGCTCTTCGGACGCGGCTACCACGATCTGAGGGCCATCGGCGTCGCACCGGGCGGCTACCTGCTCGTGCACCTCGGCACGGTGAACGGCGTCTGGTCGGTGGCCGGCTTCGGGGTGTCCTCCGACCCCTGACCGTGGCATGCGACCGCGGTCGGGTGCCGCCAGGGGCCGCCGCTACCCTTGAGCCGTGTTCCGGGACCGCCTGTCCGACATCGAGCGCGAGTACGAGGACGTGCTTGCCGATCTGAACGATCCGTCCACGTCCGCGGACCCGGGCCGCCTGCGGGAGGCGTCGCGGCGCCACAAGCAGCTCGAGGAGGTGGTGACGGCCTGGCGTCGCCTGCAAGCGGCCGAGTCCGACCTGGCCGCGGCACGCGAGCTGATGGGGGAGACCAGCGGTGACGAGCGCGACCTGGTGCGCGCCGAGGTGGATACGGCCGAGGCGGACATCGCCCGCATCGAGGACGAGCTGTCCGACCTGCTGGCGCCGAGGGACCCCAACGCCGGCCGGGCGGTCATCGTGGAGATCAGGGGGACCGAGGGCGGGGAGGAGGCCAACCTGTTCGCCCGGGATCTCTACGACATGTACACCCGCTACGCGGCCCAGCGGGGATGGCGGGTCGAGGTCCTGTCCACCAGCCCGTCGGATCGGGACGGGCTGAACGAGGTCACCTTCGTGGTCCGTGGCGACGACGTGTGGGCCAGGCTCGAGCACGAAGGGGGCACCCACCGGGTCCAGCGGGTGCCCGTGACGGAGTCGCAGGGCCGCATCCACACGTCGGCGGCGACGGTGACGGTGTTGCCGGAGGCGGAGGAGATCGACGTGCAGATCGACCCGTCCGACCTGAAGGTGGACGTCTACCGGTCGACCGGACCGGGTGGCCAGTCGGTCAACACCACCGACTCGGCGGTGCGCATCACCCATCTGCCGACCGGCATCGTGGTCGCCATGCAGGACGAGAAGAGCCAGATCCAGAACCGGGCCAAGGCCATGGTGGTGCTGCCGGTCGAGGCTGCTCAAGGCGGAGCAGGACCGCCAGACCGCCGAGCTGTCGGCGCAACGCCGTAGCCAGGTGGGCGGGGGCGGGCGTTCCGAGAAGATCAGGACGTACAACTTCAAGGACAACCGGGTCACCGATCATCGGATCAAGCTCACTCTCCACAAGCTCGACCGGGTGCTGCTGGGCGACCTCGACGACCTGACCGATGCGCTGATGGCCGACAAGCGGGCCCGCCAGCTGGCCGAGGGGTGACATGGTCACGGACGTGACCGGCGACGGGCGGGCGGCCACCGTGTCACGGGCCGCCCGCGAGCTCGGGTCACGTCAAGAGGCGGAGTGGATCGTCGAGCACGTCGAGGGCGCCGGCGGGGGGCAGGACGAGGTCGACTGTCTGGTGGCGCGGCGGGCCGCCGGCGAGCCCCTGCAGTACGTGCTCGGAACGTGGCCGTTCCGCACGCTCGAGCTCGCCGTCGACCCGAGGGTGCTCATCCCGAGGCCCGAGACCGAACAGGTGGTCGAGGTGGCGCTGGCCGAGGTGGGCCGGCGAGCGGCGCCCGTGGGCTGGGCGGTCGACCTGGGGACCGGGTCGGGGGCCGTCGCCCTGTCGCTGGCCGTCGAGCTCGCCCCGGCCCATTCCCCGCCGGTCGTCATCGGCGTCGACCGCTCCGCGGACGCCATTGCCGTCGCGGACGAGAACCGGCGCCGGCTCGCCCTTCGCGACCGCCCGGCGGCCGAACGGGTGCAGCTGGTGACGGGATCGTGGTTCGACCCGCTTCCGGCCGGGCTGGCCGGTAGGGTCGATCTGGTGGTGGCCAACCCCCCGTACGTCAGCGAGGCCGAGTACCCCGGGCTCGAACCGGTCGTGCGGTGCTGGGAGCCGGCCGCAGCCCTGGTCGGTGCGGACGGAGCCGGCGGCGAGGGAGGCCTGGCCGACATCGAGCACATCGTGGTCGGTGCCCCCCGGTGGTTGGCGACCGGCGGCGTCCTCGTCGTCGAACACGCGCCCGGGCAGGCGGCGGCGGTGGCGGCCAGGGCCGAGGCGGCCGGCTTCGCGTCGTGGCGGACGGCGCCCGACCTGTCCGGCCGGCCCCGGATGCTGGTGGCCGTCCGATGACCCCCGTGCCCGCGATGTCCTGCGGCGAACCGGACGCGCTCGAGCAGGCGGCCAAGGCCCTGGCGTCGGGTGCGGTGGTCGCCATCCCGACCGACACGGTGTACGGGCTGGCCGCCGACCCGTTCCAGCCGGCGGCGGTGGAGGCCCTGTTCGCGCTCAAGGGTCGTCCGGAGGACGTGGCCCTTCCGGTGCTGGTGGGCGGGCCGGACCAGGTGGGCGCCCTCGCCGGCGAGCTGCCGCCCTCGGCCCGGCGGCTCGCCGACCGCCACTGGCCCGGTGCCCTCACCCTCGTGGTGCCGAGGGACCGGACCTTCACGGCGGACCTCGGAGGAAGGGGCTCGGCCCGCCAGACCGTCGCCGTCCGCTGGCCCGACGACGGCTTCGTCACCGCCCTGTGCCGTGCGGCCGGCCCGCTGGCGGTGACCAGTGCCAACCGCCACGGCGAGCCCCCGCTGGTGTCGGCCGGCGCGGTGGCGACGGTCTTCGACGGCCGGGCCGACATCGCGCTGGTGGTCGACGGCGGCATGCGGGACGGCATCCCCTCGACCGTCGTCGAATGCCGCGGCCCGGCGGTGCGCTGCCTGCGGGAGGGCACCGTGCCCTGGGAGGACGTCGCCGGCTGACCACCCGGAACCGGTCGGCGGGATCCGGCCGCAGGGGTGGGGGGTTGACGCGGAGCCGCCGAGCGGTGACACTTGGTGGCATATGGGAGCACAGGCCGCCACGCAGCGCAGCGTAATTATCATCGCCTAGGCACACACCGACCAGGTGTGTGCCCCCGACCGTCCACATGGTGGGCGGTTTTTCAATTTCCGGCCTAGCGTTGACGGGCCGGGGGGCACGGGGAGGACAGGCTCCGGGGGCCCGCAGGGGTCACCTGTCATCAGAGACGATCAGCTCGACAGCGAGGACAGGGATACGACAGTGGGCACGCACAGAGTCGGCCTCATCGGAGGCGACGGCATCGGACCCGAGGTGGTCGCCGAGGCGCTGAAGGTCGTCCGGGCCGCCGGCGTGAGCCTGGACACCACCGAGTACGACCTGGGCGCGGCCCGCTACCTACGGACCGGGGAGGTGCTCCCGGACGCGGTGCTCGACGAGCTGCGGGGCGTCGACGCCATCCTCCTGGGGGCGGTCGGGCCACCGGTCGGGTCGTCGGAGGTCCCCCCGGGCACCCTGGAGCGCGGCCTGCTGCTCCGCCTCCGCTTCGAGCTCGACCTCTACATCAACCTCCGACCGTTCACCGGTGTCCCCGGCGCGCCCGCGCCCGACTGCGACTTCGTGGTGGTCCGCGAGAACACCGAGGGGAGCTACGCGGGCGAGGGCGGCTCCCTCAGGAAGGGCACGCCGTTCGAGGTGGCCACCCAGGGTTCGGTGAACACCCGGCACGGCGTCGAGCGCTGTGCCCGCTTCGCGTTCGGGCTGGCCGCCGATCGCCCGAGGCACCATCTCACCCTGGTGCACAAGACCAACGTCCTCACCTTCGCCGGCGACCTGTGGCAGCGCACCGTCGACGAGGTGGCCCCCGACTACCCCGGTGTCACCCGCGACTACAACCATGTCGACGCCAGCTGCATCTACCTGGTCGAGAACCCCGGCCGCTACGACGTCATCGTCACCGACAACCTCTTCGGCGACATCATCACCGATCTGGCCGGGGCCATCGCCGGCGGCATCGGCTACGCGGCGTCCGCCAACCTGAACCCGGCCCGAACCGGGCCGTCCCTGTTCGAGCCGGTCCACGGGGCCGCCCACGACATCGCCGGCACCGGCAAGGCCAATCCGGCGGCCGCCATCCGCTCGGCCGCCCTCATGCTCGACCACCTGGGCGAGACCGCAGCCGCCGAGCGGGTGGGCAAGGCGGTGCGGGAGTTCATCGCGTCCGACCTCACCCCTTCACTCTCCACGTCAGCGATCGGCGACGCCGTCGCGGAAAGGCTCTGAGCCGTGCCCATCACCCCGACCGCGAAGATCTGGATGGACGGCGAGCTCGTCGATTGGGATGCCGCCACCGTGCACGTGCTGACCCACACCATGCACTACGGCTCAGGCGTGTTCGAGGGCATCCGCGCCTACCCGACGGCGTCGGGCGTGGCCGTCTTCAGGTTGCGCGACCACATCGCCCGCCTCCACATGTCAGCGAAGATCTTCATGATCGACGTGCCCTTCAGCGTGGACGAGTTGGTCGAGGCCACCCGCCTGGTGGTGCGCACCAACAGCCTCGACGACGGGTGTTACATCCGTCCACTCGTCTATCTCGGGTACGGAGAGATGGGCCTCAATCCCATGCCGTGCCCGGTCAACGTGTCCATCGCCGCCTGGCCGTGGGGCACCTACCTCGGTGACGAAGGGGTCGCCAACGGCGTCTCCGTCAAGGTGAGCTCGTGGCGGCGCCACGATCCCAACGCCGTGCCCACGGCGGCCAAGGGCACGGGGATGTACGTCAACTCGTCGCTGGCCAAGGTGGAGGCGCTGAAGGCCGGTTACGACGAGGCCATCCTGCTCGCACCGAACGGCAACGTCAGCGAGTGCACGGGTGAGAACATCTTCATCGTCGAGAGGGGCCGGCTGGTGACCCCGCCGACGTCGGACGCCGGCGCCCTGGATGGGATCACCGCCGATTCGGTGGAGACCATCGCCCGCGACCTCGGCATCGAGGTCGCCCACGAACCCATCATCCGCACCGACCTGTACTCGGCGGACGAAGCCTTCCTCACCGGCACCGCCGCCGAAGTCGTGCCCATCCGGGCGGTCGACGACCGGCCGGTGGGCGAGGGCCGGCCGGGACCGATCACCCGGCAGTTGCAGCAGACGTACTTCGCCACCGTCAGGGGTGAGGTCGACCGGTACAAGGACTGGTTGGACTATGTCGAGTAGCCACAACCATGCATCGAACCATTCGCCGACCCAGGGCCAGCAGGCCCACGCCCGGCGCAAGGGCGGCGCCCACGGCCACTCCGCGACCGCCGGGCACGGGCACGACTTCGACCTGCCCGACCTGCCCGACGCCGTGGACGTCTTCGACACGACGCTGCGCGACGGCTCCCAGCAGGAGGGCCTCTCCCTGACCGTCGACGACAAGCTGCGGGTGGCCGAACAGCTCGACCACCTCGGCGTGTCCTTCATCGAGGGCGGATGGCCCGGCGCGAACCCCAAGGACGAAGAGTTCTTCGCCCGCGCCCCGGCCGAGCTGCGCCTGTCGACTGCCACGCTGGTGGCCTTCGGCTCCACACGCAGGGCGGGCGTGCGGGCGGAGGACGACGAGACGTTGCGGCACCTGGTCAAGGCGCAGACCCCGGCGGTCTGCATCGTGGCCAAGTCGTCAGAGCTCCATGTCGTCGAGGCCCTCCGGACCGACCTCGACGAGGCCGTCGCCATGGTGGCCGACTCGGTGGCCTTCCTGTGCTCGAACGACCTCCGCGTCTTCCTCGACGCCGAGCACTTCTTCGACGGCTACAAGGCGAACGCCGAATTCTCGCTGCGGATCCTCCGGGCGGCCGAGGACGCCGGCGCCGAGACCCTGGTGCTCTGCGACACCAACGGCGGCACGCTGCCCCACGAGGTGAGCGCCATCGCCGCCGACGTGCTCGGTACGTTCGAGACCCAGGTCGGTGTGCACTTCCACAACGACAGCGGGGTGGCCGTGGCCAACTCGTTGGCCGCGGTGGAGGCAGGCGCCACCCACGTCCAGGGCTGCGTCAACGGGTACGGCGAGCGGGCCGGCAACGCCGACCTGTCGGCGGCCATCCCCAACCTGTCACTGAAGCTGAACGTCCGCACGATCCCCGAGGACCGTCTCGAGCGGCTCACCCCGGTGGCCCACCACATCGCCGAGCTGGTCAACCTGCCACCGAACCCGCAGCAGCCCTATGTGGGGGCGTCGGTATTCGCCCACAAGGCCGGGCTCCACACCAGCGCCATCGCCCGGCGGTCGGACGCCTACGAGCACATCTCGCCCGAGGTGGTCGGCAACGGGACCCGTTTCGTCGTCTCGGAGATGGCGGGTCGCTCGACCCTCGCCTTCAAGGCGGAGGAGCTGGGCATCGAGCTCGACTCGGAGGCCATGTCGTCGGTGCTGGACTCGCTCAAGCGGCTCGAGCACGCCGGCTACCACTTCGAGGTGGCCGACGGCTCCCTCGAGCTGCTGCTCCGGGGGGCGACCGGTTGGGAGCAGACGTTCTTCGAACTGGAGTCGTACCGGGTGATCTCGGAGCACAGCGGCTCCCGATCGACCGAGGCCACCGTCAAGGTCCACGTCGGCGACGACCGGGTGGTGGCCACCGCCGAGGGCAACGGCCCGGTCAACGCCATCGACGGGGCACTGCGGTCGGCCCTCGCCGGCCGGTACCCGGCCCTCGACGACATCCACCTGGTGGACTACCGGGTCCGCGTGCTCGACTCGGCCAAGGGGACCGGGTCGGTGACCCGGGTGTTGATCGACTCGACCGACGGCGATCGGACATGGACCACGATCGGCGTGTCGGAGAACATCATCGAGGCGTCGTGGCAGGCCCTGTCCGACTCCATCGTCTACGGTCTGGTCCGGGCCGGCGCCATACCCGCCGCCTAGGCCGGCCGGCCGACCCCGGTCCGCCGCGTGCCGGTGCCCCGAGGACAGCGACCATGACCCAGCCCACGTTCGTACCCATCAGCGAGGCCGACCAGATGCGTCCCGCCCTCCGGCTGTCGAATCCGGGGGTGTGGACGCAGTCGCGACCGTCGGAGCTCCGCGGCGCCACCCGACCTTCAGGCCCCACCTTCGGTACGCCCGGCCCCGACCAGGGCTACGCCCTGAAGCTGGCCCACGGGTTCGCCGACCGGCTGGTCCTCCGGGCGGGCGAGCACGCCGAGGACGCCGCCGCCGGGTGCACGGGCGTGGCCATGCGCCGTGCGGCCGCCTTCGGCCGGGCGCCGGTCGTGCACGATCTGACGCTGGCGTTCACGCTGTGGGGGTTTCTCGCGGCTGCGCCCGACGATCTGGTGGAGGAGCGGCGCCCCCGCTTCAGCGCGGCCGCCCACAGCTACCATCGGCAGCGGGCCATCGCCGATCTGGCGGCGGCGTCCACCCTGCGGATGACCCCTGAAGCGGTGGCGGTCCGTGTCGGCGAGGGCCGCTGGCGGGAGTTACTGGTCGACTAGGGCGCAACCCGGCCCGCAGGGCCGGCGACACCGGGATCAGTGGCCCCAGCGCTTCTTCTTCTTGGCTCCGGCGTTGGGGTCACGCCGGGCCGACGTCACGGCGGCCGCGGTACGGTCGCTGTCGGCGTCGTACTTGACCTGGACGGTGTCGGCCAGCGACGAACCGGCCATCGCCTTCTTGAAGAGGTCCGGCTTGTGGTCGTTGCCGATGACGGTCGCCTGCGACGGTGGGGTCCAGTGCGGCTTCTGCTGCTGCTGGGCCTGCTTCTCCCTCACCGAGGGATGCAGATCGGGTGGGTACCACTTTCCGTCGCTGGCGATCCACCAGCCATGGCCCTGGGAAACATCACTCATCGGGCTGCCTCCACCGCTGTGCGTGTCAATCAATGTGCAAATGGTACCGCGAACGGCCGCCCCCTTGTCCACTGTGGGGTTCCGGGCCGCTTCTCCAATCTACCGACAGGTAAGTTACAGGCATGGATACCCCGGGATTCGCCCTCACCGACACCCACCGGCAGTTCCGCGACACCCTCCGGCAGTTCGCCGAGCAGCGGATCGCCCCACACGCCGCCGAGGTCGATCGGGACGCCGTGTTCCCCCAGGCGTCCTTCGACGCCTGTGTCGAGCTCGAACTGCCCTCGCTGGGGGTTCCCGAGGCCTACGGCGGTGCCGGGGCCGACATGATCACCCAGGCGATCATGGCCGAGGAGCTGGCCAGGGTGTGCACCTCCACGTCGGTGACGATGCTCATCTCCAAGCTGGGGATGCTGCCGGTGATGAATTTCGGCTCCGAGGAGCTGCGGCAGCGGTACCTGCCGCCGGTGGCCTCCGGCGCCGCCCAGGCCAGCTACTGCCTGTCCGAGGCGGACGCCGGCAGCGACGTGGCCGCCATGCGGACCCGGGCTGTGCGCGACGGCGACAGCTACGTCATCACCGGGACGAAGTACTGGATCACCAACGCCGGCATCTCCGACACCTACACCGTGTTCGCGGTGACCGACCCCGCCGCCGGCCACCGGGGCATCAGCTGCTTTCTGGTCGAGGCCGGATGGGGGGTGCAGGTGGCCAAGCTCGAAGACAAGCTGGGCCTGCGCGGCAGCCCCACCGGCGAGGTGGTCTTCGACGAGGTCCGGGTGCCGGCGGCCAACCTGGTGGGGGAGGAGGGCAGGGGCTTCGCCATCGCCATGCACACGCTCGACCGCAGCCGCCCCACCATCGGGGCCCAGGCCGTGGGGATCTCCCAGGGGGCGGTCGACTACGCCGCCGGCTACATGGGCGAGCGCAAGGCGTTCGGCCGCCCCATCGCCGATCTGCAGGGCCTTCGGTTCATGCTGGCCGACATGGCCATGAAGACCGAGGCGGCCCGCACCCTCGTCTACCGGGCGTGCACGCTGGTGGACGACGGTGACCCCGAGAGTGAGCTCACCCAGGTCGGGGCCATGGCCAAGTGCTTCGCGTCCGACACGGCGATGTCGGTGACGACGGACGCCGTGCAGCTCCTGGGCGGCTACGGATTCGTCAAGGACTTCCCGGTCGAGCGGTTCATGCGCGACGCCAAGATCACCCAGATCTACGAGGGCACCAACCAGGTCCAGCGGGTGGTGATCGCGAAAGCGCTGTTGGACTGATCTTTTTTGCTTCGGCGGGGTGGCGGCCAGAGCAGGAATTCGGGGGATCATCCCTACTCCATCCCTACTCGGGTATCGTGGTCCCCGTGGCGACGATCCGAGAGCGCAAGCCGGGCGTGTGGGAGGTGCGGGCCTTCACCGGCCGCGACGCGGACGGACGGCCCACCCAGGTCAGCCGGACAGTTCGCGGCACGAAGCGCGATGCGAACCGGGTCGCCGCCGAGCTGACCCTTCGCCCGGCCACGGCGTCGGCGAGGATGACGATGGGCGAACTGCTCGACCTCTGGGTGGACCAGCAGGCGGCATCGTGGTCGCCGGCCACGGCCCGGGACCAGCGGAGCCGGGTGGGGCTGGTGAAGGCCGACGCGATCGCTTCCATTCTGCTCGTCCGGCTCACGGCGGTTGACGTCGACCGGTGGCACGCCCGCCTCGAACGCTCCGGCGTCGGGGAAGGTTCCCTTCGGAACCAGCACTTGGTGCTCAGGGCAGCGGTGACCCAGGCGGTGCGCTGGGGCTGGGTGACGACGAACGTCGTCGCAGTGGCCCGGCTCGGTCGGCGCAAGCAGGCGCCTCGGGGAGCGATGGGGGAAGACGAGGTCCGCCGGGTGCTCGCCGCAGCCGAGGAGCTGGTGGCGGAGAAGAAGGTCGAGCCCGCAGCAGCAGTGGCTCTCCGGCTCGCTGCCACCACGGGGGCACGCCGTTCCGAGCTGGCCGCGCTGCGGTGGACCGACCTGGACGGCGATCGGCTAACCGTCGACTCCAGCCTGGCCATCATCCGGCATGGCGACGCCGAGGCTCCGACAGTGCCGACCCTTCGGGACGACCCTACGAAGACGGCCAACCGTCGGACGGTGACACTGGACCGGGCGACGGTGAAGCTGCTGGAGGATCTGCGGGTGCTGCAGGGCGCTTATGGTCCCTGGATCCTGGCGGTGGGGGATCGGCCGGTGAATCCCGAACGGCTTTCGGCCTGGTGGCGCCGGGCACGAGGGAAGGCTGGCGTCGACGGGCGGTGGCGACTCCACGACCTGCGCCACTGGTCTGCCACTATGTCGATCGCCCAGGGGCACGACATCCGGACAGTGGCCAACCGCCTGGGCCACGCTAATCCAGCCATGACGCTCCGGGTGTATGCCCACGCGGTGGAGTCGACCGACGGGGCGGTGGCCGACATGCTGGGCGGCGTGCTAGACGGTCGAACCGAGATTGAATCGACAACGAGCGGAGCCAGTCGATGATCCTTGACCTTGCGGGCACGCCATACAGCATCGAGTCGACCGGCCAGGGAATTCTCGATGACGTCGCCGAGCTGGAGGAGCGAGTTGCCCTCTTGCGATCGGAAGGAACGATGTCGGAGGCGACCTTGCGGAGCTACTTCGGCGACAAGCGCTTCGAGCAGATCGCCGAATCGAACGCGCTCGAAGGGAGCACCCTTAGTACCGGCGAGACGCAACTCGCGGTGCTTCGCGGCATCACGATCACAGGGCATGACCCTGCTTTCTCCAAGGACGCCGTCAGCCTTGCTAACGCTCTCGATCGGGTCGTCGAGCTGGCTCGTGCCGACGGTGCGACGGATCAGGATCAGCTTCAGGCGATTCACGCCCTCATCCTTGGCGATCGGCCCGGTGCAGGTGTCTTCCGGTCCGAACCGGTGAGGATTTCGGGATCCGCGCACCGACCACCGAAGACATTGAAAGAAATCATGGACGCAGTGGAAGCGTGGGCTGCCTGGTCAAAGGCGAATCCCAGCGTTCCGGCCTTGCTCCGAGGAGTCGTCCTTCACACGTGGCTCACACACATCCACCCCTTTATCGACGGTAACGGGCGCACGGCCCGGGCCATTCTCAATCTCGAGCTCATCCGCTCCGGACTACCGAGCGTAATTATCCGTCGCAAAGATCGCGAGCGGTATCTCGACGCCCTGGCGGAGTCGGATGCCGGTGGCGACCTCGGGCCGATCGCCGAACTGATAGTCGAACGCGAGAACGACGCACTGCGCGACCTCGAACGTGCCGCCAAGACGCACCAAGGTTACGACGAGGCTTCCATCCGACTCGGTCTCAGCAGGAGCGGCAACTCGCCATCTGGAATGATGCCTCGAAATTGTTGTTCTCGCTTCTGGAGGAAGCGGCCGAGCAGACATTCGGCAAGGTCGGGACCGTCCAGACCCGATGGTACGACGACCACCTCCTGCTCGACGACTTCATCGCCCTCTGCCAGGGAGACTCTGCCGGGAACTCCTGGCTCTTCCGCATTGGCATCAGCGTGCCGGCGGTTGGTGAAGCCAGATACCTTGCCTGGACCGGCTTCCGAAGCGACGAGCTCCAGCACGCCGCCGGCATCGGAACCAGGTCCGTCGATCTTCTGGTCGGTGCCCGATCCGACCGGGTACCGCCAATGGGACGTTGATGACAGTCGGTCGCCTGGCGGAGCTGAACTCACCCTGAAGTTCCGAATATCGACAAGTGGATCGTTCGCAGGCATCAGGTGAAGTGAAGCGCATATCCCCAAGCGCGTCAGTCAAAGCATCATCGACGAGATGGAGAGAGCGGTCAACGGATAGCGGTGCCGAGCAGTTCCTCCAACACGATCCGGGGGATGACGATCCTACGGCCGAGTCGAATCGCCGGGAGTACACCCCGGGCGACCAGTTCGTAGGCGAGACCACGGGAGATGTTCAGGAGGTACGCCGCATCGTCGACGGACAGAACCAGGCGCTCCGCAGAAACCTGGCTCGTGTCAGCGCAGTTGGCATCTCCGTCACCGACCGGCAGCGGGGTCGCCTTTCGGCTCGCCGCTCCGGCTGTGATCGGGTGGATGGTTGTCAACCGGCGGACCGTGGGCCTGTGGTCGGGATGCTTCCTGGACATGGTCTGTCTCCGTTCGTGCAGCGGGTCTGATCGAAGTCATCATCCGGACCGCCGTCACCCTGAACGTCACCCTGGCCGGCGCATTCGAGAATTTCTTGCTCGGTCACCAGGGTGACGTTGGCTATGGGCGGGCGGCTGAACCCGAAGTGGGACGCCTTCGAGCTATCTCGTGGCTCGAAGGCAGGCCGGCCACAATCGCGGCGCCGGATCGAACGGTCACGCCGGTGCCGGACGTGACACATTCGCCCGGGCGGGCATCGAACTCGCGCCGGTCGCATCAGGCGATCTCTACTTCGGCTCCCCGAAGGCTGGACGATCATGCACGCACCTGCATCATCCGATTCGTCGCCCTCCGGGCTGGTTCCGGTTCCGCTGGCGCGGGCCGGGTCGGGGCGATCGCGGGAGTCCATCTCGGGGAGCGGAGGCAGCCATCGATGGGGATCCCGTGGCGCTCGGAGGCGACCAGGGTGACGTTCCGCACCGGTGGTGCATAGGTGTGGGCATGATCGTCCAGCTTGCGGGGAGCCGGATCGTTGCTGTGCTCCATGCCGTCGCGGAAGGTTCGATGTCCGGCGCGGCCGCTCCTGCCGTCGGCGGGATCGACCAGTAGGCTCGGGCGCTGCGCCGGGGCGGATGAGCTTGCAGGCACATGGCACGGTCGGCGCGGTCGGGAATTTCATCGCCGGAGCGACGCGGACACCCACCGAACCCGAAGGCCGTCAAGGTGGCAAGCCGCCCCGCGTCACCCTCCCGGTCATTCGCCCACCCATGGCTGCCACGACGTGGCCGACCGGACCATCCCCATCTCGGCTGGTGAGGCGTTTCCGGTCCGTCAGGGTGACGTTCGCATGCTTCAGGGTGACGTCCATCGTGGCCCAGGGTGACATCCGTCGTGCTTCAGGGTGACGTTGCCCGCAGGCACGGTCTTCTCCAATCCGAGCGAAATGGCGATCGGCGGCTGGGGCTCCCTGCCCGCCGGTCCACGTCGGGAGGATCGTCCACGCTTCCAGCCGCTCCGGTCACCCTCTTCGGTTCTTGGCGTGGCTGCCGCGGGCCGTTCACCATGGCCGAGTACTCCGATGCCATCATCGACCAAGCACAGGACCGCCTGGTGGTCCTCCGTGGCCGCATCTCCCACCCCGTGTGGTGTGGATTGACCTTCATCACCCCTAGTGTGAAGGCTAGGATGTAGATGTGGTACAGTAACCATCAGCCAAGGGGTGAAGATGGTGATCCATGCTGATCGAGTTTGCAGACGACGACCTCCAGCGCCTGTACGAGGACCCCAAGTTCCGCCTGCCCGCGTTCGGTCCGGAGTTGATGAAGGCCTTCCGCAAGGTCCTCGGCTTCGTCGCCGGAGCATCCGACGAACGGGACATTCGGTCCATGAGGTCCCTGCACCTCGAAAAGCTGCGGGGCCAACGAGCCGGCCAGCACTCGCTCAGGCTGAACGACCAATGGCGGCTCATCATCAGGTTCGAGGAACGAACAGACGGGAAAACGGTCGTAGTTATCGAAGTCGACGACTACCACTGAAGCAGAGGAGGTAGGAGAAATGGCAACGACGATGAACAGTGCCGAGGTGTTCCCGCCGGGCGAGTACCTCCACGACGAGCTGTCGGCCCGTGGGTGGACGGAGAAGGAGTTCGCCGAGATCCTGGGGCGGCCTGTGCAGACAGTGTCGGAGATCATCAACGGAAGGAAGCAGATTGTCACCGAGACTGCGCTGGCGATCGGAGAGGCTTTCGGGACCAGCGCTGACGTCTGGATGAACTTGCAGTCAGCGTTCAACCTGTACCAGGCCAAGGCGGACCGCCCTTCAGTGACCGGGGTACATCGTCGATCGAGGTTGCGTTCGTGCGTCCCGGTTGCGGAGCTTCGTCGGCGGGGATGGCTCCCCGACTCCGACAACATTGACGTTTTGGAACGGGCCACGGTGGACCTGCTCGGGGTGGACGATCTCGACGTCCAGCCGAGGTTCGCCGTTGCAGCGAGACGATCCAACGAGGGAGCGGTACTTAGTCCTCAGCAGGTCGCATGGCTCGCTCGCGTGAGGTCGATCGCCCAATCGAGAGAGGTGCCACCCTACGACCCCGATGCGACCGCTGACCTGGCCCGAGATCTGGCCCATCGGCTTCATGATCCGACCGAGCTCCGCGACGTCGCCGGCTGGGTCGCAGCGTGTGGAATCGTCCTCGTAAACCTGCTGCCGCTCAAGGCCTCCAAGATGGATGGCGCCGCGATGTTCCTCGATGGCGGGGTACCTGTCATCGGCCTGAGCAGTAGAAACGACCGCATGGACGGCTACATCTTCACGCTCCTGCATGAGATCGCTCACATTCTTCTCGGCCATATTGATGGCGACGGGATCACCATCGACGAGGACATCAACAGCGACGATACCGAGGACGAACGCGAGAGGGAGGCGAATAACCTTGCCGGGTCGTGGATCATGCCGAGGGACGCGGTGCTCCCGCCGGGCCGCCCGTCACTCGGCACGATTGTTCCCGTTGCCGGAAGGTACCGGGTCCACCCTTGCTTCGTCATCGGGCGCATCCAGAGAGAGCGGGGTGATTGGGGATTGCTCCGCCGGCAGATCCCAAGAGTTCGACCGTACGTTACGGTTGATACCTGAGGTAACCGATGACAGTGCTACTCACTCCAGCAGTCACGCTTCGGCCGACGTACTCGTTCTACGTTGGGTCAAAGGGCGCTGAGCAGATCCGCCTCTGTGCAGGGACGGCCGACGCCGTCGTGATCTTCGGCCCGGGTGGTCCAGCATCCGTCAGCAAGCTCCGAACGGGAGACTGGGATGTCCCCGTCTTGTTCGATCGGGCCGAATACCTAGAGAAGGGCGTTGCTGTCGACGGGCCCGCATGGATCGATAGCCAACTTGAGGCCGGAGCGGACCGCGTACTTACGCCGGGGTGCTGGGTTGGGGCGGCAACTGATGATTCAGGGTTTGCTAGCCAGGCCAACCGCGAAGTCATCCTTGCAACTGAGCAAGGCGCGACCTGCGTTTTGGCTATCGATCACCGATGGCTGTCTCAGACCAGGCGTTTCGACGAGATGGAGTCGTTCATCCGAGGCCTTGATGTTCCCATCGCTCTTGTGCTCGGCGATCAGGGCGATCCTCTCCGGTACCAGGGATCGGTCGACCACTTGGTCGCTCTGACGAGGAATATCGCGGGGCTGACCCTTCTGCGGATCGATCACGCCGGTATCGGCGCACTGGCCTTCGACGCTGTGCACGCCTCCCTCGGACTAAAGACGAGCCATCGGCATGCGGTCCCGCCAGGTTCACGAGCAGCGAGCATCCCTCACGATCGCACGCCGCGCGTGTTTATCCCGGACCTTATGGATTGGTTCACAGTCAACACCATCGGGGGTTGGTCGACGACGAGGGTGAGCCCGACGTGTGGATGTGTTTGCTGCGAGGGACGGAAGATTATCCGCTTCTTGGACGAACGCGACGCTCCGCAGGCAGACCTCCACAATCGGACTGTGCTGGCAGATTTGGCAGAGAGCATTCTCGAGGTTCCGGAAAGCACGGAGCGTCGGCGTCTCTTCGGATCACTTTGTGCCAAGGCGATCGAACGCTATGGCAGCATGGGCAATTTGGTGAACGAGATCAGGCCGAAGGCGCAGCTGGAGCAGTGGGCGACGTTTGCATGAGCCAATTCCGATAGGCAAGTTCCGCCTGCCACCACCGATAAATCGACGGCCTGCCCACCACCGCAGCTTTCGGGGCGACGATCACATGTTCGGATCCCTCGTTCGCTGCGATCACCCCAATGCCATGTTCCCTTGCCAGGTCGAGAGACCCGGCCGCGTTGGGGTGTGGCCGGGTGGTCCCGGAAGTCCATAGGCCGATGCGCTGAGAAGTTGGGGGATGGGCGATCACGCGCCGAATCGCTCGGGACAATGAACGGTCCGCGGCGGCCACCACGATCACCCTCCCGGGGGGTCGGTAATAGCGTTCGACTCGATCCGCTTCAAGCTTGACCCATCCCACTCGGGCCTCGCCAAGGGATTCGAGATCCCTCGGCTGGAGCATGTCGCTTGGCCAAGGGATGCCGAGGGGAAGCTCCCAGAGGGCATGAAGTAGCCCCGTCGAGGTTAAAGCCCCAGGCCCAGATCGCTCCTCCGGTGGTGTTCGGCGCTGTCGAGTTCGATGAGGGCGGAATACTTCGAACCATCCACGTTCATGTCCGCCCAAACGCACCGACCCTCCGTAGAGGTGCAAAATCCAGTGGACAATCGCGCAGGCGGCACCGGCTGTCCGGAATCCTCGGCAGTTGCACCGCTCATGGTTTGCGAGTTCTCGTTGACGGCTGCGGTCCCGGCGGCCGGCCTGCGAATGACTCCGAGCCATCGTTGTGTGTTTCCCGGCGGCATTGCCGGATCATGACACCGAGCTCGTCACCGTCGACAGTCGCAGCCCAGACCAGGGCCGCGACGACGTCTGACCGAGACGCCCGATTCCCATGGGCGGTCGCCCAAAGGCGAAGTGCCTCCAATTTTTCGTCGACGGGTCCGGGAAGGACGAACTGGTATCGCGGCTGAGCCACAGCCTCGGAGCATAATGCGGAATAATTAATGAATTGAGCCCCTGGGAAGCTGAGCACCAGGTTGGGTCGAGTACTCGACAAGGTCCCCAATGGGTGACAGAGGCGGCTCTGGTGCTGAATGCCGTTCCCCGCGGAATCAAGAGCGTCCGGGCTCCGGCACAGAAGGGGTAAGTGATTGAGCGACCCCAGAACGACATTCAGTGAAAGGGGCATCAGGGCTGGCCCGCAGGTCCCTACTCCGTCCCTACTTCATCCCTACAACTCAGCGTAACTGGGCGAATAGAACGTGACCACAGGCGGAGTCAGCCCAGGTCAGCGCACTGGACGAGAAGTCCTGAACCAGCAGGAAGGACCACCCAGATCTACGAGGGCACCAGCCAGGTGCAGCGGGTGGTCATCGCCAAGGCGCTGCTGGGGTAGCCCGGTCCCGGGGTGCGCTCGCCGGCCGGGATGCGAGTTCGTGGGGCGAAGTCATCCGAGTACGATCTCGCCGCTGTGCAGAGCCTCCCCCGTCCGCTCGCAGACACGGGACGTGCCGTCTTCGGCGCCCTTTCGCCGAAGCGCCGGCCGCGGTGCGACGGCTCCTCGGCCGTCCCGGTCCACGCACCGTCGCCGTGAACCTGCTGGACGAGGAGCTTCGCAAGGCGGCCGAGCTGTTTGCGGCATCGGAGGACGAGGCCCGTCGCTTCCTCGAAGGCATTGTCCTCGAACCTCCCGGCAGTGCGCCGCCGGATCCCTTCTCCGACGAGTACCGGGAGTGGACGTGGAACCTCTACCGGCTGATCTCGGGTGAGGACCGGTACACGGTCGACCACGAACACTCACCGTTCGACCTCGAGGCGGCACTGGCGCGTCCGTTCCCCTACACGACCGGGTCGGCCACGGTCGTCGGGGGCGATCTCACGGCGCGCGGTCACGTCATGAGGACGATTGGCGAGCAGGTGGCCGCGCCGCCGAGCGTCGTCCGTGTCGTGGAGTTCGGACCCGGGTGGGGAGGACTCACGGTCGATCTGGTCTCGACCGGCTTCCGCGTCACCGCGGTCGAGATCGACCCGCAGTTCTGCACGCTCGTCCGCGACCGGTGCGGCCGCTCGGCCAACCTGCACGTCGTGGAATCGGACATGCTGACGTTCGAGGCGTCCGATCCGTTCGACGTCGCCGTCTTCTTCGAGAGCTTCCACCACTGCTCGGACCACATGGCGATGCTGCGTCGGCTCCGCCATATGGTGAAGTCGGACGGCGTGGTGCTGTTCGCGTCCGAGCCGGTCCAACCTTCGGACTATCCATGGGGTCCGCGACTCGACGGGCTGTCGATCTGGTCGACCCGTTCGTACGGATGGCTCGAACTGGGGTTCAGCCCGAAGTACTTCGAGACCGCCTTGACCAGGACCGGATGGACGGCGCAGAGGATGCTGGCGGGATCTCGTCCGGGAGCGGCGGACGTCATCGTGGCCCGCCCGTCGTCATGCTGACGGAGACGGCGTCGACGGGGGCGGTCAGATCACCGCGGGTGACGTCGCAGCGGTCGCTCCCGCGAACCGCCCGAAGAGGGTGGAGTCACCGATGGACAGGCCCGACGCGTAGCCGAACGTGCAGATGCCCGACGTGGTGCGGCCGGCGGCGAACAGGCCCGGGATCGGCGCGCCGCCCAGGCTCAGGACCTCTCCCGAGACGGTGGTGTCGAGCCCGCCCAGGGTGAACGGTGCGTACGGAGCGGACCCTCTCCGAAGATCGAACGCCCCGAGCGGTGGACGCAGGGGACGGACGTGGACGGACCGCTTGTGGAAGACGGGATCGCTCCCATCCTCGGCGTGGCCGTTGTAGAGCGTGAGGGTGGCCTCGAGGGCTCCGGCGGGCAGCCCCATCTCGGTCTCCAGCTCATCGACGGTCTCGCACACCCACGACGCTTCGAGACCCATCCAGTTGGGCCGGTACCCGGCCTCGTCGATCACCAGGAAGCAGGTGGCGTCGCGGCCGTACAGGGCGGCCTGCCCGACCCGTCCCATGTAGGTGTCCTCGTTGATGAAGCGCTGGCCCGAGCCGTCGACGATGATCCCCTCGATCAGCTGCCGCGGTGGGATGATCGGCAGCGACACCTCGCCGGCGTGCATGTTCTTCACGCCGGATCCGACGGCCTGGGCCATGGCGATGCCACACCCGTCGTCGGCCTCCGTCCCGACCTTCCAGGTTCCGAGGAGGAGCTTGGGTGCATGGTGTCGAAGCATCTCGTCGTTCCAGATGAAGCCGCCGGCGGTCAGGACGACGCCCCGGTGCGCCTTGATGACGAGCCGATCGCCGAACCGCGAGGCCACTGCGCCGACCACACGCCCGTCGTCGACGATCAGCCGCTCGACCCGGGTGTCGTAGAGGATCTCGGGCCCCGCCGACACCGCCGCGTCGGCGAGGTGCCGCATGAGCAACGATCCCGTCGAGCCGCTCGTCCTGGCGAGATGGCCCCGGGGTGCAGGGATGGCGATCTCGTTGAACGGCCAGGCATCCTCGCCGCCGGACCACACGAGGCCCTCGGTCCCCGCCGGGGCCATCTGCGTGGTCTCGTCCAGCCGCCCGTCGTACTCGACGCCCCGCGCCACGAGCCAGTCGAAGTGGTCGGGGCTGGCCTCAGCGTACGCCACGACCTTGGCGACGTCCGGGTCCGGCCCGCACGCGGCCATGAGGTAGCGCGTCATGTTGTCGACGGTGTCCTCGAAGCCGCACGCGGTCTGCACGGGGGTGCCCCCGCCCAGGTACACGATGCCCTCCGACAACGCGGCGGCGCCTCCCGGTCCCGAGGACCGCTCGGCCACGAGCACCTCGGCGCCGGCCTCCCGGGCCGAGTGTGCCGCGCATGTCCCGGCGGCCCCGAAGCCGACCACGAGCACGTCGGTAGCGACGTCGAACGAGCCGACGTCGACCACTTCGATCGGACTGAAGTCATCGGGCAACGCGGTCGATCCCTCCGTGGTCGTGGGCGTGGGCGGTCGTACGTGCACCGCCCCTTCAAGTGGTCCCGAGATGGAGCAGCATGCCACCACCACACCCGTCCCCGATAGCGTCTGTCGCTGGACCCGAGAATCCGGTCGCCGTTTCGACGTCCCCGCGAGCGGGGCGCCGGAGCGCCGCCTGAACACGGAGGATGGAACCATGCGCTTCTTGCTGCTGCAGGACTATGGAGGGGTTCAGTCGGGTTGCGCACCCATGTCGGAGTGGACGCCCGACGAGGTCGCCGCGCACATCCGGTTCCAACAGGCACTGAACGAGGAGCTGCTCGAGCGGGGCGAGCTCGTCGACGCCCAGGGCCTGGCCGGGCCGGACCAGGCCAAGTTCGTGGTATCGGACGGCGTCGCCGCGCCGGTGGTCACCGACGGCCCCTCTCCCGAGTCGAAGGAGCTCCTCGCCGGCTACCGCCTCGTGGACGTCGAAACGACGGCGCGCGCCATCGAGATCGCCGCGCAGGCGTCGGCGTCGCCCGGCCCCAACGGCATCGCCATACGCCAGCGCATCGAGGTGCGGGAAGTGCTGCAGCGCGCCCGACCCCGAGGTGTGACCGGGACCGCTACCGGCCACAGGGCGGCCCGACTCGCGTCCGGGCGCATCGGCAGCTGAGCCGGCGCGCGCACCACCGGCCGGGCGGCGCCCCCGGTGGCTACTGAGGAGTGATCGGCGGCGGAGGAGCCTGGGGCGGCTGCTCCTGCTGCGGCGGTGCCGGCGGAGAGGCCGGCGGCTGGGGCTGGGGTGGCTGCTGCTGGGGTTGCTGCTGCTGGGGTTGCTGCGGTGGATAGGTGGGTGCCGGCGGCGGGTAGCCGGGCTGCTGCGGTTGGGGAGGCTGCTGCGGATACTGCTGGGGCTGGGCCGGGGGGTAGGCCGGCGGTGCCGGCGGGTAGCCGGGTTGCGGTGGCTGGCCGTACCCGGGCTGTTGCGGCTGGCCGTAGCCGGGCTGTTGCGGCTGGCCGTAGCCGGGCTGTTGCGGCTGGCCGTAGCCGGGCTGTTGCGGCTGGCCGTAGCCGGGGACCTGCGGGTAACCGGGCTCGGGGGAATAGCCGGGTGCACCGTAACCACCGGCCAGCTGGTTGGCGGGCCCCCGGTACGTCGAGCTGCCGTACCCGAGAATGAGCAGCATGATCGGCGCGAAGAAGACGATCAACGCGGCGTAGCCGCCGCTCTTCCCGAAGCTCTTGGCCAGGTCGATCGAGATGATGATCCACAGGACCAATCCGCCGACGTAGGGGATGAGGGCGATGAAGATGTACGGCCACGACCGGCCGACGATCTTGAGCAGGAGCAGCACGTTGTAGATCGGCACGAAGCCGGCCCAGAACGGCTCGCCCGCCTTCTGCAGGGTGCTGCCGACGGCGACCGAATAGAACACGTAGAACACGATGAACAGCAGGAAGAAGAACGCGATCCCTGCTCCAGAGCCCGATGCGATGAGACCGTGCACGATCCGCTCCTTCCGTTCGACCAGGCAGGTGACGTCAACCGACTGCCGGCGGCATTCGTGCCACCACGAACCGTAGGGGAACCGGGCGCACGATGCGGGGATGAGCGAAGGTGGTGGGCGCCTGGCCGACTTCGGTAGAACGGGTTCTATACTTTCGGGTGCAGCGACCGGGCGATTCGATCGTCCCGGCCTGTCCACCAGTGCCGAAGAGAGGGACCCGTCATGGCCAACCCGGTGATCGTCGAAGCAGTCCGCACCCCGATCGGAAAGCGGAACGGCTGGCTGTCGGGCTTCCATGCCGCCGTGTTGCTCGGCAATGCCCAGGTGGAGCTGGTCAAGCGGGCCGGCATCGACCCCGGGTCCGTCGAGCAGATCGTCGGAGGCTGCGTCACCCAGGCGGGCGAGCAGGCGTCGAATGTCACCCGGACCGCGTGGCTGAGCCAGGGGCTGCCCTACGAGGTGGCCGCCACCACGGTCGACTGCCAGTGCGGCTCGTCGCAGCAGGCCAACAACTTCGTGGCCAACCTGGTGAGCGCGGGTGCCATCGACGTGGGCATCGCCTGCGGCATCGAGGCCATGAGCCGCGTCGGCCTCGGCGCCAACGCCTACAACGGCCCCGGCAGATCGAAGCCCGACGACTTCCCGTGGGACATGCCGGACCAGTTCGGTGCGGCCGAGCGGATCTCGCAGAAGTACGGCATCACCCGCCAGGACGTGGACTGGCTGGGCCTCGAGTCCCAGCGCAAGGCGGCCGTGGCCGTGGCCGAGGGCCGGTTCGAACGCGAGATCGTCCCCATCGAGGCCCCGGTCATGGGGCCCGACGGGCCCACCGACGAGCGCACGCTGGTCACCAGGGACCAGGGACCCCGTGACACCACCGCCGAGGGCCTGGCCGGGCTGAAGCCCGTGCTGCCCGACGGCATGCACACCGCCGGCAACAGCTCGCAGATCTCCGACGGCGCCGCCGCCGTGCTGTGGATGTCGGAGGACCGCGCCCGGGCGGACGGCTTCCGCCCCCGGGCCCGCATCGTGGCCCAGGTGCTCGTCGGCTCCGATCCCTACTACCACCTCGACGGACCGATCGCGGCGACCACCAGGGTCCTCGACAAAGCCGGCATGACCCTCGCCGACATCGACCTGGTCGAGATCAACGAGGCGTTCGCGTCCGTCGTCATGTCGTGGGGAAAGGTCCACGACGTCGACTGGGACAAGGTGAACGTCAATGGCGGTGCCATCGCCCTCGGGCACCCGGTGGGCGCCACCGGCGCCCGCCTGATCACCACCGCACTGCACGAGCTCGAGCGTTCCGACAAGTCCCTGGCCCTGGTCACCATGTGCTGCGGCGGGGCATTGGCCACGGGCACCATCATCGAGCGCATCTGACCTGATCCAGACCCGGACGGGCCGGCGCCACCGCGCCGCCGGTGGGCGACGTCACCCACCGGTGCCGCTACGCCCGCCCCCGGAGCGGCTTAGATGGGCGCCGTGCCACGAACCCGCCCTCGTAGACCGCTCCTGACGACCGCCCTCGCCGTACTGGCGGCCGGACTGCTCGGGTCCACTCCGGCCGTCATCGCCACCACCGCCGGGGCCGCGCCGCCGGCCCCGCGGACCCCGTCGGGGACGTCCTGGACCACCTACGACGCCGACGGGTCCCGCACGGGCGTCGACCCCTCGGGGCTGTCCTACTCGGTGTCCACCCGGGCGTGGACCTCGCCGACGCTCGACGGGTCGCTGTTCGGCCAGCCGCTCGTGGCCGGGGGCATGATCTACGTGGCCACCGAGAACGACACCGTCTACGCCCTGTCCTCCACAACCGGCCACGTCGCCTGGTCGAAGCATCTGGCCACTCCGTTCAACCCGTCGGTGGTGTCCGGCCTGTGCGGCAACATCACCCCCACCGTCGGTATCACGTCCACCCCGGTCATCGACACCGGCCGCAACGAGATCTTCGTGGTGGCTGACGAGGGGGCCCCGGCCAACCCGAACTTCCCGGGTGGTTCGGCCGCCCACCACCTGATCGGGCTCGACCTCACGACGGGCGCCAAACTGCTCGACCAGGTGGTGGACCCAGACCAGGCCGGCCCCCAGACGCCCTACCAGTTGCAGCGGGCGTCGCTGGCGCTCACCGACGGCCGGGTCATCATCGGGTACGGCGGCAACGACGGCGACTGCGGCGACTACAACGGGCGCGTCGCGTCCGCACCCGAGGACGGCTCGGGGCCCGTCGACTATTTCACGGTCGCCGCGGCCGACAAGCAGGGGGCGGTGTGGATGGGCGGGGCGCGCCCGCCATCGACGCATCGGGCAACGTCTGGGTGTCCACCGGCAACAGCGCCATCACCGGACCCGGCCAGCCCTACGACCAGAGCGACGGCGTCGTCGAGCTGTCACCGACGATGCAGCTGCTGCAGGACTTCGCCCCGACCACGTGGTACCAGGACAACGCCGACGACGCCGACCTGTCCACTCCGCCCGCCCTGCTCGGCAACGGGCTGGTCTTCGCCCTGGGCAAGTCGTCCACCATCTTCGTGCTCCGCCAGTCGGCGCTGGGCGGTGTCGGTGGCGAGTTGGCGTCGGGACCGGCGTGCTTCGGCCACGGCGCCTCCGCCCACGTCGGCGACGTCGTCTACACCGGCTGCGGAGACGGCGTGTCCGCCGTCTCGGTGACCACCGGACCGGCCGCCTTCCACATCCTTTGGCACGCGTCGGTCGACGGGGGCGGAGGAACGCCCATCGTGGCCGGCGGGCTCGTCTGGCACCTCGACGGGGGCGGCACCCTCTCCGGCCTCGACCCGGCCACCGGCGCCGTGGTCGAGCAGACCAACGTCGGCGGCGAGGCCTCCGACTTCCCGTCGCCGTCGACCGGTGCCGGGCTGCTGCTCGCACCGTCGGCCGACACCGTGGTGGCGTTCCGGGGGTCGTCGGTGCCGGTCGGCTACCGGCTGGTCGCCTCGGACGGGGGCGTGTTCGCCTTCGGCGACGCTTCCTACGATGGCTCGATGGGGGGCATCCACCTGAACGCCCCCATCGTCGGCATGGCCACCACCCCGTCCGGCCACGGGTATTGGCTGGTGGCCTCGGACGGGGGCGTGTTCGCCTTCGGCGACGCCGCCTACAAGGGCTCGATGGGCGGGGTCCATCTCAACGCCCCGATCGTGGGCATGGCCGCCAGCCCGTCGGGCCGCGGCTACTGGCTGGTGGCCTCGGACGGGGGCGTGTTCGCCTTCGGCGACGCTCCCTACGAGGGCTCGATGGGCGGGGTCCATCTCAACGCCCCGATCGTGGGCATGGCCGCCACCCCGTCGGGCCGCGGCTACTGGCTGGTCGCATCCGACGGCGGCATCTTCACCTTCGGCGACGCCGCCTACGCCGGGTCGACCGGCGGCCTGCCGCTGGCGCAGCCCATCGTGGGCATGGCCGCCACCCCGACGGGCCACGGCTACTGGCTGGTTGCATCCGACGGCGGCATCTTCACCTTCGGCGACGCGCCGTTCAACGGCTCGAAGGGCGGTACGCCGCTGGTGCGACCCGTCGTGGGCATGGCGTCCACCGCCGACGGGCAGGGCTACTGGCTGGCGGCTGCCGACGGCGGCATCTTCGCCCTCGGCGATGCCGGGTTCGCCGGCTCGGCCGGGGGAACGCCCCTGGTGGCACCGGTCGTCGGCATGTCGGCCGGCTGAGTCGCCGGGGACCGCCGGGGACCGCCCGGGCGTCGGGCACCGCGACTGGCGGCCGTGGTGCGGCCCCCCAAAGTGAGAATGTCGTTCCAATTCACATTCCTGGGGGAGGAGATCCCGTGAGCGGCACTGAACACCTGACGTTCGAGCGCGACGGCGCCACCGCCATCGTGACGATGAACCGTCCCGAGGCGAAGAACGCCCTGTCCGGATCGATGCTGGTCGGCATGGCCGACGCCTGGGAGGAGATCGACGGCGACGACTCCATCCGGTGTGCCATCCTCACCGGTGCCGGCGGCACGTTCTGCGCCGGCATGGACCTGAAGTCGATGAGCGGCCCCGGCATGGATTCCGTGGCGTCGCGGTTCGCCGACGATCCCGACCTGCACTGGAAGGCCCTGCTCCGCCACTACTCCCTGCGCAAGCCCCTGATCGCCGCCGTCGAGGGATGGGCTGTCGCCGGCGGGACGGAGATCCTCCAGGCGACCGACATCCGGGTGGCGGGGGAGGGTGCCATTTTCGGCGTCTTCGAGGCCAAGCGCGGCCTCTTCCCGCTCGGCGGGTCCACCGTGCGCCTCCGACGCCAGATCCCCTTCACGGTGGCGATGGATCTCCTGTTGACGGGACGGGAGGTCCCGGCCGAGGAGGCGCTGCGCATCGGCCTCATCGGCCGCGTCGTCCCCGACGGCAAGGCCCTCGAGACCGCCCTCGAGATCGCCGCCGTTATCGCCGCCAACGGCCCGATCGCCGTCGAGGCCATCAAGGCGTCGGTGAAGGCCACCGAGGGCATCCCCGAGGTCGACGCCCTGAAGATCGAGCTCGAGCTGGGATGGCCGGTCTTCGCCACCGAGGACGCCAAGGAAGGGCAGAAGGCCTTCGCCGAGAAGCGCCCGGCAGAATTCCGGCGGAAGTGAGCGAGCACGGGGGGAGCCGACGGCGGACCCGACACGACGCCGAGGCTGGCGCTGCCGTACGAAAGGCTGGCGACGGCGCTCCGGCGGGTCAACTCCCTGGCGGTGGCGGCCCCGCTCGATGCAGAGGCCGTCGGAGACGCGGCCGCCGCCGTCGAGCGTTTGGCCGACACCCTGGCCAGCGCGGCCGGAGAAGGTCGGAGACCTCGCCAGATGCCCGACCCCGGGGGCGACCCACGCGAATTCTTCCCCACCAGCCCGATCATCGGGCTGGAGAACCCGGTGGCGGCGCCGGTGCTGCTGCAGGTCGTCGAGGGCGCCGACGGTGGTCCACTCGAGGTGCGGGCCACCGCCTGCTTCGACTTCCCCTATGAGGGACCCCCAGGCTGCGTCCACGGGGGAGTGATCGCCGCCACCTTCGACGAGCTGCTCGGCTCGGCGACCATCGTCGCCGGCAATCCGGGGATGACCGGCACGTTGACCATCAAGTACCGCAAGCCGACGCCGCTGCGGGCGGATCTCACGATGGAGGCCCGGTATCTCGGTCGCGACGGGCGAAAGGTCCGGGCGTGGGGAGCCATCCACCACGGTGATGTCCTCACGGCCGAGGCCGAAGGCGTCTTCATCCAGGTCGGTCCGGCGAAGCTGCTGGAGGCGGCCACCCGCAACGGGGGCACCGCCGACCCCGAGATGGTGGCGACGCTCGAGGCCGAGGTGGCGAAGGCATCGGCCGCAGGCGGCACCGGTACCGTCACCGACACCGGCACGGTGACCTGAGCCGGCCGGCGGCCTCGTCAGATCTTGGTGCGACCCACCCAGTAAGGATCGCGGAGCTTGCGCTTGTAGAGCTTGCCGTTCGGGTCGCGGGGCAGCTCGGCGATGAAGTCGATCGTCCTCGGTCGCTTGAATTTCGCCAGCTTGTCCTCGCAGAATGCCAGGATGTCCTCGGCCAGCTCGGGTGAGGGGTCGACCCCTTCGGCCGGCTCGACGACCGCCTTGACCTCTTCACCCCAGTCGTCGTTGGGGATGCCGAACACGGCCACGTCGCCCACCTTGGGGTGGGACAACAGGACGCCCTCGATCTCCGCCGGGTAGATGTTGGCGCCGCCGGAGATGATCATGTCGATCTTGCGGTCGCGGAGGAACAGGTAGCCGTCCTCGTCGAGGAAGCCGACATCGCCGACGGTGAAGAACTTGCCGATGCGGTTCTTCTGGGTCTTCTCCTGGTCCTTGTGGTATTCGAAGTCGCCGGACTGCATGGACATGTAGACCGTGCCGATCTCGCCCGGGGTCTCGATGCGGTTGCCGGCGTCGTCGAAGATGGCGATCTCGGAGATCGGCCACGGTTCGCCGACCGTCCCCGGCTTGGCCAGCCACTGCTCGGTGTTGACCACGGTCCCGCCGCCCTCGCTGGCGGCGTAGTACTCGTCGATGGTCGGCCCCCACCAGTCGATCATCCTGTGCTTCACGTCGATCGGGACAGGGGGCGGCCGCATGGATCATGTGGCGGAGCGACGACAGGTCGTACTTGGAGCGGACGTCCTCCGGCAGGGCCAGCAGTCGGTGGAACTGGGTGGGGACCATGTGCGACGTCGTCACCCTGTACTGCTCGATCAGCTGCAGCATGTGCTCGGGCAGCCATTTGTCCATCAGCACCACCGTGTGGCCGAAGTTGATCGACGCCCCCGAGAAGCGGAGCACGGCCGTGTGGTAGAGCGGTGAGCCCACGATGTGGACGTTGTCGTCCTGTGGGTTGATCCCGAAGAGCATGAGGATGCCCGACAGGCCCAGCGCGGCCTCCTCCGGTGAGGCCCCCGACAGCGGCCGGAACACGCCCTTGGGGTTGCCGGTCGTGCCCGACGTGTAGTTCATGACGTCGCCGATGGTGCGGTCCGGCGGGTCGGTCGTGGGCTGGGCGCCGCGCAGCCGGGCCAGGGGCGAGAACCCGATGATGTCGGGGTGCCGACGCTGAAGCACGTCGACGAGGGGATCTCGGCCTCGTCGGCGGCGTCCAGGGCGACATCGGCGAACCGCTCGTGGGCCACGAAGATCTTGGCTCCCGAGTCCTTGAGGATGTAGGCCACCTCGGTCGCCACCAGGTGGTGGTTGATCGGCACGAGGTACCAGCCGGCCTGCAGCGCGGCCAGGTAGAGCTCGAAGGTCTCGGCGCAGTTCGGCAGCAGGGTGGCGATGACGTCGCCCGGCTTCAGGTCGAAGGCGCGGAACCCGTGGACGAGCTGGTTGGCCCGGCCGAGCAGCTCGCCCGCCGTCTGCTCGCCCCCCTCCGGATCGACGAGCGCCAGGTGGCCCGGGTCCTCCTTCGCCAGCGCCCAGAATCCGAGATCGCCCATACTGCCTACCCCCTACGGTGCTCAGGTGGAATCGGGCCCTCGCCCGGCGTGCCGGTGCGGGGTCGCCCCGGCAGGTCGGCCCGCACGGGACCCGCGGACGCGACGCGCCGGGTGGCGCAGGCCCGCACGGGACGCTAGAACATGTTCTCGTAACGGTCAACCTCGCTCGGGCGCCCCGCCCTCGTCGGTGGCCGGTCGGACGACAGCCCCCGGTGGCCCGGGCGGACGAGGAGGCAAGGCTCGATGAGCGGATTTCTGGACGGCAAGGTGGTGGCCATCACCGGGGCCGGTGGCGGTATCGGGCGGGCGGTGGCCCTGGCCGCCGCGGCCGAGGGCGCCAGGCTGGTGGTCGCCGACATCGGGGTGTCGATGGCCGGCGAGGATCCGAAGAGCGAGGTGGCCGAGTCCGTCGTGAAGGAGATCGAGGGCGCCGGCGGCGAGGCCGTCGCCGTGGCCGAGAGCGTCACCACGCTGGCCGGCGGCGAGCGGATCGTGGGCACGGGCGTCGAGCGGTGGGGCCGGATCGACGGCGTGGTGGCCGTGGCCGGGATCCTGCGCGAGCGCATGCTCTTCAACATGGCCGAGGACGAGTGGGACGCCGTGATCGAGACCCACCTGAAGGGGCACTTCACCGTGTTCAGGGCGGCGTCGGCCGTCATGCGCAAGCAGGAGGGTGGCGGCTCGCTGGTCGCCTTCACCTCGGGCGCCTTCGCCGGCAGCGTGGCCCAGGCCAACTACGCGGCGGCCAAGGGCGGGATCGTGTCGCTGGTGCACTCGGCCGCCGCCGGCCTCAACCGGTACGGGATCACCGCCAACGCCATCGCACCGGTCGCCCGCACCCGGATGTCGGCCAACGTGCCCATGGACCTGGCCGAGATGGGCGACCCGGAGGACGTGGCGCCCCTCGTCGTCTACCTGCTGTCGGACAAGGCTGCCCACGTCACCGGTCAGGTGTACACGGCCGTCGGGCCGAAGATCGCCGTGTGGAACCAGCCCCGCGAGGTGCGGGCCGTCTACGCCGACGGACGGTGGACCCCGGAGCAGATCGCGGCCCGCCTCGACTCGACCGTCGGCCAGGAGCGCATGCCGCTGCTCGACCAGCTCGAGGCCTACCGGAAAGCGGCCGAGGCCAAAGCGGCCGCCGAGGCCGCCGCAGGCGGGACGGCCTGAGTCAGCGGCGTCCGGACCCGGCGCGGCCCTCCACGGCCGTGGCGGGCACTTCGGGAACGGGTGCCGGCGGGGTGTGCGGGTCGAGCCTCCGCCGGTACTGCTCGGCCAGCCAGGCCCTCAGCGGCCGGATGCGGGTGGCGAGCAGGGCGAGGCCGGCCAGCGAGAGCGCCACGCCGGCCGCCTGGACGAGCACGAAGGCAATATGGCCGTCGGTCAGCCACAGGCGCTCGTCGAGGAACCGCTCGATCCCCCACAGGACCATTCCGACGCCGATGACGATGCCGGCCGGCGGGAGGTTCGAATGGTCGGCATCGGCCCCCCGGACCGGCGCGGGCACCTGGCGGTCCCGGAGCCACCGCTCCACCAGCAGCAGGATCCCGAAGATGGCGAAGTCCATGGCCGCCTGGAAGATCGGCACCGGCAACCGCCTGCCGACCTGGCCGGCGTAGTACATGCCGAACCACTGGCTGGTCGGATGCCCGCCGCCGCGCACCATCAGCTGCGGCCCGAGGAGGCGCCCGATGCCCCAACAGGCCATGAGCACCGGCGCAATCAGGTCGAGGAGGCGGGTGGTCGAGATCTGGGAGCACCGGCGGCGGGAGATGACGATGCCGGTCGGTACGGCCAGCAGCAGACCGCCGAACGAGGACAGTCCCCCCTGCCACACCGCGAACACCTGCAGCGGGTCGGACGAGTACTGCGACCAGTTGGGGGCGACGCTGACGATCCGGGCCCCGACGATGGCGGCCACGATCACCCAGACGAACATCCCGGCGACCCAGTCCCACGGATAGCCGCGGTCGCGCAGCCGCCGCTCGGTGTACCGGAGCCCGAACCAGAAGGTGAGGGCGAGTCCGATGCCGTAGGTGTGGATCTCGATGAACCAGATGTGGAAGGCGACAGGGATCGGTCTCATGGGGGAATCCGGCGCGGGCCGTGGGCGCCGACCCCGCCAGTATGGCGCAGGTGCCGGTATCGTCGGCTTCGGGCCCCGGGGGCCGATTGCTGACGGAGGAGACCGATGGCGAAGTCCGGTGGCACGGTGGGCGGGGGCGGGCGCCTGGAGGGCCGGGTGGCCGTCGTGACCGGCGGCGGGTCGGGCATCGGTGCGGCCTCGGCGGCCGCGGCCGGCGGCCGAGGGGGCCTCGGTGGTGGTGGTCGACCTGGACGGGGCGGCGGCCGCGCGGGTCGCCGGCGGCGTGGGCGGCATGGCCCTGGCCGCCGACGTGGGGCGCCCGGACGACTGGCGGAGGATCGTGTCCGAGGTCATGGCCGCCTTCGGCCGGATCGACGTCGCCCACCTCAACGCCGGGGTCGTCACGGGTGCGACGGACATCACGGAGCTGACGGACGACGCCTACCGGCGCGCCCTCGGGGCCAACGTCGACGGTGTGGTGTTCGGCGTCCGTGCCGTGGTGCCGGCCATGGCCGCCGGCGGGGGCGGCGCCGTCGTGGCCACGGCCTCGCTGGCCGGCCTGATCGCCTACTCGCCCGACCCCGTCTACGCCCTGACCAAGCACGCCGTGGTCGGCCTGGTGCGGGCGCTCGCCCCCCAGCTGGCCGGGCGGTCGGTCACGGTCAACGCCGTCTGCCCGGGCCTGGTCGACACGCCGCTGCTCGACGGCGGGCTGCGGGACCTGCTGGCCGGTTCGGACTTCCCCCTCATCGATGCGGCCGAGGTGGCCGCGGCCGTGGTGGATGCCGCCGTCGGGAAGGCCTCGGGGGAGGCCTACGTCATCCAGGCCGGGCGCGAGCCCCTGGCGTTCCGGTTCGCCCGCCCGCCCGGACCGAGGGCACCGGGTGCCGAGGGCAGGCTGCCGCCCCCGGGGCTGGCCGCCCACGACCAGGGATGACCCCGGCTGCGGCGTGACGGCGCCGCAGCTAGACGGCTGGAGCCGGGCCTACTCGACCCGGCCGACGCCGGCGAACCCGTCGCCGGTGCGTACCGGGGTGTCCCAGACGACGGCGCCGGTGTAGGGGGCCTCGATCATGGTGCCGCCCCCGATGTACATGGCCACGTGCTCGTCCCCGCCCGGACCGTAGAAGAGGAGGTCGCCGGGCTCGATGTCGGCCAGCGGCACCTGCACCGTGTCGGCGTACTGGGCGCCCGAGTAGTGGGGCAGCGGGTGGCCGGCCTGGCCCCAGGCCCAGGCGGTGAGCCCGGAGCAGTCGAAGGCGACCCCGGGGTCCTCGGCGCCCCACTGGTAGGGCACCCCGAGCTGGCTCTGGGCGGCCGCCACCGCGCCGGCGGCGCCGGGTGTCGGGGGCGGGATGGGGCCGCCGTAGCTGGTGATGCCGCCGCCCGAGGATCCGCCGCCACCACCCGTGTTGGACGTACCGCCCCCGTCGCCCTGGGAGGTCGCCGCCGCCGTGGCCGCGGCCGCCTGGGCCGCCCTGGCCTGGGCCAGGCGGGCGTTGAAGGCCGCCGACGCCGCGGCCGCCTGGGCCTGCTGCTGGGCGATCTCCTGCTGGTGGACGAGGTTCTGGATGTTGGCGTTGACCCCGTTGAGCGTCGACTGCTCCTGGCCGACGAGCGCGTGCTGGCCTGGCTGCGGGAGGCGCTCACGCTGCTGGCGTCGGCCGAGGCCGCCTGCTGCTGCTGCTGGAGGGCGGTCTCCTGCGTCTGGAGCTGGCTCTGGGCCGCGTGGAGCTGGTCGATGGTGGTGGTCACGTTGCCCTCGGCGATGCCCTCGTACTGGCCGCGGACACCGGCGGCCGTGCCGTCGGTGGAGAAGGCCTGGGCGAGCGGGGTGGACGTGCCGTCGTCCATGTAGGCGCGGAGGGCCTGGGCGCTCAGCCGTGAGCGGTCCCGGGCCACCTCGACCCGGTCCGAGGTCAGCTGGGCCTGGGTGGTCGAGATCTGGGCGTTCACCTGCTGCAGGTGGAAGGTGGCCGCGTCGAATTGCTGGGACAGATCGCTGATGCGGCCGTTCTCCGCCTGTATCTCCGCCGCGATACTGGGCGGCCTGCGCCTTGGCGCTCGACAGCTGGTCGGCGCCGGACGGGCGCGACGGAAGAGACACCACGATGGTGATGCCTGTGACGATAACCAGACCGAGCATCGCAATGACCCGAGGACGGGGGCTCCTGCGTACCTCCCGAACAATGTCTGACTTCGCCGTCGAGTAACGCTCGACGTCTGTCACAACGGGGGATGTTCTAGTCGAGCGGGACACCGGGATGCAAGGACACCCCCACCTGCACCGCCCTGAGCAGGGAGGATGTCGCGGTCCGGGCGGCCGGATCCCGTCCGAGCACCGCGTCCGGGCCGCTCGGCGGTAGCGTGAGCCGGCATGGGCGAGATGATCGAGTTCCCGAGCAACGGATCGACGGCCGGCGGCTACCTGGCGACGGCCGGAGCGGGTGCACCCGGCGTCATCGTGCTACAGGAGTGGTGGGGGCTCCTCGGGCAGATCACCCGGACCTGCGACCGATTGGCGGCGGCCGGGTTCACCGCCCTCGCTCCCGATCTCTACCACGGCACCACCGTCCCGCTGACCGAGCCCGACGAGGCCGCCAAGCAGATGATGGCCATCCGCATGGACACCGCCGCCAGGGAGCTGAGCGGCGCCGTGGACGAGCTCCAGCGCCGGACCGGCCACGCCGAGGTCGGCGTGATCGGGTTCTGCATGGGCGGGGGCCTGGCCCTGGTGCTGGCCACCCAGCGACCCGATGCCGTGCGGGCGGTGGTTCCCGCCTACGGCCTCATCCCCTGGCCGGACGCCCGGCCCGACTACGCCCGGTTGACGGCGTCCGTGCTCGGGCACGTTGCCGGGGACGACGACTACTTCACCCCCGAGGCGGCCGGCGCGCTCATGGACGAGCTGCGGGCCCTCGGCAAGGACGTCGAGTTCCACGAGTATCCGGGGGTCGGTCACGCCTTCTTCAACGAGGACCGGCCCGAGGCCTATCACGCCGAATCCGCCGAACTCCTGTGGGAGCGCACCCTCGCCTTCCTCCGGGAACAGCTTGGCTGACTCCGCCGTCGTGGACGGCGAACGCGTGGGCGGGCTCGTCCGCCGCTACCTCGATCTGGGTCTGCAGCTCGGCCGCCACATCGACGGCCTGGTCGACGCCTACTACGGCCCCCCCGAACCCCGGGCCGCGGCCGGGGACGCCCGCCGGTGGCGCCCGGACGCCTGGTGACCGACGCCCGGTCGCTGCTGGCCGGCATCGAGGCCGGCGAGGCCCTCGATGGCGCCGAACGCGGTGGCGGCGACGGCGACGGTGCCCGCCGGCGGTGGCTGGCCGCTCAGGTCCGTGGCCTGCTCATGACGGCGCGGCGTCTGGCCGGCGACGAGGTCGCCTTCGCCGACGAGGTCGAGGCCTGCTACGGCGTCCGCCCCCGCCGGGCGAACCGGTCGCCGAGTTCGAGGCCGCCCACCGCCTGCTCGACGACGCCGTGGGCGGCACCGGCCCACTGGCAGAAAGGATGGCCGCCTTCAGGGACGACCACACCGTCCCGGTGGAGCTGGTCGAGCCCGCCATCGGGTCCCTGGCCGGCGAGCTCCGTTCGAGGACGCGGTCCCTCTTCGGCCTGCCCGACGGCGAGCACGTCGACTTCGAGCTGGTGACCGGCCAGCCGTGGTCGGGGTTCAACTACTACCTGGGCGGGCTGCGCAGCCGGGTGGCCGTCAACCTCGACCTCCCCGTCGTCTCGACCGGCCTGGCCCACCTGGTCGCCCACGAGGCCTACCCGGGCCACCACACCGAGCACACCCGCAAGGAGGTCGGCCTGGTGCGGCGCCGGCGGTGGTGGGAGGAGTCGATCTTCCTCGTCGGGACCCCCCAGTGCCTGCTGGCCGAGGGCCTCGCCGACCTCGGCCTCGAGATCGTGCTCGGTCCCCGGCCCGAGCCGGTCGTGGCCGACCACCTGACCCCGCTCGGGATCCCCTACGACGCCGAACAGGTGGCCGCGGTGGCCGTGGCCTCGGAGGCACTCGGCGCCGTCCGTCAGAACGCCGCCCTCCGCCTGCACGAGGACGGGGCCCCGGTGGCCGAGGTCGTCGACGAGGTGGCCCATTGGGGACTGCTGTCGCGGGACCGGGCGGCCAAGGCCGTGGAATTCCTCACCCACCCGACCTGGCGGGCCTACATGTCCTGCTACGTGGAGGGCCTGCCCCTCTGCCGCCGTTTCGCCGCCGGCGACCCGACCAGGTTCGATCGGCTGCTGTCGGAACAGCTGGTGCCGGCCGACCTGGTGGCCGCGGCCGCCTGACCGGCGGCCGTCGCCCCGGCGGCCGGCAACCGGTGGCAGGCCGCTTGGCAGCAATTCCGGTGCGCCCGTACGATCTGGGCATGTCCGAACGCTCCCGTTCCCTGCCCCGCCGCTCGTGCATGTCCTCGCCGGGCTCCAACGAGAAGTTCCTCACCAAGGCGCCGACCGTGCCCGCCGACATGAGCTTCCTCGACCTCGAGGACTCGGTGGCGCCCCTCGAGAAGGAGGCGGCCCGGGCCAAGGTGGTCGACGCCGTCAAGAACCTCCCCTGGGACGACCGGGTCCTGTGCGTGCGGATCAACGCCTGGGACACGGAGTGGACCTACGGGGACGTCATCGACGTCGTCGGCCAGGCCGGCGAGCGCCTCGACGAGGTCATGCTGCCCAAGGTGCAGTCGGCGGCCGAGGTGGTCGCCCTCGACCTGCTGCTCACCCAGGTGGAGAAGAAGCACGGCCTGCCCGTCGGCCACACCGGCATCGAGGCCCAGATCGAGACGACCACCGGCCTCATCAACGTGGAGGAGATCTGCGCGGCGTCGCCACGGCTCGAGACGATCATCTTCGGCCCGGCCGACTTCGCGGCCTCGATGGAGATGCCCGTGCTCACCGGGGGCGTGGCCATCCCCGAGTATCCGGGCGACCATTTCAACTACGTGTTCTCGAAGATCCTGATGGCCGGCCGGGCCAACGGGCTCCAGGTGATCGACGGACCGTTCCTCAAGATCAGGGAGCTCGACAGCCTCCGCGAGTTCTCGCAGCGCACCCGGGTGCTCGGCTACGACGGCAAGTGGGCGCTGACCCCCGACCAGGTGGGCGTCCTGAACGAGGTGTACTCGCCGACCCAGGAGCAGTTCGACAGGGCCTGGGACATCCTCGACGCCTACCGCAAGGCCACCGAGGAGGACCGGACCGGGGCGGTGATGTTCGGGGACGAGATGATCGACGAGGCGTCGGCCAAGATGGCCATCAAGTTCGTGACCCGGGGCGAGCGGGCCGGCCTCAGCCGCTCGGCGTCCTAGCCGGCGCACCCGGCACGGCCGGCACGGCCGCTCAGCCGGATGCCGGCGCCACCGTGGCCAGCTCGATCCCGCGCCACCCGCCGTCGGCCTCGCGCGAACGCCACCACGGCGCGGTGGCCGCCGCGCAGTCGAACAGCCGTTTCGCCAGCAGCAGGTAGAGGGCGATGGCGACGTTGATGGCGAAGGTCAGCAGCTTCAGCACGGTGACGGACCTGACCAGCTCGGCCACCTCGATCGGGATGAAGACGATGGTGGCGACGAATGTCAGGTATTCGGCCCAGCGCTTGGCGAACCAGAGGTCGACCATCTCGACCGCCTCCAGGGCGGTCGTACGCGAGGGCGGCGATGCCCACCTCGACCAGGTGGGTCGGGTTGACCGACAGATAGTGCTGGAAGTGGCCGAGGAAGCCGTGGACGGTGCCGGAGGCCCGCGGTCTCCGGCCAGCGAGTCCATGATCTGGTTGTAGGCCCGCCGGAGCTGGCGCTCGTGACCGGCGGCCAGCAGCGCCAGCAGCCCGACCGAGCCCAGGAGCAGTACATGGAAGGCGCGGTCCAGCGCGATCAGGCGGAGGACCCAGCGATCGCGCAGCTGGCGGCCGCGCACCGGTACCTCGATGGCCTCCGCGGTCGGGGGCACCCGGTCCATGGTCGGTTCGTCCGGGACCGGCGAGGGGATCCAGGCGTCACACCGTAGGCACCGGTGCCAGCGGAGCCGCACCCTCCTCCCGGGCGATCAGGGCATCCTCGGCGGTGATCCGGGCGGCCCCGACCCCGGCGAGCACGTGGCCCTGGAAGGCGCAGGTCAGTAGCTCGAAGCGGTTGGCGGGGCCGTGCACCGCCTCATCGTCACCTGCGGGCGGCCGTCGTGCGGCGGACGTCCACGGGCCGAGGGCGCACCGCCCCGGCGGCGGTCAGGTGCCGGCGACCAGCTGGCGGGCGATGACCTTGAGGGCGAGGGTCTCGTCCGCACCTTCGAAGATGGACAGCACCCGGGCGTCGACGAAGTAGCGGCTGACCGGGAATTCCTCGGCGTAGCCCATGCCGCCATGGATCTGGAGGGCCTCGCGGGTGACCCACTCGGCGGCGCGGCACACGTAGGCCTTCACCATGGAGGCCTCCAGCGAGCCCTCGCCCTTGGCCATCAGCCGGGCGACCTCGTAGGAGAACTGGCGGGTGGCCTGGATGAGGACGGCCATGCGGGCCAGCTTCACCCGGGTCAGCTGGTAGTCGGCGATCGGCGAACCGAACACCCGGCGCTCCCGGGCGTAGTCAGGGCGGCCTCGTAGGCGGCCTGCATGACGCCCAGCGCCCGGGCCGCCGTCTGCAGGCGCCCGTTCTCGAATCCCTGCATCTGCAGGTAGAAACCGCGGCCCAGCCCGCCCTCGCCGCCGACCAGGTGGGTGTCGGGCACGAACCAGTTCTCGAAGGCGACCTCGTAGGAGTGCATGCCCCGGTAGCCGATGGTGTCGATGGCCCGGCCCTCCATGCGGCCGCCGGTCCCGCTGCGTCCTGGGTGAACATGAAGCCGTGTCCCTCGGCCCGGGGCTTCTCCACCACGAACAGGGACAGCCCGCGGTGGGCCTTGGCCCGGTCGGGGTCGGTGCGGGCCAGCAGCATGCAGCACGTCCGCCCGGGCGGCGAAGGTGCACCAGGTCTTGACGCCGTTGATCAGCCACCCGCCCTCCGTCGGGGTGGCCGCCGTGACCACGCCGGCCACATCCGACCCGAAATCGGGTTCGGTGACGGCGACCGCCCCCATCACCTCGGCCGTCGCCAGGCGGGGCAACCACGTCCGCCGCTGTTCCTCGGTGCCGCCGTGGACGATGGCGCGGGTCAGGATCTCGGGGCGGGTGATGAGCGAGCCCCCGGCCCCGAGGGATCCCCACGACAGCTCCTCGGTGGCCACGACCATGCCGAGGTAGTCGCTCTCCCCGCCGGTGGCGAACCCCCCGTACTCCTCGGGGACCGACATGCCGAAGCCGCCCATTCGGCCATGCCGGAGATGATCTCCTCGGGGATGTCGGTGTTGCCCCGGTGGATGTGCTCGGCCCGCGGCCGGATCTGCGGCCTCGGCGAATCGGTGGAACGTCTCTCTGACCAGTTCGAAGTCGGGGTCGAGGTGGCGGGGACCGGGCGCCTCCGCCAGCCCGGCCAGCAGGGCCGGATCCCGGAAGCGGGCGACGAAGCCGGCCGGCCGGCGCCGACCAGCTCGGCGCCGATGCCCCAGAGCGCCTCGCGACCGACGACCCGGGCGGCGAGTTCGGCCAGGGCGTCGGCCGTGAAGGCGCAGCCAGGCGGGCCTCGACGTCGCCGTGGGCGCCGTAGGAGAGCATCGCCGCCGCCGTGCGCAGCGACGGAGGCCGCGTGGGCCACGTCGTAGGCCAGGACCTGGGCGACGTCGGGACCGCCGGCGTCGACGAGGGATCGGATGCCGGTGTCGACGACGCCGTCCGCCACGGCCAGGGCGGAGGCGGCGGCCTCGAGATCGGGGAGAGGCGGGCCGGGGGCTGGTCACGCCAGAGAGGTTACCCAGGTCACCCCCGGGTCCTCAGGAGCCGCCGGCCCGTGCCACCACGGTCACCAGGGGCGGGAGCACGACGGCATCGTCACCGGGCGCGACCCCGGTCAGCGGATTCGAGGTAGTCGGCGACCGGCCCGGGCCCGCACCGGCGGGCGCCTCCGCCCAGGCGTCGACGATGGCCAGGCCGGCATCGCGGGCGAGCGCCGGCAGCAGGGCGCCCACGTCGGGGTGGCGGGCACCGGGCATGGAAAGGGCCGGCCGTCGATGCGCCCGGCCGAGGTGACGGGCTCCTGGGCCACCACCCAGCCACCCGGCTTCACGGCGGCGGCCATGCGGGCGAGGACGACGGCGGGATCGATGACGTGCAGCAGCAGGAACCGGCAGAACGCCAGGTCGACGGCCTCCGGCAGACGGAGGTCCTCGCCGGCCTGGGTCACCGCCAGCACCTGGCTGTGGGCGGCGGCGGCCTCGGCCACCTCGTCGCGGGCGGCCGGGTCGCTGTCGACGGCGTAGACCCGTCCCGTCCCGGCCGACGATCTCGGCCAGGGCGACCGACACGTCCCCGCCACCCGCGCCCACATCGGCGCAGCTCCACCCCGGACCGATGCCGAGGCGGTCGAGCGCGGTGGCGAGCGGCCGTCGGTAGACGTCGTCCCTCAGGACCCGCATGGGCACAACCTACTCGTGGTGCCACCGTCGTCACGGAGGGGGTGCGCGACCACGGGGAGGTGTCGGGCGACCATCCCGTGTGCCGGCCATCGACCCGGTAGCCTCGACCGCCGTGAAGGTGACCATGATGCTCTGCGACGCGGCCCAGGTCTCCGACGGGAAGCTCTACATCCTCGGCGGCGGCTGGAGCATGACCGGGCCGGACCCCATGCCCTCGGCCATCGCCCTGAAGATCGACGTCGGCTGGCACGAGGCCGACGCCGCCCACCACTGGGAGCTGTTCCTCGAGGACGCCGACGGCCGGCCGGTGCTCGTCGCCCACGCCCGAGGGCGAGCAGCCGGTGGAGGTCCGGGGCGAGTTCTCCGTGGGGCGTCCCCAGGGGGTCCCCGAGGGGTCGCCCATCGACGTGGCCCTGGCCGTGAACCTGGGTCCGCTGCCGATGACCCCGGGCACGCGCTACTCGTGGCGCATGTCGATCGACGGTGACTCGCACCCCGACTGGATCCTCAGCTTCACCACCCGGCCGCCCAGGGTCGAGGAGTGACCGGGGCGGGCGGCCCGTGACCGTCCGCACCCGCCGGTTCCTGGCCGCCGCCGTGGCGGTCTGCGCCCTCGTCGTGCTGGCCTGGGCGGCATGGCCGGTGCGCACGACCGCGGCCGTGCGCGGCGACGCCGCCGCCGTGGCCGTGAAGAACGCCACCCAGGACTGTCTCTTCCACCAGGTCACCGGGCTCGTCCCCCGGGGCACCGAGGTGTGGCTCGACGAGGACGACGTGGCCACCTGGTTGACGGTGCAGACGGCGATCGCCCCCTGGATCTCGGCCGCCCCCACCCGGCGGTCGGCGGCCGTGGTGGTCACCGTCCGGTCCGGTGGGGAGCCGGGGTCCTGCGGCCACCTGCGCCTGGTCGCCACCGGGGCGGCGCCGTGACCGGGGACGTCGTCGTCTCGCTGTGCGTCCTCGGCGCGGCCGGGGCGGTCCCGGCGGTGACGGTGTGCGGCCCGCGCCCGGTCACCGTCTTCGCCGTGCCCCTGGCCGGCGCAGTGGTGGCCGCCCTGGCCGCCACCGCGTGCCTGGCCGTCGGGGGCGATCTGGCCGCCTGGTACGCAGCCCTCGCCGTGGGGGCGGCCCTGGCGTGCGGGCTGTGGTGGGCGCGGCGTCCGGGGGCGCGGCCGTGGCGCAGGGCCGGCGCCGAGTGGTCATGGGCGGAGGCGGCCGCCCTGGTGCCGGTGGTGGCCGCCGCGGCCTGGGCCCTGCGCGGGGCTGTCGATCGTGGACGTCGGGTTCGACGCCCGCGGCCTGTGGCTGCTCCACGCCGCCTGGTTCGCCCAGGGCCACGCCACCGTCCGGGCCGCGCTCTCCGACCGGACACTGTTCTTCTCCCACGCGAGCTACCCGCCGCTGGTGGGGGCGTCGGTGGCCACCGGGTGGTCGGCCACGGGGCTGCAGCCGGGTTCGCCGGGGGCGCTGCGCGACGGCCAGGTGGTCATCGGCCTCCTCAACGGGTGTGCGTCTGGTCGTGCTGGGGTCGGTGGTGGTCACGGTGGGCCGGGGCCTGCGGGTGGTCGGTGCCGTCGGGGGGACCCTGTTGGTGCTGGCGGCTGCCGGGACGATCGGGCCGGTGCTGGTGGACGGCTACGCCGACGCGCTGTGGGTGCTGGCTGCGGCCGGCGCCGTCGGGTACGGACTGGTGGCGGGGCCGGGTACCGGCCGGCTGGGACTGGCCGGACTGCTGGTACTGGTGGCCGGCTTCACCAAGCTCGAAGGGATCGCCACGGTGGCGCTGGTGGTGGTGCTGGTGGCCGTGCGCCATGTCGTGTCCGTGCCGCCCGGGGGAGGGGCCGGCCGTTCCGGCCGGCGCCGGAAGGCGACGGTGGCGTGGGCGGGCGGAGCCCTGGCCGGGCTGGCCGTGCTGGCGGCGTGGCCCGTGCTCACGGGCGTCCTGCACGCCTACCCGGACGTGGACACATCCGGCCGGCGCGTCGGCACCGTCGGCTCCCGCCTGGACGCGTCCCTCGACGCCGTGTGGCCCCACCTCCACCTGGTGGTGGCGGCCGCCGTGGTGGCCGCACTGGGAACCCTGGCGCTCGCCGGCCGGCGGCGCTCGCTCGGCCTGGCCGGCGACGGCTGGTTGTGGGGAGTGCTGGCCTGGAACCTGGTCGTCGTGCTCTCGACCTACGGGTTGGGATCGGTGGCCGTCGACGCCTGGCTGGCCACGTCGGTGGACCGCACGACCATCTTCGCACCCGTGCTGGCGTGCACGTCCATGGCCACCTGGGCGGTGGTGGCCGCCTCGGCCCTGGCGGCCCGCCCCGGGGCGAGCCGTCGCCGGAGGTGGACGGTCCGCCGCTGGACGACCGGGCCCGGGGCGTACTACACCACGTCCCATGACCACCTACGACCGCCCCTTCGGCCGCACCTTCGAGGAGTTCGAGATCGGGGACGTCTACCGGCACTGGCCGGGCAAGACGATCACCGAGGCCGACGACCACCTGTTCTGCATGCTCACCATGAACCACCACCCCCTCCACACCAACAGCGTGGTTCGCCGAGAACGAGACGGTGCAGGGGCAGAACGTCGTGGTCGGCAACCTGGTGTACTCGCTGGCCCTCGGCATGAGCGTGCCCGACGTGAGCGGGGCGGCCATCGCCAACCTCGAGGTCGAGTCGCTCGTCCACCGGTCGCCCACCTTCCACGGCGACACGATCTACGCCGAGACGAAGGTCGTCGACAAGGTGGCGTCGCGGTCGCGCGACGACCGTGGCGTGGTCACCGTGGAGACCAAGGCCTTCAACCAGCGCGGGCGAGGAGGTCTGCTTCTTCCGGCGCAAGGTGATGGTGTGGAAGCAGGCCGCGGCCCCGGCGCGGCGCCGGCCGTATGCCGACGACGTCTGGGACTGACGTCGGACGGGCCGCCGCGGGGTCCGGTGGCCGGCCGGCGCCGGCTGGCCGCGCTGGGCGAGGCGATCGCCGCGATCGGCCCGTCGGCCGGCCCGATCTGCCGTGGCGGCTGACCCGTGACCCGTGGGCCGTGCTCGTGAGCGAGGTCATGGCCCAGCAGACCCAGGTGGCCGAGGGTCGTCCCGTCCTTCGGCGCTTCATCGGCGCGCTTCCCGACGCCGGCCGCGTGCGCGGCCGCCCCGGTCGGGGAGGTCCTGCGCTCCTGGGACGGCCTCGGGTACAACCGGCGGGCCCGCGACCTCCACCGGACGGCCTCGGTGGTGGTGGCCCGCCACGGGGGCGCGCCTCCCGACCGCCCTCGCCGGGCTGCTCGACCTCCCCGGTGTGGGGCCGTACACGGCCCGGGCCGTGCTGGCCTTCGCCTTCGGTGCCGACGTCGGCCTGGTCGACACCAACGCCGGGCGGGTGCTCGCCCGGGCCGTGGCCGGCCGGCCGCTCCGGGCGGCCGAGGCCCAGGCGACGGTGGACGCCATGGTGCCGGCCGGGAGGGGCTGGGCCTTCAACCAGGGCCTGCTCGACATCGGGGCGCGGTGCTGCACCCGCCGGTCGCCGGACTGCGGCCGCTGCCCGATCGCGACGCCGGTGCCGGTGGCGCGGTCGGGGAATGCGGCGGCCGACCCGGCCGGCGGCTCGGCCGGCGCGTCCCGGCGCCAGCCTGCCTTCGAGGGCTCGGACCGGCAGGGCCGGGGCCGCCTGGTGGCCGCCCTGCGGCCGGGACCGGTGCCGGTGTCGTCGCTGGCCGACGCCGCCGGTTGGTCCGGCGACCGGGGCCGGGCCGCCCGGGTGGCCGAGGCCCTGGTGGCCGAGGGGCTGGCCGTGCGGACCGGCCGGGTGCTGACCTCCTGACCCTAGCGGGTGCAGGCGGGTCAGGCGCCGAGGAACCTGAGCACGTGGTGGCCGAACTCGTCGGGCCGCTCGAGGTGGAGGAAGTGGCCGGCGCCCTCGACCACCACCACCTCCGACCCGGCCGCCAGGAAGTCGGTGACCGGGCCGAGACGTGGAGCCCGACGCAGCCGTCGCCGGTCCCGTGCAGGTAGAGCGTGGGCTTGGGGCGCCGCTGTGCCCCGGCCGCCTTGGCCGCGGCCGCCGCCGGGTCGTCGGGCGGCGGGCCGAGCATGGCCCGGTAGTAGGCGACGGCCGCGGCCAGGCGCTCGGGATCGGCCAGGGCCTCCTTGACCCGGGCCGCGTCCCACCCGCCGTCGTAGTCGGGCGACCAGTCGGCCCACAGCCGGTCGATGAAGACGTGGTCGTCGAGGGCGACGGCGTACTCGGCCAACGGGGTCTGGAAGAAGAAGACGTACCAGCTGCGCCGCAGCTGGTCGTAGTGCGAAGAAGCCGGCCGTCAGCGACGGCCTGGGGTGGCACGGCCACGGTGACCACCCGGCGCCAGCGGTCGGGTTCGGGGGCGGCCGCCGCGTAGGTGGCGAGCGCCCCCCAGTCGTGCCCGATCAGCACGGCGTCACGCCACCGCCGAGGGCGTCGTGGAGCGCGCAGGCATCGAGGGCGAGGGTGCCGGTGTCGTAGCGGCCGTCGGGCGGCAGTGCCGTCGGGGCGTAGCCCCGCAGGAACGGCGCCACCGCCCGGTAGCCGGCGCCGGCGAGCCGGGGCAGCAGGTGCCGCCAGGTCTGGGCGGTGTCGGGAAAGCCGTGCAGGCAGAGGGCCAGGGGACCGTCCCCGGGGCCGTCGGCTCAGGTAGGCGAACTCGAGGCCGTTGGCGGTGACGGTGCTCGACATCCATGGGCGGCACGGTATCCGGGCGACCCCCGGCCGGTCGCGGCGAGTAGCCTGCACCCTCGGTGAAGATCACGTACTTCGGCGTCCGCGGCTCGTGCCCGTGCTCGTCCGACCAGCACCGGCGCTACGGGGGCAACACCGCCTGCGTCCTGGTGGAGGTCGAGGGCGAGCTGCCCCTGATCCTCGACCTGGGGACGGGGCTGCGGGCCCTGGGCGAGGCCCTCGACCGCCCGCTCCGGCCGTCGGGCCTGCCGCTGCAGGCCAACGTCCTGTTGACCCACCTCCACTACGACCACATCCTCGGCACTCCCGTTCTTCGCCCCGCTGCGCGACCCCGGGGCGGCCATGGACGTCTACGGCCCCGCCCAGGACGGGAATCCCTCGCCGATGACCATCGCCGGTGCGTCAAGCCGCCGTTCTTCCCCATCCACATGGGCGAGTTCCGCGGCGAGGTGCGGTTCCACGACCTCGACGGCGGGGACGACTTCGGCCTCGGGGCCATGAAGATCAAGGCCCGGTCGGTCCCCCACCGCGGCCACACGCTGGGCTTCCGGATCGAGCACGACGGCCGTTCGGTCGCCTACCTCCCCGACCACCAGGCACCCGCGGACCGGCGGTCGATCGACGAGCGGGTCATCGAGCTGTGCGACGGCGTCGACCTCCTCATCCACGACGCCCAGTACACCGACGACGAGTTCGTCACCATGTCGGACTGGGGGCACTCGACGGTGGCCTACGCCGTCCACGTCGCCGCCGAGTGCGGCGTCAGGCGCCTGGCCCTCTTCCACCACGATCCGTCCCACAGCGACAAGGAGATCGACCGGCATGCTCAGCCACGCCCGCCGCCTGGCACTGAAGTACCGGCTCGGGGACGTGACCGCGGCGACGGAGGGGTCGACCGTCGACCTGGGGAAGGCGTGAGCCGGTCGGCAACGGGACCGGCGGTCGGGGTGGACCCGGCCCGGTTCAAGGAGGCCATGGGACGGTTCGCCACCGGGGTGACCGTGGTGACCGCCATGCGAGGACGGCCTGCCGGTCGGGCTTCACCTGCCAGAGCTTCGTCTCGCTCTCGATCGACCCGCCGTACGTGGCCCTGGCGCCGGCCAAGACGTCGACCAGTTGGCCCCGGATCGCCCGGGCCGGCGTGTTCTGCGTCAACGTGCTGGTCGGGCCCAGGAGGACATCTGCCGGCTGTTCGCGGTGTCGGGCGGTGACAAGTTCGAGGGGATCGGGTGGCACCCGGCGGAACGGGTGCCCCGGTGATCGACGGATCGCTGGCCTGGGTCGACTGCCGGCTCGAGCTCGTCCACGATGCCGGGGACCACGAGCTGGTCATCGGGCGGGTGCTCGACCTCGGGATCGGGGAGGGTGAGCCCCTGCTGTACTACCGCAGCGGATTCGCCACCCTGTCCCCGGCGGCGGAGGACGGGATCCGACGGGCGCCGAGAAGCGGTCGCTGACCGTGCCCGCCGATCCACCACTCGGACGTCGTCGCCGACGTCATCGTGGTCGAGCCCGATGCCCACGGCGACGAGCGGGGGCGCTTCGTCGAGACCTACCGCCGGAGCTGGTTTCCGCTGGGTCGCGAGATGGTCCAGGGCAACCGGTCGGTGAAGCAGGCCGGCGCCGTCGTCGGGCTCCACTACCACCTGCACCAGGCCGACTACTGGTACGTGCTGGCCGGACGGGCCCGGGTCGTGCTCCACGACCTGCGGTAGGGCTCGCCCACCGAAGGCGCCACCCTCACCCTCGACCTCGACGGGGACGTGGACCGGGGCGTGTTCATCCCGCCGGGGGTCGCCCACGGCTTCGCCTCGCTGACCGACCTGACGCTCTGGTACCTGGTCGACAACTACTACAACCCCGAGGACGAGCTGGGTGTGGCCTGGGACGACCCGGTCATCGGGGCCGACTGGGGGGTGACCGATCCCGATCGTCTCCGACCGTGACCGATCGAACCCGATGCGCGACCGGATCGAGCCGGCGCGGCTGCCCCGTTGGGGCCTGCGCACCTGATCCGGGACTGACCCCGGCCGCCGGGGTCCGCGCCGCGGCCCGGACCGCCAGACGGCGAGCGCGCAGGGGACCGGTGTTCGGGTTGAATGGAACCGATGGTGATGGCGCTGATTGCCGTGGTGCTGGTGGCGGTGGCGGCCGTGGTGGCCAAGCTCACGTGGCGGCCCAGCAGCGACGAGGACGACTCGGTCCGGCGGTACCACTCGGCGCTCGGCACCATGGAGGCCATCTCCGAGCGGACCGGCGGGTCGGGCGTGCGCGTGCTGGGCAGGGCCGAGGACACCACGGCGGAGGACGGCGGCCCGTCGTCCTCCGGCCCGCCGATCGCCGTCCGGTCGTCCGTGCCGTCCAGGATCGGGCCGCCCGAGGTCGAGGGCGAGCTGGTCTTCGACGATGCCGGCACCTCCCCCGGCAGGACGGGCCCCAACGAGGCGGCCGCGTTCGGTGCCGACATCGCCCGCCGGCGGGCGTTGACGAGGTTCGACGAGCCGCGGCGCGGCCGCCTGATCGTGACGTTGGCCATCGTGGCCGCCGTCGTCTTCGGCGGGCTGGCCTACCTCGGCAGCCGCCACGTCTCCCGCTCGTCGCCGCCCAAGTCGACCACGGCACCGACGTCGGTCACCCACCGGCGCACGACGACGTCGACCCCGGCCACGACCCCGCCGCCGGCCGGCATCGCGGCCAGCTCGTCGACCGACAACACGGCCGTGTACCCGGTCGGTGCCACCACCTACCAGGTGACGGTGACGGCCGCCACCGAAGCCAGCTGGATCGACGCCCGCAATCCCGACACCGGTGCCACCATCTGGACGGGGACCGTCCCGGTCGGTGGCAGCCAGACGATCCCGGGCAACGGCACGATGGTGGTGGAGCTGGGTGCGTTGGCCGGGCTGTCGGTCAACGGGGTACAGGTCGTTCTCCCGACCCCGGCGCACTCGCCCTTCACAGCGACATTCGCACCCACGCCGGCCGCCGCCGCGCCCCGGCCACGTCGGCAACCGCGCCCCTGACCGCGGCCGCCCCGGGCACGACGTCGGTAGCGCCTGGCGCGACGACGCAGCCGACCACCACCACCACGAACTCCGGGGCGCCCTGACCGACCCCGCGGACGCCGACCGGCTACCCGGCCATGCCCACGGCGTCGAGGATGAAGGCGTAGACGAAGGCCTCGTCGCGCCAGGCGTCGTAGCGGCCGGACGGTCCGGCGTGGCCGGCGTCGAGATCCGTCTTCAGGAGGACCCGGTTCCCGGGGTTGGCGGCCCTCAGCCGGGCCACCCACTTGGCCGGCTCCCAGAAGCCGACCCGGGGGTCGGAGAGCCCGCCCGTGGCCAGGATGTCCGGGTAGCGGACCGGCCGCCCGTCGGGTCGCGGTCGAGCGCACGTTGTCGTAGGGGGAGTACGACTTCATCACCTCGTAGATGTGGGCATCGGTGACCGGGTTGCCCCATTCCTCCCATTCGAGGATGGTCAGCGGCAGCGAATCGTCGAGGATGGTGGTGAGGCAGTCGACGAAGGGCACCTCGGCCACGATGGCCCGGAACAGCTCGGGGGCCAGGTTGGCGGCGGCGCCCATCAGCAGCCCCCCGGCACTGCCGCCCCGGGCGACCAGGCGGCCGGGCGAGGTCGGTCCCGTCTTCCACCAGGGCGCGGGCGCACGCCACGAAGTCGGAGAAGGTGTGCGGCTTGGCCGCCAGCTTGCCGTCCTCGTACCACCGCCTGCCGATCTCGCCCCCGCCGCGTACGTGGGCGATGGCGAAGACGAACCCCCGGTCGACGAGGCTGAGGCGGAGCGACGAGAAGGACGGGGTCGATCGATGTCTCGTAGGACCCGTAGCCGTAGAGGAGGCAGGGTGCCGTCGGTCGGGACCCGGCCGCATGGCGGTCCGACCTCCACACCAGCGACAGGGGCACCCGGGTGCCGTCGTCGGCGACGGCCCAACGCCGCTCGGTGTGGTACCTCGTCCGGGTCGAAGTCCCCGAGCACGGGCTGCCGCTTCGGCGCACGGTGGACCGGCCGGTGGCCACGTCGAGGTCGATGACGACCGGGGTGACGCCAGCGACGTGTACTCGTAGCGGACCCGGTAGCTGTCGTACTCGGGGTTGGCACCCGGCCAGACGGTCGGGGCGCCTCGGGCCGGTCGACGGGGGTGGACGCGCCGGTGGCCTGGTCGACGACCCGGGTCCGACGTCGTCGCCGCCGTCCGCGCTCGTCGACGACGAGGTGGCCGGCGAAGACGTCGACGCCCTCGAGCCGCGTGCCGGCCCGGTGGGGGAAGAGCTCGCGCCAGTGGTCCCGGCCGGGCGACGACGGCGGGCACTCCATCAGGCGGAAGTTCTCCGCCCCGTCGTTGGTCGATGATGAGCAGCCGGCGTCACCCCGGCGCGTCGCCGATCGTGCTCGACGGCGTACTCGATGCCCTGGCGGCGGGGCTCGATGACCTCGAATCGGGCGGCGGGGTCGCCGGCGGGCAGCAGGTGGAGCTCCGTGGTGACCTTGACTCGAGGCCGCATCACCACGAACCCGCCGTCCTTGGTGCGATGGACGCCGAGGTAGAAGCGCTCGTCGGGCTCCTCGCACACGAGGACGTCGAGTAACGGGTCGGTGCCGAGGTGTGGCGCCAGAGCCGGAAGGGGCGCATGGCGTCGTCGACGCGGATGTAGAGGAACGGTGGCGTCGTCGACGAAGGCCGAGCCCGTACTACGTGTCCTCGACCGCCTCGGGGAGGTCGAGGCCGGTGTCGAGGTCCCGGAACCGCAGCGTGTGCCGCTCGCCGCCGGTGCTGTCGACCGAGTAGGCGAGGAGCCGGTGGTCGGGGCTGACGTCGAAGACCCCCAGGGCGAAGTAGGGGTGACCCTCGGCTTCGGCGTTCTCGTCCAGCAGCACCCGCTCCCGGGCAGGGTCCCGTCGGGCTCGGCCGGGGAGGTCGTCGCCCGAGGCGGGCCGGCGGCACAGCGGCGGTAGTCGCGGCCCTCGACGGTCGCTCGTGGTAGTACCACCACGGACCCTTCCGGGCGGGGACGGAGAGGTCGGTCTCCTCGATGCGGGCCACGATCTCGTCGTAGAGGGCCGCCCTCAGCCCGGAGAGGTGGGCGGTGGACGCCTCGGTGTAGGCGTTCTCGGCCCGCAGGTGCTCGATGACGGCGGGGTCGTCGGCGTCTCGGAGCCAGTACCAGTCGTCCACCCGGACGTCGCCGTGGGCGGTCAGCTCGACGGGGCGCCGCTCGGCGCACGGGCGGGGCCGGCGGCGCCTGGTCGGGGGTTCGGTCGGGGCCTGGTCGGGGATCGGGTCGGTCACCGGCCCAGGATGGCACGCGGCCCCGCGCGGTGGCGTTCGCGGGGCCGGGGCCGGGACGGAGTTGTTACTATCTGCATAGGGGAAATCAGTCGGCCGCACCGGCCGACCCCTGGGAGCGCCTCATGACCACAGCAACTCGACCTCGGGCGCTACCAGCTCGGCTGGTGGGACGAAGAGGACTACATCTTCAAGCCGAAGAAGGGCCTGAACGAGTCAGATCGTCCGGGAGATGTCGGCGATGAAGAAGGAACCGCGAGTGGATGCTGGACTTCCGCCTGCGCGCCCTCAGCCGCTTCGAGAAGCGCCCGATGGCCCAGTGGTTCGCCGTCAACATGCCCGACCTGGACTTCGACGACATCTACTACTACATCAAGCCGACTCGGAGCAGGTCGAGCGACTGGGACGAGCTGCCCGACTCGATCAAGTCCACCTGGGAGAAGCTGGGCATCCCCGAGGCGGAGCGCAAGTACCTCGCCGGGGTGACGGCCCAGTACGAGTCCGAGGTCGTGTTCCACCGCAACCGGGAGGACCTCGAGGCGAAGGGCATCCTCTTCTGCGACATGGACACGGCCGTGCGCGAGTACCCCGACCTCGTCCGCAAGTACTTCGGCACGATCATCCCGCCGAACGACAACAAGTTCGCCGCCCTGAACTCGGCCGTCTGGTCGGGTGGCTCGTTCATCTACGTCCCGCCCGGGGTGGAGGTCGACCAGCCGCTGCAGGCGTACTTCCGTATCAACGCCGAGAACATGGGCCAGTTCGAGCGGACGCTGATCATCGCCGACGAGGGATCCCAGGTGCACTACATCGAGGGGTGCTCGGCGCCCGTCTACTCGACCGACTCCCTGCACTCGGCGGTCGTCGAGCTGGTGGCGCTGCCCGGCAGCCGGATCACCTACACGACCATCCAGAACTGGTCGAACAACGTCTACAACCTCGTCACGAAGCGGGCCCGGGCCGAGGCCGAGGCCCACGTCGAGTGGATCGACGGCAACATCGGCTCCCGCCTGACGATGAAGTACCCGTCCGTCTACCTGATGGGCCCGAAGGCGTCCGGCGAGGTGCTGTCGGTCGCCTACGCCGGGGGAGGGCCAGCAGCAGGACGCCGGGGCGAAGATGTTCCACGCCGCCCCCGAGACCACCTCGACCATCGTGTCGAAGTCGATCTCGAAGGACGGCGGCATCACCACCTACCGGGGCATGGTCCACGTGGACGAAGGTGCCAGGCACTCCACGCAGCTTCGTGCGCTGCGACGCCCTCCTCCTCGACGACAGTCCGTGTCGGAGACCAAGCCGTACATGGAGGTGGGCGAGCGGGACGCCCGGATCGGTCACGAGGCGACCGTCTCCAAGGTCGGGCGACGACCAGCTCTTCTACCTGATGAGCCGGGGGCTGTCGGAGACCCAGGCCATGGGCATGATCGTCAACGGGTTCATCGAGCCGATCACCCGGACGCTGCCGATGGAGTACGCCGTCGAGTGGAGCCGGCTGATCGAGTTGCAGATGGACGGTTCCGTCGGCTGAGGCTCGCGCGATCAGCAGGCAGAATGACGAGCTGACGATGGTCGCCATGCCGATGCGAGAGGAGTGCAAGCACTTCCAGAGTCGGACCTACGACAGCGGCGAGGTCGCCCGGTTCTGCCTGCTCGACCTGGCACCGGACGCGCCGTGGCGGTGCCCCGAGAACTGCCCCTCCTACGAACGGCGCCTGGCCGATGCCGGGTGGTCCCACGGCTAGCTCGTGGATCCCCCCGTGAGCCGGCGATGCCGGAGGTGCCCGGCGAGGACGCGGCCGCCCTCCTCAACAGCGCCGAGGACATCGTGAAGAGATCGGCCCGGCGGTGTCGCCGACGTCCAGTCCGAGCGGGACGAGCAGGAGCGGCGCGGGCGCCGGTGGTGGCGCCGGGGGCGTTGAGGGGACGGCACCGCCCGGCGCCTGTCCGGGCCGGCACCCTCGTCAGCGCCTTCGTCAGTTCCCGGTGAACTTCGGTGGCCGCTTCTCCAAGAAGGCGGTCATGGCCTCGGTGAGGTCGTCGGACGCAGGAACGCCCGCGTTCCAGGTGGCCACGAACTCGAGACCCTCGGCCACCGTGCGTCCGTCCCCGGCGGCCAGCACAGCCTTGGTGCCCTGGACGGCGATCGGCGAGTTGGCGGCGATCTCCCCGGCGACGGCCAGTGCCGCCGCCCGGGCGGCGGCGGCATCGGGCAGCACGTCGTTGACCAGGCCGATCTCCCGGGCACGCTCGGCCCCGATGTCCTTTCCCGTGTACGCCAGCTCGGCCACGTGCCCGTGCCCGATGATGCCGCGGCAGCCGCTGCAGGCTGCCGATGTCGGCGACGATGGCCACCTTGGTCTCGCGGACGGAGAAGACGGCGTCGGCCGAGGCCACCCTGATGTCGCAGGCCGAGATGAGGTCCACGCCGCCGCCGATGCAGGCCCCGTGGACGGCGGCGATGACCGGCACGGGGCAGTCGGCGACCGACGTGATCGACGCCTGGAGCCGACGGATCACCGTCCGTGCCGACTTGGCCCTGCCGGCCATCGACAGCGGCGCCGTGCCGGCGGCGGGGACGACACCGAGCGAGCCGAGCGACGTGAGGTCGAGCCCCACGCAGAAGTGGGGACCCCTGCCGGCGATGACCACCGCCCGCACCTCGGGATCGGCGGCGACGGCCGCCATGGCCACCGGCAGGTCGGTCCAGAAGGCGGGCCCCATGGCATTGCGCTTCTCGGGCCGATCGAGCCACAGGGTGGCCACGTGGCCGTCGACCTCGAGGGTGAGGACGTCGGAGGCGAACCCGGGAGCGTCGACACCGGTGTCGGGGAGGTCATCGGTCATGGCGTCAGCGTAGGTCGGCCGACACGGCGTCGACGATCTCGTCGGGTGATCTGCGTTCGGGCGAGACGGCCAAGTGGCCGGCTGCCCTGAGACACTTCTCGATCACACGGCGTGGAAGCGATCGATGAGCGAGCGCTGGTTGTCGTGGTCGAATTCGAGGTACGCCGGCTGTTCGCCCAGCAGTTCCACGAACTCGCTGGTCGGGATCCCTTCGATGCCGGCCGGAGTCCCGTACCTTTCCTGCAGCAACACGACCATGTCGACGAAGTTGAAGATCACGTCCTCGCGATCCTGTGCCACGTCGTGCTCGACGAACGCAAAGGCGAACACGCGATCGGCGAGGCGGATGATCATTCGCGCGCCCCAGGCCGGAGTATCCGTGTGCACCAGTCGAGCCCTCCGGCAGGCCGCATCGAGCCAGTCGCCGAGCCGTTCGTTCTGCAACTTCACCCGCTCCCGCACGCGGTCGCTCTGGTGCGGGTCGAACCACAGGAGAACGGCGATCGGATGCTCTTGTAGATGGCGCAGGTGCGCGACCGCCGTGGCCTCGGTGAGCGACCGCAGGCTGACACGGTCGAGTTCGAGCACCGCCTGGGCGATCTTGACGTCGATGTTCTCTCGTTCCCGGTCGAGGAATGCGGCGATGATGGCGTCGCTGTTCTCGAAGTAGCGGTACACGGTCGCAACAGGCACGCCCGACCGCTCCGCCACCCCTCGGGTGGTCAGGGCGCCCACTCCACCGTCGCGGATGATCTCGGCCGCAGCCTCGAGCACCTGCTCGACCTTCTCACGGCTCCGTCGCTGCACCGGCTCACGACGTCCAGCTCCCACTGGCGCCACTGTAGTGCCGTCCCTCATTTCAGCATCGGGAGGTCTCAACCGGTATTGAAAGTCGTGTCGGATTCCAGTTATGCTACCGCGCGGGGCAGGCGAACTTTGGGAACGAGGTGTCATGAAGCGCTTGCTCGTCGGTGTGGTGGCCGCACTCTTGCTGGCCGCGACCCCTTCATCTCCTGCGGTGGCGGCTACTCCGGGGTCGGTCGTTCCTTCACAGGATCCCTTCTATTCGGCCCCGGCAAACATCGGTCACTACAGGCCAGGTCAGATCATTCGGAGCCGCCCCGTCAGCCTGAGCCTGTCGACTCCCTCGAACGTGTGGCAGATCGCCTATGCCTCCGAGGACTCACACGGCAACCCGGAGATGGCCACCGCCACGATCGTCGTGCCGCAATCGCCCTGGATACCGGGGGCGAGGCCGGCGGTGGCGTACGAAGTGGCGGAAGATGCCACCGGCTCGCAGTGCGAGCCGTCCTACATGATGGCCACTACCGGCAGCCCCGGACTGGACATCGATCTCAATTCGATGCTCGCCATGGGTTGGGCCCAGGTGATCCCCGACTACGAAGGACCCAAGTCGGCATGGCTGGCAGGCCCGGGGGAGGGCCACGTCGTTCTCGACGGGATCCGGGCGGCACGGTCGTTCGTCCCTGCCGGCCTCGATCACAGCCCGTGGGCGCTCGACGGATATTCGGGTGGGGCCAACGGAGCCGGCTGGGCCGCCCAGTTGCAGCCCACGTACGCCCCCGACGTCCACCTCGTCGGCGTTGCCATCGGCGGCACTCCGGCCGACCCGGCGGCCGTCGCCGCGTATATCGACGGCGGTCTTTTCTCGGGCTTCGAGGCCGCAGCGGCGTGGGGGATCTGGCAGGACTACCCGGAGATGGATCTGTCGTCGATCGTCAACGCCAGCGGCGCCCAGGCCCTGACGCAGGTCGGAGGGCAGTGTCTCGTGTCGCTCCTCGTCGACTACGCGTTCAAGACGTTGGCCAGCTATTCGACCCTTTCCGATCCGCTGTCGTATCCGCCGGTGGCGGCGGTGCTGAAGGAGGACACCCTCGGCCAGTCCAAGCCGACGACGGCGCCGATCTACGACTACCACGGGGAGCTGGACGAGATCGTGCCCGTCGCCCAGGACGACACCCTCGTGTCGAACTGGTGCAAGGACGGTGCGACGGTCGACGAGGTCCGTGACCTCTTCGCGGAGCACGTGCTCGAGTTCCTGGAGGAGGACGGCAACGTGCTGAACTTCCTGGCGGCGAGGTTCGCCGGCGAACCCGCGACGAACACCTGCTGAGGTCACCCGAGCGGAGCCCCGCCAGGGGTCTCACGCGACCCGCTGACGTGTGATTCGTGACCAATTGACGGGGAGCGGTTCATCGTGAACCCGGGGGCGGGGAGTGGGAAGGCCCCGGGTACACTGCTGAGGAGGCCCGGTGTCCGGGCCTCGCATCGCGAGAGAACCTGCCGTGCCCACCTCCTTCACTCCTGAGAATGCTGCCGCCCTCGGCGGGCCTGAGTGGCTGGCCCGGCGCCGGGCCGAGTCCGCCGAGCGCTTCGCCTCGTCGCCTCTGCCCGCGGAGAAGGAAGAGGTGTGGCGGTACAGCCGCATCGACAGTCTCGATCTGGAGCGCTTCGCCCCGGCCGCGCCTCTACATCCGCTCGACCCCGTGGTGCGGGCGGCCGCCGGGGAACTGGCGGACCGGATCGGTTCCCGGTCGGCCCTGGTGATCACGTGCGATGGTGTGCTCGACGGTGACGTCGAGGGTGCCGGGACCACCGGGGTGCGGATCGAGCGTCTGGCGGTCGCGCCCGACGGGGCCGGTCTGCTGGGCGCCGTCGCCACCGACCCGGTCGACCTCGGGCTCCTCAACGACGCCTTCTGCCCCGATCCGCTGGTGGTGGCGGTCGCCGACGGTGCCGTCGTCGAGGACCCGGTCGTCGTGGTCCACGTGCTTGGCGCGTCCGGAGGGCCGAGCGCCGTCTTCCCCCGCCTGGTCGTCGAGGCCGGCGCCGGGTCCTCCGCCCGGGTGGTGGAGCTCTTCCTGCGGGTGGAGCCCGTCTCCGGCCCGAGCGGAGCCGCCCCGACCGGGGTGCTGTCCGTACCCGTGACCGAGCTCGGTGTCGGGGACGACGCCGTGCTCTCGTACCTCTCCGTCCACGCGCCCGGTGCGGGTGACTGGCAGGTCGCCGGCCAGGTCGGTTCCATCGGCGCCCGGGGCGGCGCTCAGGAGCTTCGCGGTGGCGCTCGGCGGTGGGGGCGCCACGTACGCCCGGCTGCGGACCGATGCCGTCCTGGCGGGCGACAAGGGATCGAGCGAACTGCGGGCCGCCTACCTCGGTCGCGGGGACGAGATGCTCGACTTCCGTACCCTGCAGGATCACGCCGCGCCCCGCACCCGCAGCGACCTGCTGTTCAAGGGGGCGGTCACCGATCGCGCCCACTCCGTCTACAGCGGCCTGGTGCGGGTCCGGCGCGGGGCGGTCAAGGCTGACGCCATGCAGACCAACCACAACCTCGTTCTCGACGAGGGCGCCCACGCCGATTCGGTCCCGAACCTCGACATCGAGGAGAACGATGTCCGGTGCAGCCACGCGTCGACGGTGGGGCCCGTCGACGAGGAGCAGCGCTACTACCTCGAATCGCGGGGGATCCCCCCGAGGACTCGGAGCGGTTGATCGTGGCCGGGTTCTTCGCCGACGTCGCCGACCTGGTGCCGGTGCCGGGGGCACGGAGCGAGGTCCGCCGGGCGCTGACCGAACGGCTCGGCGATGACTGGACGCCGGATGGCGACCACACGGAGCCTGCGTCCCATGGGTGAGTGGTTGCGGCTGTGCGGGCGGGACGACCTCGGCCCCGGCGAGGCGCGCCGGTTCGACGTGGGGGAGTTGCGCATCGCCCTCGTCCGCATCGGCGACGAGTTCTACGCGGTGGGCGACCGCTGCAGCCACGAGGACTTCTCGCTGGCGGACGGTGAGGTGTGGACGGCCGAGTGCGAGATCGAGTGTGCCAAGCACGGCTCGACCTTCGATCTGCGGACCGGCGCACCCTGCTCGTTGCCGGCGACGAGGCCGGTGCCCGTCTACGAGGTGGCCGTCCACGGTGACGACGTCGAGGTGGTGGTGAAGTGAGCCGCGGTGAACTCGTCATCGAAGACCTGCACGCCGGGGTGTCCGGACGCGGAGATCCTCAAGGGCGTCGACCTGGTGGTGCGCAGCGGCCAGGTCCACGCGGTCATGGGGCCGAACGGTTCGGGCAAGTCGACGCTGGCCCATGTCCTGATGGGACGGCCCGGCTACCAGGTGACGGCCGGTTCCGTTTCGCTCGACGGCACTGACCTCCTGGCCCTGCCGACGTGGCAGCGGGCCAGGATCGGGCTGTTCCTGGCGTTGCAGCAACCCGTCGAGGTCCCCGGCGTCCCGCTCTCCGACGCGCTGGCGGCGGCCCGGGCCCCCCTTCCAGGCACGATCGAGGCGGCCGAGGGGATCGTGGACGACACGCTCGGGGCCCGCATCGTCGACGAGGCCGGCCGGATCGGCTTCGACGAGCGGTTCCTCACCCGCCCGCTCAATGTGGACCTGTCAGGTGGGGAGCGCAAGCGCAACGAGACCCTGCAGCTCGGCGTGCTCCGGCCCCGATTCGCCATCCTCGACGAGATCGACTCGGGGCTCGACGTCGATGCGCTCACGGCGGTGGCCCGTCGCGTGCAGGAGGCCACGAGGGAGTGGGAGCTGGGCGTGCTCGCCATCACCCACTTCCGGCGGTTGCTCGATGTGCTGACGCCGGACGTCGTGCACGTCATGACCGGCGGCCGCATCGTGGCCACCGGTGGTCCCGAGCTGGCGCGATCGGTCGACCACTCCGGCTACGCCGCATTCGCCTGAGCCCGTCCGTGGTGCCGCCGCCGGCCGTCGTCGGGTCGGGCGTGTCCAAGTGCCCGGCGGTGGATCCAGGGGTTCCTCTGCTGTCCCCGGTCCGTCCGGGCCCCCGGGCGCCGGCGGCACCGGCTTCGAGGATGCTCCCGCCGTCGTCTTGAGGATCAGTCACGCTTCGTAGCTATTTTCCACACATTTAGTGGTTCCTTAACCGCTTTGCGACCTATTGGAATTGTGGTCCTGTAGTGGGCCGGAGCCGAATTCGCCCCTCCGGGGGTGGCGATTTCGCAATGGATCGTGGCGGAATCAGTTGTGACTATCTGGGAAGCAAGCTACTCTCACCTGCACATTATTCATTGAATGTTACGGGGCACCTTTCTTTGATTCTCACCGTGCGCTCTCACCGCGGCGGACCATTGTCTGGTGGGTCCGCAAGATGTCGTGGGGGCAGGCGTGTTCAGAATCGTGCAGACGATGGCCGAAAATTCGGCCTTTGCGACACTCTGCGTAGTTGAAGGGACCTCCGGAGGGGCAACGCCGGGAGTTCCGGTCACCGATCGGGGTGGACAGGTCGCCCATCGCCATGCCGGCCACGTTCCGTCGATCGCCGGTCTCCGATGGGCGCCCGAAGGTCGCATGGTCGGCGACGGTGGCGGCCGCCACGTGTGGACCCGGACGCCGCGGTCCGTTTCAGCCGCAGGTCGTTTGTGTCGAGTATCCCCAGGTTGCTGCACGGGAGATGCCTAGTGTTCGGGGTTCGTCGAGGCCACAGCTGAACGACGGAGCCGGCTTGCAGGAGTAACGGCGCGGCGAGACGCCGACGGAGTGGCACGGAGAGGGACCCCTCCGGGGGCAGATGGGACAGAGGGAGGGAAATGGTGGGGAAGGGGAGCACCGGGGAGTCGGGAGTACTGCGGACCGTCGGGGCTCCTGCGCGGGAGCAGGGAACATCGTGGGTGCGGGGCCGGCTGCGCCCGTGGGTGTCGGCCGCGCTCACAGCCCTCGTGGTTGGCAGCACGCTCGGCTCCGCCATCGGCACGCTTCCGAGCCTGCTGTCCCCGGCACCCGCCTTCGCCGGCGGTGGCAACATCTGGACGGCGACCAGCGTGGTCAATACGTCGTCGTGCGGCACCTTCTCGAGGCTACGCGCTGCCGGCGGGGACCACCACGGTGACCCTGACCGTCAATGGCGGCGGCGGTGGTGGCGGTGCCGGCGACCCCTACCACGTCGGAGCCGGTTTCGGCGGTGGCGGTGGTGCCGGTGGCACCGGCGCCCAGGTGACGGCGACCTCGATCAGCGTCAATCCGACCACGTACCCGTACCTCAATTATGAGGTCGGCTGCGGGGGTGCCGGGGGACAACAGGGCGCCACAACCGTCACCGGGACCTCGGGCGGCGCCGGGTGGGGAACCGGTGGCACGAGCGGCAATGCCACCGGGGGAACGTACGACACCACCGGCGGCGGTGGTGGTGGTGGATCGGTTACCTGCCTGGGCACGACGGCGTCGGCATGCGCGGTCCCCCTGGTGGTGGCCGCCGGCGGCGGTGGTGGTGGTAGTGGCGGCGGTGGACCGGGAGAAGGGATCGGCGGGACCGGCGCCAGCGGGGGAACCGCCACCGCGGTGTCCGGCGAGAGCTACGCGGGCACGGGTCCCGCGGGCAACGGCCGGGGCGGCGGCGGCGCCACCAGCGGCGTGAACGCCGGGGGCGGCGGGGGCGGCGGCGGCATCGGCGGGGCCGGCACCTCGGCCGGACGGGCCGGTGGTTCGGGCACTGTCGGTTCGGGTGGAACCGGAGGAGCCGCCAATACCGCCGGCGGCGGAGGACAAGAGCCCACCGGTTCGAAGGTCATCGGCAACGTCGGATCGTCCGGTGCCGCGCCCGACGGTGGTGTCACCGTCGGTGGTGCCGGCGGGTCGGGTGGCGTCGCCACCAGCGTCACACCCGTCGTCACCGGAAATCAGGGCGGTGGCGGTGGCGGTGGCGGGTACTACGGCGGCGGCGGCGGCGCCGCCGACCAGTGGTGCTCCAACCAGGACACGGGCGCCGGCCAGTGCGACACCGTCGCGCAGCAGAACGGATTCTTCAACGGGGCCTCGGGGGCCGGCGGCGCCGGGTCATCGTGGGCCAACTCCGGCAGCGGAACCCTCGCCTTCTCCAGTAGCGGCGGTTCGGCCGGAGCGGCCGGCGCCGGCGCCAATCCCGGACCGGCCACGGTCGGTAGCGCCGGAGGCGCCGGCAACGTCACCGTCAGCCTGACGGGCGTCTTCTCGGTGACCAATCCCGGAACCCAGAACACCGCCGGTGGAGCGATGGTCAACCTGCCCATGTCGTACGTCTTCGGCGATCCGAACACGGGAGCGACCTGCTGCACGTGGAGCGCCTCCGGACTTCCGAGTGGTCTCTCGATCAATGCGTCGACCGGCGTCATCACCGGGACGGCACCGGCCACGGCGACCTCGGTCAGTGTGACGGTGACCTCCAACGCCACCGACACGGCGGGCGGCAGCGGCTCGCCCTTTGTCGCGCAGACCACGTTCACCTGGAACATCAATCCCCCGACCGTCACGGCCGTGACTCCCAACGCGGGCCCTGCAGCCGGGGGGACGAGTGTCGTGATTTCCGGCGCCAACTTCACAGGTGCCACCTCTGTGAAGTTCGGGTCGACGACGGCGACGCCGTTCACGGTGAATTCGGCAACCAAAATTACCGTCACGTCTCCGGCCGGTCCGGCGAACACCGCGACCAACGTCACGGTCACGACGCCGATCGGAACCAGCGCGACGTCGTCCGCGGACCTCTTCGCCTGGGAAGCCGCCCCCACCATTTCCTCGCTCAACCCGTCCACGGGACCGACGGCCGGCGGGACATCAGTGGTCATCACCGGCACCGGATTCCTCAATGCGTCCGGAGGTGAAATTCGGAAGTACCTCGGCGACCACCTTCACAGTGAGCTCGGCCACTCAGATCACGGCGACGTCACCGCCCGGCGTCGCCGGCGCGACCAGCGTGACCGTCACGACGGCGTTGGGAACCAGCGGCGGGTCAGCGTTCACCTATGTGAGTCCGCCGGTGCTCACGACCCTGCTGCCTACGTCCGGGACGACGGCCGGTGGCACCACGGTCACCATCACCGGCACAGGCCTGGCCGCGGCCAGCGGTGTCTCATTCGGTGGCGAGCGCGGCGACCATCGTGACGAATTCGGCCACCCAGATCACCGCGACCACCCCGGCCCACGCCGCCGGCACGGTGAACGTGACGGTGACGAATGTCGGCGGCACGAGCAATGCGCTGTCGTACACCTATGGCGCCCCGGTCCTCACCAGCCTCCTGCCCACCTCGGGCACGACCGCCGGTGGCACCACGGTCACCATCACCGGCACCGGGCTCGCCAACACCACGAGCGTGAGCTTCGGCGGCTCGGCGGCCACCATCGTGTCGGCCACCTCCACCCAGGTGACCGTCACCACCCCGGCCCATGCGGCCGGCACCGTGAACGTGACCGTCACCAACACCGCCGGCACAACCAACGCCCTCAGCTACACCTATGGGGCCCCGGTCCTCACCAGCCTCCTGCCCACCTCGGGCACGACGGCCGGTGGCACCACCGTGACCATCACCGGCACCGGGCTCGCTCAATCCACGAGCGTCTCCTTCGGCGGCTCGGCGGCCACCATCGTCTCGCCAGACCGACACCCAGCTCACGTGACCACGCCGGCCATGCCGCCGGCACCGTGAACGTCACGGCCACCAACACCGCCGGGACCTCCAACGCCCTCACCTACACCTCGGCGCCCCGGTGCTCACCAGCCTCCTGCCCACCTCGGGCACGACCGCCGGCGGCACCACCGTCACCATCACCGGCACCGGCCTCTCCAACGCCACGGTCTCCTTCGGCGGCTCGGCCGCCACCATCGTCTCCCGCACCTCCACCCAGGTCACGGTCACCACGCCCGGCCCACGCGGCGGGCACCGTGAACGTGACAGTGACCAACACCGCCGGCACCGAGCAACGCGGCCTCGACCTACACCTATGGCGCACCGGTGCTCACGAGCCTCCTGCCCACCTCGGGCACGACGGCTGGTGGCACGTCGGTGACCATCACCGGCACCGGGCTCACCAATGTCACAAGCGTCTCCTTCGGGGCCACAGCGGCCAGCTCGTTCACGATCAACTCCGACACCTCCATCACCGCCGTGACGGCGGCCGAGGCGGCCGGCACCGTGAACGTCACGGTGGCGAACACCGCCGGCACGAGCAATGCCCTCAGCTACACCTTCGGCGCCCCGGTGCTCACCAGCCTCCTGCCCACCTCGGGCACGACCGCCGGTGGCACCACCGTGACGATCACCGGCACCGGGCTCGCCAATACGACGAGCGTGAGCTTCGGCGGCTCGGCGGCCACCATCGTGTCGGCCACCTCCACCCAGGTCACCGTGACCACCCCGGCCCATGCCGCCGGCACCGTCAATGTCACGGCCACCAACACCGCCGGGACCTCCAACACCCTCAGCTACACCTTCGGCGCCCCGGTCCTCACCAGCCTCCTGCCCACCTCGGGCACGACCGCCGGCGGCACCACCGTGACGATCACCGGCACCGGGCTCGGTAATCCGACGAGCGTGAGCTTCGGTGGCTCGGCGGCCACCATCGTGTCGGCCACCTCCACCCAGGTCACCGTGACCACCCCCGCCCACGCGGCCGGCACCGTGAACGTGACCGTGTCCGACACGGCCGGGACGTCCAACGCCCTGAGCTACACCTATGGCGCCCCGGTCCTCACCAGCCTCCTGCCCACCTCGGGCACGACCGCCGGCGGCACGACGGTGACGATCACCGGCACCGGCCTGCTCCTTACGACCTCGGTCTCCTTCGGCGGCTCGGCGGCCACCATCGTCTCGCCAGACCGACACCCAGCTCACGGTGACCACGCCCGCCCACGCCGCCGGCACCGTGAACGTCACAGCCACCAACACCGCCGGGACGACAACGCCCTCAGCTACACCTATGGCGCACCGGTGCTCACGAGCCTCCTGCCCACCTCGGGCACGACCGCCGGCGGCACCACGGTCACCATCACCGGCACCGGCCTGCTCCTTACGACCTCGGTCTCCTTCGGCGGCTCGGCGGCCACCATCGTCTCCCAGACCGACACCCAGCTCACGGTGACCACGCCCGCCCATGCGGCCGGCACCGTCAATGTCACAGCCACCAACACCGCCGGGACGAGCAACGCCCTCAGCTACACCTATGGCGCACCGGTGCTCACGAGCCTCCTGCCCACCTCGGGCACGACGGCTGGTGGCACGTCGGTGACCATCACCGGCACCGGGCTCACCAATGTCACAAGCGTCTCCTTCGGGGCCACAGCGGCCAGCTCGTTCACGATCAACTCCGACACCTCCATCACCGCCGTGACGGCGGCCGAGGCGGCCGGCACCGTGAACGTCACGGTGGCGAACACCGCCGGCACGAGCAATGCCCTCAGCTACACCTTCGGCGCCCCGGTGCTGACCAGCCTCCTGCCCACCTCGGGCACGACCGCCGGTGGCACCACCGTGACGATCACCGGCACCGGGCTCGCCAACTCCACGAGCGTGAGCTTCGGCGGCTCGGCGGCCACCATCGTGTCGGCCACCTCCACCCAGGTCACCGTGACCACCCCGGCCCATGCCGCCGGCACCGTCAATGTCACAGCCACCAACACCGCCGGCACCTCGAATGCGCTGACCTACACCTTCGGCGCCCCGGTCCTCACCAGCCTCCTGCCCACCTCGGGCACGACCGCCGGCGGCACCACCGTGACGATCACCGGCACCGGGCTCGGTAATCCGACGAGCGTGAGCTTCGGTGGCTCGGCGGCCACCATCGTGTCGGCCACCTCCACCCAGGTCACCGTGACCACCCCGGCCCACGCGGCCGGCACCGTGAACGTGACCGTGTCCGACACGGCCGGGACCTCCAACACCCTCAGCTACACCTATGGCGCCCCGGTGCTCACCAGCCTCCTGCCCACCTCGGGCACGACCGCCGGCGGCACCACGGTCACGATCACCGGCACCGGCCTGCTCCTTACGACCTCGGTCTCCTTCGGCGGCTCGGCGGCCACCATCGTCTCCCAGACCGACACCCAGCTCACGGTGACCACGCCCGCCCACGCCGCCGGCACCGTCAATGTCACGGCCACCAACACCGCCGGCACGAGTAACGCCCTGAGCTACACCTTCGGCGCACCGGTGCTCACGAGCCTCCTGCCCACTTCGGGCACGACCGCCGGCGGCACCACCGTGACGATCACGGGCACCGGCCTGCTCCTTACGACCTCGGTCTCCTTCGGCGGCTCGGCGGCCACCATCGTCTCCCAGACCGACACCCAGCTCACGGTGACCACGCCCGCCCACGCCGCCGGCACCGTCAATGTCACAGCCACCAACACCGCAGGGACCTCGAATGCGCTGACCTACACCTATGGCGCACCGGTGCTCACGAGCCTCCTGCCCACCTCGGGCACGACGGCTGGTGGCACGTCGGTGACCATCACCGGCACCGGGCTCACCAATGTCACAAGCGTCTCCTTCGGGGCCACAGCGGCCAGCTCGTTCACGATCAACTCCGACACCTCCATCACCGCCGTGACGGCGGCCGAGGCGGCCGGCACCGTGAACGTCACGGTGGCGAACACCGCCGGCACGAGCAATGCCCTCAGCTACACCTTCGGCGCCCCGGTCCTCACCAGCCTCCTGCCCACCTCGGGCACGACCGCCGGTGGCACCACCGTGACGATCACCGGCACCGGGCTCGCCAACACCACGAGCGTGAGCTTCGGCGGCTCGGCGGCCACCATCGTGTCGGCCACCTCCACCCAGGTCACCGTGACCACCCCGGCCCATGCCGCCGGCACCGTCAATGTCACGGCCACCAACACCGCCGGCACGAGTAACGCCCTGACCTACACCTTCGGCGCCCCGGTCCTCACCAGCCTCCTGCCCACCTCGGGCACGACCGCCGGCGGCACCACCGTGACGATCACCGGCACCGGGCTCGGTAATCCGACGAGCGTGAGCTTCGGTGGCTCGGCGGCCACCATCGTGTCGGCCACCTCCACCCAGGTCACCGTGACCACACCCGCCCACGCCGCCGGCACCGTGAACGTGACCGTGTCCGACACGGCCGGGACCTCCAACACCCTCAGCTACACCTATGGCGCACCGGTGCTCACCAGCCTCCTGCCCACCTCGGGCACGACCGCCGGTGGCACCACCGTGACGATCACGGGCACCGGCCTGCTCCTTACGACCTCGGTCTCCTTCGGCGGCTCGGCGGCCACCATCGTCTCCCAGACCGACACCCAGCTCACGGTGACCACGCCCGCCCACGCCGCCGGCACCGTCAACGTCACAGCCACCAACACCGCCGGGACGAGCAACGCCCTCAGCTACACCTATGGCGCCCCGGTGCTCACCAGCCTCCTGCCCACCTCGGGCACGACCGCTGGTGGCACCACCGTGACGATCACCGGCACCGGGCTCTCCTCACGACCGTCTCCTTCGGCGCCTCGGCGGCCACCTCGTTCCCGACCGACACCCAGTCACGGTGACCACGCCGGCCCAGGCCGCCGGCACCGTCAACGTCACAGCCACCAACACCGCCGGGACGAGCAACGCCCTGACCTACACCTCGGCGCCCCGGTCCTCACCAGCCTCCTGCCCACCTCGGGCACGACCGCCGGTGGCACCACCGTGACGATCACCGGCACCGGGCTCGCCAACGCCACGAGCGTGAGCTTCGGCGGCTCGGCGGCCACCATCGTGTCGGCCACCTCCACCCAGGTCACCGTGACCACCCCGGCCCATGCCGCCGGCACCGTCAATGTCACAGTCACCAACACCGCCGGCAGAGTCAACGCCCTGACCTACACCTTCGGCGCACCGGTGCTCACCAGCCTCCTGCCCACTTCGGGCACGACCGCCGGCGGCACCACCGTGACGATCACGGGCACCGGCCTGCTCCTTACGACCTCGGTCTCCTTCGGCGGCTCGGCGGCCACCATCGTCTCCCAGACCGACACCCAGCTCACGGTGACCACGCCCGCCCACGCCGCCGGCACCGTCAATGTCACAGCCACCAACACCGCCGGGACGAGCAACGCCCTCAGCTACACCTATGGCGCACCGGTGCTCACGAGCCTCCTGCCCACCTCGGGCACGACGGCTGGTGGCACGTCGGTGACCATCACCGGCACCGGGCTCACCAATGTCACGAGCGTCTCCTTCGGGGCCACAGCGGCCAGCTCGTTCACGATCAACTCCGACACCTCCATCACCGCCGTGACGGCGGCCGAGGCGGCCGGCACCGTGAACGTCACGGTGGCGAACACCGCCGGCACGAGCAATGCCCTCAGCTACACCTTCGGCGCCCCGGTCCTCACCAGCCTCCTGCCCACCTCGGGCACGACCGCCGGTGGCACCACCGTGACGATCACCGGCACCGGGCTCGCCAACACCACGAGCGTGAGCTTCGGCGGCTCGGCGGCCACCATCGTGTCGGCCACCTCCACCCAGGTCACCGTGACCACCCCGGCCCATGCCGCCGGCACCGTCAATGTCACCGGCCACCAACACCGCCGGCACGAGTCAACGCCCTGACCTACACCTCGGCGCCCCGGTCCTCACCAGCCTCCTGCCCACCTCGGGCACGACCGCCGGCGGCACCACCGTGACGATCACCGGCACCGGGCTCGCCAACCCCACGAGCGTCACCTTCGGTGGCTCGTGCTCGCCACCATCGTGTCGGCCACGCCACCCGATCACCGTCACCACCCCGGCCACGCCGCCGGCACCGTGGCCGTGGTGGCCACCAACGCCGCCGGGGCCTCCAACCCCCTCTGCTTCACCTATGGCGCGCCCGTGGTCGCTGCCGTCAGCCCGAACGCCGGTCCGACCACCGGGGGCACGGTCGTCACCATCACCGGCACCGGCCTCTTGAACGCCACCTCGGTCGCCTTCGGGGCCACCGCCGCCAGCTCGTTCACCGTCAACTCCGACACCTCCATCACGGCCACCACGGCCCGGCCGCGGCGGGCACGGTGGACGTGACCGTGACCAACGCCGCCGGCACCAGCGCCACCGGGGCCGGCGA
>CAWIPW010000022.1:0-38856 GCA_963838005.1 uncultured Actinomycetota bacterium
CTCACCACGACCTCGGGCCTGAAGCCGGCCGTCTCCAGCAGGCGGCGCCGTGCCGGGGAGGCGGAGGCGAGGATCGAGGGGCGCGCCGGCATCGGACCAGCGTACGGGCTCCGGTCACCGTCCCGGTCCGGGGCAGCCGTCGTGTCGCCGCCAGCCGCGCCGGGCAGGTGACCGGCGGCGACGCGGGACCGTGGGCGGAGCCGCCGGTGCCCCCCGGGTGTCACTAGTGTGCTGCGGCATGGACGACGTCGCCGACGTGTCGAACCGGATCCACCAGTTCGGGTGGTTCCACTCGATCGACCTGGGAAACGGCCTGGTCACGCCGGGGATCTCCGAGGCCCAGGTCACCGAGGACCAACTGCCCGACTTCACGGGTCGTTCCGTGCTCGACATCGGTGCCTGGGACGGCTACTACTCCTTTCTGGCCGAGCGCCTGGGGGCGTCCCGGGTCGTCTCTCTCGACCACTACGCATGGGGCGTCGACATCGCGGCGCGGAACGCCTACTGGGCCGAGTGCATCGCGGAGGGGACCCTGCCGGACCACGTCCGGGACACGACCGACTTCTGGCGCGACGACCTCCCGGGGCAGCGGGGGTACAACCTGGCCCACGAGGTGCTCGCGAGCTCGGCCGAACCGGTGGTCGCGGACTTCATGACCGTGCCCCTCGAAGAGCTCGGCACCTTCGACATCTCGCTCTATCTCGGGGTCCTCTACCACATGGAGGAGCCCCTGACGGCCCTGCGTCGGCTGCGCAAGGTGACCCGCGAGGTCGCAGTGATCGAGACCGAGGCCTTCCACATCCGCGACAGCCCCGCCCTGCCCCTGCTGCAATTCTATTCGGGCAGCGACGTGCAGGTCGACTTCGGGAACTGGTACATCCCCACGGTGGCAGCCGTCTCGGGTCTCTGCCGGGCCGCCGGCTTCGAGAAGATCGAGACGGTCGCCGGTCCGCGGCCGGCCGCGCCCGGAACCGGGCACGCCGCCAGAGGTGAGCCCGAGACGCCTGCCGTCTTCCACTACCGGCTGGTGGTGTTCGCCTACGTCTGAGCGGGACCCGGTCCAGGGCCCGGTCGACGCCCGGGCGCCGAGTTCCGCGATCCTTGGTGACCATGGAAGGCGACGCGTCATGACCGAGGCCGGACCGGGCACCACGCTGGCGCCCTCCCACACCGACCCCGACCTCGACGGCGACCACGAGCGGATGGCCCACATCGTCCTCGAGGGGTTCAAGCCCGAGGACGGGGACGTCATCCCGGTGGGACCGACGGTGGTCGAGGGGATGGTGAACGGGACGGCCGTTCGGGCCCTGTGCGGAAAGGTCTGGGTGCCCAACCGGAATCCCCGCCGCTACCCGTTGTGCCCCACCTGTAAGGAGATCGCCGAGGCGAACGGTTGGTCCATCCCGGCGGGCTGACCGGGACCGATCAGGCGGCAGGTCCGGCCGGCGACTCGACCGGTCCGTGGTCGCGGCAGGTGGCCCGGAACCCGCTGGGGGACACGGCCACGGTCATGCGCCGACCGCAGTGGGGACAGAAACGGGGCGGGTCGAGCGGGCGGCCGCATCCGGCGCAGTCCGACGACGGCCGTCCGCACCCGCAGCGGAAGGGTCACCCCGGACCGCCGTCACCTCAGCAGGGCGCCGGTGAGCGCCCCACGGGCATGCGCAGATCGGCCAGCATGGCCATGTCCTCGTCGGTCGAGCGCCCCAGGGTGGTGAGGTAGTTGCCCACGATGAGGGCGTTGATGCCCGACGTCATGCCCATGGCCTGCAGGTCGCGCAGGGTCACCTCGCGCCCGCCGGCGTAGCGCAGGATCACCCCGGGCAGAGCCAACCGGAACATCGCGATCCAGCGGATGGCCTCCCAGGCGCCGACCATCGGTCGGTCGGCGAAGGGCGTACCCGGCCGGGGGTTCAGGAAGTTGACCGGCACCTCGGTGGGGCCGAGGTCCTGCAGTTGCACCAACAGCTCGACGCGTTGGGCGTCGCTCTCACCCATGCCCACGAGGGCCCCGCAGCACAGTTCCATCCCCTCGTCCTTCACCAGCCGGCAGGTGGCGGCCCGCTCCTCCCACGAGTGGGTGGTCACCACCTGACCGAAGAAGGACCGGGCCGTCTCCAGGTTGTGGTTGTAGCGGTGGACACCCCCCCCGGCCAGGCGCCGGGCCTGGTCCTCGCTCAGGATGCCGGCCGAGACGGCCACGTTGAGACCGAGGGTCCTGCACCAGCGGGACCAGCTCGAGGATCCGGGTGAGGGTGCGTTCATCGGGGCCCCGCACGGCCAGCACCAGGCAGAACTCGGTGGCCCCCACCGCCTTCACCTCGGCCGCCGCCGCCAGTACCTCGGCCGTGTCCAGGAAGGGGGTGGCCTTCACCGGGGTGTCGAAGCGCGACGACTGGGCGCAGAAGTGGCAGTCCTCCGGGCAGCCGCCGGTCTTGGCCGACAGGATCCCCTCCACCTCCACCTCGGGACCGCACCAGGCCAGGCGCACCTCGTGGGCCAACGACGCCAGTGCCGTTACCGACTCGTCGGGGACGACGGCCAACCCCGTCAGCTCGTCGGCCCCGAGCAACCGACGCTCATCGAGGAGGGCGGTGGTGGCGGCGGCGATGCGGGCCCGGGCCGCCGTCGGCGTGGGCGGGTCGGCGGGAGCAGGACGGACAGGGCTCGACGGGCGCCCGCAGGGAGACGGTGCTACGCGTGGGGGTGAAGGGTCGCGGGCATCGGCCCACGGTAGCGGCCGTCGCCGACGAGGAGGCAATCGCCATGGGCTGGGATTTCGAAACCGAGCCGGAGTACGAGGCCAAGCTGGTCTGGGCCCGGGCCTTCCTGGACGAGGAGATCCTCCCCCTGGAAACCCTCGACCTCGAACTTCGCCGATCTGGCCTGGGTCATGCGCCCGCTGCAGGAGGAGGTGAAACGCCAGGGGATGTGGGCCGCCCATCTCCCGCCCGCCCTCGGGGGCATGGGCTTCGGCCAGGTCAGGTTGGGACTGCTGCACGAGATCCTCGGACGTTCCCCCTCGGGCCCCTGGTCTTCGGCAACAACGCCCCCGACTCGGGCAACGCCGAGCTGCTGGCCATCGGCATGGAGCAGTCCGGCCGCGACGACCACCGGGAGACGCTGGCTGCAGCCGCTGCTCGACGGGACGCTGCGCTCGGCCTTCTCCATGACCGAACCCGGGGCCGGCGCCGACCCCACCCTCATCCGGACCTCGGCCATCCGCGACGGCGACCAGTGGGTGATCAACGGCCACAAGTGGTTCACTTCCAACGGATCGGTGGCCGACTTCCTCATCGTCATGTGCGTCACCAACCCCGACGTCCACCCCTATCAGGGCTGCTCCATGATCGTGGTGCCCACCGGCACCCCCGGGGTCGACATCGTCCGCGACGTCCCCACCATGGAGGACCCGGTGCCCCACTTCGGCAAGATCGGGGCCCACTCCGAGGTCATCTACCGCGACGTGCGGGTGCCGGTCGACAACCTCGTCGGCAACGAGGGCGAAGGTTTCCGGCTGGCCCAGATGCGGCTCGGCCCCGGCCGCATCCATCACTGCATGCGCTGGTTGGGCCAGTCGAGCCGGGCCCTCGACATGCTCTGTGAGCGGGCCGTGTCCCGCTTCGTCCACGGTTCGTTGCTGGCCGACAAGCAGACCATCCAGAACTGGGTGGCCGATTCGCCGGCCGAGATGGCCGCCGCCCGGCTCATGACCCTGCAGGCGGCCTGGAAGATGGACCGCGACGGCCCCGCTGCCGCCCGGGTCGAGATCGCCATGATCAAGTACTACGGGGCCACCGTGCTCTACAACGTCATCGACCGGGCCATCCAGGTCCACGGCTCGCTCGGATTCTCCACCGACCTACCCCTGGAACACATGTATCGGCAGGCCCGGGCGGCGCGTATCTACGACGGTCCCGACGAGGTCCACAAGGTCACCGTGGCCCGCCAGATCCTGAAGCGCTACACGCCCTCTGAGGTCCCCACCGAACACGTCCCCACCCGCCGGGAGGAGGCCAAGGAGCGCTTCGCGGACCTGCTCGAGTCCCTGTCGCTCAACCAGTAGGGACGCCGGCCGTTCTCAGCCGCCCAGCCCGGTCAGGGCCGCCAGCACCAGCTTGAACCCCCGGGTGTCGCCGACCAGTCCGCTGCCCATCTGGTTCATGACATACACGATCGTGATGTGGGCGTCGAGGTCCGAGAGACGACGACCGAGCCGCCGGCGCCGCCCCAGCGACAGCCCCGCGGGGCCGAGGGGAACGGGAAGGACTCGTTGGCCAATGCGAAGCCGATCCCGAAGCGCAGCGGGAGGCCGAGGATGAGGTCGGGCCCGTTGGACTGCTCCTCGAAGATCACCTCGAGCCCCTGGCTCGACAGCAGACGACCCCGCGGGCCTCGCCATGATTGAAGACACGATCGACTGCACCCGCCCCGACGCTGCGGGCGTTGCCCTGGCCGTTGGCCGCCGGGACCTCGGCCCGGCGGGGCCACGTGCTCCGAGAAGGCGATCTCGGTGCTTCGAGCACCGGATTGGCAAACACCTTGGCGAACATCGGCACGCTGCATCGCGGGGCCAGCACGCCTCCTCGGGCAGCTGCACTGCGCCCCGGGTTCTCCGGCGGGGCGAGCGGGACCACACGGGCGTCGGCCGAGGCCGGCTGGCCGATGAAGAAGTCCACGCCGAGCGGGCCGGCCACCTCGGCGGCGAAGAACTCGCCCAGGCTTTGCCCGGTGATCGGCGTACGATCTCGCCGACCAGAAAACCCTGGGTCACGGCGTGGTAGCCGGAGGCCGTGCCCGGCTCCACCAGGGCGGCTCGGCGGACTGGGCGGTCGTGCACTTGTCCCAGTCGTAGAGGTCCTCGGCCATTATCGGCTCGGTCCATCCGGACAGCCCGGCCGTGTGGCCGAGCAGGTGGCGCACCTCGACGGCCTCCTTGCCGCGGCCGCGAACTCGGGCCAGTACCGGTCACCGGCGCGTGGAGGTCGAGCTCGCCCCGGTCGGCCAGCAGGAGCGCGCAGAGGAAGGTCATCGTCTTGGTGGTCGACCAGACGTTGGTGATGGTGTCCCGCTCCCACGGCGTGGTCCTGGCCCCGTCGGCCCAGCCGCCCCAGATGTCGACGACGGGCTCGCCGTCGAGTAGACGGCCACCGACGCGCCCAAGTCGGTGCCGCGTCGATGCGGTGGACAGCGCGTGGCGGACCGCGCCGAACCGCTCGTCGCAGATGCCGTGGATCTCGGCCATCGCTCACGCTCCCCCGGGGCCCGGCGGGGGTCGCCCGGCACGCCCGTCATTGTCGCACGGGTCGCGGGCACGGTCAGGTGGGTGTGCGCCCAGGGGAACGACGCCGGGTTGGCCGGAGGCGGATCGGCGTAGTCGGCCGGGCGCTTGCCACCGGACCGCGGCCACGCCCTCGGCGTAGTCGGGTCCTCGCATCATGGGGGTGGAGCAGGGCCTCGGCCGTCCGCACGGACTCGGCGGCCCGCTGGTGGAAGCTCTCGTAGATCTGGCGCTTGCTCCACCGCCATCGACGCCGTCGACACGGCCGTGGCCAGCATCTCCGCATAGGCGTGCACCTGTGCCGGGCAGTTCATCATCGTCGACGACCCTGTTGACGAGGCCCATGCGCCCGGCTTCCTCGGCGTCGACCACCCGGCTCGACAGCAGGAGGTCCATCGACCGCGGCCGCGCCGAGCCAGGCGGGGGAGCAGCCAGGCCAGACCGAAGGCCACCGGCAGACCCAGTCGGCCCGTCCGCGGTGGTGAACCGGGGCCGAACGGGCGGCGAACCGCAGATCGCAGTAGCAGGCGAGCCGCGAAGCCGAAGCCGGCGGCCGGCCCGTTGACGGCGGCGATGATGGGTTTGCCCACACCGAAGTGGTAGGCGAGCTCGGCGTCGAATTCGGGCCGCACGCCGTAGCCGGGTGAGGCCAGGCTGTCGTCAGCGCCGGCGTCATACCCCGCCGCGCTCGGCGTGGCCGGCCAGGTCGTCCGACTCCGCACGTGCACAGAAGCCGCGACCCCGCCCCCGTGACGACGATCACCCGAACGTCGGGATCGGTCGCCGCAGCCATCGAGGTGCAGCCGGTATTCGGCGTTCATGGCCGGGCGTCCAGGCGTTCAGCCGCTCGGGGGACGCGGAGAGCGTGGGATGGGGTGGGCGATGCGGGTAGCGGCCACCTCGTAAACGGGTGGCAACTCCACGCCGGCCGGCATGTCGACGTGGCGCCGGAGGCGCTCAGTAGCGGTAGGAGTCGGGCTTGTACGGACCGTCGAGCGACGCCCCGATTAGGCGGCCTGCCGCGCTCAGCTCGGTCAGCCTCACCCCGAGGGCGTCGAGGTGGAGCCGGGCCACCTTCTCGTCGAGGTGCTTGGGGAGGACGTAGACCTGGTTCCTGGTAGGCGGCCGGCGTTGGTGAACAGCTCGATCTGGGCCATGACCTGGTTGGTGAACGAGTTCGACATCACGAAGCTGGGATGGCCGGTCGCATTGCCCAGGTTGAGCAGCCGGCCCTCGGACAGGACGATCACGGCGTGGCCGTCGGGGAACACCCACTTGTCGACCTGGGGCTTGATATTGGTCCGTTCGATGCCGTGAAGCGGCCAGGCCGGCCATGTCGATCTCGTTGTCGAAGTGGCCGATGTTGCCCACGATGGCCTGGTGCTTCATGCGGGCCATGTCGGCGGCGTGATGACGTCGCGGTTGCCGGTGGCGGTGACGAAGATGTCGAGCCAGCTCGACCACATCGTCGAGCGTGAGAACCTCAAAGCCCTCCATGGCCGCCTGCAGCGCGCAGATGGGGTCGATCTCGGTGATGATCACCCGGGCACCCTGGCCGGCCAGCGACTGGGCGCAGCCCTTGCCGACGTCGCCGAAGCCGCACACCACGGCGACCTTGCCGCCGATCAGGGTGTCGGTGGCCCGGTTGATGCCGTCGATGAGGGAGTGCCGGCAGCCGTACTTGTTGTCGAACTTCGACTTGGTCACGGCGTCGTTGACGTTGATGGCCGGGAAGAGCAGCTCGCCCGAGCGCTCCATCTCGTGAGACGGTGGACGCCGGTGGTGGTCTCCTCGGACACGCCCCGGATGCCGTTGGCGATGGCGGTCCACCGCCGGCGTCCTCGGGGAGGCCCGCGCCAGCACGGTGAGCATGACGCCGAGCTCCTCCGAATCCGCGGTGGACAGTCGGGGACCGCGCCGGCCTTTTCGTACTCGACGCCCCTGTGGACCAGCAGGGTGGCGTCGCCGCCGTCGTCGAGGATCATGGTGGGGCCGTCACCCGGCCAGCGCAGGGCCTGCTCGGTGCACCACCAGTACTCCTCGAGGGACTCGCCCTTCCAGGCGAAGACGGGGACGCCGCCGGCTGTGCCGGGGTGCCGGTCGGACCCACGGCCACGGCCGCGGCCGCATGGTCCTGGGTCGAGAAGATGTTGCAGCTCGCCCAACGGACCTCGGCCCCCAGCGCGGTCAGGGTCTCGATGAGGACGGCCGTCTGGACGGTCATATGCAGCGACCGGTGATGCGGGCGCCCGAGAGCGGCGGCCGACGCCCTGAACTCGTCGCCGCATGGCCATCAGGCCGGGCATCTCGTGCTCGGCCAGGACGATCTCCTTACGGCCGAACTCTGCGAGCGACAGGTCGGCGACCTTGTAGGCCGGACGGTCTGAGGCGCTGGGCATCGAATCTCCTCGGTCTCGTGCGGAACCGTGGTGGCGGGTGCGCGGACACCCGGGCCGGTGCCCACGCTACCGGACCGCCCCGCCTCCCCGGCGCAAGGGGAGCGGACCGGCATGCGGCCCGACCGGTCGGTGTGCCGTCGGCTACCCGCCGGCGATGCCGGCGACCGGCAGGTGCCCGCCGACGCCGCGGCATGGCGAACGCGGCGTGTTGCCGAAGGCGTAGACGGACCGTCGGCGCCGGCCATCCAGTACGGCGCCCCCCGAGGTGAGGGCGAGGCCGACGATGTCGTCGACGGTGACCCCGCGAACCGGGGAAGCAACCCGTGGTACCCAGCGCCCGACCCGAAGACGAAGGCGCCGCCGTCCGCGCCCACCAGGACGTACCCGCCTCTCCTCCGGTGGCCAGGATGCCGACGATGTCGTCGACGTCGATGCCAAGACCGGGGAGGGACCATCGTACAAGGCCCCGAAGGCGAACACGCTACCGTCGGCACCGACGAGCAGGTAGCCGCGCCGTTGGGCGTGGCGACCATGCCGACGACGTCGTCGACGTGGATGCCGAGGCGGGGAAGCGACCGTGGCAGGCGGCGTCGCCGAACACGAACTCGCCACCGTCGGCGCCCACCGACGAGTACCGTCGCCGTCGTCGGTGGGGTGACGACCACGATGTCCGACACCCCCTCACCCTGCCTGGGCAGGCCCCGTAGGCCCTCGCCCCGCCACGTGGGTGAACCTCGCCGTCCGCTGCACGAGGTAGAGCACACCGGTCCTGGACGGCCCGATCCCCACCCCGGATCGGCCGGGGCGCGGCGGTCCTCCGGCGGCGACGGACGTCCCGGCGCCGACGACGTGCGTCGGCGCCGGCCAGCCAGAAGCCCTCGGGCGGGCCGGCGACCACCGACGCAGTGGTTGCGCCGTAGGCGTGGCGGACGAGGCCACACCGGCGCTACGCATGGATCCGAAGCCGCCCGAGACGCTCGTTCCCGTGACCACCGCCAGGGTCGAACCCGCCACCGGGACGTGACCCGTCGACGTCACCGCCAGGGCGCCGCCGAGGTACACCGCGCCGCTGACCGCCAGTACCCCCGCACTCGCCGTCCCCAACGATCGGCGACGTCGGTGGCCAGGTCCCCCCGACCTGGGTGTAGCTGCCGGCGAGGTTGAACGTCGCCCGGGCGCCGTCGAGGCGGCGGAGACCACCGCGTCCCGGACACCGTCGTGGTCCCGGTGACCATGCCGTAGCCGGAGATCGTGCCTCCGGTGAGGCGGACCGTCCCCTGGGCGCCCACGTTAATGTAGGCGCTGGGTCCTCGAAGGGAACGACCCGCCGGTCTGCGTGAAGCTGCCGGCGGGCTGCCAGTTGACGGCGTCACCGGCGTCGCCTTTCGTCCCGATGGTGATCCTCCCGCCCGACGTGACAGCAGGTGGCCAGGTAGGCGCTGTCGTCGAGGGTGAAGGACGCGGCCGACGTGATCGTCGACAGGCCGGCGAGGGCGTTCGCCGACGTGCGCGAGTCTTCGATCTCGCGGCGCCCGACAAGGTCAGCCCGGCCGCCAGCGTGTGGATGGTCCCCGGCAGTTCAACATGCCGGCCGCCGACCGTGCGCCGGGTGAGGGTGGTACCGGCGAGGTTCCCGGGTACGTCGGAGACGACCAGCGTGGTCCCGAACGGGGCCCGCACGGTCGCTCGTCGACCAGGTCGCCGACGGCGACGGTGGCGGTGGCGCCAGCGGCCACGGTGATGGTGCCGGTGTTGTAGCGTGCCGGCGTCGCAGAGCTCGGCGCTGTCGGCGAGCGTGAGGAGCCCCGCGGTGGTGGCCCCGGGCGCGAGGGTCGTGGTGCAGGCCGTCTGGGGACGCACCGTGATGCCGGCGGCGGCCGCCGCCGCAGCGGGGGCGGCCGGCAACGCGGAAAGGGCCAGGACCGCCCCCGCCCCGAGCGAGGACCACCAGGCCCACCCGATCCACGTTCGCATGGCTCCCCCCTCACCGAGCGCGACCCCCAATTGTGCCCGATCCTACGGCGGAAGGCGTCACCGTCGGTCGTCCGGACGTCCAATCGGCCACCGCCGGGGCGGTGGCCGATTGGCGGGTTGCCGGATCCCGGAGCGGTAACGCCCCACGGTCAGACGGGCGTGCACGGCCCGCCGGGGTGGCATCGAAGCCGGCCGGCGGGCCCGATCGGCGGGCCTAGATGGCCCGGACGTTCTGCGCTTCCTCGCCCTTGCGGCCGGGCGCCACGTCGAACTCGACCTGCTGCCCTTCGGTAAGGGACTTGTAGCCGGATCCCTGGATATTGGAGTAGTGCACGAACACGTCGTCGCCCTGCTCACGCGAGATAAAGCCGTAGCCCTTCTCGGAGTTGAAGATTTCACAGTACCTGTAGCCAACGGATCTCTCTCACTTCCGGGCGTGTGCACGGATTGGCTCACGCTCCGAACAGGGTCTCCCGCGAAGTGGTCCGACGGACTCATCTCACCCGACGCGTGGACGGGACGCCCCGGTGCCCGCACGGATGGTGGCGCCACCGGGGTGCTCGGACCTGGCTACACGGTGGTGGTCGCGGCCAGGACGACGCGGTTGCGACCCTGGCCCTTGGCGTCGTAGAGGGCCAGTTCGGCCCGGTCGAGGAGGTCCTGCACCGACTCGCGGCCGTTCCACTGGGCGGCACCCACCGAGATCGTCGCCTTGAAGCGGTCGCGGTCCGCCCCGGCGACGAGCTTGGGGAGCTCCTCGAGGACGGCGAAGGAACCCCGGATGGTGGTGTCGGCGAGGATCACGCAGTACTTCTCTCCTCCGCAGGCGGCCAGGGTGTCGGCGGCCCGCAGCCGTTCGCCCATGGAGGTCGTCACCGACCGGAGGAACTCGTCACCGCGCTGACGACCGAAGCGGCTGACGAGCCTTCCGAAGCGGTCGAAGTCGATCATGGCCACGGTGACGGGTGTGCCCGTCCGGGCCGAGGTGCCCACGTCCTCGGCCAGCCCACCTCGAGGGCGCCCAGGTCGGGCGACCCGACGGGCGGCCGGGTGGCGCGGGCGGCCGGCGGGGCGTCCGGCGGCCGGGTCTCCTGGAGGGTCACCGGGTCGACCCCCGACGGCGGCCGGCGACGTGTCGCTCGCTCCCGATCAGGCCCCTGCCGCGTTCGATACGGCAATTGTCGGTTGCAACCGGCGTGCACTTGACGGGGGACTTGGGCCCGCCGGCGCCCGTCCCCCGGTGCTAGCCGGTGCCGGCCGTGCGGAACACGTACGTGTCGGTGAGATGGGGCAGGTCGACCGGTTCGGGCAGACCGGCGATCACCCCGTCCACGGCCTCCTGCAGCTCGGCCCGCTCCGTGGGGGAGCGGCGGCGATGTAGCTGGTGGAGAGGACCCGGTGGCGGAGGCGGTCGTGGTCCGTCCGCTCGACCAGGTGGAACGTCCGGCGCTCGCCGCCCGTGAATGCCGGGTCGGCGAGGACGACGGGGCGGTAGTCCGCCCCAGCCGGGTATGGCCGCCGCTCGTGCCACTGCATGGCCTCGCTCAAGCGGCGCACCCAGTCCACGACTCGTCGCGCTCGTCGACGAGGGCGGCGCCCCCGGGCCGCAGGACCCGGGCGATCTCGGCCAGGGCCCGCCGGGCGTCGAACCAGTGGAACGCCTGGGCCACGGTGACGGCATCCACGGAACGGTTGGCCAGGGGCAGCGCCTCGCCGGTGGCCGCCACCACGGGCAGGTCCGGGTGGAGGTGGGAACTCGGCGCGCATCGACGGGGACGGCTCGGCCGCCATCAGGTCGGCACCGAAGGGGAGGAGCTGCCGGGTGAACTTGCCCGTGCCCGCCCCGAGGTCGAGGATCACCCGGCCGGGCCGGATATCCAGGCCGGCGGCGATGAAGGCAACGGCGTCGTCGGGGTAGCCCGGCCGGCCGGCCTCGTAGACCGAACCGTCGGGGAAGCCGGCGGCGCCGGAGGGCCCGGCCGGAGCCGGCCCGTCGGGTGCGGGCGCGGGGGCGGGCGACATGCCGACGGGCGGGTCGTCCGGCGACGGCCGGCTACTTGTACCCGTGGTGACCGGCCAGCCACCAACCCGGCCACGTTCATGAGCGTGGCCAGGTCGAGGTAGTCCCACCACCGGTCGACGGCGCCGTCACGGACCTCCATCACCGACGTGAACGGCAGGCGGGCGACACGCCCGGCTCCCAGGTCCACGTCTCCGAGTGCTCGGTCACGACGAGGTCCCCGTCCGCCACGATGATCCCGTCGTGCAGGTCGTAGCCGGCCAGGGGCGCCAGTCCGAGGCCAGGCGGGCCTCCGTCTCGGCCGGCCCGAAGGCGCCGTCCTCGGTGCCGATCAGCGGGACGTCGATGTAGTGGCCGCGGGGACTCATGAAGGCGCCGACGGCGGCGAAGTCGCGGGCCGCCAGGGCCGCCCAGAACTTCTCCACCAGGGCCACATTGGCGTGCTCGGACTCCGTTCGGGCCATGGGGCCGGGTCTACCACGACCGTCGACGGCGCGCCCGGTGCCGGAGGGTGGACCGGCGCACCGCCCGGAGGTGGTGCACGCCCGCGCCCCCGTCTGCCACGAAGATGGGGGCATCGACACCGTGACCGGAACTCCCGTGCCGCCCGGCGGACCGCCCGGCGGCCCCCTCGTCGGTGTGCCGGGGTGAGCGCGGCGACGCCGGTGGGGCCGGCAGTGGTGGTCGGGGGCGGGTCCGGCATCGGCGCGGCCCTCGCCGCCCGCTACCGCCGGGCCGGCGAGGTCGTCGTCGTGTGGGACATCGCGGGCAGCCATGACATCCGCTGCGACGTCTCTGACCCGGGTCAGGTCGACGCGGCCGCGGCCGCCACGGACGCGCGCATCGGCACCCCCCGGCAGTTCACCGTGTGCGCCGGCATCGGCCATTCGGGGACGCTCCTCAAGGTCGACCCCGACGACTGGACCCGGGTGATGACCGTCAACGCCCGGGGACCGCTGCTGGCCATGCGGTCGGCGGCCGGCGCCATGACGGTGGAGGGAGCGGGTGGTTCGATCGTGGTCCTCTCCAGCGTGAGCGGTCGCATCGCCGATCGGACGATGGGCGCCTACTGCGCCTCGAAGGCCGCCCTGTCGATGACGGTGAAGGTGGCCGCGGCCGAGTGGGCGGATGCGGGGATCAGGGTGAACGCGGTGGCGCCCGGGGTCACCGACACCCCCATGCTCGGCGGGGCGCCCCTGGGCGCGGGCTGGCTGGCGGGGGTGGCGGCCCGGACCCCGTTCGGTCGGATCGGCACGCCGGACGACATCGTCGAGGCGGTGCTGGCCGTCCACGGGATGCCCTGGGTCACCGGCCAGATCCTCGAGTGTGACGGCGGCCTCGGTCTTAACAGCCCGATCGACCCGGTGGGTGCGTGACCTGGTCCGACCACGACGACGCCGTGGCCGCACGGGCGGCGCCGGCGCGAGGATGGGGCCGGCATGGACGTGACCGCGATCGACGGGCTGGCCCGGGACGGTGACTACCTGGCCGTGGTGGCCGTGGCCCGGCCCGACGGCTCGGTGCACGCCTCCCTGGTCAAGGCGGGCATGGTCGACGACCCGGCGGGCGGGCCACCCCGCGCCGGCATGGTCGTCGCCGGCAACGCCCGGAAACTGGCGTACCTGCGCGGCGCCGGCCGGGCCACCGTCGTCTTCAGGGACGGGTGGCGGTGGGCGTCGGTCGAGGGACCGGTCACGCTCGCCGGCCCCGACGATCGTGACCACCCGGACGAGGGAGATCTGCCGGAGCTCCTCCGCCGCGTGTACCGCGCCGCCGGGGGCACGCATGACGACTGGGACGAGTTCGATCGGGCCATGGCGACTGAGCGCCGCTGCGCCGTGCTGGTCCGCGTGGAGCGGGTGAGCGGCAACGGGTGAACGCCCGGTAGCCCGATTCCGGTCTCAGCCGAGTTGCGGGCGTGGCCTCGGCCCCGGGGCGAACCCGGGCCGGTCCTCCCGGTTGCGCTCGACCGTTGCCGGCCGGGTCGGGCCGGGCTGCTCGTGGCGGCGCCGGTCGAGGTCGGCGGCCACCACGCAGTCGCCGCCGGCCGCCTTGGCCTCGTAGCAGGCGTCGTCCGCACGGCGGAGGAGGTCGTCCATCGGGGCACCGGGCACGGCCTGGGCCAGGCCGGCCGAGAACCGGTGGGTCGACGTCGCCCGCAGGCGCTGCAGCACGTCGAGCGAGGCCGCCGCGTTGGCACCCGGCATCAGGAGCACGAACTCGTCGCCGCCCGAGCGGACCAGCACGTCGCGGGGCCGGATCCGCTCGGCCCAGTGGCGCGAGACATCGATCAGCACACGGTCGCCCTCGTGATGCCCCCGGGCGTCGTTGATCTCCTTGAAATGGTCGAGATCGAACACGGCCACGCACAGCGGCTCGCCCGTCCGGATGCAGTTGGCCAGCTCACGGGTGAGCATCGACTCGAACGCCCGCCGGTTCGCCAGGCCGGTGAGGGGGTCGGCGGTGGCGGCCTTGGCCAACGCGTTGCGCAGGAGGTGGACGACCACCCCGACGGTGGTGGCCGTGCCGACACAGACGAGCCAGGCGGCGTCCGCCGTCGGCAGCCCCGAGGTGAGGAAGATCGCCGCCGAGGTGACCGTCTGCGCCACCAGGTAGGCGATGTAGGGCTCGGTGGCGAAGAAGATGGCGGCGTAGATCGACAGCAGCACGTAGAGGCTCGAGGCGATGTAGATGGTCGGAGAGTGGTGGGCACAGAGCAGGGCGAAGGAGATGGCGCCCAGGGCCACCGACGCCAGGACGTACTGCACGGCCATCGGGCGACGGACACCGACCACCAGCGACGTGCCCGCCATCAGCACGGCCAGAAAGCTGAGCAGGAGCCAGCCCCGGGTGTCGACACCGGAGCCGTGGGGCAGCAGCGATCCGGCGAAGCCCATGGCCGCCCCCATGAGCCACAGCATGGCGGCGATCCGCGACAGCTGTTCGGGCGGCATGGCGAACTCGATCTCGTCGAACGCCGAGCCGACCGGTGGTTGCGCCGGACGCGTCTCGCCTCCGTCCATCGGATCCCCCACCATGCCTCCTGTATCGGCGCGCCGGGCCCGGGCATTGAGGCTGGCGACCCCGTTCGCCCGGCGGTCCCGGGGCAGCGCGCGCCACCGGCGCGGCGCCGTCCGCCGGCCGGCCCGGCACTAAGTTGCGGCGATGCGAGGCGACGTCCCACCCCGGGGTGCCGGGCCGGCCGTCGGCGACCACCACGACCCCCGACCGCACGGTCCTCTTCGTCGACACCGCCGGGTGGGACACCTTCTTCCAGCTGGCGGCGAGGCTGCGAAGGAACGGTTGCCGGGTCGTGCGGCTCTCGACCACCCGGGGCAGCCACCACCGGCTCGTCTCGCGGCTCGTCTTCCACCGCTTCGTCGAGGTGGCGGACGCCGCCCGGCTGACCGAGCTGGGCGATCTGGTGGCCGGCGAGCGGATCGTGGACGTCCAGTCGGTCGAATCCCTGCCGCGCCGAGCTGCACGCCGGCCTCGACGGGTGCGCTCCGGACGACGTCCGCCGGTCGGTCGGGGCGCAACTGGCGCTGCTCGACAAAGTCGAGGCGGCCGACTACATGCGAGGCCGTGGCGCCGACGTCCCCGACACGATGCCGCTCGATGGCCGCAGCACCGCCCAGACGGTGATCGACCGACTGGGTCTGCCCGTCGTCGTGAAGCCGCGGGTCGGAGCCTCCGGTTCCGACGTGCACATCGTCGAGGGCGGCCGACGTCCTCGCCGAGGTGCTGGCGTCGATGGCCGGCGAGGCTTCGGGGTACTACGCGGAGCGCTTCGTGGCCGGTGAGGGGCTCAGCTACGGCGCCGTCGTGGGGCCCGACGGCGTCGAACAGGAGATGGTGACGAGGGCGTGGCGCAGCCGGCCCGGCCTGCTCGGCCCGCCGAGCGGCCACGAGACGATCGAGGCCCCCGAACTCGTGGAGCGGTGCCGTCGCGTGGTGACCATCGAGGGGTACCCGGCCCCGTGCAGATCGATGTGATCCGGGATGCCGACGGCACCTCGTGGCTCCACGATCTCAACCTGCGGGTGTGGGGTGACTTCGGCTCGGCGCTGCAGGCGGGGATCGACCTGACCGCCGGCTACCTCCACGTGATAGGTGTCCGGCCCGACCGTCCGGTGCGGCGGACCACCGATCCCGGCATCCGCTACGCCACGTTCCCGACCGATGTCGCCGAGGAGCTGTCGGCCGGCCACGCCGGCCGGGCGGCGGGATGCGTGGCCCGGGCGGCTGTGCCGTTCACCAGGTGGTTCGGTGCCCGATACATGGCCTCGGAAGCGGTCTCACTGGTGCTCCTCGTGCACTACCTGGTCCGCGAGGCCGTCCGGTCGCGCCGGTCCGGCCGCCGCCCGTAGACGGGGCGTCCGCCGGCGTCCGACCTCCGTCGCCCGTCACCCCGGCCCGGCCCCGGTACCGGTCCCCTCCACCACCCCGGCGCCGACGCGGAGCTCCACCCGGCGGGCGAGGCGGTACCCGGCCGACTCCACGGCGGTCGCACGGACGTGTCCGGCCAGCCGGGCCAGTCCCACCAGCGGTGAGGTGACCAGGTGGCTGCGCTCCGGGGTGGCCACCCAGTCCACGGCGGGCCGGAGGACCGGGTAGACGTGGCCGAGCGCATCGTCGTCGAGGGGTCCGATGAGGTCGCCGTGCACCCGGTGGAGGAGCACGAGGCCGGCGCCGAACGACCTCGAGTTGGCCAGGAACTGCCGGGCGCTCCGATCGTGGCGGTGTTCGGCCCGGAGGCGGCGGTCGAAGGTGCCCCGCAGCCCGGCTCTCAGGCACCGCAGCCCGAAGTCCCGATCGTCGTGGGCGTACGGCCAGGGTGGGAAGCCGACCGCCTCGCAGTCGAGGCGGCGCAGCGACACGTTGCCGCCCCAGAGCTGGCGGAGCAGCCGAGACGGGTCCTCTTCGACGGCGGCGCAGTGGGACTCGTAGGCGGCGTCGTAGATGCGGGACAGGACGGGGACGCCCGTGCCCTGCGGGGACGGTGCGCACGGCATGTAGCCGGCCACGACCAGCCGTTCGGCGGCACGGTGGTGGCCGGCGTGGCCGGTGACGAGGCCGGGGTGGGCCACGACGTCGTCGTCGAGCAGGAGGACGACGTCGCCGGACGCGGCGGCGACCCCGACGGTGAGCGCATGTCGCTGGCCGCCGTGGGGAGGGGTGAGGAGGCGGACGCGGGTGTCGGTCTCGGCCAGGCCGGTGACGATGGCGCCCGAACCGTCGTCGTCTCCGTCCACGGCCACGATCAGCTCGGTCGTCGCCGGGTCGGCGAGGAGCGGTCGGAGCGTGGCCTCCAGCGCGCCGGCGCGACGGTAGGTCGGGATGACCACCGAGACGGTCGGGAGCCGGTCATCCGGTGGGGTGGGGACGTCGTCCACGGAAGGCGCATCGTAGCGGTGGCGCCCCGGCGCCCGAGGCGTGGCGCCCCCGGCTCAGCCGGAGAAGCTGGCGGCGAACGCCGCCCGTGCCGCCGGCTCGGACGACGACGGCAGCGGGTTCGAGCCGTAGTCCCAGGCGATGGCGTTGGCCACCTGGTGGGTGGCGATCCACGAGGCCATGTGGCTCACGAAGTAGGCGTCGTCGCCGCCGCCCACCATGCCGCCCGAGGTCCAGCCGAGCCCCCACTCGGGCAGGGCCAGCGGCTTGCCGAGGAGGGCGCCGACGAAGGCCAGCCAGTCGAGGCCGTACGACTGGGTGACGATGTGGTTCCACTCGGCCACCTGGCCCGGGTAGTTCTGCCACTCGACGTCGTAGACGTCGAGGCCCACGTAGTCGACATAGGCGTTGCCGGGGTAGTAGTTCGACAGCGAGCCGACGCCCTGGTCGCCCCGGGTCGGGTTCCACTCGAACGAGAAGCGGGCGCCCGGGACCGAACGCATGGCACCCACGATCTGACGCCAGTAGGTCACGAAGGCGGCCGCTTGGCCGTTCGCCGCCCAGGGGAACCAGCCGCCGTTGAACTCCCAGCCCAGGCGGATGATGGACGATCCCTGGCCCCCGGCCACCAGGCGCTGGGCGAGGGTGACGAAGTACCCGTTGTAGGCGCCGGTGGCCCCCGTCGACAGGGAGGCACCCGAGTTGGGCAGCATGGGCAGGCCCCAGATCATCCGGTCGCCGGTGCCGTTCCACTTGGAGAGCAACCATGCCGGATCGTCGAGGGTCGACCACGACGAGCCGTCGAGGAAGTCCATGGCGTAGGTGACCCGGTGGCCGACCAGGCTGCTCACCGTGGACACGGCCGACGTGTCGGCGGCCCCGGCATACAGTCCGACCACGCTGCCAGCGGCGTGGGGGAGGAGGTTCGGCTGCCTGACCACGGCGGCGGGCGCGGCGTTCGGAGCGGCGGCGCCGCCGACGCCGACCATCGACAGGTTGATACACGCGAAGATCACCAGTGTGACCAGGACCTTCGTGGCAGGTGCCCCGGAGCGCGCCGCCGGCGCGCCGATTGTCATGCCGAAGGCATCGACCTCCGAAGGGCCCAGCTTTAGCACTTTCCGTCATCAATTGACCGCTGAAAGCGCAGGTGGGAACGGGCAACCGTGAGGCCACCGGCCGGGTGTCAGCGAAGCGCCGACTCCTCGGCCACCACCTCGCGGAGACGGGCGGCGAAACGGGCCTCGCCGAACCGGACGGCCTGGGCGCGGAGCGCGGCGTCGTCCCAGCCGGTGCGGTCGGCGGCGTCGAGGGCGGTGGCGATGGCCGCCGGGTCGGGGGCGTCGAAGTGGACGCCGGTCGAACCCTCCACGACGGTGTCGAGGAACCCGCCGAACCGCAGGGTCACGCTCGGCCTTCCGAAGGCGGCCGCTTCGAGGGGGGTCAGCCCGTAGTCCTCGTAGGAGGCGGCCACCAGGGCTCGGCAGTTGGCGTAGCACCATCGGAGCCGGTCGTCGCTGATACCGGCCAACAGCACCGTGCCGGCACCGGCGAGCGACGCCAGCCGGGCACGTTCGGGGCCGGAACCGACCACGACCAACCGGTCCCCGGGGCGCCGGGCCACGGCCTCGACGACGGCGTCCACGTTCTTGTAGGGCAGGAGCCGCGAGACGCACAGCCAGAACCCCGGCTCCACCCCGGGCACGGGGTCGAGGGCGCCCGAACCGTCGAGGGCCGGCGGTGGCGGCAGGATCTCGGCCTCGAGGCCGTAGTGCTCACGCACCGACCTCGCGACCATGGTCGAGACCACGAGGTACCGGTCGGCACGGCGGGCGGCGGCCCGGTCCCACCGTCCGAGTGGCCGCCGGAGGGCACCGATCGCGAGCGCCCGGGCCCGCTGCGAACCGGCGGCCGCGTGCCGCCGGTGCCGCCGAGGTAGCGGTCGCTCTGGTAGAGCCAGCGGGCGGGGGAGTGGCAGTAGACGACGGTGCGCCCGGGCGCCCGTACGCCGTGGGCCCAGCCGCTGGAGCTGCACACGACGACGTCGGCCGCCGGGTGCATGGCGGAGAAGGTGGGGGCGAGGACGGGCAGTGCCAGGCGATGGTGGCGTCGCAGCGGGCCCACGCGGTTGAGCGGCGACGGGCGGACGTCGAGTTCGGCGAACTCGGGGAACGTCCGGACCGGGTCGTAGAGGGACGTGAGGACGGGTGCTCCCGGAAAGGCACGGGCCATCGCCAGAACCACCCGTTCCGCCCCGCCCCGCTGCGTGATGTAGTCGTGGACGAGGCAGACCTCGGTGTTCAGAACGCCTGCCCCTGCCCTTGAAGACCTGGACCGGCGTCTGCCAGAGGATGCGGAGGTCCCACCACGGGGACCACGAGGCGACGTAGAGGTAGTCGAGCCGGCGCAGCTCCTCCTCGGACAGGTCGCTCCGGCCCGACACCTGCCACAGGCCGGTCATGCCCGGCCTGACCTCGAAGCGGCGGGCGGTCGCCCCGTCGAGGTGGGCCGACTCCTCGGGGACGAACGGCCTGGGCCCGACGAGCGACATCTCGCCCTTGAGCACGTTCACGAGCTGGGGGAGCTCGTCGATGGACAGGCGACGGAGGTGGCGGCCCACCGGGGTCACGTGGTGGGGTCGTCCTCCATCTTGAACAGCAGCACGTTGGCGCCTTCCTCGCCCGCGGCCGGAGCCTTGCGGGCCTCGGCACCCACCTCCATCGTGCGGAGCTTCAGGATCTCGAACTTCTTGCCGTCGCGGCCGGTCCGCTCCTGTCGGAACAGCACCGGGCCCGGCGACGAGGCCTTGACGGCGACGGCGCTCGCCACCAGCAGGGGGGAGAGGACCACGAGGGCGGCGGTGGCCAGGATGACGTCGAGCGTGCGCTTGGTCATCCGGGCGAACCATCCCAGGCTGGGCGGGGCCACGTCGATCAGCGGCAGCCCGGCCACGTCCTTCACCGTCGACCGCCACGAGAGCAGCTCGAAGTACCGGGGCACGATCGAGACCCCCACGCTCGGCCGCAGCGACTGGAGGCGGAGCACGGCTTCGTGCGGATGGGTCCGCGAAGAAGCCGACGATGACCTCGTCCACCGAGAACTCGTCGACGATGGCCGGGAGCTGTTCGAGTCGCCCGAGGACGGACGTGCCGCGGTGCGGGGTCGTCGTCGACGAATCCGACCACGGTGATCCGGGAGTCCCATGACAGGTACTTCTCCACCTGGGCCACCATCGTCCCGCTGCCGACGAGGAGGACCCGGCAGCTCACCGCGCCGGACAGGCGGAGGAACTGCCGGGCGAGGGCGTGCCCGATGTTCACGGCCACCACTGCGAGCGGCAGCGCCACGATGACGGTGGCCGGTTCGAAGGAGACGGCCGAGTCCCCCAGCACGGCGGTCATGGCGTACTCGAAGCACGAGTACCACCCATGTGGCCAACGCCAGCGCGTAGATCGATTCGCGCAGTTCGCTGAACGAACTCGTGAGCAGGCGCTCGGGCACCCGCTTGTACAGCCCGATCAGCGTGAACGACAGCACGACGACGATCGGGATCATCGTGGCGAGGAGCAGGTTGGCCCACGCGGTCGACGCCGACGCCGCCGAGGACGGCCGGTGCACGAGGGCCAGTGCCAGCGCGCTGCAGGCGGCCACGGCCAGCATGTCCGTACCGATCAGGACGAGACGCGGCCCGACGTTCCGCCGGCGCCTCGTCGGGGGCCGACCGGGGGCGAACAGGGTGGCTCGACTCGACCGTTCACCTGCTCGCCGGTGTCCGGCGACGCGTCGAGCGGCCGTGCGCCCCCCGTTGACGTCGCCGGCCACTTGCGGCATACCCGTCGGCTCTGCCATCTGTGACCACCCGTTGACTCGTCCCGACAGCCCCCCACAGGCTGACGACTCATGTGACACCTGATGCCCCGGGTGTCGGCCCACATGTTACGGGTGTATCTCGATGAGCGACAGCCCCAATTTTCCCGTCCGGGGGCGGTGGCGGCGCCCTGGGTGGAGCCGGACCCGTCGGCGGCCGACGGGGACCCGGCGACCGGCGGTGGCGCCGGAATCCGGGCCCAGGGCCGTACGCTAGGCCTACGATCATTGCGCGGTCTGCGCAGCGGGATGCGAGAGAACCCCTGGCGGGCCGCGCCGTCGAGGGGGAGGAGGCGACGGTGGACCACCGCAGGTGGGCACGCAACTGGTCGGTCCGTTGCGGGTCATCCGCGCCCCCGGTGACGGGGGCGGCTCAGGGACGACCGTCGTGACGGGCGGTTCGTTCGGGCACCTGCGGGCCTCGGCCCGGCGCCGGTGGGCCGTCGTCGTCCTCGCCGTCGTGCTGGGCGCCGTCGGTGCGATCGCCGTGGGGGTGGCGCTGCCGGCGAAGTACCAGAGCACCACGGTACTGGTCGTCCCCTCGGGCGCGGTGAGCGGCGTCTCGGGCCCGGGGCAGGCGAGCGAGGCCGACAACCTGGCGGCCACCTACGCCGGCCTGATCCCCCAGGACCAGACGCTGCAGCGCATCGCGGCCGTGGCCGCCGGCATGAGCACGGCCGATGCCGCCCAGGCCATGGCGGTCACGGTCCAGTCGGGCAGCGCCATCCTGACCCTCCGATTCACTGCGAGCACTCCGAAGAAGGCCCTGCTCGGGGCAGAGGCGGTGGCCCGCGCCATCACCGGCCCCAGCCAGGGCACCCCTGCCATCCCCGCCGGCTCCCTGGTGCTGGTGGCCCTGCCGCAGAAGGCGGCCCGCTCGTCGGCGAGCCTGCTCAAGTCGGCCACCCTCGGGACGGTGCTCGGCCTGGTGCTGGGCCTCATTCTGGCGGTGGCCTGGGAGCGCTCCGACCCACGGGTCGACGACCTCGACGACCTGCGCGAGGTGGTGGAGGCCCCGTGCTGGCCGGGCGAGCTGGCCCCGGGGGCGGCGACCTCCCTCGTCTACGGGTGGACGCGTGACGCTGACGACGAGATCGTCGAGGTCGCCTTCCTCCATCTGGGCCGGCCGGACGGCGCTGCCGTCTCGGCCTGCCAGGCGGCCATCGTGGAGGCCGGCGGCGACCAGGTGGAGGTGCGCGACCTCGACCTGCGGGTCGGCGGCCCCCAGGGAGCGGTCGAACCCGACCAGCCGGTCGTGCTGCTCGTCGCCACCGGGACCAAGCTCGACGCCGTCACCACCAGCGTCCGGAAGCTGTCCGAGCTCCGGGCCAGTGTGAGCTGGGCATTCCTGCTGCCGACGGGGGCGCGGGGGCAACGCCACCGCGGCAGCGCCTCGCCGGTGCGGAAGCCTCCACCGGCGCTGATCGCCGCACCTGTCGGCGTGCCGTTGCCGCCGGTGTCCGCCGAACCCGGGCGGGGCGAGGTCCGGAACGGCTCGGGGTCCAAGCCCGAGCCCGAGCCGGAGCCGGAGCCGGAAGACACCGTCGACAGCCCGGCGACCTCCGGGTGACGGTGCGGCCGCCGTCGACGTGATCGGAGCGGTACTGCCGGCGTCGCCGGAGGGTGCGTCCCGGGCCATCGCCGAGCCGGCCGGGGGACGGTACGCGGCGGCCGGGTCGTGGCTCCGCGCCCGGTCGCGCACCACCGCGCTCCTCGCCGTGGCCGCCCTCGGCTCCCTGGCGGTGGGGGCGGCCGTGTCGGTCAGGTTGATCGATGGGCTGGCCGTGCTGGCCGCGCTGGTGCTCGGGATCATCGCCGTGGCCCGGCCCGCGCTGGCCGGCTACCTGCTGGTGGCGGTGGTGCCGGTGACGGCCGGATTTCAGAAGGGCTTCCCGATCCGCAACCTGAACCTGTCGGAGGCGCTGGTCGCCTTCATCGGTGGGCTCGTGATCCTCACGGCCCCCGCCACGCGCGGCTGCGGTGGCAGGCCGTGGACTGGCTGCTGCTGGCGTTCTGTGCCGGATGGCTCCTCTTCGGAGTGGCCGACGCCGTCTCGCTGCACGTCGGCGTGGGTCTTTCGACGATCGACCCGCTGATCGGTCCGTTCCAATTCCTCATCCTCTTCCGGGCGCTGGCGACGGTCCTGCGCCGGCCCGCCGAGCGGCGGATGGCGCTCGCCGTCCTGTTCGTGGCGTCGTTGCCGGTGGACGTGCTGGCCTTCCTCCAGCAGGCGAGGATCGCCGCCGTCAACCGGCTCATCACCCGGATGACGGGCGGCGAGGTCTTCGGCACGTACGCCTACCACTACTTCGCCCGGGCGACTGGTCCCTTCCCCCACTGGACGCCGCTCGCCGGTTACCTGACCATCGTGCTGCTGACCGGGCTGGCGTGCCTGCTGTTCCGCGCGCCGCTGCCGATCTCGCGGACCTTCCTCGGCGTGATCCTCCTCCTCGGCGCGGTGGCGCTCGTGCTCTCGGCCGAGCTGTCCGCCCTGGCGTGCACGGTCATCGGCGCCGTCGTGCTCGGCGTGTGGGCCGGCCGCACCCGCACGGCGATCAGGGCCGTGGCCATCGCCGCCATCGTCGCCGCGCTCGTCGGCGGCCCGTATCTCGACGCCAGGCTCAACAGCCAGTACGTCGCATCGGCCGGCAGTGGCCAGTCCTCACTCGTTCCCCAGACGCTGAACTTCCGGTGGCAGGTGTGGACCGGGCAGTACCTCCCGGCGGTCGTCGAACGGCCGCTCACCGGCTGGGGCCAGACGCTGCCCGACACGATCAGCTGGCCGTTCACGGAATCGCAGTACCTCACGGTGCTGATGGCGGGCGGCGTCCCACTACTCGTGCTGTTCGGCGGCGAGCTGGTGGCCCTCTACCGCTTCGGACGGCGGGCCGCCCGGGCCGAGAGCGCCGAGGACGCCCGGACCAGCCGGGCCGCCGGCAGCGCCGTGGCCGTCGCCGTCGTGGTGGCGGTGCCCATGTGCGTCGTCTATCCGTACCTCACTTCGGGGGGCATGCCGGCGCCGCTGTTCGCGGTGGCCGGGATCGCCGCCGCCGGCGCCTACTGGCGGCGCGGCGGCCGCGCCGCGCCGGCGGCCGACTGCCGATCCCTCGGGGCGGCACCGACCGCATCGCCGTCTCCCGCCCGGACCCGGTGACATCCGGCCGGCGAGCCCCGGTGGTGTTCGTCTCGTGGGGTGCCGTGGCCGGACGGAGCCGGGAGCTGGCCGATGCACTCGGTGGCCGGGCGTTCGCCCTCTTCCCTCCCAGGGAGGGCCGGCGACTGCCGGCCGTGGTCCGCTACGCCCTGTCGACTGTACAGACGCTGGCCATCCTGGCGCGCACCGACCCCCGGGCGCTGATCGTGACCAACCCGCCGATCGTGCTGGCCCTCCTCGCCGCCGCCTGGGGGGGAGTGCGCCGGATCCCCTTCGTCCTCGACAGCCACCCGGGGTCCTTCGGCAGGCAGGGGGACAAGGTGTCGGCGAGGTTCGTCCCCCTGCACCGCCGGCTGGCCCGGCGAGCGGCCGCCGTGCTGGTGACCGATACGGCCTGGGCGGAGACGGTCGCCGACTGGGGCGGGTACGGGATCGTGCTGCACGAGGCTCCCGGCGCCTGGGAACCCGTGCCGGCGCGGCCGCCGGGGACGCCACTGACCGTGCTCTTCGTGACCCGGTTCGCCGGGGACGAGCCCGTGGCTGAGGGTATCGCTGCCGCCGAGCTCGTCGCCGGGACCGAGTTCCTCGTCACGGGCCGGCTCGACGACCTCCCCGACGAGCTGCGGACCGCGGCCCCGGCGAACGTCAGCTTCGTCGGCTTCCTGCCGTTCGACCGCTACCGCCGGCTGGTCGAGGACGCCGACATCGTGTTGGCGCTGACGACGGAGCCCACCTCGGCGATGCGATCGGCGTACGAGGCCGTGTACGCCGGCAAGCCGCTCGTCGTCAGCGACTTCGCACTCGACCGGGAGCTGTTCCCGTTCGCCGTCCATACGGCCAACGACGCCACGTCGATCGCGGCTGCGGTCGCGGTTGCGGCGACGCGCCTCGATGAACTGCACGGACAGGCGGCCGAGGCCCGCCGGCTGCAGGTCGATCGCTTCGAGGCGCAGCTGGCGTCGCTGGCAGCCGCACTCGATGGCGACGGCCCGTAACTGCTGAGGTCGGTCACGGTTCCGGTGGGAGCTCGCCCGACTCCGCGGCCGCCCCGTCACGGCCGGCACGTCGGCGGAGGCCGGCCCGGACCATCCCGGTCGACTTCGCCAGTGTCTGCCGCGGTCCCGGGAAGCAGATGACGACGGCGCCCGGGAGGAGCAACAGCAGCGACCACGGCCAGGGCACCAGCGGCATGACCACCACCGGCACGAGGGCGATGGCGAACGGGATGATGAGGGCGTAGCCGAATGAGACGAACTCACGCCGTACCGCGTGGTCGATCCACACGATGCCCACGAACCCGCAGGCCACGGCGATCCCGTAGCCGTCGACGCCGAGGTGCGGCACGAGGAGGAGGGCCACGATGACGAGGATGCTCTCGCGGATCGCCGCCGTGACGGCCGTGGGAATGTTGCGCCCCCTCGAGTAGAGCAGCGTGATCTGCATGAGGGCCGGCGAATACAGCACGGCGGCCAGTCCGATCCAGGCGACCAACGGGACGGCCGGCGTCCATTTGGGGCCGTAGAGATGGGGGATGAGGACGGGTGAGATGGCGGCCAGCGCCGCGATCGGCGCGGCCATGCCCAGGAACTCGAGCAGCGATGACTGTTCGAGGACCGGGCGGAGACGATCCCGGTCCTGGATGCGCGACATCGTGGCGATGCCAACCCGCCATCCGGCGCGCTCGGCGAAACTCGCCGTCTCGACGAGACGCGTGCCCAGCGCCACGTAGCCGACACCGGCCGCGCCGATCCAGGTGCCGACGATCACGGGGTTGGCGAGGTTGCCGATGGAGTAGATCCAGTCGGACATGGTGTAGGTGAGACTGTGGCGGAAGAACTGGCGCGAGGCCGTGCGGGACCAGCTGAGGCGGGGCCGGAGCCCCGAGACGACCAGGCTCGAGACGAGGAGCCAGGTCTGCCAGGCCGCGAACCCGATGACGAGGCTCCATGCACCGAAGTGGGCGAATGCGAGGGGTACGGCCACCGCGTAGAGGACGATGTCACCGGTCAGCTCGATCCTCCCCATGGCGCCGAAATCGAATCGGCGCTCGATGCTGGCCTGCGCCGGTGCCCACAACACGTTGACGGGCACCACCAGCAGTAGCGCTCTGAAGATCCACAGGGTCGACGAGTGGACGAACGCGCCGGCCGCGAAGGAGAGCCCGATGCCCACGGCGACGACGGTGAGGGAGGCGACGAGGAGATAGGTGTAGGCCTGGGCGTACAGGTCAGGTCCGGGCTCGGCCTCCTGGCGGATGAGGAAGACCTCCGTGCCACCCTGGGCCGTGAGCGTCGCCACCGTCACGAATGCCAGCGAGCCCGCGTAGAGGCCGTAGGCCGACGGCCCGATGATGCGGAGGACGATGGCGACGCCGACGAACCGGACGACCATGCCCGCCCCCTCGCGCACCATCAGGTAGGCGCCGCCGCGGATCGCCCGCTCGCGTATCGAGGCACGCTCCATGCCGGCGGCCATGTGCGCCTCGGTCGGTTCGAACGACGGATCCTGGGGAACGGTCACGACCGGCCGTTCCCGTCGACGAGCCGGAAGGTGGGGGGAGATGCCACCCGGGCGACGGTGCGGGCGGCGGCCTCCTCCAGCACCTCCAGGGTCAGGTCGTCGGGTTCGCACGCCACGGCCAGTCCACGGCGGTCGAGTTCGGCGGCGATCTCGAGCTGGTGGTCGTCGACGTGCTCGTGCCGCTCGGCGCGGCGGGGTACCACCACCGGGCACCGGCCGGCGGAGAGCGCGAGGAGGGCGAGGCCGACACCGGCGTGGATGATCACGACGTCGGCGGCCGCGAACTCCGCACCGAGCCGATCGCTGGGTACACCCGGTCGGGCCGTGACCCCCAGCCCGTCCACCGGGGTCGATCCCGTCTGCCAGGCGACGTCCACGTCGTCGGGCAGCACCGCTGCGGCCGCCTCGAGCAGGCGCCGGAACCCGTAGACCTCCGACGAGCCGGCCGCCACCGCCGCGGCGGCGATCGGTCGCCGCGGGCCGGGCGTAGCCACGTACCCGTCGAAGACCGTGCCCCGGAAGTGCCACGGAGGGTCGCCCCAGGCGGAGACCTGGGCATAGCGCTCGATGCCGGGGACACGCGCCAGTACCCGGCCCGTGAGCGAGGGGGCGGACCGGCGCGTGGCACTCTCTATGTAATGGCACGACGCACCTCGCAGGCGCGCCTGCACCAGAAACGGCACCGCGATCTGACTGCCGGTGCTGACCACGTGGGTGAACCGCCGGGTCCGCAGCACGTGCCGGGCCAGGACGGCATAGCGGAGGTTCATCGTGAGGTCGCGGGACGCGAGTACGGCGCATGGATCACGTCGGCACCCGCGAGCAGCGAGCGCGCCTGATCGGTATCGAAGGTCACCCACGTCGGATGCGTGTGGTCGATCGAGTCGAGCCGGGGGAGGAGTTCGACGAGCTCCGCGAGGTGGCCGCCGGCGTTCGCCACGAGCAACGTCGCCAACTCGGTCTCCTTCTACGCCCGGTGACGGACCGCCCTGCCGCCGGGCGCCACATTACCAGTGGCCGCATGGGCCACTTCCGGGGCGCGGGCGCCACGGACGCCGTCCGAGCAGAGGTGCGGTGACCGGCGCCACGCGGGCTCGAGGTCGCTCGGTTGCCGTCATCTCGGTGGTCGTCGCGGCCGCCGTCATCGGTGCCGCGTGCGGTCGCGGCAGCATCGGGCTCCCCCCGGTGAAGACGACGGTGCCGGCCCCGCCCACCACCGCAACGCTCCCGCCCGCCCCCGGCGCCGCCGTCACGCCGGCGTTGGCGGTGGCGGGGCACCTCCTCACGACCGCATCGGGGGACCGCTTCGTCATCCGGGGGGTCACCATCTACGCCCTTCCGTTCTACGTCGTCGACGGCCGACCGGATCCGCAGCTGGCCGCCGTCACCGACAGCGCCTATGCCAACCGGGCTTCGATGTTCGCCACCCTCAAGGCGCTCGGTTACAACACCGTCCGCATTCCGCTGCAGGCATCGGTGGTCGCCGCCGATCCCTACGGGCTCGGAGGCATGCGCGGATACCTGGACCGCTTGCAGGCGTTCGTCGACGCCGCCACCGGCGCCGGTCTCTATGTCGACGTCAGCTGGTGGGACGCCTTCAACGAGGGCGCGTCGCTCCCGGGCGACTACACGGCGGAGTTCCCGATGATGAAGGCGGTGGTGGACCGGTTCAGTGACGATCCGCGGGTCATCTACGAGCCGTTCAACGAGCCCAACGGGATCTCGTGGGACCAGTGGATCGTGACCTTCGAGAGGGTGCTCCTGTACTGGAGGGGGTCCCTCGGCTACCGGGGGGTGATCATCGCCGACACGCCGAACTGGTCGTGGGACTTCGACCCGACGTACGCCGCCGCCCTCATCCGTTACGACAGGGCGCTGCTCGGCAGCCCGAACCTGATGATCGCCAACCACCGCTACCCCAACGGCAACCAGTGCTTCTGCGGGACCGACCGCAGCATGTGGGTGTCGACGGTGGGTCAGTACGCCGACCGGTACCCGCTCGTCGGAACGGAGTACGGCGTCTCCGACGGCTACGGGCCACCGGAGGTGTCATGGGGACCGAGCTTCCTCACCTACCTCACAGACGTGTCGATCCCGCAGGGCTTCAACGGGGGGATCACCTTCGTGTGGAACTGGATCGACGCCAACTCCATGACCTCACCGCCCGGAGGGGCCATGACCACCTGGGGCGCGTCGGCGACGCACGTGTTGGCCGCACCGTGACACCGGGCGGACGCCCCGACGGCACCGCCGCGGCCGCCGGTTGGGGTCCTACGTGACCTTCAGGGTCGTCGTCGCCGACTGCGGCAGCGCGATGCCGAGGAGCGCGGCCGCCAGGGTCACCGAGACGGTCCGGCGACCGGCCGGTGTGCCGGCCGGCACGGTGAACGAGCCCGACAGCCTCGGAGGCGTCAGCCTGCCGTCGCTGTAGGACGCGGGTGCGACCTCCACCGAGCTCTGTGCCTTGATGCCGTCGACGGTGACGGTGACCTTCGGCGTCGACGAGCCCCCGGCGAGCAGGCCCTCCAGGGCCGCCAGGGTGGCCAGCCACCAGTAGGTGGTGGCGTGCGGCCCGTCGCGGAGGGAGACCTTGGCGCCGGGTGCGGCATCCGCGGTCGACGCGACCACGGTCGGTTTCTGCGCCAGCGGGACGGCGGTGAGGAAGCTGGCGGCCGAGGAGAGCAGGGCGTAGCCACCGGGCAGCACCTTGAACGTGTTCAGGTCGAGGAGCACCAGGCCGCACCCGATGACGCCGACGTCGTACTGGAACGTGGACGGCGGGCAGGTGGCGTTGCGGTCCCCGGCCGAGAAGCGGGGCACGGTGTAGGTGTAGTCGAGCGTCCCGGTGCTGGTCGTGGTCAGGACATGGAGCGCACCGAGGTCGATCTCCCCGAGGGCCGGGAGGGACTCGAGCAGGGTGCGCAGCGTCAACTGCCCGCCGACCAGCTGGGGGATCCCCGGGAGCAGCCCGACGAGGAGGCTGGTCTGGGCGAGCAGCAGCGAGTGACCGGCCGCCTCGCCCCTACAGGCGATGGCCACCGTCGAACCGGCCGTGGCCGAGGTGACCAGCGGCAGGGACGAGCCGTTGAAGGTGCACGACGGGGCGGTGGTGGCCGAGGCCGCGGTGGCGCCCGCGCCGGCCGGCACGGCGACGGCCGCCGTCCCGATGGCGACCACCATGACCACGGCGACGGCCGCCGTCCGGAGCCGCCGGGCCACGGCGAGGCCGCCCGCCGTGTCGGCACCGCCCTCCCCACCGATCGGGAACCTCATGGCATCCCCCCGCTCGTGACGGGACCGGTGTCCGGCCGTCACGCATGTATGCAACCTGTTCTGAAAATGTCCCATGTTGCATTGAAAGTGTCAATGAGCAGGACAATTCGTGGATGGGCGGCCACGAAGGGTGGTGATGAACCGTCGCCCGGGGGCGCCGGGCCGACCACGACCGGCGGGCCGGGCCGGCATCCCTCGCCGGTACTCCAACGGCTGCACGTGTGCTGTAATTAGCTCGGGTGCCACGTGCCGCGCCGGCGATTCGTCGTCCGGTCCGACGGCGTTGCCGGAGCGGGGCCGAAACCGAGCGCCACCAGGCATAAAGGAGCCCGCGAATTCGCGTCGATAGGAAGGCATGAGCGAGGACCAGCCGCAGGAGACGGGGGACGGAACCTCCGCACCGGAGCCGACCCGCGAGGAGGAGGCGGCCGCCGGCCGTCACCTGACCAATGCCATCATGGCCAATATCGTCGCCGAGCTGCGCGACATGGGCGGGGACGAGCTCGTCGAGCGGGTGCGCGTGCATGCCGGCGAGCAGCGGTCCGTCGAGGACATGACCTTCCTCTTGGACTGGAGCACACTCGACCAGGCCGTCGGCCTTCTCAGTAGCGCCATCGAGGTCACCGGCGACCCCGAGGTGCCGTTCCGGGCGGGCCAGTGGAGTTTCAGGATCGTCGCCACGGCCGAATTCGCCGACGGGCTGCGGGCACTCGGAAGCCCGGGTGAGCTGCTGCGCCTGATCAGCCCGATCGCGGCCAGGGTGACCACCGTCACCGACGCCGAGGCCGTCGAGATCAACGACACCGATGCGGTCGTCCGCTACATGACCCGCCCACCCCACGTCCGTGACGCGGTGATGTGCAGCTACACCGCCGGCGTCCTGTCGAGCTTCCCCACGGTGTTCGGGCTCGAGTTCGGCAACATCACCGAAGTGGCCTGTCAGACCAAGGGTGACTCCCACTGCGTATACCACGTCACTTGGGATCCGGAGTCGACCAACGCATTCGACGCCGATGCCCAGATCGCCGTGCTCGAGGAGCGCATCGAATCGCTCTCCGGCCGCTTCGAGCAACTGCAGTCGGTGGCGGCCATGCTCAACGGAACGCATGACATCGATGCCGTCCTCGACTCCGTGGTCCGCCTGGCCGGCGTGGCCGTGAACGCACCCCATCACGTGCTGGCCGTCCGGCTGCCCGGGGAGCGGACGCCGCGCGTCCATGCCGTCGGCATGTCACCCGATCGCGCCCAGGAGTTCGCCGCCGAACTGTTGTCGGCGGAGATGGATCCCGCCGGGCCCCGCTCGTTCGACGGGGTCATGCTGGCGGTCGACGTGGCGTCAAACCGTCGGCGCTTCGGACGGTTGGCCGCCTTCGCCGGCGACGAGTTCCTCCCCAACGACCCCCGGTTGCTCGCCGCCTACGCCGGGCATGCGGCCGCCGCCCTGGAGGCGGCGGTGGCCTTCGAAGAGACCCGGCAGCTCCTGCACTTCTCAGCCCAGCTGGCGGAGATCGCCACCACCGGCGAGATGACCGACCGGATCGCCCAGGCGGCACTGCGCGTGGTCGCCTCCGACCGGGCCGCCGTGTTGCTGTGGGAGCCCGCCGATGGCCTGCTGGTGCGCTCGGCCGTGGCCCGCTGGGTCGGCGACGGGCAGGAGCCCGTGGCCGACGACGAGGCCGGGGAGCCGCACATGGCGGCCATGTCGGTGGACGGCACGGCCCTGCTGGCATGGGCGCTGGAGTCCTCCGGCCAACCGAAGGCCGCGTGGGAGGACCCGCTGCTGCAGCCGGTCCACCAGGCGGCCGGCATCAGCCGGGGGATCGTGGTGCCGCTGGTGGCCCGCCGCGAGCTGCTGGGCATCCTCGTGCTCGAGGCCGGTGAGGGCGAGAAGGAGATCGACGAGGACGTGGCCCGGCGCGCCGCCGGCGTGGCCAACCTGGCGGCGTCCGCGCTCCACAGCGCCCGACTGCTGGAGCTCGTGCAGCACCAGGCCAACCACGACCTCCTCACGGGACTGCCGAACGCCCGGCTGTTCGGGGACCGCCTGACGTTGGCGCTGGCCGCCTGCCGGCGGAACGACTCGCGACTGGCCGTGCTGTTCGTCGACCTCGACGGCTTCAAGGATGTGAACGACCGGCTGGGCCACGCCGCCGGCGACCGTGTGCTGTGCGAGGTGGCGGCCCGGCTGCGCCAGACGGTGCGGGAGGCGGACTCGGTGGCTCGGCTGGGCGGCGACGAATTCGTGGTCCTGGTGCCCGACCTCGTCGGCACGGTCGATGCCGAGGCGGCCCGGGATCGGATCGAGGCCGCCCTCGGGGCCGGCCCGGTCCGGGTGCGGGGCGAGGAGGTTCCGCTCCGGGCCTCCATCGGCGTGGCCTGCTTCCCCGACAACGGGGCCAGCCCGGGCGACCTCCTGCACTCCGCCGATATCGCCATGTACCAGACGAAGCTGTCCCGCCGGTCCGCCCGGCTGTGAGGCCGGGATCGGGATCCCCGGCGCATTGACACGCTGGTTCCTGCTCATAGCCCGGCCGGTGTGAACGTTCGGGGGTGACGTCGTCCGTCGCGGTGCGCGAACGTCCCGGTCGCGGCGGCATCTGCCGGTGGATCGACGACCGGCCGGACTGCCACCGCAACGGCTGGGACCCGTACGGGTGACGCCGACCACTACCCTGGCGCAGGTCCACGGAGCGGTCGATCCCTGCACGGTGACGGACCGGAACGGACCGCCCGGGTCCAGGAGGAGTCCGAAGTGACGAGCCAGCCAGCGGCCGATGATCCCGGGCCCAGGCGTCGACCGGTACCTGACAGCCTGTTCGGGGGCCGCCTCAGCAACGCCTTCCTCCTCGACCTCGAGGTGGTCGACACCGAGGACATCGCACCGCACGTCCGTTGCCTCACCATGGCGTCGAGCGACCTCATCGGGTTCGGGTTCGCACCCGGTCAGGATCTGATGATCGAGTTCCCTGATGCCGATCGCACCGTGCGCCGCCGCTACACCATCCGGCGCGCCGGCCCGGCCGCCGGCACCGTCGACATAGAGTTCGAGATCCACGACGGCGACGGTGTCGCCGCCCGCTGGGCAGCCGACGCCGGCCAGGGGAGCGTTCTCGACGCCATCGGGCCCCGCGGCGCGGTCACGCTGCGCACGGACGCGACGTCCCATCTCTTCGTGGTCGACGACGCCGCCATGCCGGCGGCGTTCGCCATGATCGAGGCCCGGCCGGCAGGTGACGTCGCCACGGCGGTTCTGGTCACGCCACACGGCGCCGGGTCGCGTCCGGGGCCGGGGAACCTCTCGGATGCGGACGTGCACTGGGTGGAGGAATCGGAGCTTTCCGAGGGCCTCGCGGGCCTCACCGTGCCCGATGGTGCCGCCGCCTATGTGCTGGGCGAGAGAAGCCTGGTCGCCCGGGCGGTCGGGCTCGTCGTGGCGGCCGGAGTGGAGCCGAGCGCCATCGCGTCCAAGGCCTACTGGCGGCGCGACCAGCCGAACGCGCCCCACGGCGAGCCGGCCCGTGACTGAGGGCGGCAGGTTCGATGCCGGTCATCCCGCCGGAGGCCGCACCCCTTGAGGGCGCTCCTGCCGCAGCCGGTCGCCGACATCGACGTCGTCGACGCCTACGCCATCCCGGCGGACGCCGGTTCCTCCGGCCCCTATGTGCGTTGCAACATGATCTCCAGCATCGACGGCGCCATCGCCGTCAACGGCCGTTCCGGCCTGTTGGGCGGACCGGCCGACGGTCGTGTCTTTCGCACCCTGCGGTCCCTGACCGACGTGGTCCTGGTCGGGGCCGGGACGTTCCGGGCCGAGGACTACGGACCGGCCGTCCTCAGCGAGGATCTTCGGCGACAGCGGCTCGATCGGGGTCAGTCGGCGGTGCCGCCCATCGCCGTCGTGACCCGGTCGGCCAACCTCGACTGGTCGTCACCGTTCTTCACCGAGGCCGAGGCACGACCGATCGTCATGACGACGAGCGACTACGACAGGGGAGCGCGGCGTCGCTGCGAGGAGGTCGCCGACTTCGTGGTGGCCGGCGACGCACGTGTGGACCCCCGCCAGGCGATCGATCACCTGCAGGCGTCGGGTTTCCGCTCGGTCCTCCTCGAAGGCGGCCCGGGTCTCAACGCCGAGGTCGTCCATGCCGGGTTGCTGGACGAGCTCTGCCTCACCCTCTCGCCGCGACTCGTGGCCGGGTCCGGGCCCCGTGTCCTCGCCGGTCCGGAGCTACCCGAACCGCTCGACCTCGACGTGCTCCACCTCCTCGAAGAGGACGGGTATCTCTTCTACCGGCTGGCCGTCGACGTGCCCCCGGCAACCGCGCCCGCCTGAAGACAACCGCCGTTCGGGTGCGGCCCGCCCGTGGGGCGAGATCGTGGGCCGACGGACTTCCGTCGCTGGCGTCGGTCCGGCCCGTGTCCTCTTGACACGCAGCCATTCGACTGCCTATTCTTAGGTATCCGAATGGCTGCGTATCCCTGATCAGCCACCGATCCAAGATCGTGCAAAGGAGCGTCACATGCCAGACATCCGACATCGTGTGGTCATCTCCGCCCCGCTCGACCGTGTGTACGAGGCGGTGGCCACAACAGAGGGCATCTCCGAATGGTGGACCCGGGACGGCGTCCGGGGGGAGTCGAGCGAAGGGTCCGACCTCCAGTTCTTCTTCGGTCAGCCGGAACCTGCCGCCGTCATGGAGGTCACCCGGCTGAGTCCCGACGGGCACGTGAGCTGGAACTGCATTGACGGCGCCGACGAGTGGGTCGGGACGAAGCTCTCCTTCGACCTCACCCAAACGGACGACGAGACGGTGGTGTTGTTCACGCACGCCGACTGGCGGGACCCGAGCGAGTTCATGGCCCACTGCAGCGCCCGATGGGCGTACTTCCTCCTGAGCCTCAAGAGCTACGTGGAGACCGGCAAGGGCACGCCGTTCCCCGACGACCTGAGGTTCTGACGGCCCGAGCGGAGCCGGACGTGGTCGACGTCTTCAGGGCGCTCGCAGACCCGAGTCGCCGCCAACTGCTGGATCGCCTGAACGCGCGCAACGGGCAGAACCTCCGGGAGCTCTCCGAAGGTCTGGACATGGCCCGTCAGTCCGTGAGCAAGCACCTGGCGATCCTCGAGGCCGCCAACCTCGTCACGACCGTCCGACAGGGTCGCGAGAAGCTCCACTACCTCAACGCCGTACCGATCAACGAGATCGCCGAACGCTGGATCAATCGCTACGACCAAGAACGGGTCCGAGCCCTGTCGGACCTCAAACGAGCACTGGAGGAGACGCCCATGGAGAAGCCGGAATTCGTCTACACGACGTACATCAGGACCACACCCGAACGCCTGTGGCAGGCGCTGACCGACCCGTCGTTCACCCGTCGCTGGTGGCAGACCACCTTCGAAACGGACTGGGAGGTGGGGTCGACCATGACCTGGGACAACAACGGGGTCATCATCGCCGACCCGGAGCAGGTCGTCCTCGAGTCCGATCCTTATCGGAGGCTCGCTTACACGTGGCACACCTTCACGCCGGAGCTGAACGAGCGCCTGCAGCTCGAGAGATGAGGTGTTCGCCAAGCTCTCCAGCGAGCGGCGTTCACGGGTCGCCTTCGACATCGAACCAGTCGGGGAGACGGTCAAGCTGACCGTCATTCATGACGACTTCGACCCGGAAAGCACGGCCGCGACCATGGTGAGGAACGGCTGGCCGGTCTTCTTGTCCAGCCTGAAGACGCTGCTCGAAACCGGCGAGCCGCTCGCCTCGACCCGAGGCGGACGGGGGGAGACGTGATGCTCAGGCGTCCCACCGGCCTCGGATCGCGTGGCCGCTCATTCCGCTCCCTGGTCGTCGTCCCATCGGGGTGATCCGTCGGCGATCCACGTTCCGATGACCTCCTCACACGGCACCACGAGACCGGCGACGTTGGGATAGCCGGCGTACGGGGCGAGCATCACCAACGTCTCACGGAGCTCATCAGGGGTGAGTTCGCCCCGCTTGAGCGACGCACGTGCCTGGATCTTCCACGTGTCCACCTGCCCGTTGGCGGCGATGACACCCATCAGCAGCAAACGACGGGTCCGCACGTCGAGGACGCCGCGCCGCCAGACCTGGTCGAAGAGGGTCTGCACCATGACGTCGTTGAAGGCCATCGTGCCCTCGGGGAGGGTGACGACATCACCGGCGTAGACGTTGCGCAGGACCTCGAGTCCGCGGTCATAGGGTGCTCGTGATTCCTCGGACATGTTGTGTTCCTTTCGTGACGGTGCCGATACGTTCCGATCATGGCGTGGCGGCGGGATCCGGGCCGTCGGTCTCGTCGGGCAGCCGGTAGGTCCGGGAGAACTGGTCCTCGGCCAGATCGCGAGCGGGCAGATCGATACCGTGCCGGGACCCGACCAGGCGCATGAGTTCGAGGTCCTTCATGATGATCGCCGCCGAGGTGCGACGCATCGGCAGGATGTCCCGATCCGCGATGATCTCGTCGGAGAGCTCGTGGAGCCCGAAGAAAATCTCTCCCATCTCGCCCAGTTGGCCATTGGCCCGCATCGCCTCCTTCAGCCCCGCGACCGGCAGTCCGAGGTCCCTGGCCAACCGGACCGCCTCGGCCACGGCGAGCTGGGTACATAGGTCTGGAGGTTCAAACACAGCTTCAGCAGATTGGCGTTACCCAGTGGTCCGGCTTCGATCAGCGTCTCGCCGCAGGCCGAGAGGATCGGGCCGAGGGCGGCAATATCCTCGGGGGCCCCGCCAAGGAGGAACGTCGTCCGTCCTTCCGCGGCGGCAACGTGCCCACCTGTCAGACACGCCTCAACGATCCCGATATCATGTGTGGCGGCCTCTCGGCCGCCCAGGAGATCGTTTAGGGAGCACGGTGCTGTGGATGGCCACAACGGCGCCGGCAGACAGGTTGGCGAGCAGGCCCTCGGGCCCTTCGAGCACCGAACGGACGTGCGCATCGCCAGGGACGCACGCCCACGACATCCGATGCCCGGGCGACCTCAGCCACCGAGGCGGCGCCGGCAGCTCCCTTTTCGACCACCGCCCGGAGAGGCCGGGTCAAATCGTACACGGTCGGCGAAGCCAGCGCGCAACATGCTCTCGACCAGGGGCCGACCGATCAGCCCGATGCCGATGAATCCGATGCGATCGGTCATGGTGCAGCCTCCGGTTCGATCGGACCCCGGTGATCTCGTCTTCGTCCGCGTCGACGGTGTGGATCCAACGGCCGAGGTGACCGGCCAGGTCCGTCATGCCGCCGGAAACGGCGACGGGAGCGGCCCCTCCGGACGTGACGTCGAGCTGAAGCTGAAGGGTATTCGGAAGCCGAACCCGGGGCGAGCCGAGGGTCCCGCCCTTCGGCGTTGACGGGCCGGTTCCGCCGTCACTCCGGAGGCGGCATACTGCACCGGTCACCCCCGAAGTGCCATCCACCATCTGGGATACGCTCCGGAATTTCCAGCCCGAGACTAGAAAGGGAGCCGCCGTGCCAGACGAACACGCCCCGTTGGGTCCGATCAGCTACCTGGTGGTCGAGTTCCCGGGCAGCAAGATGACCGGAGAGGGGTTCTCCGCGCTGATGGACCTCGTCGACGACGGGACGATCCGCATCCTCGACCTGACGTTCATCCGTCGTGAGCAGGATGGCTCCGTTCAGACCCTGCAGCTGGCCGACCTGGACCGGGACGGCCAGTTCGACCTGGCGATCTTCGAAGGGGCGTCGTCGGGGCTCATGGACAGCAGCGACCTGGCCGACGCCGCCTCGGTGATCGAGCCGGGCTCCTCTGCGGGCGTGCTCATCTTCGGAAACAGGTACGGCATACGGTTTCGTGCAGGCGCTGCGGAAGGGCAGCGCGGCACTCGTCGCCGCCGGCTATATCCCCCAGGACGTCTTGTACGAGTCGCTCGACACGACCGACCACTGGAACCGACGCGAGAGGGAGGACCACATCATGCCAGGACTACTCCGAGGTGTCGCCAGGACGGCCGTGGTTGCCGGCACAGGCTACGGCCGTGTCCAACCGTGTATCCCGTCGGCAGGCGAACCGCTGGTCGCAACAGGAGCAGGAGCAGTACCCCCCGCAGCAGCAGTACGTGCAGCCCGCCCCTGCACCGGCGCCGGCGGCCGTGGATCCGATCGCGCAGCTGAAGCAGCTCGCCGAGCTCAAGGACCAGGGCATCCTCACCGAGCAGGAGTTCGCCGCCCAGAAGGCGAAGATCCTGGGCACCTGACCGAACGGACCGCGTCGGTTGCTGTTCCTCCTCAGACCTCCTCAGACCTGGATGCGGTACGGGCTGCCGAGGGAACCGGTCCAGCAGCAGGAGCGAAATAACGAGTTGCACGCTGCCTATGACGCCACCCGCCGGGTGGCCCCCTCGACCCCGAGACCCAGCCGCCCGGAAGATGATCTCGTGGCTCACTGAAGGAATTGGCCGGCCTGCGCAGCTCCGGGACCTTGACGGACGAGGAGTTCGAGGCGGCCAAGGCCAGGCTGTTGGCGGGACCGGCGGCGACGTGACCACCAACGCGGAGCGTGCGACCACGCTCGCTCACACGTTTCGCAGCCGCTTCGAACTGGGCGCGGCCGTCCCCGACTTCTACACCGACGATGTGACCGTGTGGACGCCTTCGTTCACCGCCGGGTCCGTGGGGGAGATGCTGGCGGCGGTGGCCGGGCTGGATGCATCCTTCTCCGACGCAGAGCTTGTGTTGTCCCCCCTCGATGTGTCGGGTGACGTGGCGTGCGTCGAGTGGAGTCTCTCCATCACCCACACCGGACCCCTTTCCCTCGGCGACGGAATCACGGTGGAACCGAGGGGCATCCGTGTCACGATCCACGGCGTGACGGTTGCCGAGTTCGAAGGCGAGCGAATCTGTTCGCTCCGCCAGTACTGGGACGAGATCAGCGTCCTCGAGCAACTCGGACTGCTGCCCGAGCCGGCATCCGGGCGGAGGTGAACGGCCGCTCCTGAAAGCG